>JBKQIR010000316.1:0-8848 GCA_052148275.1 Solirubrobacteraceae bacterium
CCGTGTTCCTTGAGGAAGCGCACGACGGGCAACATCAGCTCACGCAAGTTATCCGTCATCTATTGACATTATCTCGACAACAGTTACACTCAAATAGTCAGCTTACACGGAAGAACTGACACCCTCCCGGCGGCTTGACTCTCCCGGTCAGCTGCCTGGTGATCGCGCTGCGGGGCTGCCTGACGGCCGGGATCATCGAGGGCTGCACTCAGGATTGCTCACGATCCCCATGGCCGCAATGCTCGGCGTGTTCTCCACCCTTGCGACCGCCGGGCGAAACGGCGCGAGCCTGGCCATGATATGAACCCCCGCCCCCGGAGGAGCCCGATGACCCCCCGACCCGCCACACCGCCAGACACCGCATCTAGAGTGTGGATCGCGCTGCATGAGTTCGTGGCTGGACAGGACCGCCGGCGTGCGCTCCGCGCCGCCCTCGATCTCGGGCCCGGGAAGGTCGATGTGCTGATCAAGCTCGCCGACGGTCCGATGACCCTGCGAGAGATCGCACGCGCCGCCGAAATCGACCCGCCAGCC
Source organism: Solirubrobacteraceae bacterium (assembly GCA_052148275.1). Classification (GTDB taxonomy): domain Bacteria; phylum Actinomycetota; class Thermoleophilia; order Solirubrobacterales; family Solirubrobacteraceae; genus Palsa-465. Next base: position 535 of record JBKQIR010000316.1, read on the forward strand.
GCGACCGTCGGCGTCGACCAGCTCGAGGCGCGAGGCCTGGTCCATCGCACCCCCCACCCCGACGACAACCGCCGCAAGCTCGTGCACCTCACGGACGCCGGACGCGACGCGGCGAGGCGCGGCCAGGCGATCCTCAACGAGCCACCGCCCGCACTGACCAACCTGGACCCCGACGACCTCACCCGACTCGACGAAATGCTCATCCGACTACTCCGCAACCCCGGCCTCCCCACCCGCCAGGCATAGAGACGCAACCAAGACCATGCCCGCAAGCCCCATCGGCCTCGCGCTGCGCAACCGACGCGCCGGACACCACGCCCTCGTCTGGGCACGTTCCGACCTGCAAGCACCCGAGAACTTCACCCTCACCAGCCCCGCCTTCGACCACCGTACGCCCATCCCCGAGCGACACCGCGGCAGACTCTTCGGCGCCAACATCTCACCCGCCCTCGCCTGGACCACGCCGCCGGTCGAGACCGCCGAACTCGTGCTCATCGTTCAGGACCCCGACGCTCGACGCCGGACACCGGCCAACCACGCCCTGACCTTCGGCATCGACCCGTCCCTGCCGGGCATCCCCGAGAACGGCCTCGCCGGCGCCAGCCCGATCGCCGGAATCACACACGGCAGAGGCGCCCTCGGCCACCGTGGCTGGGCCGGCCCCATGCCGCCGCGCTCACACGGACCACACTCCTACATCTTCCAACTCTTCGCCTGGACTACCACCCCGACCTGCCCGACAAGTTCACCCTCGCCGACGCACCCCACGCCATGACCGGACCTGTCGTCGCCCGCGCCCGACTCGACGGCACCTACGAAATCCGGTAACCCGCGCGCCAACAGAGCCGGACCGCTGCCGCGCCAGCCCCAGGAGGAGAACCCATGCCCATCACCACCGTCAACCTGTCGTCGCTCGCCACCCTCGAAAAGACTCCGGAACGACAGCGACAGCCCAACCGGGGTGAGTGATGCGATCCCGCTTGGAAGCGACCAGGCGCGCGGCCGGGCGACCGGAATCGAGGAATGGGCTGACGCCGCGTTCCGGCGAGCTCGGCGCCAACGACACCGTGGAGATTCTCTCGCGCCCCGACCACGGAATCACGATCGCCGTCGTGGCTCTCGCGATCATCTCGGACCACCGACTGCTGACCCTCGCCGCCAGCGCGCCCGCCCTGCCGCAGGACCTCGCCGCGTGGATGCACGACCGGGCGGCGAACACCACCACCAGCACATGATCACCGTCGCGCTCCCTCGCGACCGGAGCCGTCCAGCTCCAAGGTACGGCGGGAGACTTCCGGCTGGGCAGAGCCGATCGTGCGCCAAAGTGAACATCGGGCTCGATCCTCGCAACTCTTCTCGCCGCAGCGGTCACGCAAGTTGGGCTGCGAACATGATGAAGGCGGTCGCAAGAGCACCTGGGACGCGATGCTGATAACTGGTGATTCTGTGAGTCACGCTGGCGGCGTCAATGATCACGTTCGGCACCAAGGAGTCGCTCACTCGAAGCGCTCAGCCACACGGGTGCGCGCGCGATACGGTCTGCGCACGTCGGCCGGCACCCGTGCGCAACAGTTCGAGCCCGTGAGGGCATTGGAGAGCTTAACTCCGTGAGCAACCGCGCGAACTCGACCTCGCGGTAATCCGACTTCAGGAGCTCACTGACGGCCTCCCCGGTCGTGCGCGGAAAGTGCTGGCGCCCAGCCCAGGCGAACGCAACCAGGCGTAATCTGGGCTTCCATGCCGTCCCAGCCCCACCAACTTGCCAGCGGGCGCGTCAGGCGTAGGGCGCGCCTCCGCCGACGTCACCGTCTGGCTTTGGTAGCTGCGTGCCTGACCGTGCTTGCGGCGGTCGCCGTCGCTCTGCTGGTTGGCGCCGGCGCGGACGGCGGGCACGACCGCCCAGACCAATCCCGGGGTACTGCGGTGCGCCCGGTGGCGAGCGCGCTGCCCGGCACTTCGGGCGGACCAGCTCTGTCGCTCGGGGCGCGCATCTCGGCGCTGCACCCACTGGACGCGCTCGGCAACGCCGAGATCAAGCGCTTGGTTGCGCTCGGATTGCCGATTTTCTGCGGCGGATTGCGCGGCAACGAGGTGGCGTTCACGTTCGACGACGGGCCGGGTGTCTATACGCATTACGCGATCAAGAAGCTCACACAGGCCCACGAGCGCGCGACCTTCTTCATCGTCGGCCGGTTGATCGCGCTGTGGCCGGGCTGGCTACAGCAGGAGCTGAAGCTGGGCGCGATCGGCGATCACACCTGGACTCACCCGGAGCTGATCGAGCTCACACCGAGCGAGATCCGCTCGCAGCTCAGCATGACCGCGCAGGCGATCCACGCGGTCACCGGCCAGGACGTTGACATGTGGCGACCGCCGTACGAGCTGCACAACGCGATCACCGATCGGATCGCTCAGCGGCTCGGCCTGCTCGAGATCCTGTGGAGCGTCGATTCCGGCGACTCGGTCGGCGCGAACTGGGCGTTGATCATCCGCGAGGTGGAGGCGGAGCTCAAGCCCGGCATGATCATCCTTTTCCACGAGAACCGTGGCCAGACGATCCGCGCCCTGACAACGCTCCTGCCCGATCTGCGCCGTGGCCATCTGCGATCAGTGAGCGTGCCCGAGCTGCTCGCCACCGACCCGCCCTCCTTGCGCCAGCTGCGCGAAGGAATCAACGGGTGCGACACCGGGGGTAAGCAACTCCAGCTTCCGATCCCTGGCCTGGGCCCAGCCGCCGGCAGCGGCGGCTAGAGTTGGCGTCTGCAACCGAGCCCGGTATCGTCGACTGGAGCGAGGCGCTGATCATCCTGGCGGCGGTGCTGGTGGCAGCCGGATGCACCTGGGGACTGTCGCGACGGCTTGCCGAATACCGTTGAAGACACGAACGCACGCGGTCCGACGCTGTCTCAATGCTGCCGACGGATCGTGACGGCCGTCCCTCGTCGACGTGGATCATCGCGCCGTCGGCCAGCGGAGCGCCTCGGTGCCGAGCGGGTCGTCGTGATAGCCGAGCGTCGTGCCGTTGGTCGAGCCGAGGTCGCGCACGGAATACGAGGCCGTCGGGCTGGCGCTCGAGCACGGCGTGCGGGTGCGGAACCGCCGGATCCTCGGGTGTGCCCGCAGGGTTTACCTCGAGCGAGCGGCTGATCCGGCGACGAGGCGTGGCTGCGGCCGACGCGGACCGCCGCCTCGGTGAGCGCGAAGCGCCGCGCCGGATACCCGACCGAGAACCGCACCCCCATCAGGCCGGGCGGTCGCAGTAGGCGCGATCGGACACTGACAACCGCCTCCCGGCGGCGAGCTCGGCGTTCAAGGCTTCGCGGGTCCATGTCGGGCAGCCACAGACGAGGAAGTCGTTGTCGGCCGTGAGGATCCCGGCATTCGCAGCCATCGCGAGCGCTACCGCCGGCCAACCGCACTCGTCTCAAGGAACGCGGCGGATTGCCTTGTCGCGCAGAGCGTCGTAGTTCGCGCGGGCGCAGCGATTCCCCCGTCATCAAGCAACGGCTGCACGTCGCTCTCCAGGTCGCGTCGACGCTCGTCCCTCAGACCTATGGTCTGGAGAATGTCGGGCCGCCGCGCGAGTTCAGGCTCCGCCTCCACGCACTGCTCCTCGGCGACGAGCACGTTCAGGTCCCCGAGGGGCCTTTTTCGTGCCGATCAAGGCTTGGATCCTTCCTTGCCCGGCACGCTACCAAAGGATAGGGCGGTTTCCTTTGGTTGCGAGATCGCCAAGCAAAGCTTCGCGTGCTTTGCCCGAGGGCCGCTTCGAGCACACGCTCACAGCAGTCCCGTTCCTACCTGGATCCACTGCGTAAGACCAAGACGCCTAAACACATGCACGGCCTACAGCATCGGTTGCGCCACCGCCTGGGGTCGCCTCCCGGTAACACCGGCCGCCCTGACGCGTCATTTGCGCGAGGTCATGCGTCGGCTGTCGACGGCCCCGCGGTTGTGGTGTCGGCGAGCGTCGGGATCGCATCTCCGAGGCGGTCGTCACAGGCCCCGAGGAAGCCGGTGCGGTTGGAGTTCGAGCCGCCGCGGTCGGCGGTGATCGTCAAGCTTGTGGTCCGCGGGTGTCGCCTGCGACACAGGTGCGCCCACCGTGAGGTCGCAGGAAGATCCTGCGCGCGGTTTTGGTGAGCGGAGCGGCGCCGCATGTCGGTGGTGCCTGGCCTGCCCTTGGGCAGGATGCAGTCACGGCAGAATGAGTGGCCACCGACACGAAGGGGAGCTGACATGCAGACCTGGGATGCCGTACGCGCCCGCCGCAACGTCCGGTCGTACACCGATCGGGCAATCGCCAATGGGGACCTCGACCGGATTCTTGAAGCGGGGCGTCGCGCGCCGTCAGCGTCGAACACGCAACCGTGGGACTTCGTCGTGGTCACCGCCAGGGGCGACCTCGAGGAGCTGGCGCTCGTGTGGAAGGGCGCCGGGCATATCGCGCGGTCTGCGGCGACGATCGTGATCGTTGCGCCGATCGCCGACGAGCCTCGGAGGGCGGGCCTGATTGAGTACGACATTGGCCAAGCATCGCTGCAAATGGCCGTGATCGCTGCCGACCTAGGGATCGGGTCGGGCCACGCCGCGATCGAGGACCAGGACCGCCTCCGGAGGCTGCTCGGCATCCCCGAGGATCGACGCGGTGCGTTCCTGCTAGCGCTCGGCTATCCGGCCGACCGGCCACTCGCGCCGTTGACAAAGATCAACCGCCGACCATTTGAGGAAGTAGTCCACCGAGGCCGATGGTGATAGCGAGCCCGCCGCGCCGAGAGCTCCCCTGAGCCGGCGCGCTCTGGCACGTTCGAAATCGGCCTGAGCCGCAACACCACCGCCGCCGTCCATCGTTGGTCCTGGTGGGCGTCTGTCGCGTGGCTGACCGACCCGCGGCCAAGCGGACGCCTGCGATCCCGATCGTCCCGTTCGCCGGAGATGTCTTCACCGTGGGCAAAGCGGTCCCTGATCGCGGTGGACCCCCGGTCAACCGACGCCGGCGCCGCTGTTCAACCTCGAAGGAACCCGCTCGAACTGACCTGGGGCCAGTGGCAAGGGGCGACGGCGTCCTCGCTCGCTAAGACGGTCACTGAGCACGGAATCGAATACACGACATCCGGATCAGCCTGACAGGATTGGTCCCGGGCGGCGTGCACACGCTGTTCTACCGGTCGTTCAGCCCTGATTCGACGAACCGGTTTGCCCGGCGGTCGATCCGCTGGTCAGCCTGACCGCGCGCCAACCGCAACGTCGGACGTTGGATCCGGACTCATTCGTCGCCGATCACTCAGGCGCAGCGAAGTTCCACGCTCGTGTCGCCGGTGCCCCGGGCGGGCTCCGATCGGGGCGGTGCATCGTGAGTGTCGCTGGAAATCGCCGGCACCGCAGGGGACCAATCTGCGGCCCGTTTCAGCTCGCCTTCGGCGCATCGACGATGCCCTGGTCGACCTCCGTACCCGGTACGGATGCGATCGCGAGCTTCCCCCACTACAACGGCGAGCGCGCGCGTGCGATGCTGAGGCCCTTACAACAGGGGTCCAAGGAGGTACTCATGCCCGACCAGAGTTGGCACATGCACATCGATTTCACTGAGCAGGAAGGCCACACGCGTGCGGACGCCATCCTCGAGCTCGCCTCGGCGAAGTTCCACGGCTTCGGCCAGGCCAGGCGCGCACCCAGTGACCCCAGCGTGCCAGTCGTTGGCCAGGACCTTGCGGCCGCGCGAGCGTTGTCGGACCTGGCCCATCAGCTCCTCAACAGCGCCGCGGAGCGGATCGAGACCTGGGAGGGTCACCCGGTGGCCACGCACCTCTGAGCGGAGCGCACGCCCGGGGGGCGACTGGTGGATCACATCCGACGATCCGGAAGGCCCGCCGCCCTCAGGCTCGCGCCGAGCACGCTGCCGGCCGTCGCCGAGCGCGCTGCCGGCCCGTCCCGAGCTCAGGCCTACGCGACCAGCAGCACGAGCTCCTTATCGCCACATATGTGTCGCCAACCATTCGAGCGTTGCCGCCGCCCGCCTTCACCGGGACGCCGCTCCGCAGGCCGAACTAGGCGACGGGCTTGGGAGTGACTGGGCCCAGCCCGATGATCTCCACGACGTCGCCCGGCTGGCACAGGTCGATCGAATCTGCTTCCTTGCGCAACAGCGCCCGCAGTTGGACGAACGCTGCGGTGCCCATGAGGGCAGGGACCCACAGCTCTATGAAGCGATACAGGAGGACCGCGGCTGTCGAGGTGGCGGCTGGGAGGCCGTAGAGGACGAGCATGCCGATCAGTCCGAGCTCGACGCCGCCGACGCCTCCGGGTATCGGAATGAGGTTCCCAAGCTGGCCGATCACGTAGGCGATCCAGACGATCGTCAGCTCCGGGCTCGCTCCGAGAGCGCGGAAGCTCGTCCAGAGAACGAGGATGTCGAACACCATGTAGCCGGTGACCCCGAGCAGGAGCAGCGGGCTGCCGCCCCGAAGCAGCCGCAGCGCTTCGTCGACGCCGTCGGCGGTGGCGCGAAACGCCGGGGCGAGCCGCGTGACTCGAGGGCCGGCGCCGCCCCGTTTGACCCTTGCGTCGATTCGACGGCTGACGCGAGCTGCGGCGAGCGTGAGCGCAACGGCGCTCGCTGCCACCACGGCTGGAATGACAGTCAACAGGGGGCTCGCATCGCCGGGGAGCGCGCCAACGGCCAGAGCGAGGCCGATGATCGCCAGGCTGCCGACGTTGGGAACGCTGGTCAGTAGGAAGAACGCCACCGTCTTGTGCGCGATTTCGTCAGCAGCCATCCCGCCACGTCGCAGCGCCCAGGCGCCAAGCGCGAGGCCGCCAGCGCCGCCCACCGGCAGCAGCGAGTTAGCGCCAAGCTCGGCCATCGCGATCTTGTAGCTCGAGCCCCAGCGCATGCGAGTACAGAACACAACGCGGAACGCCGGCACGTAGGAGAGGCAGGAGAGCACCTCGAGCACGGCGCCGGCCGCTATCCAGCCAAATGTGGCGTGCGCGAACTCGTCGCGCAACTTGCCGAGTCCCGGGAGCAGCGTGACCGTGACGACCGCGAGCACGATCAGCGCCCCAAGCCTGACGAGAGCCCTCTTCACCCTCCGCGGACCAACTGTCTCCGGAAGCGGAGCAGGCCCGAGATCGCCCGTGGAGTCCGTCGCTGCAGCCATCACCTCAAGGTCGGTGTAGCAGGTCGGCGTTTTCGTCGACGACGTTCGTGTGCTTGCCACTGAATCCGCAGCCCGGCGCTCGCGCCGGCTGAGAAGATTACGCGGATGTCCGCTGAAGCGCATCAGCGCTTGCTGGAGCTGCGAGACGGATCCGCTGACCCGGGCGACCTCACGCTTGCGAGCTATAGAGCAGCGGCCGGCGCCTACGCTGCACGTAACCTCGTCCCCTACCCGGAGGTCGTGCCGTTTCCGGACCAGCTCGCGGCGATCGTAGAAGGCGGGCGCCTGCTCGAGCTTCGTAGCGGGCGGGCGCATGCTCGAGCTCGGTAGCGGCCCTGGCACGGATGCGGACTATCTCGAGAGCCAAGGCGTCCGGGTCGACCGCACCGACGGCGCTGCTGCGTTTGTGGAGATGATGCGGGCACGCGGACACGAAGCGCGGCTCGTCGATATCGGCACCGATAGCTTCGGGGGGGCCGTACGACGCGTTGCTGGCCAACGCCGTGCGGCTGCACCTCACACCTACGCAGCTCGCTGATGCGTTCAGGAGGCTGCGGACCGCCATCCGGGAAGACGGACTGCTCGCATTCATCCTCAAGGAGGGTGACGGCGCCGGCTGGAGCGCAGCAAAGCTCGCTCGACCGCGATACTTCACCTACCGGCGCGCCGATTTGCTGCGACCAATCCTGGCCGCGAGCAGATGGACTGTCCAGGGTCTCGAGCGCGTAAGCGGTGGTGTGGAGGACTGGCTACACGTGATCGCGCAAAGACGCGCGAGCGGTGTAGTCGGTGACAGGCTGTCGGGTGCTGAGAGCTAGGCTGAACGGGTGAGGTTCGTGGTCTTCGGTGCGGGTGCGATCGGCGGTGTCGTGGGCGCGCGTCTGCACCAAGCTGGACGCGACGTGCTGCTGATCGCCCGGAGCTCATCACGACGTGATCGCAGTCCGCGGCTTGACGCTCGAGACCCCTCATGAGCGGGTGACCGTCCCGATCGCGGTCGCACGGGCACCCGATGTTGTCGATTTCGGAGGCTCCGAGGGTGATCGTAGGTGAGTCTGCCTGGTGGGCCGGGCTGGGTTTGCTTGGGCTGGGTAGGCTTTCTTCGCTTTCGCGGGGGTGTTGAGCGAGATGCTGGATGGTGAGGGCGGGCGCGT
>JBKQIR010000317.1:0-2694 GCA_052148275.1 Solirubrobacteraceae bacterium
CACCCCCGGGGCGTCATCACCCCGGGGCGCGACTTGATGTTCGATTTGACCATGCACTCCTTGGACCCGCACGGGTCGTTTGGCTTGACGTGCTTGGTTCGATCCTTGCGGGCCTTCTCGGGATAGATCTCGAGAACCTCCTCGATCATCGCCTGGGTTTCGGCCTGCTTCGGAGTGACAGTCATGGGACGCTCCTTTCTCCGGTACGCAGCGTCAGACGGCAACCGCGCGACGTGACTTCCCGACGATCGCCTCGTCGTCGAGGTCCATCAGCCCGAAGTCGACGAGAAGCTGCTCGAGCTCGTCCATAGTAATCGGAGTGGGAATCGTCTTACGGTCGTTGTTTTCGATCTTGTGCGCGAGTTGGCGGTACTGGTCAGCTTGAGCGCACTCGGGCTCGTACTCGATCACCGTCATCCGCCGGAGCTCGGCGTGCTGGACAATGTTGTCGCGCGGGATGAAGTGGATCATGTGGGTGTTGAGCCGGCGGGCCAACTCCTCGATGAGCTCCGCTTCGTTGTCGACGTTGCGGCTGTTGCAGATCAGCCCGCCGAGACGCACCCCGCCGGAGTGGGCGTACTTCAGGACCCCTCTGGCGATGTTGTTGGCGGCGTACATCGCCATCATCTCGCCCGAGGTCACGATGTAGATCTCCTGAGCCTTACCCGCCCGGATCGGCATCGCGAACCCGCCGCAAACAACGTCGCCGAGGACGTCGTAGCACGCGTAGTCGAGGTCCTCGTAGGCGCCGTTCTCCTCGAGATAGGTGATAGCAGTGATCACGCCGCGTCCAGCGCAACCCACGCCGGGCTCGGGGCCACCGGATTCGACGCACTGGATCCCCGATTCGCTGGTGACGAGCACCTCCTCGAGCTCGACGTCGTCGACTGAGCCGCGCTCGGCCGCGACGGAGAGCACCGACGTCTGGGCCTTGGCGTGGAGGATCAGCCGAGTCGAGTCGGCCTTTGGATCACAGCCGATGATCATGATCTTGTGTCCCTGCTCGGCGAGCGCGACCATCGTGTTCTGCTGGGTGGTCGACTTACCGATGCCACCTTTGCCGTAGAAAGCGATTTGCCTCATTGGTGTAGCCCTTTCTCGTATTGATTCATTGATGGCACGACATCTGTGTTGGAGCTCGTGACGCAGGTACGGCCGTGACCGACACCTCGGTGTACAGGTCGACCACCTCCCGGCGACTGAGGGGCCGCTTGACGGCCGCGGCCCGCCCGCGCACGCGGTCCAGGAGACCGGGCAGGGTGGCCTCGTCGGGCTCGATGCCCGACGCGTGCAAGGCAAGCCGCAACGACGCCCGCCCGGCGTGCTTGCCCACAACGATCCGACGGCTTGCGCCGACCTCGGCCGGATCGTAGGGCTCGTAGGTGGCCGGCTCCCTCAAGACGCCGGCCACATGCAGGCCCGCCTCATGCGCGAACGCCCCCGGCCCCACGACCGCCTTCCCCGGTGCAAGCGGTCGGCGAGCGGCCCCGGCTACGAGCGTGGCCAAGGCGGTGAACCTGGTCGCGTCGAGACGGACAGGCCGGCGGTACAGGTGCCGCAGGGCCATGGCGACCTCCTCCAGGGGGGCGTTACCGGCCCGCTCCCCGAGACCGCCCACGGTAGTGCTGGCCCACCCGAACCCGGCTCGCAGCGCTGCCAGCGTGTTGGCGGTGGCCAGCCCGAAGTCGTTGTGGGCGTGGATCTCCCAATCGGCCGGGACCGCGGCGACGAAGCGAGCGAGTCGCTCGACGGCGCCGATCGGCTCGAGCTGGGATACCGTGTCGGCCCATCGAAAGCGACCCACGCCGGCGGTCACCAGCTCACCGGCCAGGTCGATCACGAAGCTGTCATCGGCTCGGGACGCGTCCTCGAATCCCACGCTCACCTCAAGGCCGCGGTCGAGGGCGGCGGCGACAGCGGCAGCGACTCGCGACCGGGCCCAGGCCCGGTCCCGACCCAGCCGGGTCACGAGATGCCCCGCCGAAACAGGGACGCAGATATGGACCACCGCCGCACCAGTGCAGGCGGCGGCGACAACATCGGCGGGGTCCGCGCGGCACCAGGCTGAAACCCGAGCGGTCAAGCCAAGGCGGGCGATCCGGGTGATCGTCTCCTGCTCGGCCCGGCCCATGGCCGGCACGCCGGCTTCGATCAGGTCAACGCCGGCGGCGTCGAGGGCCCGGGCGATGGCCACCTTCTCGGCGGCGCTGAAGGCAACACCGCTGGCTTGTTCGCCGTCGCGCAGGGTCGTGTCGCTGAACCGGACGGGGACGCTCATGCGCTCCCCCTCACGAGCGAGGATTGGAGCCCCGTCGGAGCGCGGGATGCTGCCCTCAGCGGCGAGTGCAATTGATATTGTGTCATTAAGCATTTGATGTTGTGTCACATGCCGTTGGCGAACCCCAAGGTAGACGGGTCGGATTTCCATAGCGTGGCCTGACTGTTGCGAGTACGTCACGAGCATTGCGAGCAGAAGTCCGGTTGATGAACGGCTGATGACCTGGCCCGCTTAGTTGGACCAGCGGCACACTCGCAACGGTTGATTCGGGCCACTTGGACAACTTGGACCGGCGACCCACTTCATACGATTGTCAGCACGGTGGCGCACTCCGCGACAGATCATCGGGAGTACGTGTTGCGCTCCGCGATCGAGCGCGAGGTCCGCTACGTGCGAATCTGGTTCGTCGACGTGCT
>JBKQIR010000318.1:0-6846 GCA_052148275.1 Solirubrobacteraceae bacterium
TTTCGTGCCCCACGGGGCGGCGCCCGGCGCGCCGTGGGCGGACGCGTTCCCCCACGCCGTCGCCGCCACCAGCGGGCGGGCGCTCGACGCCGGCCTCGTGGTCGGCCACGCGGCCCACCACGGCATGCGTGACAAATCCACCGTTGACGGAGCGCCGAACGTGCGCTTCCTCGACGAGGCGCTCGCCGCCGGCGGCGTGCGCAGCGGGCACACCCTGTGCCCGATCACCGACCCGTATGTCGTGCACCACGCGGCGCTCGGGTCGCTCGCGTGGGTGCACCTCGACGACCTCGATGAGATCGATCGCGCGCGGGGCGCGATCGCCTCGCTGTCGGGGGTCGAGGCCGTGCTCGATCGCTTCGCGGCCGCCGACGCGTTCGAGTTGCCGGCCGACCGGATCGGTGACCTCGTCGTGCTCGCGGACGCCGGCACCGCGCTGGGCAAGTCACGCGAGGCCCACGACCTCAGCGCGCTGCACGGCAGGTTGCGCTCCCATGGCGGGCTGCACGAGCGGGCGGTGCCGATGATCGTCACCCACCGCCTGCGCGACAGCGCGCTGCGCGGGCGCGATCTGCGTAACCGCGACCTGCACGACCTGCTGCTCAACGAGCTCGCCTGACCGGTGCCTGAGAACGCAAGGTCAACCGGGATGACGGTGGCGGGTCGCGGGACGCTGCAGGTGCGCTCGCCGTATACCGGCGAGGTGGTCGGCGAGGTGCCCTTCGCCGGCCGTGAGGAGGTCCGGGCGAAGCTCGACCGCGGCGCCGAGCAGGTGTCGGAGCTCTCGCGCCACCAGCGCTCGGAGCTCCTGCTCGCCGTGGCCGACACGCTCGTCGCAAGGCGCGAGGAGCTGGCGCGGGTGATCACCGGCGAGTCCGGGCTCTGCCTCAAGGACACCCGCCACGAGCTCGGGCGCTCGATCGACGTGTTCCGCTTCGCCGCGATCGAGGCGTTGCGCGACGACGGCGAGACGTTCTCCGGCGACGTCTCCGCGAACGGGCGCGACCGCCGGGCTCACACGATCAGGTTCCCGGTCAGGCTCGTGGCCGCGATCACGCCGTTCAACCACCCCCTCAACCAGGTCGCTCACAAGCTCGCGCCGGCAATCGCCGCCGGATCTCCGATCGTGGTGAAGCCTTCGGAGAAGACGCCGCTGAGCGCGCTCGCGCTGCTCGATGTCATCCGCGCAGCGGGGCTTCCCGAGGCGGCTGCGCAGGTCGTCTGCGGCGAACCGGCGATGGTGCTGGAGGAGGTCCTCGCACACGACGCCGTCGAGCTGATCGCGTTCACCGGTGGGGTCGCGGTCGGGAAGTCGATCGCGCAGCGCCTCGGTTACCGGCGCGCCGTGCTCGAGCTCGGCGGCAACGACCCGCTGATCGTGCTCGCGGACGCCGACCTGCGGGAGGCCGCAGACCTCGCGGTGCGCGGCGCGTTCGCGAACTCCGGCCAGCGCTGCTCTGCCGTGAAGCGCATCATCGCCGCCGAGGCGATCGCCGACGAGCTGTGCGCGCGGATCGCCGAGGGCGCGCAGGCCCTGCGCTGCGGGGATCCGCTGCACGAGGACACCGACGTCGGCACGGTGATCGACTCGACTGCCGCGCAGAGCATTGCGGCGCGGGTGGCGGACGCCGTCGGGTCGGGCGCGCAGCTCGTTTGCGGGGGCGAGCGCGACGGGGCGCTGCTGAGGCCGGCGGTGCTTGACCACGTGCCCGCGGGCGTGCCGCTCGTTGCCCGAGAAACGTTCGGGCCGGTCGCACCGATCATCCGCGTGAGCGGTCTCGACGAGGCGATCGCGGTCGCCAACGCGACTCCTTACGCGCTCTCCAGCGGCGTCTGCACCTCCGACTGGGGCGCGATCGCGCGCTGCATCCGCGAGCTGCGAGCGGGCACCGTCAACATACGTGAGGTCCCGGGCTGGCGCACCGAGCTGACGCCGTTCGGCGGCATCGGCGACAGCGGCCTCGGGGCCAAGGAGGGCGTCCGCGAGGCGATCCGCGCGATGACGTTCACGAAGCTCTACACGCTGCCATGGTCATGATCCGCAAAGTCCTGCCGGAGGTGGTCAGCGCTGTCGGGCAGTGAGGCATGGACTCACGCGCTCGCGACCGGAAACTCGCCTGACGTACTGGCCCGTGCGCTGGCGAGCCACGAGCCCGGCCACGCACTGGAACGCGAGTTCCACCATGACGTCGAGATCTACGAGCGCGAGCTGGAGGCGATCTGGCGCGCGAGCTGGCTGTTCGCGGGCTGCTCGGCACAGGCGTCCGCCCCCGGCGAGTTCTTCTCATTCGAGCTGGGGTATGACTCGATCATCGTCGTGCGCGACGAGCGGGGCGAGCTGCACGCGTTGCACAACACCTGCCGCCACCGCGGGATGCCGGTCTGCGCGGAGCGCGCCGGGGTCGCGAAGCGCTGGGTGTGCCCGTATCACCAGTGGAGCTACGCGCTCGACGGCACGTTGCTCGGCTGCGGCGGCATGGAGCAGCAGATCGACCGCTCGCGCTACGGCCTGCACCGAGCCGCCGTCGCCGAGATCGGCGGTCTCGTCTACGTGTGGGCGGGAGCCGACCCAGAGCAGCTCGGCGCGGCCCGGGCAGCGCTCGCGGGGGCGCTCGCGCCGCAGGGGCTGGAGCGCGCGAAGGTGGCTCACGAGATCGACTACCTGGTCGCCGCGAACTGGAAGCTCGTGTGGGAGAACAATCGCGAGTGCTGGCACTGCCACGCGGGCCATCCGCAGTACATCAAGGCCAACTTCGACATCGCGCCCGACACGCCGCGCGTGCGCGAGATCGCCCTCTCTCGCACTCGAGATCACGAGCGTGCGCTCGCCGAGGTCGCCTCGGCCCACGGACCGGCGGCGCCGGACGAGCATCCGCGGCCGAGCCTCTACCCGTTCCCGACCGCCGAGCGCTGGTGGTCGGCGAACCGCACGCCGCTGGCGCCGGGCTTCCTCACCGAGTCGATCGACGGCCGTCCGGTGGCCCCGCTGATGGGTGACTACACCTCCCATGACGTCGGCACCCTCAGGGTGCGAAGCGTGCCGAACCTCTGGTGCCACGCGAGCGCCGACCACGCCGTGCTCACGCGCCTCTCGCCGCGCAGCCCCGAGACGACGCAGGTCACGGTGCAATGGCTGGTGGACCGCGATGCGTGCGAGGGGGTCGATTACGAGCTCGCGCAGCTGCTCCCCTTCTGGCAGCTGACCAGCGAGCAGGACTGGGAGCTGTGCGAGCGCAACCAGGCCGGCGTGCGTAGTCCCGCCTACACGCCGGGGCCGTACTCGCACGCGCGCGAATACAACGTCGCGGCGTTCACCGACTGGTACCTGGCGCGGATGCGCCGGGCCACCGTCCGGCCTTCGTAGCACGCGACCGACACGGTCGCGTGGCGCTGGCGCCCACACCGTCACGTAGCATCCGCGCCGTGCTGCTCTACAACAACGCCATCTCCGGCAACTGCTACAAGGTGCGCCTGCTGTGCGCCCATCTGGGGCTGGACCTCGACCTCCACGAGCTCGACGTGCTCGATCGCTCTGACCGCCCTGAGGTGCTCGGCGGACTGAACCCGGCGCTACGCGTGCCGGTGCTGGTGCTCGACGACGGGCGCGCGCTGGCGGAGTCCGACGCGATCATGTTCTACCTCGCGGAGGGCACCGAGTACCTGCCGCAGGACCGCTACGAGCGCGCCCAGGTGCTGCAATGGCTGATGTTCGAGCAGTACTCGCACGAGCCGTACATCGCCGTCGCCCGTTTCTGGGCGGAGTTCGACGTCACGCCGAGCGACGAGCAGCGCCGGGAGAAGATGCACTGGGGGAACCGCGCGCTGGCGGCGCTCGACGGCCACCTCAGCGAGCGGCGGTTCCTCGTCGCCGACCGCTACACGATCGCCGACATCGCCCTGTATGCCTACACGCACGTGGCCGGTGACGGCGGCTTCGACCTGTCCGCCTACCCCGCGATTGGTCCCTGGCTGGAGCGTGTGGCGGCGCAGCCGCGGCACATCGCGATCACGGACTGAGCCGGGCTGCGCCGCCGTGACTCAGCGACCACGCCGGTAGAGAAGGCTGCTCGGCAGCGGCAGGGGCGAGAGCTTCTGGGCCGCGCTGGCCGCGAACAGCTTCGGCTCGACCTTCGCGATCAGCGCCTCGAGCTCGTCGCGCTCGCGCGAGGACAGATTCGCCGGCCGGCCGCGTGCGTCGCGCAGGAGCACGATCAGGCGGCGGCGCTCGCGCGGCGTCAGACGCACGATGTGGTTGTGCGCGAGCAGCGCCACTTCGCCGATCACGAGCAGCCGCAGAACGGGTATCCGCCGCAGACCCGGCACGCGCTTGGCGGCTCGACCGACCGTCTCGCTGATGACTGATCCGGGCACCACAACGAGTTTACGAGGCGGTAACGACGGGCTCGGCCGGCGGGGATTGGTACGAGTCTCGTCGAGATGATCGGCACCGGTGGCTGAAAGGGGCACGATTCCGACGCCAGTCCGTGCGGAATGCCGCTGGACGACGACACGTGGCTGGCCCCTGCGGTGGTGGCTCGACCTACGGGCGTCCGACGCGGGCCGCTGGGGTCCGCGCCGGACATTCCGCGTCTGCTCCGGCGTTCAGCAGGACGTGACCGTACTGGATCCCGACAGGATGACGTCTGCGCCTACGATGTCGCCGACGCGCGCAACGGGGGACGGCGTGCAGCCGATCCTGCCGAGGGAAATCGAAAGCGGGCTGAGCAAGGACACCGCGAGCCCGTTCAGGGTTGCGCCCGACGGCTCTAGCTCGAGGCTGTTCTGCGCAACCTCGCTCTCGAGCGATTGCGCCGCCTGGCTTGCGATTGACCCAGCCGTCGCGTCTGTCGTGACGTTGCCCTTGCTCGCGGTGGTGGCGATGTTCCCCTCGTCGGCGGTGGTGGTCAGGTTCCCTACGTCGGCGGTCGTCGCGATGTTCCCCTCCTTGGCTGTCGTCGTCAGGTCGCCGCTGGTCGACGTCGTGGAGATGTCGCCAATTGCGGTGGCACTGATGTCGGCACCGGCGTTGAGTGTGATCGACCCGGTGCCGGAGGTGAGCTTGACCGAGCCGCCGGCAGCTTCATCATCGACCACCACATTGCCGCCCGAGAGGGTGATCTTGCTTGTGCCGGTGGAACCCTTCTGCGTGAGCGTGATGCCGCTGTCGGTCACGTCCAGCGTCGACGCCCCTGAGGGGCTGGTGAACTGACCGGAGAACGCCTGGCCAGCGACGTTCCAGTCGAGTGGACTCTCCGTGCGTGCGCACTGAGTCCCGGCATTGACGACTCGAAGGCTGCCGCCCTGCTTGCGTACGCAGGCGTGGATTGTTCCCCCCGCGGTCGAGTTGGTAGTGCTTGGGCCGCCGCTGGCGTTTGTCGCCCACGCCGATCTCAGTGCAGTCCGGCCATCAAATCCTTTGCCACTGCACGAGGCACAGCCTTCAGCGTAAACGCTCCGGCGGGTGTGTCACGAGTAGGAGGGTATCCATCACTCCCCTCCCACAGCACGTACCAGCGCGTTCCGATCCTGTGCTCAATCACTACGCCATTGCCGGTACTGCACTGCTTGATGTGATTGGGTTGGTCGGCGTAGCGGCTAAAGGTCCATGCACCCCAGCGCGATCCCGCCACGACGGTGGAGATGTCCGCCCTGAAGCAGCGAAGGGGCAGCGAGCGCGGCTCGCTCACCTGACCGCCACCGTAATAGCGGCCGCTGGCGTCGTAGACCAGAGCCGTGGTTTCTGCCCGGCTTGCAGTCCGGTGCGCCAGCGCGGTCCCCGGAACCGCCGTTAGCCAGAGCATGACCACGACGGCGACAAGCCTCGCACGCATTTGGTGGCAGATCATAACGTCCGCCTCGGGCGCGGCTGGACCCGTCTGATTGGTGGGACCAGATCATCTGATTGCCCCCTCACTGGGAGCCTCGACGAGTTAACCGCGGATACCGCGGTTTTCGCGTCGGGCTTGGCACCCTGAGGGATGAACGCGATGGACGCCGACCGTCCTCTGCGCGCCCGGTAGACCCGCCCGCTACCGTCAGGCGTGTGGAGCTGGAGAGCGCGATCCGCAGCCGCCGCACGCACAAGGCGTTCGCCCCTGAGCCGGTGCCAGACGAGGTGCTCGCCGAGCTGCTCGAATTGGCGCGCTGGGCGCCAAACCACCAGCTCACGAACCCCTGGCGCTTCCGCGTGCTGGGTCCCCGTTCGCTCGCGGCGCTGAAGCGGGCGGCCGGCGCGCAGAGCGCTGCGAAACTCGACCGTGCACCGACGCTCGTCGCGGTCACAGCGCTGCGCTCGGCCGACCCGGTCACCGACGAGGAGGACCTGTGCGCGACCGCTTGCGCCGCGTATGTGGTGCTGCTGGCCGCCCATGCACGGGGGCTGGCGGGCTACTGGCGCACGCCAGAGGTGCTGCGCACCGACGCCGGCCGCGCAGCGCTCGGGATCGGCGACGACGAGCGGTTCGTGGCTCTGATCCATCTCGGCAGGCCCCGCCAGGAACGGGAGGCTCCCGAGCGCCTCCCACCCGCCGAGATCGTCATCCGGCTCGACTGAGACGCGTCGGGCCGTCAGCCGGCAATCGTCATCCGGCTCGACTGAGACGCGTCGGGCCGTCAGGCCGGCAATCGTCATCCGGCTCGACTGAGACGCATCGGGCCGGCAGCCGGCAATCGTCATCCGGCTCGGGCGAGAGAGCAGGGGGCCCCAAGGGGCCCCCCCAAGGGCCCACGAGAAAATTACTGCGGGCTCCGACGGCGTCTGGACGCGCCTGACGCCACCGGCTCGCCCTCAAATACTCCCGGTATTATCGCGGCGAGCCGGCGGCGCCAGACACGCCCAGCCACTCG
>JBKQIR010000319.1:0-9329 GCA_052148275.1 Solirubrobacteraceae bacterium
GCCCAGGAGCGCTACCGCGAGGAGGGCGACGAGAACGCGCAGCCGTTCGACGAGAGCTTCCTGGCCGCCCTGGAGCAGGGCATGCCGCCGACTGGCGGCGTGGGGGTGGGGATCGACCGGCTGGTCATGCTGCTCACGGGCCAGCACACGATCCGCGAGGTCGTGCTGTTTCCCGCGTTGCGCTGAGGCGCCGGGCGGTGGCCAGACGGCGCAAGGGGTGGGGGGGCGGTTGGTAGACTTGTCCCCACGTCAATTCACGGGCCAGGCGCTCATCCTTTTCGGGCGTTTTGACGAAGAGAGAGGTACCGGAGCGCCACCGTCCCGCCAACCACCTATCCTCGAACCTACAGCGCGCCGGCCGGGCAATTCAAGTGACCACCAGGACGACCGACCACAGGATTAAGACCAGACCACCTCAGCACTCGTAGCGCTTCGTGCGTCGCCCTCGACGCCGTATTCGCAGGAAGGAAGCAGGACATGTTCGAGCGATTCACAGAACGGGCCAGGCAGGTCGTCGTTCTCGCGCAGGAAGAGGCGCGAACGCTCAAGCACAACTACATCGGCACAGAGCACATCCTCCTCGGTCTACTGCGTGAGGAGGAGGGGCTTGCGGCGAGGGTGCTCGAGAGCCTTGACATCACGGTGGAGCGCGTGCGCGCGCAGGTGGTCCGGATCGTCGGTTCCGGCGAGGAGGTCACCTCCGGTCAGATCCCCTTCACGCCGCGAGCCAAGAAGGTGCTCGAGCTGGCGTTGCGCGAGGCGCTGAGCCTCGGTCACAACTACATCGGCACCGAGCACATCCTGCTCGGCCTGGTGCGCGAGAACGAGGGCGTGGCGGCGCGCATTCTGCTCGACTTCGACGCCGACTCGGAGAAGATCCGCAACGAGGTCATCCGCATGCTCTCCGGTCCGGGCGGGCGCCGCCAGGGGCAGGCGGGCGCGGGTGCCGGCGCGGGCACGACGAGCGGCTCCGAAGGCAAGAAGTCCTCCAAGCTGCTCGACCAGTTCGGCCGCAACCTCACCAAGCTGGCGGCCGAGGGCAAGCTCGACCCGGTGGTCGGGCGCGAGACCGAGATCGAGCGGATCATGCAGATCCTCTCGCGACGGACCAAGAACAACCCGGTGCTCATCGGCGAGCCCGGCGTCGGCAAGACGGCCGTCGTCGAGGGCCTCGCCCAGCGCATCACCAACGCCGACGTCCCCGAGCTGCTGAAGAACAAGCAGATCTACACGCTCGACCTGGCGGCGCTGGTCGCCGGCTCGAAGTACCGGGGAGAATTTGAGGAGCGCCTCAAGAAGGTGATGAAGGAGATCACCCAGCGCGGCGACATCATCCTGTTCATCGACGAGCTGCACAACCTGGTCGGAGCCGGGGCGGCCGAGGGCGCGATCGACGCGGCCTCGATCCTCAAGCCGGCGCTGGCCAGGGGCGAGCTGCAGACGATCGGCGCGACGACGCTCGACGAGTACCGCAAGTACCTGGAGCGCGACTCGGCGCTCGAGCGGCGCTTCCAGCAGATCCGCGTGGAGGAGCCCTCGATCGACCAGACCGTGGAAATCCTGCGTGGGCTGCGCGACCGCTACGAGCAGCACCACAAGGTGCAGATCACCGATGAGGCGCTGCGCGCCGCCGGTGAACTGGCCAGCCGCTACATATCCGACCGCTTCCTGCCCGACAAGGCGATCGACCTGATCGACGAGGCCGCTTCGCGGATGCGGATCAAGTCGATGACCTCGCCTCCCGCCAACCGCGAGCTGGAGGGCGAAGTCGAGTCCACGCGCCGCGAAAAGGAGGCCGCGATCGAGGCCCAGGAGTTCGAGAAGGCGGCGGCGCTGCGCGACAAGGAGCGCAAGCTGACCAACAAGAAACGCGAGCTCGAGCAGGCCTGGGAATCGGGCGAGTCCGGCGAGCGCCCCTCGATCGGCGAGGAGGAGATCGCCGACATCGTCTCGATGTGGACCGGCATCCCCGTGTTCAAGCTCACCGAGGCGGAGACCGCGAAGCTGATGCGCATGGAGGAGGAGCTCCACAAGCGCGTGATCGGCCAGCATCCGGCGATCGAGGTCATCTCGAAGGCGATCCGCCGCTCGCGAGCGGGGTTGAAGGACCCGAAGCGCCCGACCGGCTCGTTCATCTTCCTCGGACCGAGCGGTGTCGGCAAGACCGAGCTCGCGCGGACGCTCGCCGAGTTCCTGTTCGGCGACGAGGACACGATGATCCGGATCGACATGTCCGAGTACATGGAGAAGCACGCGGTCAGCCGCCTCGTCGGCTCGCCGCCCGGCTACATCGGCTACGACGAAGGTGGCCAGTTGACGGAGGCCGTGCGTCGCAAGCCGTTCTCCGTGCTGCTGCTGGACGAGATCGAGAAGGCTCACCCGGACGTGTTCAACATCCTCCTGCAGATCCTCGAGGATGGCCGTCTGACCGATGCACAGGGTCGCACCGTCGACTTTCGGCACTGCATCGTGATCATGACCTCCAACATCGGCGCCGCCGAGATCGCGCGCAACACGCCGCTCGGCTTTGCGGTCTCCGACGACGAGACCGGGATCAGCTACGAGGACATGAAGAACCGGATCATGGGCGAGCTGAAGAAGGTCTTCCGGCCTGAGTTCGTCAACCGGATCGACGACGTGATCGTGTTCCACAAGCTGACGCGGGACGAGATCAAGGAGATCGTCGATCTGTTGCTGCGCCGCATCCGCCATTCGATGGCAGAGCGCGAGCTGCAGCTCGAGCTCACCGAGCCCGCGAAGGATCTGCTCGTCGAGAAGGGCTGGGATCCCTCGATGGGAGCACGGCCACTGCGCCGCGCGATCCAGCGCTACATCGAGGATCCGCTCGCCGACTTCGTCCTGCGCGCCGCGGTGCCGACCGGATCGACGGTGCTCGTCGAGCCGGCGCCGTCCGACGATCCGCAGGAGCGCGAGGTGATGCTGTCGGTGATCGAGCCGGTGCCGCAGCCGACGCCCGTGGGTGTCGGCGCCGAGGGCGGCGATGAGGAGCCTGATCCGGAGTCACCCGAGGAGCCCACACCGAGCGACGCCTCGCCCGAGACCGAGTAGGCGCCACAAAAGGCCGGGCTGGATGCCCGGCCGTGGTGACTGCCGCGCGAGCTGTGCGGTCACGCATTCAATCCTGGAGCGAAGCGAGCGCGGCCCCCAAGCCGGATGCGCTTAAGCATCCGGCTTGCCGCGGCCCGGGCTCGCCCCGGCCCGGGCTCGCCCCGGCCCGGGCTTACGCGATGAAGGCCCAGGTCGCGAACTCGAACGAGTAGAACGCGAGCAGCACGAGGCAGACGGCGATGACCGGGCGCAGCAGGCGCTGCTCGCTGACCCAGGCGCCGGCGGCCATCCACAGCGGGAAGATCGTCAGTGTGTAACGGTCGATGCCCTCCAGTGGCTGGATCCGCGTCTGGCTGAAGATGCTGACGAGGAGCGCGAGCGCCGCGTACACGCCGTAGGCGCGCGGGAGGTGCCGGAACACTCCCGCCAGCGCGCACCCGGCGACGATCAGCACGAAGAGGAGCACGACGCTGTCGAACTGTGGCGAGAACGGGCCCGTCAGCGACGGGGAGAGCGGCTTGACGGCGAGCGTCACCGTCGACCACAGCCCGGTCAGCGCGTGGTAAACGGCGGCTGCCAACGTCGCAAGCGGTCCGACGCCGTCGAAGCTGTGGCCGTGCTGGTTGGTGACCGGCGCCAGCCAGCCGTAGCCGGCATTGTGCATGTACGCGAGCATCGCGAGCAGCGCTGCCGGCGCAAGCGCCAGGCTCGCCAGCCGCGGGTCGAGTCTGCGCGGCGCTCGCGGGCGGGCCCGCGGGCGCACACCGACCCGCTGCCCGACCATGCCCCTGCTCGCGCCGGAGCGCGGGCGGCGCGGTGGCTGATCACGCTCGAGCGACATCATCGCGATTGGGACGACCAGCAGGATGCCGGTGACGCGCGTGACCGTCGCGAGTGCCGCCAGCACCGCCGCGAGCGCGAGCCGGTCGCCGCGCGCGGCATAGATCGCGCCGACCGACAGCACGAGGAACAGCGACTCGGTGTACACGGCCGTGAAGAAGAACGCGACGGGCGCGACCATCAGCAGGATCACGGTGGCGTTCGCGGCGTGGCGCCCGAGCTCCAGCACTGTCAGACGCCAGAGCAGCACGAGTGCGATCGCGAACGATACGACGCTGATCAGCACCCCGGCGATCACGTCGGACGGGATCACGGAGCCTATTGCGGCGATCAGCAACGGGTAGAAGGGGAACAGGATCGTCTCCTGCGCTTGCGTGTAGCCGTGCTGCGCGATCGTCACGTAGCCGATGCTGTCCCAGCGCACGGCGGCGGCGGCGAGCACGTTTCCGATGCGGCCGAGATGCTCGCTGACGTGTCCGGGGTCGACCTGGGTCCAACCCGCGACGCGCGCCACGAGCAGCGCTCCGGCGATCCCGCTCGCCAGCACGAGGGCGCGCGAGCAAGCGAACAGCGCGAGCATTGCGCGCGCGCCGAGCCCGCCCGGCCGCTCGCGCGAGGATGCTGTCAGGACCGTCCCGTAGCCTCGGCTGTGCATGGCTCAATCTAAGTCGATTCACGTGTGCTCTGCGTGCGGGCACGAGTCGCTGCGGTGGGCCGGCCGGTGCCCGAGCTGTGGCGAGTGGAACACGCTCGCCGAGCAGCGGCGCGCCGCCACCGTCGGCGCGCCCCTCAATGGAGGTCGCGCACGGCCGCCGGAGCTTGGACTTGCGGTCACGCCGGTCACTCTCGCGGAGATCGCCGCCGCCGATCACGATCGACTGAGCACGGGCATCAGCGAGCTCGACGCCGTCCTCGGTGGGGGGCTCGTCCCGGGATCGATGGTGCTGCTGGGCGGCGCACCTGGGATCGGCAAGTCGACGCTGACGACGATGGCGCTCGCAAATCTGGTCGCCGCCGGGCGACGCGTGCTGTATGTCTCCGCCGAGGAGTCAGCCGCCCAGATCCGCCTGCGCGCGCAGCGCCTGCGGGGTGGCGAGCCGCTGCAGATACCGGTGATCGCGCAGACGGATCTGAGCACGATCCTGGCGACGATCGCGCGCGAGCGACCGGAGGTGTGCGTCGTGGACTCCGTGCAGACGTTGCACTGCGCTGAGCTGTCGAGCGCCGCCGGTTCGGTGGCGCAGGTCCGCGAGGTCGCCGGCGAGCTGCTGCGGATCTGCAAGGCGCAGGGGACGACGGTGCTGCTCGTCGGTCACGTGACGAAGGACGGCTCGCTCGCCGGGCCGCGTGTGCTGGAGCATCTCGTTGACTGCGTACTGCAGTTCGAGGGGGAGCGTGAGCGCACCTACCGAATGGTGCGTGCGATCAAGAACCGCTTCGGCTCGACAAGCGAAGCCGGCGTGTTCGAGATGCACGACCACGGGCTCGTTGAGGTGCTGGATGCCTCCGCCCGGTTCGTCTCGCAGGCGACGCGGGCACCCGGCAGCGTCGTGCTGTGCACGATGGAGGGCACGCGACCGCTGTTGGTGGAGGTGCAGGCGCTGGTCTCGCCCTCCGAGCTGGTGCCACCGCGGCGAGTCGCCGCGGGGATCGACCGCAACCGTCTTGCGCTCGTGCTCGCCGTGCTGGCACGCCACGCGGGCGTCGGTCTGGGCGCCGCCGACGTGTTTGTCAACGTTGCCGGCGGCCTGCGGGTGGAGGAGCCCGGTGCGGACCTTGCAGTTGCGCTCGCGGTCGCCAGCGCCTCCCGGGGGATCGCGCTGAGCGCCGGCGATGAGCGCCACGACGAGCCCCACCCGCTAGCCTGCTTCGGCGAGCTCGGCCTGAGCGGGGAGCTGCGCCCGGTCGCGCATGCCGAGCGGCGGCTGGCCGAGGCCGCACGCTTCGGCCTCACGCGGGCGGTGCATCCCGGCACCCACGACGACATCCGTGCCGCCCTGCGCAGCGCGATCCGACGGGACCAGCACTCGCCATCGCACCGTCAACCGGCTGTCAACCGGGAATGAGCTCCGGGGCAAGATGATACGTTGCTCAATCCCGGGTAAAATCGGTCTTCATGGCCTCTCGATCCGGGGAAGAGCTCAAAGAGGAGCTCGAGTCTCGACAGGAGTCCCGGATGGTGAGGGCGCTCGAGATGGTGGCGCCCGGAACGGCGCTGCGTGAGGGGATCGACAACATCCTGCACGCACACACGGGCGGATTGATCGTGATCGCCGACGCCGACGAGCTGTCGTTCATGTTCTCCGGCGGCATAAAGCTCGACCTCGAGTACACGTCGGCGCTGCTCTACGAGCTGGCGAAGATGGACGGGGCGATCGCGCTCAGCACGAACGCGACCAAGATCGCCTACGCGAACGTCCAGCTCACCCCGGACCCGACGATCCACACGTCCGAGACCGGTACGCGGCACCGCACCGCCGAGCGCGTCTCGAAGCAGACCGACGCGCTTGTGGTTGCGATCTCGGAGCGGCGCGAGGTCGTCTCGCTGTATGTCGACGGAACGCGCTACATCCTGGAGGACATCCCGGTCGTGCTCGCCAAGGCCAATCAGGCGCTCGCGACGCTCGACAAGTACCGCAGCCGCCTTGACCAGGTCTCGACCCGTCTCACGGCGCTGGAGTTCGAGGGGGGCGCCACGCTGCACGACGTGCTGACGGTGCTGCAACGTGCCGAGCTCGTGACGCGGATGGCGGTCGAGATCGAGCGCTACATCGTCGAGCTCGGCACCGAGGGCCGGCTGATCGAGATGCAGCTCGACGAGACGATGGTCGGCGTCTCCGCCGACAAGGCGGCGCTCGTCCACGACTATCTCGTGGAGGACACAGACGAGAGCTTTGCCACCGCGTTCGATCAGCTCGTCAGACTCGCGCATCAGGACCTGCTCGACTTTGGTCGCCTCGCCGAATTGCTCGGCTTCGACCGCAAGCTCAACAGCATCGACTATCCCGTCTCACCGCGCGGGATTCGCATCCTTGGACGGATCCCGAGGCTGCCCAAGTTGGTGATCAAACGGATCATCGACGAGTTCGGGGGACTAGAAGAGCTGCTCGCCGCCGGTGACGGCGAACTGGAGACCGTCGAAGGAGTCGGCGAGATCCGGGCGAAGGATATACGGGAGGGCCTTCGCCGCCAGCAGGAGATCAACCTCGTTGATCGCTACCTGCAGACGTAAAGTGCACGCCAGCTGCGGGTCGTTTGCCCCGTCGGCCATACCGAGGAGGAGGACACCATCACAGAGCTAATGGAAGAGCACCTGGAGGATTTCGACGAGATCGAGCCGCTCCCGCATGTCGAGTTCGAGATCGGCGACAGCGTGGTCTACCCGCATCATGGTGCGGGCAAGGTCATGCGCAAGGAGATGAAGGACGTCCTCGGCTGCATCCGCGAGTACCTCACCATCAAGATCCTTCACAACGACATGACCGTCATGGTCCCGACCGAGAACGCCGCGCTCGCCGGGCTGCGTCGCGTGATCGACGAGGAGACCGTGCAGAAGGTGCTCGCCGTTTTGAAGGACGACTGCTCGGAGATGCCCAAGAACTGGAATCGTCGCTTCAAGCACAACCGCGACAAGATCAAGACCGGTGACATCTACGAGCTCGCGGAGGTCGTGCGCAACCTCGCGATTCGCGAGCTCCAGAAGGGCCTCTCGACGGGGGAGAAGCAGATGTTCACGCGGGCCAAGAGGATCCTCTCCTCGGAGCTCATGTATGCGCTCGCGATGAACGAGGAGGAGGTCGAGGAGCATCTCAGCACGGTGCTCGAGTCCTCGAGCCTCAGGCACGGCGCGAAGCTCGCGAAAGCGGCCAGCGGCAACGGCAGCCAGCCGGCCGCGGTCGTCGATGCCGAAGAGGAGGATGGGGCGGAGCCCGACGCGCTCGCCGGCGCCGAGGATGACGCTGTCGACCTCGAAGAGCCGCCGGAGGGCGAGCACGCGTTCACGGCGGTCGCCGATTAGTCGGAGACACTGATGGCGGTCGCGTTGATCGTGGCCGCGGGACGTGGCGAGCGCCTTGGGTGGGACCGGCCCAAGGCGCTCGTCACAGTTGCGGGCCGGCCGATGCTGGATTGGAGCGTCGACGCCCTGAGAGCCGTGCCGGGCGTGCAGCGGATCGTCGTCGCCCTGCCCGCGGGCTGGCTCGATGCCGCTCCCGCCGGGACGCTCGGCGTCGCCGGTGGCGCCGCGCGCTCCGAATCGGTGCGCGCCGCGCTGGCCGCGGCTCCAGACGGCGATCCGGTGATCGTTCACGATGCGGCGCGGCCGCTCGCGCAACCTGAGTTGTTCGCCGCCGCTGTCGCCGAGCTGGAGAGCTCGGGCGCGGACGCTGTGATCGCCGCCACGCCGGTGTCGGACACGATCAAACAGGTGGGCGCCGACGGTCGCACCGTGCAGCGCACGCTCGATCGCGGCGGTCTCTGGGCGGTGCAGACGCCGCAGGTGTTCCGTCGTCACGCGCTCGCCCGTCAGCTCCTCGACGCGCCCTCGGAGCTGCTGGCGGCTGCCACCGACGACGCGTGGCTGGTGGAGCGTGCGGGCGGTACCGTCCGCGTGCTCCCGGCGCCGGCGGATAACTTCAAGATCACCACGCCGCTCGACCTGAGGCTCGCGGAACTGCTCCTGTCCGAGCGCACCATGCGCGCGGCGGGGCGCGGGGCGGCGGGGCGCGGCGCGGTGGAGCGCGGGGAGGCGGGGCGCGGGGAGGCGGGGCGCGGCGCGGTGGAGCGCGGCGCGGCGGGCGGAGCGGGCGGAGCGGGCGGAGCGTGAGCGTCGCCACCGGCCTCGGCTACGACTGCCACCGATTCCAGGAGGGGCGCCGGCTCGTGCTCGGCGGCATCGAGATCCCGCACACGCACGGGTTGCTCGGCCACTCGGACGCCGACGTCCTGACGCACGCGATCATCGACGCGCTGCTCGGCGCCGCCGCGCTCGGCGACATCGGCCAGCACTTCCCCGACACGGACGAGCGCTACCGCGACGCGGACTCGATCGAGCTGCTGCGTGCGGCCGTCGCCGTTCTCGACGCCGCCGGACGGCGCATCGTGCACGTCGACGCGACCGTCGTGATCGAGCGTCCGCGGCTCGCCGAGCACCGCGACGCGATGCGAGCGCGGCTCGCGACGGCGATGGGCGTCGAGCTGTCGCGGGTGAGCGTGAAGGCGACCCGCGGTGAGGGGATGGGGTTCGTCGGGAGTGGGGAGGGCGCGGCCGCGCTGGCGGTGGCGACTTTGGATTAGGGCCCACGAGAAAATTACTGCGGGCTCCGACGGCGTCTGGACGCGCCTGACGCCACCGGCTCGCCCTCAAATACTCCCGGTATTATCGCGGCGAGCCGGCGGCGCCAGACACGCCCAGCCACTCG
>JBKQIR010000320.1:0-13230 GCA_052148275.1 Solirubrobacteraceae bacterium
GCTCTCACACCGCGCCTACGGATTCCACTCCGCAAACGCACTGATCGCGATGATCTACCTCTGCTGCGCCGGAATCCAGATCGCGCTCCCGCACCGATGAGTCACCCCCAATCGACGAGGAGAGCCCATAACGCTCGTGACTACCGTGTAACGACTTCTCCTATACGCGTATCCGTTGTCGCGCGGTCCTTCGCCCGCTGGGCGATCGCGCACGGACTCATGCCAAAGCTCGAGTTCCCCTCCGGCCGGCGCGACGCGCTGAGTGCGCCCGTGATCGATCAGGACCGCGTCGAGCTCGCGCGCCGGCTACTGCACGACCCCGGCATCACGACACGCGACCGGGTCGCAGGGAGCCTGATCATGCTGTTCGCCCAACCCGTCAGCCACGTCGCACGCCTCACCGTGCAGGACATCACGATCGACCAGAACGCCGTCGCGATCCGTCTTGGAACCAGCCCCATAACCGTGCCCGAACCACTCGCCGGTCATCTCCGCAGCCTGGTCGACGACCGCAGCTGCCGAGCCACCGCCAGACTCGAGGAACACCGCTGGCTGTTCCCGGGCAACGTCGCCGGCCGCGCGATCGACGAGCAGGTACTCAGCCGCCGCCTCAAACGCATCGGTGTGAACTGCGCCGCCGCACGCCGCGGCGCGCTGCTGCAGCTCGCCGGCCAGATGCCTGCAGCGCTCCTCGCAGACCTGCTCGGCGTCCACATCGCGACCGCCACCCAATGGGCCCAGATCGCCGGACGACCCTGGGGCGACTACCCCGCGCTCCGAAATCCGTGAGAGCTCACGACCCGGCTGGCTATTCAGCAATCCGAGCGACAACCGCGCGACTCGTCTGCAGTTCGCCTCGTCGTCCGGGCCCCGGGGCGCAAGTCGTTCGTTGAGCAGAGCCGTGATATGGGGCGTTTCACCGCCATCCCAGATGTTCCGCCAGCCTTCGCTGACTCCAGCAAGTGGCCAGGTCTGTCGAGCTCGGGTCACGAGGTAAACGCGGGACCGGACGTTTGTGAACTTCTCTATCTCGTCCCAGCGCCAATGGAGATACCCGAAGGCACGCCGGTTCGAGATTCCGGTGGCAGTCTCGCGCACACCGCCGTTTCTGACGGCGTCGATGCCTTGCCAGGCCGCAACGAGCGTCGCGATTGCTCCGATCGCGACGAAGACGAACGCAGGGCGTTCGGCGATCATCAGGACCCAACTGAGCACGATCACCAGAGAAGGGCACACTGCGCGCGCACAATGACCCTCCTCACGGCGTAGCGCCGATCCACAGCTCGATCTGCAGGATGCTGCAAGCTCTGGGATCGCGTCGGTTGGTTCGTGTGCATCACAACGGTGAATATCGGCCGCTTGAAAAGCTAGATCAAGGTCCGAGACTCGCTGCCGCTTAGATCGAACGGAGCAGTCTCGCGCAGCCGGCGTCCGCTGCGGCATCCGCATAGGGTCCGGAGCGCTGCTCTTCGATCAAACCGGCAGCGTGCCGTCAATCGAGCGGTTCTTGTATGCCGCCGATAACTGCTGTGATGAGCAGCGATCGACCGATGGCCCCGGCTTTAGTTCGCGCGTTCTGGTGCGCGCTGTCGGCGATGCTCGCGCTGATCGGGATCGGAACGAGCGTCGCGGCGATCGCCCTACTCCTTCATGGCAGTGCTGGCGGCGTGGTCTTAGTGCCACCTATGGCTGCACTTGGGTGGTTTGGGGCCAGAGCAGCATGGAGGATTCCTGGTGCGAGCGTGATGATCACACCCGACGAGGTGATCGTCGCTGGCCCGCAGCGGACGTGGCGCGTTCCGCTGGAACAGGCGGAGGGCTTCGTCGCCGAGGTTCGCCCAGGCAACAAAGGGCAGCCGACTGTCTCGTTGAGGCGCAAAGCCGGTCGGTCGATCGGGATCTGGGCTCTGAATCGAAACGGCTTCATCTGGAGCTTCATCTTCATGCGGATGGTCTCCGGACTTCAGCCCGTTGCCGACGATCTCAACGCCAGACTCGCCGTGGCCAAGCGCTCCCACTGAGCGCAAACACTCGCCCACGCGTCGGGCCATTCTCAAAAGCCCGGACGCTTTCGGACGTCGATCATTGCGGACGCCGAGTCCGAGCGAGAGAATCTCTTGGTGGCTCTCCAGAGTAGAGGCGACCGCGAACGGCTCCGTCGCCTTGCAGTGCAGCGTGAGGAGTACGTGTCGCTGGCTAAGCAGGCTGAGACAGACGGTGACCGGCATCGATACGAGCAGCTTGTCGATGACCTGGACAACCAGATCCGTTTATCCCGGACCTATCCGTTCAGCATCTGGCTCGCTGGAATGCTGGTAGTCATTGCGCTGCTTCCGTGGGCGCTCCTGGCTCGGGCCGGCCACGGCGGGCTTGGTGTTGCTGTCTCCGCCATCGTGGTCGTTTGCGAGGTGGCCATGTTTGGCCTACGACGAAGACATGGCCGTGCGTGAGTCGCTCCGATGAGAACCAGCGTCCCCGAACTGCTCCCTCTCGATCAAAGCGGAAGTCCTCACGCCGTCCCGTCAACAGCCTGTTGAAAACCCTTCGGGTTTCCAACAGCACTACTACTACCTACTACTACTACTACTACTACTACTACTCAAATCCAGCGGGGTTGCGATCCCGCTCCAGCGCCATCAAACTCCGTTCGCCTACGAATAGTGCAGAGTTCGAATAGGGCACCTGCGCCAGTTAGGAGGCGATCGCCGTCCGCGCGTTATCCGAACTTTCGGATCACGCGCGCTATGCGAAGCCCGGCGTTATCCGAAGTCGCGACCTGAATACCCGAGCGGGCTTGGATGTCCAGGATGCTGTCGTTCGCATAACCAAGGATTGGATCTGAGACGTGCTCTCCGCGCGTTGCGGGTCTGGGCTCGTCGCCGGCGGCGTGCTCGCCACCATCACGAAGCAGGACTGCGGCGTCTCGTCCAATTGGTTGGCGACGGCTCTTGATCGTGGGCGAGCGACTGCCCCCTGACGCCTTGAGGAGCTAGGGGCGGGTCGACCGCTGTGATGGCTGTGCGCTCGTCGGTCATACGGTTCTGAGCGCGTCGGTTGGTGAGAGCCGTGCGGCGCGGATCGCGGGTAGTAGTCCGGCAATCGCGCCGATTAGGATCGTGGCGACGATCCCGCCGGCCCATGCTTCGGTGGGGATCACGACCGCCCAGTGCTTGGTGTGCGCGTAGACGATTGTGGCGAGCGCGCCGATCACGACGCCGACCGCGCCGCCGAGTAGAGCGAGCAGGATCGCCTCGGAAAGGAACTGGGTGCGGATCTGACCGCGGGTTGCGCCGAGCGCGCGTCGTAGTCCGATCTCCGAGCGGCGCTCGAGCACGCTGATGATCATGATGTTCGCGACACCGACTGCCCCGACTAGGAGGGCGATGGCGCCGAGTCCGAGGAATAGGCCGTTGAACGCGCCTTGGGCGTCGGCGCGGGCGGTCAGCGCCGCGGAGGGTTGGCTGACGTTTACGTAGCTTGGGTTCTGGGGGTCGGCGGTGTTGGCGAGGATGTTGTCGACTGCCTGGACTTGGCTGTTTTGCGCGCGGACGTAGATCTCGTTTGGAGGCCCGGTCGTGGTTTGGCCGTTGGCGGCGGTGCTGGTGTAGTTGAGGTAGCGCTTGGCGGCCGGGTAGCCGATCAGGACGCTTGCGTCGATCTCGGGGGCGAGGACGGCTGGTTTGAGGATTCCGAGCACGTAGAACCACATCGCGGCGAGCCAGATTCGCTCGTGTAGGTAGACGCGGTCGATTCCGAGCCGCTGTGCAGCGGCTGCACCGAGCACCGCGGCGGGCTCGGTCGCGGTCGCGGCGTTGAGGAATGAGCCTTGGGCGACGGTGGTGCCGACGGCCGGGAGCAGGTTGAGGCTGGTGGCGTCGACGGTGAGGGCGTTGGTGTCGATCGATGGGATCAGCGGGCTGCGGTACACGTTGGCGGTCGAGACCTCGCCGGTGTCGGCGACTTCCGTGACCGGGTCGATCCGGGCGATCATCGCCGGGGCGGTGAGTGGCAGCGTCGCGCTCTGACCGGTGAACGTCTGCCCGTTGGTGACGGTCAGCAGGTTCGTGCCAAGCTGGTCGATCTCGGCCAGCAGCCCGGCTTGCGAGGAGGATGAGAGACCAAGCACGGCAACGATCGCTGCGACCCCGATCGCGATCCCAAGCGCGGATAGCGCCGCCCGCAGCCGGCGGGTCCGCAGCCCGACGCTCGCGACCCGGGCCATGTCCCCTGAGCGCAGGCGTGCGGGGATCAATTGGGCGGCCGCGGTCATCGCTGATTCTCCGTGGTGCTGTTGACGCCGGCGGGCGGTGGGGCGCTGGTGGTGTCCGAGACGATCAGCCCGTCGCGCATGTGGACCTGGCGGTGCAGATGGGCGGCGAGGTCCTGGTCGTGGGTGATCATGATGAGCGTCGCGCCCTGCGCGTTGAGCTCCTTCAAGAGCTCGAGGATCTGCTCACCGGTGTGGGTGTCCAGGTTGCCCGTCGGCTCGTCGGCGAGCACGATCGCGGGACGGCCGACGAGCGCGCGTGCGATCGCGACACGCTGGCGCTCCCCGCCTGACATCGTGCCCGGCCGGAACTGATCACGCTGCCCTAGTCCGACCGCTTCCAACGCATCAGCGGCGCGCTCGCGCCGCTCCCGAACCTCGACCCCGGCGTATAAGAGTCCGTCGGCAACGTTCTCCAGCGCGGTCTGGTGCTCGGCCAGGAAGAACTGCTGGAACACGAACCCGATGCTGCGCGCCCGCAGCGCGGCGAGCTGCCGATCGTCCAGACCCGCGATCTCGATCCCGTTGATCCGCACCGTGCCGCTGCTGGGTTGCTCCAGCGTGCCGATGATGTGCAGCAGCGTCGTCTTGCCCGACCCAGACGGGCCGACGATCCCAACCAGCTCACCCCGGGCGACGGCCAGGCTGACGCCACGCAAGGCGGGAACCGGCGGTTCCGATCCGTAGGTCTTGGTGACCCCGCGCAGCTCCAGCACGACCGGGCGGGTGCCGCCTACGCCCGACCGGTAACCGTCGCCGATCGCCCGATCGGTGTCTGCGACGGGCATGCTTGCTGGGTGTATGCGCTTGGTGCTCACAGGTTGGGCACCACGATCCGCTCGCCCGGCTGTAGGTCTCCGGTGACCTGCACGGTTCCATCGGCGTCGTCGAACGTGCCGAGCGTGACCGCCACGAGCTGGTGGACGCCTTGGTCGTTGATCGTCTCGACCGCGTACCCGCCACCCGAGAGCGCCAGCAGCGCGTCGACCGGCACGATCAGCGCATCCTTGACCGCGGCGGTCGTGATCTCGACCGTCACAGGCGCCTGATCAAGCGTGCCGGCAGCCTTCGCGTGATCCAGGGTGATGTAGAGCGGCAAGATCGCCCCCGAGGATCCCGACGTGGCGACCGTCCCGATGCCGCTCACCACGCCGGGCGTGTTGTCGCCGTCGGGAAGCGTGACCTGTGCCTGATCGCCGACGTTGACCTCAGTCTGCTCAGAGGCATCGAGGTCGACGACCACCTGACGTCTGGCCGAGGTCGCCTGCATGATCGGCGCACCAGGACCCGCGTTCGTTCCAAGCGTCGCGCTGACGCTGGCGATCCGCGCCTGCCCGGGCAGGAACACCGCCTGCCCCTCGGTAAGCGAGCCGCTCTCATCCTCACCGAGCTTGTACTGCAAGAGCTCAAGCGCGTACGCGGTCTCGGAGCTGAAATAGTCCGAGCTGGGATCAAGCTCGCTACGGGTCGCATACCCCAGCGCGACCAGATTCGCATTGAGCTCACGCACGTCAGGACCCGTGTCACCCTCGAACAGCGAGCGATACACGGGCGTGTCGCCGTAGAACAGGATCACCGGGTCGTTGGAGACGCGGTACAGCACCTGCCCGCGCGACACGGTCTCACCGGCCGCTGGCAGCTCTGTGAACGTTCCCGACGCCTGGTTGATGATGTTGTACCCCGAGCCCTCCGACGTCGTGTACTCGAGCGTGCCACTAGCGTTGAGCTGGGAGGCGAGCGGACCCTGGGCTACGGTCGTCACCGAGGTCGCGTAGCTATTGTCGCTCACACCCGTCTTCACAGGATTGTTGTCACCAAACGGGTCGGTCACGCCAAGAACGACGGCAACCACAATCACGATCCCTGCGATAGCGACAACCCAGCGTCGCCGCCGACGTGATCGTCTTCTTTTACTGTCGGTCGCCGAACCCCCTGCGACGAGCTCTGTGTGCGCGGTGGTGTCGGTCATGATCGCCCGCCGGTCACGTGAAGCTTCGACTGGCATGCCTGGTTAGCCGTCTGACACCGAAGCGAATTGGGGTCAACGCACGAGACAGCCAGGCTCACGACGGCGTTCGACGTCTGCTTGGGGTCTGGGAAATTCGAGATCCGGAGATCCGGTGCGAGCGCATGCGGCTGGCGTAGGCAATCGGGCTAGTCTGTCCCGAGCCGCTCGACGGCGAGGACTGTCCCCACGAGGCCGGCTTGGTCCCGAGATGTGCGACGCTCGGGCCCGATGAGCCCCCGCAACCCGCGACGCCGAGCGCACGACGATCAAGACAACGAGGTGGCGCGGGCGCTCGTTGCGGCTGGAACTTAGATCTCGTCGATACGGAGCGGGTCTGCGTCTCGTGGTGCTTCCTGGCGCGTAAGGTCATCTCGCCAACTGTTCTACGCAACCGGTGGTTACCGCTTGGTGCCGCCGTCACAGGGCGGTAACCACCATCCGGAGATACTTGGCAGCAATCCCAGCGATCCAGGTCCCGACCGGAATCGATTGATGTGGTCTCGACCTCAGTTCAGGGCACCAAAGGGCGATATCGATGAGAATTCTGGTAGTTGAGGACCACGCCAAGTTGGCGATGACGGTCGCGACCGTCCTGCGCAGCGAGGCGATGGCCGTCGATCTCGCTTTCGACGGCCAGGACGCCCTTGACCATGTGGCCTTGGCCCGCTACGACGTCATCGTGCTGGATCGCGATCTCCCGGGCGTCCACGGTGACGACGTGTGCCGTCGCCTCGTCGCCGGCGGCTGCGAAAGCCGCATCTTGATGCTCACCGCGTCGGGAACGATCCAAGACCGCGTCCAGGGCCTCGGCCTCGGCGCCGACGACTACCTCCCCAAGCCGTTCGATTTCACCGAGCTGATCGCCCGCATCCACGCGCTCGCCAGACGCTCGATCACATCCCTGCCGCCCGTCCTGGTCCACGGTGACCTCTGCCTCGACGTCCCGCACCGCACGGTCACCCGCGCCGGACAGCCGATCGCGCTCAGCCCACGCGAGTTCGCCGTGCTTGAAGCGCTGCTTCGTGCCCGAGGCACAGTCCTGTCCGCCGAACAGCTCCTCGAACAGGTATGGGACGAGAACGCCAACCCCTTCAGCACGACGGTCAAGAAGACGATCAGCAGACTGCGATCCAAGCTTGGCGACCCACCGATCATCCAAACCGTGCCCGAAGCCGGCTACCACATCTAAACCGAGCATGCCCGTCCTCGGTCACCTCAACCCCCGGTCGATGCTCAGGCTCCCTGCGCGCACAGTCCGCATGCGCCTCACTGCTCTTTACGCCTGTCTCTTCCTACTCACCGGTGCCAGCCTGCTCGCGGTCACCCACGCTCTGATAGCGGGCACACCCCACCCACTACAGGTTCAACCGCCGCAGCTGCTCATAAACCTGGCGATCGTGGCGGTCTTCTCAGTCGTGCTCGGCTGGTTCGTCGCAGGGCGCGTCCTCCGTCCCCTGCGGACGATAACCACGACCACGAAGCGGATCTCCGAGGACAACCTCCATCAGCGCCTCGCCCTGCCAGGACCACGCGACGAGCTGAAGGACCTCGCCGATACCATCGACGAACTGCTCGCGCGCCTCGAAGCAGCCTTCAACGCCGAGCGTAACTTCGTCGCGAACGCCTCTCACGAGCTACGCACCCCGCTCACGCTTGCTCGCGCGCTGCTCCAGATGAGACTCCGCGACCCCAACACCACCGCAGACGAGTTTCGCTCCACCAGCGAAGAAGTGCTCGCCGCCGGCGAGCAGCAAGAGCGCCTGATCGAGTCGCTTCTGATCCTCGCTCGAAGCCAACACGGGCTTGACCATCACGAGCCCTTCGACCTCGCGGCGCTCGCCAGCGACGTCGCCGATGCCCACCAAGCTGCCGCTGCCGCCCGAGGTCTGCGGGTTGATATCTCAGTCAGCCCGGCACCGACCCACGGTGACCCGTACCTCGCTGAACGGCTCGTCTCGAACCTCATCGAAAACGCGATCAACCACAACGCTCCACACGGCCACGTCGAGATCCTCGTCCAAGAGAACGACCAAGCGGTCCTCCAGGTGACGAACACCGGACCGCTCGTGCCCGCAGACGACATCGGCCGGCTCCTGCAACCCTTCCAACGCGACACAATCGATCGGACGGGCGGTCACGACGGCGTCGGCCTCGGCCTCTCGATCGTCGTGGCAATCGCCAAGGCGCACGGAGCAGTTCTCGACATTCGCCCAGCAGAAGCCGGTGGTCTGGCCGTAAAAGTCGCGTTCCCTTCCGCTCGCTCTTCTCCCAACGGATTGGCCGGTGCGAGCCCTCCGTGCTAACCGCCTCCCGAGCTTGCGGCTCCGATGCTGGAGAAGCCGCTGCCCAGGCTTTGGCAGGCGTGCTCGGCTCTCTGGAACTGGGGCGAGTCAGGAGCGAGGATTCCGGTCGGGTTGGTGATCTGGATGGCTCCTTGGCTGTTGGGGTCGGGATAGTCGGGCTCCCCATTGGCTCGCATGCACTGAACGTACTTGAGTGCCTTCGTATCGTCCGCCGCCTTGTCGGCGGGCGTCTGCCCCCCGAGGTTGGGAAGATCCTTCTCGCATGCCCGATGAGCCGTCTGGAACTGCGGTGACGAGGGGTTGAGATTGCTGTTGTTCGGGCCGCCAAAGAGGCTGAAGCTGGGCAGGCCGTTCGACCCGACCGTCGGGTCGGGGAAGTCGGTGAGCCCGTGCGAGCGCATACACCCGGCGAACTTCAGCGCATCCGCCATCAAAGTTCCGGACGAGCTCGACGAATTCGTCGACCCCTTCGGGGACTCATCCCCGCATGCCGCCAATCCCAGCCCCACGGCCACGAGGACGGCCGGCAGGGCGGCCCATCGCCAAAGTCGACGCCCACTCGTATGTGCCCGACTCACCGTCTGACTTGTGTCTTGCTTTTGCATGTCGCTGCTTTTCCTCTCGTCCCTGTCGGTCTGGCCGGCGGGTGCTCGTCGAGGCTGGAGCTTCGATCTCGTCGATTCGGGGCGGGTCCGCATCTCGTGGTGCTCCCTGGGCGCGTAAGGTCATCTCGCCAGCTGTTCTACGCAACCGGTGGTTACCGTTCGGTGCCGCCGTCACCCGGCGGTAACCATCATCCGGACATACTGGGTAGGCATCCCAGCGATCAGGTGCCCGACCCGGGGCAACGGAACGCGAGCGAGGCCGGCGCGAACTAGTGACGATTTCGACGTCGCCGGCACACCCGTGCGCTGCTGGCCTCGGATACGACCAGCCACGACGTCAGTGGGCCCTGATGCTCGCGCGAGAACGAAAGCGAGTCGCGACCGGCCTGCGCCCACTGTCCTGCATCTCGCCAATCTCGAGTTCGACGCCAGCGCTCGGCCCGAGGCGTGACGCAGGCGCCCTCGTATCCGCGGAGCAGGTCTGGGCTCGGCGAGGCCCATATGCTCGTCGCGACCACGAAGCAGGACTGTCGCGACTCGTCCAGTCCTCGAGCGCGGTCATTGATCGCGGTCGGGAGGCTGCTCCTTGACGCCTAAAGCAGCCACGGCGGTGCGGTGGCTGCTTTCTTTCCGACCCGGAAGCGACCTGGCGCCGTTGGTGCGGAGGAGTGCGTCTGGCCGGAGACCGGAGCGACGCGGAGCAAACCCGGGATTGTCAGCTCGCAGATCGCGATCGGCGTCTAGCGCCGCTTGGTCGTAAGCGTGGCGTCCTGGTTGACGCGGCGATCGTTCTCTTGCTCAGTGTGCGATTCGTTGGTAGCTGTGTGCTCGGATGGCTTCGCGGATCGCGGGAAGCTGATTTCGATTGCGAGCCCCCCGCCTGGCTGCGCGTGGGTGGCGATGGTGGCGTCGTGCGCGGTCGCGATCGCTTGGACGATGGAGAGCCCGAGGCCGTATCCGTTGTTGTGTTGGGTTCGTGCGCCGTTGAGTCGTTGGAAGGGTTGGAAGAGTCGCAGTACTTCGTCGGGCGGGATCACGGGACCACGGTTGGTGACGGTCAGAAAGGCGTGCTCCTGACGGGTTCCGGTGGTGATCTCGACCTGTCCACCGAGAGTGTTGTGGTGGATGGCGTTCTCGACGAGGTTGCTGACGAGCCGTTCGAGCAGGCGCGGGTTTCCGTCGGCTGGCGCTGGCTGCAGGATCGTGTTGATCGTGAGCCCCAGCCGGTCGGCGTCGGTCCGTGGGGTGAGCAGGACTTGTTCGGTGATTTGCGCGAGGTTGCAGGGTTCGCGGTTCTCGAGTCCCGCCTCGCTTCTTGCGAGCGTCAGCAACCCGTCGAGCAGGTGTTGTTGTTGCTCGCTGTTGAGCAGCGCGTTCTGGCAAGTGGCGAGCAGCGACTCGATCGTGGGGTTGGGGTCTGAGAGCGCGATTTGCAGCAGCGAGCGCTCGACGGTCAGTGGGGTGCGAAGCT
Organism: Solirubrobacteraceae bacterium; assembly: GCA_052148275.1. Lineage (GTDB taxonomy): Bacteria > Actinomycetota > Thermoleophilia > Solirubrobacterales > Solirubrobacteraceae > Palsa-465. Next base: position 10,655 of record JBKQIR010000320.1, read on the forward strand.
CGTGCGAGGCGTTGGCGACGAAGTGCCGTTGGGAGTCGAACGCCGCCTGCAGACGCGCCAACAGATCATCGAGGGTGTCGCCGAGTTCCTTGAACTCGTCGTCGGGGCCGTCGAGCGCGAGGCGCTCGCTGAGGTTGCGCGCCGAGATCGTCCGGGCCGTCCGGGCGATCGTTCGCACAGGCCGCAGCACCCGCCCGGCGACATACCAGCCAAGGCCAAACGAGACCAGCGTCATGATCGCCAGCGCGACCACGGACCACAGCAACTCACCGCTGAGATCGACCTGCTTCTGCCTGAGTGCTACCGCTACCGCCACTTGAGAGGCGGGCGACTCGGGCGTTCCCGCTGGACGGTTGTGGGGATGCCCGAGCGGAAGCGGCGCTTGGTGCGGGCGTGCACGTTGAGGGAGAGCGCTCGTGGTCGGTGTGCCGGGAACGGTCACGGTGGCGGGCACGTTCGCGCGAACGAGCCCGTAGGTGATCGCCAGCAGCCCGGCGCCGCACACCAGGAACAGGCCGCCGTACAGCAGGCTGAGCCGTAGCCGCGCGGTCCGGCGCGGAAGCCGCAGCCATACGCGGGGCGCGAGCTGCGGGTGATCGGTGTTTGTCTTCATTGGATCCGGTAGCCGGCTTCGCGGACGGTTTCGATCAGCGGCGGGTTCCCGAGCTCGACCCGTAAACGGGAGATGGTGTTCTTCACCGCGCTGCTGAACGGATCGGCGTGCTCGTCCCACACACGTTGCAACAGCTCCTCGGCGGACACGACCCGGCCTTGGGCGGCCAGCAGACATTCGAGCACACCGAACTCCTTGGGGCGCAGTACCAGTCGCCGGCCACCGCGAACCACGACTCGTCGCGCCGGGTCAAGACTCAGATCGCCGTGTTCGAGGGTTGGCGGTAGCGATCGGCCGCTGCGGCGGGCGAGCGCCCGGATACGGGCGACGAGCTCGCCGAAGTCAAACGGCTTGGGGAGATAGTCGTCGGCACCGAGCCCGAGCCCTTCGATCCGATCTTCGATCGCGTCGGCTGCGGTCAGCATCAGCACACGACTCTCGGAGCCCCCGGCCACAAGCGCGCGGCAGACCTCATCGCCATGCATCACGGGCAGGTCGCGGTCCAGCACAATCACGTCATACGCGATGACTCTGGAGCGCGCGAGCGCGTCGCGGCCGTTGTACGCGACGTCGACGGCCATCCCCTCACGGCGCAGCCCGCCGGCGACGGTGTCGGCCAGAAGCTCGTGATCCTCGACAAGTAGCAGTCGCATGGTCTTCTCCGGGCTCACTGCCCAAGCTCGGATCTTAGGCGCGCCAAGGTCGCAGCCAGGTCGCAGATTCTGGGAGCCGCGTGCGACCAGCCGTTTCGTACAACGCCTCCGAGCAAGACCTCAACCCCCTTCAAGGAGGCCCGAACAGCATGAAGATCATCGACCGTGTCAGCGCGACCGACCCGCCCGGTCTCGCGTCGCTGAAACGTCCACGACGCAACGGGCGCGCCCGTCTGCTGGCCTGCGGCCTGGTCGCCGCGGTTCTGGCGGCAGCGGAGCTGGTTGCAGGCTGTGGTGGCAGCAGCTCCAGCGGCAGCGGCGTCGCGCATGTCGGCACGACAAACACGGCGAAGAGCAGCACCGCGTCTTCGACGAAGTCAAATCCGCTCGCCTTCGCGGAATGTATGCGTAAGCACGGCCTGCCTGACTTCCCCGATCCGACCAGTTCGGGCCAGCTCCAGCTTCCCAACGGCCTGACTACCAACTCGCCTGCCTATCAGGCCGCCGCGAAACACTGCGGGTCGCTGATCGGTGGTGAGACTGCCCCGAAGGCGATCACCCAGACACCGCAGATGCAGGCAACCGCGCTCGAGCTGGCGCAGTGCATGCGCTCGCACGGCGTGCCGAACTTCCCGGATGGCCCGATCACCAAGAGCAGCGGGATCAATGAGAACTCCCCCGCGTTCCAGCGCGCCTTCCAGAGCTGCCAGAAGTACCTGACAGGCCTGGCGGGCTCAAGCCAGGTCCCGGTGACAGGCGGATCATGACGGGCACCACCACATCTCCCCCACCGACCAAGCACCAGCCACGCTGGCACCGCGGCCACCCCGCCGGCGCGTTCGGCTGCTGACTGGAGCGGCTGGGGCCGTGCTCGTGGTCGTCGTGGTGGCGTGGGTGGCCGGGGTGCTCGACACCGGTCACGCGCGGTCGGCCGGGGTCAGCGATAACGAGTACCCAACGTCGATCACGACCGTAACCCAAGGAACGCTCTCATCCCAAATCAGCGCCGATGGCACGCTCGAGTACACGACGTTGGGCGGCTCGGTTTACAGCGTGGTCAACCAGGCGCCGGGGACATTCACAGGCTTGCCGCGGGCTGGTGCGGTGTTCTCGCGCGGGCAGGTGCTCTACCGCGTCTCCAACGACCCGGTGATCCTGCTGTACGGGAACACCCCCGTTTATCGGGCTCTCCTCGTCGATTGGGGGTGACTCATCGGTGCGGGAGCGCGATCTGGATTCCGGCGCAGCAGAGGTAGATCATCGCGATCAGTGCGTTTGCGGAGTGGAATCCGTAGGCGCGGTGTGAGAGC
>JBKQIR010000321.1:0-9192 GCA_052148275.1 Solirubrobacteraceae bacterium
TGCGATCGATGCTGGCGGACTCGCGGAGGACCGGCGCCGACTCACCCGTGATGCCGGATTCGTCGACCGAGGCGACACCTCCGATCACGATCCCGTCGGCGGGGATCACCTCGCCCGCCTCGATCACAACAATGTCGCCGCGCACAAGCTCCACGGCCACCTTCGTGCGTCCGTCCAGCAGCGTGGCAACCGTCTCGTAGCGCATCGCGCGCAACGCCTCAGGCTGTGAGCGTCCAGATCTTCCGCCAAAGACTTTTGCGATGCGCGCGAACAGGCCGTCAGATCATAAGCCTATATCGGACCGGCTCGTGGCAATCGCCAAGCGGACCACCTCCGCACAGGTCGGCACCGCATCCCGCCTGCGACCATCACTGGACTCGCGGGGGGCCCCGCCGAGCGTTCATCGCGCCGAACATCACCTCATCGGCGGACGAGTTCGAGCACGCGGAGGAAGACCTGCTCGCACAGGTACGCGACATCGCGGCTCGGCTGGACCACCTGCAGGCTGCGATTGAGCGCCAGCGGCAGCGCTCGACGGTCCCACGGTCTTCACGGTGATCTGCGAACTTCACCCGCACGAAATCCCGACCGAACCGCAAGATTGAAATGGCTGCGGCCGGAGCAGCGCGCGGCGTGACACCTTCCACAGCGCTGGATGACCTCGCCTTGGCAGAGAGAAGTCCCACGATCAAGCACCCGCGCCGTGGACAGCGGACGCCAGTTGGACGTCGAGCGGGAGCTGGGGGCATGTAAGCTCGCGCGAAACCGGACCGATCAGGAAGGCTGACTTCTGAGAACGCGCGCATCCGAGATCGTGGATCTTGCGTGGCGCGACCGGCCGAAGCCGCACCAGGAACTTCCTGAGAGCATAGGCGCCGCTCAATGGCGGGTCGTCGACCAACGACTCGGTGGCGTCATCAGCGACTTGCTGTTTTCCGCCGGCCACGCCTCGCTGTCTCGCCAAGAGCGGTGTGCACTGGATGAGGCCGCGGGGATCTGGGTGCAGCAGCTCCGTAGTCGTCATCGATGCCGATCACCAAGCGCTCCGCGATCTGGATGAGGCAAGCTACGAAGCAATGGTCGCTCGATCGCATGGCACGAATGGGGCCACGGCCTGAGCCCGAGTTCCGCAGCTATTCGGTGATTCGAGGCCCGCGATCCGGTGGAACCCCTGTGTTTATCGGGTTTTCTAGGTCTAGGTGCGCGAGCCTCTCAAAACTCGATTTGGCCTAGGTACACGTTTTCGCTGATCTGCCTAGATTGGGGATGGCTGATGACGTAGTCTTCTAGGTATGTATCTGCGACGGACGACGCGGAAGCGCAAAGACGGCAGCGAGGTCGGCTACCTCCAGCTCGCGCACAACGAGTGGGACGCGAAGGCCGGGCACAGCGTCGTGCGGGTGCTGCACAGCTTCGGTCGCGAGGACCTGATCGACCGCGCGGCGATCGAGCGGCTGATCGGCTCTCTGGAGCGGTGGCTCGACCCGGGGGCGCCGCCGCGACCGGCGGCGGGGACTGGGCCGGGGTTGCGGTTCGTGGAGTCGCGGCCGATCGGTGGGGCGTGGGCGCTTGACGGGCTGTGGCGGGCGCTGGGTGTCGAGCGGACACTGGAGCGCTTGTTGAAGGGCCGCAGGCTCGATCCGCGGGCGGAGCGGGTGATCTTTGCGATGGTCGCCAACCGGGCGCTCGAGCCGCTCTCCAAGCTCGCGGCGAGCAAGTGGCTGTGCGAGCGGGCGTGGATAGGCGGCCTGGAGGAGTTGGACGAGGACGCGTGCTACCGGGCGATGGACTGGCTGTTGGAGGTCGAGGACGATCTCGCCGAGCAGGTGTACTTCCAGACAGCTGACCTGCTGAACCTCGAGGTCGACCTGTTGTTCTTCGACACGACCTCGACGTACTTCGAGACAGAGACGCCTGATGAGCCTGTCGTCGACGAGGAGGGCGAGCAGATCGCCCCGGCCTTCCGGGTCTACGGGCACTCGAAGGATCACCGGCCGGATCTGCCCCAAGTCGTGATCGGGATGGCGGTCACTCGCACCGGGATCCCGATCCGGATGTGGTGCTGGCCGGGCAACCAGAACGACCAGGAGCTGATCCGTCAGGTCAAGGACGACCTGCGCTCGTGGAAGCTCTCGCGGGTGGTGTGGGTCGCCGACCGCGGCTTTCAATCGGAGGAGAACCGCCGGTACATGCAGCGCGCCGGCGGGCACTACATCTTCGGGGAGAAGCTGCGCGGCAACGACAAGGAAGCCAACACCGCGCTCGGCCGCCAAGGCCGCTACCACGAGATCGCCGAGAACCTCCGCGTCAAGGAAGTCATCATCGATGACGGGACGATGCGCGACCGGTTCGTGATCTGCCACAACCCCGACGAAGCCCGACGCGACCAAGCAGTCCGCGAACAGCTCCTTGCGCAGCTCGAGCAGGCGCTCGACGGCTCAGACGAGCTCACCATCGAGGAGCGCCAGAAGCTCCATGGGCGCCTGTCATCCAAGCGCGGTCTCAAGCGGTTCATCCGTACCACCAAGGGCGGGCTGCTCAGAATCGACCGTGCCGCGGTGAAGGCCGAGGAGCACCTTGACGGCAAGTTCCTGCTGCGCACCTCGGACCCGACCCTCCCGGTCGAGGACATCGCGCTCGGCTACAAACAGCTCTTGGAGATCGAACGCGCGTGGCGCGACATGAAGAGCACCCTTCTCCGGCCCGTGCACCACCGAAAAGAAGACCGCATCCGCGCGCACGTGCTGCTCTGCTGGCTCTCGCTGCTACTGATCCGCATCGCCGAGACCCAGGCGGGCGACACCTGGCGCAACCTTCGCGACGAACTCCAACGCCTGCACCTCGGCACCTTCACCGGCCCCACCGGCACCAGCCGCCAACGGACCGAGCTCACCGCCCAACAGCAGCAGATCCTCCGCCAGCTCGGCATCGAGCAACCCCCGCTGTTCCTTCAGCTCGGCGCCCCCGCCGCCCCCGCGGCCGCCGACGCCGCCTGAGCCCTCCGCGCCCACCTCTGGACCGCATAGATACACGTCGAACACCCGTTCGACCGCCGAATCGTCAGCGTCCACGGGCGATTCCGACACCTAGCACCCCAACGAGCTGCGGAACCCAGGCTGAGCGTCGTCCGGACAACCGCTGACGAGGTCCGCGCCGGAAACTATCTCATGAGCCTCGCCCCGTCGGGTGTTGAAGAGAACATCCGAAGGTCCGGCTACCGTGAGAGCGAATACACGCACGAACTAATTGCCGAACTCTACGCATTGCTCATGTCGAGACGTCGCCGCGGTCAGGTCGGACGGCCGCCTTGGCTTGACGAGCGTCTCTATCGACTCGTAGGGAGTCTGCGGATGGAGCGACTAAAGCCGGAGCAACCGTCAGGCTATGTCCTTCGCGATAAGGACACGGTGGCCGAGATTCTCGCCGTCGAAGCGGAGTTGCTGCGCAGTGAGGGCGTCGACCCGCGGTGGCCGGGGTTCGCATCGACCGACCAGGCGAAAAGGACCGAACGGTCCGACAGCGACCGCGCCTGACGTCCCGGACGGCGTCGCGCGCGCCTCGGCGTACGCCGCCTCCGCGCTTGCGCCGGCAACCAGGCGGGCGTACGAGAGCGACTGGCGCGCGTTCGCCGAGTGGTGCGCGCCCCGCGACGTGGCCGCGACGTGGCCGCGACGTGGCCGCGACGCCGGCGACCGTCGCGGCGTTCCTGGCCTCAGAGGCCGACCGTGAGTTCTGGTCACGATCGCGCGCCGGGGCGGCGGCGATCGTCGCCGCGCACCGCGCCCAGGAACACCCCAACCCGTGCGACTCCGGCGCCGTCACCGCCGTCCTGTCCGGGGTCCGCCGCCAGCTCGGCACGGCGCTGATGCGCCGCGCGGCGCCGCTCGACCTCGACCCGCTCGCGCGGCCCCTGGAGCCGATCGAGCGGGACACGGTCGCGGGTCGTCGCGAACGCTCGCTGCTCTTGCTCGGGTTCGCCGCGGCGCTCAGACGCTCGGAACTCGTCGCGCTCGACGTCGAGGCCCTGACCCTCGACTTGCGCCGAGGCCTGCTGGTCGCAATCCGCGCCTCCAAGACCGATCAGGAGCAGGCAGGAACGCTAACCGGTCGTGGACTGCCGGCGAGCGATAGCAGCGACGGTCGTTTAGCGCCGGAAATGTAGTCAGCGCTTCCGGACGATCACGGGGCCTTCCACTGGCAGGTTTCGGAGATATCGCCCCACCAGGGGGTCGACTACGAGCCAGTGGCCGCGTCGCACGCCGGGGGCGATCACGCCGAGGTCCTGGAGGGACTTGAGCGTCCGGTTCGCGGTTTGCGGGGCGATGCCGTCGTAGAGCACGGCGCCGAGCGCCACCCGCTGGGCGAGGAGTTGGCCGTAGCGGCCGACGGCGCGGATGCGTGCGAGGAGCTGCTCATGGCGCAGGCGCTCGGCAGCGAGGGCGCGATCGGCGCCGCGGCGGACGATTGCGTCGTCGAGCTCGTGCAGGAGTTCGTGGACGGCCTCGGCGTGGCTCTCGCGCGCGATCAGCATCGTGGTGCGGGGGTGACCCTCGCCGGCGGTGAGCAGGCGATCCAGCGCGGTCGGTGTGATCGTGCACTGGTCGAGCGCGAGACGTTCGGTGACTCCCTGGGACCACTCGTCGTTTGTGATCGGACCGAGCTGGTAAAAGGAGCCGAACTGGCTCAGGGCGCGTTCGTCGCGGGAGAACAAGTCGCGCATCAGGTGCTCCATCGAACCCGCGAACAGCACGCTGACCGAGGGCGAGCGCTGCAGCACGGCGCGCAGCTGGCGGGTCAGGACGTCGGGGTCGCCGAAGATGCCGCTGGCGATCTCCTGGAACTCGTCGATGAACAGCACCAGTCGCTTGTTGTCGGCCACCGCGATCCGTTGGGGAAGCTCGAGCGCGGTCAACAGCGCCCGGCCGGGGTCGCTGCGCGACTGGCTGGCAGTCCAGGTGATTTCGATGTCCTCCCCGAGATCTTGGCGGGCACGCAAGCTGACGGTCATCGACAACAGCTCGGCGAGCTTGGCCGGTGTACCGCGCGCGCGCTCGATCGCCTGGCGCAGCGCCGTGCGGTTGGCGAGCACGCTCAGTGCGAGATCCTGCGCCAGCTGCACCGCGTCAGCCTTGTGAAACAGGTCGACTGCTGCCACGTAGCAACCTTCCTGAGCGCAGAGTTCGAGCGCCGCGTCACACGCCGACGTCTTGCCCGTCCGGCGCGGACCGGCGACGACAAGGTTTGTGGCGCCGGCGAGCGCGATGGCCATCCGTTCGACGTCGTCGGCGCGGCCGATCATCTGATCGGCAGGAATCGGCGAGTCGGTCGCAAACAGCTCGCCGCTGGATCGCCGCTTATCACTCATATGTGACAACATATCACCGTTTGGTGACAACGACCACCGGGCTCTAGTGGAATACCAGCCCTATGGGTCGGGTGCTCGCTGAAGGCACCCGCGAGCGGTGAAGCACACCGGACGGACGTAGTTTCGAACCCGAGGCCGATGAGGAGCCTAGTCGGCCGGCCCGCGTCCTTCGGCGGGGCCACCAAACCTCGTTGCGTCACTTGGCGGAGAAGCTCTCGGGCGCTGGCGGCGGAGACGCAGCAGCGCGGTGACTCGCCAGGTGAAGTCAGCGGATTTACGAAAAGCGGGGCGCGCGCATATACTCGCGCGGCGTGGCGGTGGCGATGAGTAGACGCAGGTCGACGGGGCTTACGGCCGTTGGCGTCGCGCTGCTGCTCGCGGGGTGCGGCAGCAGCGCATCGACGACCCAGCAGAGCGCGCCGCCGTCCACTGGCGCTGCGACGTCCTCGGGCAGCACCTCGACCCAGACCGCGCCAACCTCAGCCACAGTCAGCAGCTCGACGCCAACCGAGACCGCGTCCGCGTCAAACTCTTCTACGACAGCCTCGGCCAGCAGTTCGACCACGACGCGGCGTGCATCGATGCCGAGCGGCGGTTCGGTCTCCTCGAGCGGCAGCTCGACGGCGACTCAGACGGCGTCGACAACGACCGCGGCCTCGGCCTCGTCTGGATCGACGACAGCGCAGGTCACGTCGTCGTCAAGCAGCCCAACTCCCAAAGAGGTACAAGAGGCGGAGCACTGGCTGCCGCTGTGTCGCCGGGAGCAGCCGGGTATCACCCTGCAAGAACTCGAGCAAGAAGCCGCCAACCCGCTCGGGATCCAGTGCTAGGTGCCAGCCTCAGGACCGCAGAATGAGGTGGCTGTCGCCGAACTCTGGGTGTCTTGCCCATCGACCTTCCTAGTGCACCGCGATCGACGGCACCCACCAAGAGGTGACGTTCAATCCCAACACGCCCGACCAGCCGACTCCGGTCACCATCGACGAGGCCCTGTCATTGGGTAGCTGTCCTCAGCCGCGAAGCAGGGCTCGGCGCTCGCGGCTCACCAACGCGTTGGATGGCGGGTAGGCGGTCGACAGGCGACGGAACCAGGCTGCCGCTCCAGGGGTCTTATCAGCGATCATCGCGGCCCTTCGCTGATTCCGGCGCATCTGTCGCGGTGGTTGGCGGCTGGCTCATTGACCGGCGAGCGTGACCTTGTGCGCGACCGGGGTGCCGGCCGGCGTCTCGGTGTAGCCAACCTGAACGCCCTGGCCGACGGTCGCGCCTTTGAGCAGGGACTTGCTGGCCGCGACTGCAAGCGTCGGGGCGTATGTGACGGTGGGCGTGAGCAGGCTCGGCAACACGTGGTACTGCTTGAAGACCTTGTTCGAGGTGTCCGGGTGGTCGTCGGTCAGCCACCCGGCGCCGTCCTCGGGCTGAGCCGCGTTCCCGTCCTGACCGTCGGAGGTGCCGAAGAAGATACCGTTGATGTTCATGAAGATGTGAACGTTGGGATAGTCGTAGAGCGTCACCTCAGGCTGGCCGGATCCTGCGCCGGCAGCGATCACACCGCTCGCCAACAGGTCTGCGATCACGCCGGCGTCGTTCGGGACACCCGTCCCTGCCGGCCACAAGCCGCCGGCCTCCAGCACAGCCCCGACGGCGCCGGAGCAGTCGTATCCGATATTCGTGCCGTTGGCGCCGGAGCCCTGTTCGACATCTCCGACGTCGGCGAGGCCGGCGAGCTGGTGCCCGCCGCCCCACACATAGGTGTAATCGGCCTGGGTAATGTCGTCAGCAGCGGCCTGCATCGCAGCGATCGCCGTCAGCCTCCGCGCTGGACGCTGGATCAGCAGCGAGGACGCGCCGACTGCGAGGATCGACCCGGACGCCTCGCCCACCTCGCGGGACGTCGTGTAGTGAAGCTGCTCGGCCACGGGCCTCTCTCCGGAGGCTGACGCGGTGTAGATCGCGAGCACGGTGTCGCCGGGGAGATACCCGTCCAGCAGAGCCGCCCGCCCGCCGGTGGAGAGCGTCAGAGCGGTGCCAGTGCTCGGCTGGATCGTGACCGATGACCGCGAGGCCTGCGTGATCGTCCCGATGATCCGTGCCGCTGTCGAGGATCCCTCGGGAGTCACGCTCTGAGCTGTCAACGCGTCGTTGGTGCCCTGCGTGTAGGTGACCTGAACAATCTCGCCGGCCTGCAGGCCGGCGAGCATGCCGGCAGTGGCCGTGAACGTCTCGGACTGGCCGGCCGAGGAAAGAATCGTGAGAGCGCCGGAGCCGACAGTGGTGACCGTCCCCGTCACGGTCTGCACCACGGGCTTGGTCGGCGCGGGCTTGGTCGGCGCGGGCTTCGGGCCAGAAGACGTCGTGCTGGCGCTGTCCGCACAACTGGCGACGGCTGACGGCGATACGCTCAAGCCGGTGCCGCCGGAGACGTTGGCAGCGGTCGTGATCGTCGTGCTGAGCCTCCCGGTTGGCGTGCTGGTAAGGGTGAGCAGGACCGTCCGCCCTGCTCTCAGCTCACTGGTGTTGCCGAGCAGGCCGCTGCCGCTGCCGCTCACCGCGACGTACCGGGAACCGTCCGCGAGCGCGACGGTCACCTGCGACCGGGTCCGGGAGAGCACCGTCGCGTAGAAGGACAGCGCGCCGGCGCTGCGGCACAGCACAGCGACGCTCGTGGCGGTCCGCGAACGGATCGCAAGACGCACCTCCGCGGCGACCGCGAGACCCGCGGGGAGATGGGCGCTATACCTGTAGCTGGCGGCCTCGTGGTCAGCGGTCACGACGCTCAGTTCGTGGCGGTAGACGGCCAGCACCTGGCCCGTGAGCGTCGTGGCACCCGCCGCAGGCGCAACCGCAAGCACGGCGAACATGCTGAGAATGATGGCTAAGCGTCTTCTCACAACAATCGGCCCGCAGAAGGGGGCTTGCTTCACTATCGGCCGGATCGGGCCCGAATGCTGCACCCCGGCGTGCAGCCCCCGATAGTTTCCGCCGGAAACCGGCTGATCCGCGGATCCGCGGATCCGCGGAAGCTGCGCACCTTACACGCAATCGTCGATACGCGTCGCGTCAAACGCGCGAGCACGCCGGTAGAGATGGCAACCCGCGGAGCCCAGAAGTTCCGCGATCAATCCCCACGGGGTTGTAGGGCAGAGGGGGCTTGGTGGCGTCTCAAGGAGACCGTTCCTGAAACAGGGTGCCGCGTTCCTGTGGCGAACAACCCTCGCCGGCAATCGCGGGAAGTGGCAGAATTGCGGGAGGACTTACGGCATCCCGCGGGATACCGGCTGCCTCGCGTCGTGGCTCAAGGGCTCGCTACGCCTTGCCCTTTTTCATCCACCGCGGTGGCGAAGCCCCGCCATGACGACTTAACGGCACCCCAAATGGCGGGGCTCGACATCTGCGGCTTGACCAGCCGCCCCGGACATCAAAGCGATGGTAACTGCCCTCGCGCCGCTGATCGGCGACCTAGACCGAAGTTCCCGAGGGGGAACTTCGGCCTAGAAAGCCTCCGAGCCGCAAGCATTCTCGATGCGGCGTCATGGGTTCAGGAGTTCGCCAGCGATGCGAGCAAGACGGCTGCGGCCTCCCCGATAGTCCGATCGGACGTCGGGATGCCGCCCGCGAGTTCCTAAAGCGGGTCGTTGGGCCTCTTCGTAGACGTCGACTACACCCTGGGAGAGCGTGAATATATCACGCTCGATAATACATATGGGTGCGGCTCGTCTGGAGGGACGTTATGCCTCGCGTGGGATGACGCTGTTGGCGTAGCGTAGGTCGTGGTTGCGGTGTCGTTCTTGGGCGAGGTGATATTCCCAGTAGGCGTTGAAGTCGTC
>JBKQIR010000322.1:0-17753 GCA_052148275.1 Solirubrobacteraceae bacterium
ACCCGACGCCTCGCGGAAGATCTCCTCCGCCCGGCGATACGACAACCGCGCGGCCCCACGTCGACGATCGCCGCCGCCGTCCCCGGCGCCCGCCGCCGGTCAGTCAGAAACAACGGTCAGCGCTTCCGGACGGTTGGCTTGCGCCGCAGTCTGGCGCGGTCACCACGAGCAACCTACGGGGCAACGTCAGCGGAAACCCCATGGCGCCCGCTCCCGCACGAATGCTGGCGCCGCGGTGGTAGGCGATCCCGCCCCAGCCGCCGTAGCGGATGTGCAGCTCGCGAGCAGGTTGTCGCGGGCGTGACTGCTTCCCGCTCAAGCGCAGCTAGAATCCGGCCGCATGGAACTACGGTGCGCGAACCGTCGGGTTGCGGTTGCCGTTGTCACGATCAGCGCCCTTTTGGCTATTTGCACCGCAGGCGCACGCGCCGCGCCGACGTCGTTCAAATGCGTCGAGCCAGAAGGGGCGGGCGTGTCCTGCTGCATCCACAATAGTGTCGCGCTCGGCCGCGTCTCCGACCGCAAGGGCATTAGCGTCGGCACGGCGTGTGATGTGGTTCGCAAGCTTGTGGCGTGGCTAGCGATCGACCACCACACGGCGACGTTCTACCGGTGTACGGCGGGAGTGCCTGGCACGCCCGTCCTCCTGACGCATTCTTTCGACGGCTATTCGGTCAGGCTGGGCACACAAGGCGGCGTGGAACTTTCACGCCGGCACAGGCACAGCTCGTTCGTTACGGAAGGCTTTAGCGACTGGCCCGTCGATTGCGACTAGTCGTGTCTACGACCTCTGCCAGCGCGCCGGATCGAATCGTGATCCGAACGTCGGGCGCCCAAACGCTCTCCGAGAAGCTAAGTGGTCGGTTTCGCAATACGCGCCGTTCGGCCGCGTCTGGACGCGGCTACAAACCCGCCCACCCGGCGGCGAACCCGCCGCGCCACCAGTACGACTTGGTTCGCCGCCCCCGGTCATCCACGCTCAGCCACACGCCAACCGTCCACGTACTTACGAAACCGACCACTAAGCCTGCTCTCAATCTTCTCGACGGCTCGATCAAAGCTCGCTCTAACGTCTGCGATCGTGATATGCCTCCCGTCCTTCGAAAGTTGGGAAACAATCGTGTTGACAATCGGAGCGGCGTCCCTCTCGAGATACGTCAACTATCCTGTCCCCAGGACGACCCAGGTCCTGGCCTAATCACAAAACGCCAGAAGGGCGGACCCACACTTGCCTTCCGCTCGCGACTTCGGAGAACGGCCATTCTCTGAAGTAAACTCAGGGCGTGGTTTCAGAGAACGCGCACCAGGCCCGGTCTGAGACCGCCGAACCTGCTTCAGAGAACACGAAGCCCCCACACCGCGGAACAGCCCCATCGAGTTCGACGGCCGGTATGCCACCGTGCTCAAGCGGTACGCCGCCGCGCTCCAGGCCGCGCCGCTAGCCGCGCAGACCCGCCGCACGTACGCCTCGAAGGTCCGCCAGTACCTCGCCTGGCCGACCAACGCCGAACCGGCCACGGACCCGTTCGCCAGCGCCGAGGCGCGGGCGAACGCGTCCGCGAGCTGCGGATCCACGAGAAGCTCCGCACGACGCTCCGCGAATGGCTCGACGAACGCACCGGCTGGCCGGGCGCCGGCGACACCCCCGCGCTGTTCCTCAACCAGCGAGGCCAGCGGCTCAGCGCCAGAGGCGCGCACGACGTGATCACCGGCATCGCCGACCGCGCCGGCCTCGAGGACCACGTGACCGCCCACGTGCTCAGGCACTCGTTCGCGACCACGCTCGTGCGCGGCAAGACCGACCTCGTGATCGCTGCCGAGCCGCTCGGGCACGCCCGACTCGAAACCACCCGGCTCTACACCCAACCCAGCGCGAGCCGGGAGAGGTCGATGAACCGCCGGACGGTCATCTGGCCGGCATCGATCTCGACTCGTGGCCTAGCTGACCTGCACCTGCACTCGATTGCGGCCGGCCATTTTTGCTGCGTACATGGCGCTATCGGCAGCGGCGATCAGCTGGTCGCTGGCGCGCGCGTGTTGCGGGAACGTCGCGACGCCGAACGAGGCGGTCACCGCGATCTGGGAGATCTCCCACCGTACCCGCTCGGACGCGATCTCCTGGCGGAGCAGGTCGGCGCGCTGAACGGCGCTTGCCTGCGGCATCCGCGGTAGGACGAGCAGAAACTCCTCGCCGCCGTAGCGGCAGGCGATATCGCGCTCGCGCGTGTTGCGCCGCATCACCTCCGCGAACATGCGTAGCACCTCGTCGCCGGCCGGGTGCCCGTAACGGTCGTTGACCTTCTTGAAATCGTCCAGATCACCCATGATCGCGCTCACGGGATATCCCTCGCTGGCCGCCTGGCTGAGCTCGCGGCGCAGCGACTCGTCGAGATAGCGGCGGTTGTGAAGGGCCGTCAGCGGATCGCGGGTTGCTTGGTCCCGAAGCTGTTCCTGAAGGGCCCGGATCTTCCGCTCGGCGCCGATCCGGTCGGTGATGTCCATCACGACGGTGATCAGCAGCCGCCGGCCGTCGAGGTCCATCGCGCTGCCATGGATCTCAACGTCAACCACCCTTCCATCCTTGCGCCGGCAGCGAACCACGTATTGGACTGCGTCCGTCTCTCCCCGGCGGCGTCTGCTGACGGCTTCCGCAACGCGCGGGCGGTCCTCCTCGATCGTGAGCTCGACCGGCGTGAGGCCCCGGAGCTCGCCGGGTTCATACCCAAAGATCTCGTCGAACTTGGCGTTCGTATAGCCGAGTTTCCCGTCTTCGATCGTGCCGATCCCAACGAACGACTGGCCGACGACCCCGCGGAACTTCGCCTCGGACTCGCGCAACGCACGCGTGATCCTTTCGTTCTCCCGCAACGCCGATCGCAACTCCGCGCCGCGGCGGCGCTCCTCCTCCAACGCGAGGGTGATATTTCGCGTGGAAGCAGGATCCTCCAAGTTCGAAACCTCTGAGGACCAATCGACACCTCCGCGACCCCCCAACATCGGTAAGAACCCGCGATCATCGGCGGCGAACTACTGGCACGTTCGTCGCGACCAGCTCCCAGTCGCGGTCGACCAGCGTCGACACCGGCGAGAGATCGTCCGCCGCTGGGGCATCGTCGATCTGCTCGACATGCTGGCCCGTGGGGAACAATGGAACGAAAAGTGCCGGTAGGCGGGCCTCTACGATCAGACCTGCGACACGTACGGTGGGCCGCGCCGGCGCCGTCGCTCAAGCGAACGTCGCGTCGGCTATTCGGCCGCCTTGCGTCGCGCCCATGCCTGCTCGTATCCCTCGGTGCGGCGCGGGCGCTTGTCTTTGCCTCGCTTGGAGGCGGCGCCGCCCATCGGCTTGCCCTGAGCTCGGCGGCGTGCCAGCCCGGCGCGGATCCGCTCGGATCGTCGGACGGACTCCTGGGCGGCAACCCATGGCGGCCAGCAGCTCGGTGGTCGCGTCGGAGCCGTTGAGCGATGGCTCTCGATGGCTGACCAGCGAGACGTTGCGCTCGCGCAGCTCGCGGATGAGCCGCCGTAGCTCTTCGATGCCCTGCCGGCAGAGTCGATCGACCGCCCAGACGACGAGCACGGAGAACTGGCCGCGGTGGGCGTCGGAATAGACATAGTCCAATTCATGCGCAGACCGGAGCTATGAGACGACTGCTTGTGTTCGAAAGGTCTGCCTACCGAGGGCACGGGCCGATTACGACACCGCTGGGCGTTGGGGTAGGAAACGGGTCACAGCCCCTGAGGCTCTGACGGACGTAGTGCTCGCCGCCGAGGCGCGTTTCGCCGTCCGCCCATGCGATCCCGCCAGCGTCGTCAACCTCAATGTAGAGCCCTTCGAAGCGGGGCTCGTGCGCCTCGGCGCCGAGCACCAGTGTCTTGAGCTGGTGCTCGAGAAACTTCGCGGCGTCGCTGACGCGCAGGCGCATCACGACCGCGAGCCCGTCCGGTGCCGAGACCGTCAGCTCGGCGACTGCGGCGCCAGAGGCGAGCGCGAGCCGGCGCATCACCCGTCGAGTAGCCGCGACGCTCGCCGGCGTGGCGCGTGGCGGTCTGGGGGAGCTGTTGTCGATCGTCGGCCAGCCCACCTGCGACGCGTCAACCTCAAGCACGCGCGGCAGGTGCTCGTCGGCCGAACGATCAAAGAACACCACGCCGACCACCAACAGCTCCCACGTGGGTCGCAGCGCCTCCACGGGCGCCTGGAGCTTCACGCCGCCGTGCACGCGCACGACGCGAAGCAGCGGGACATGTGTGGGGGTGAGAGCGCCAAGGATCTCTTGCAACAGCGATCGCTCCGAGGCCGTCCCACCGATGATGCGAGTCGCTGACGGGCTAATGCCTACGATACGCGGACCATTAGCAACGGTCTTCGACGTGTGGCCCACGGCTGCGCTGTCTGCAACCCCAGCAACCGCTAACACACCAACAGACCCGAGAGCGGCCGCCAACGCAAGTCGCGTGCGCGATGCCTTGGGGACCCGCGCTGACCTATTCCCCCTATCCGTCTTTTTCAAGACCCACCTCCAAGAAGCGGCAGTCTATGCCAGCGCCGGGCGCAGCATGAGCAGAGCCATGCGCCAAGCGCGCGCGGTGCCACATCGGCCCTACTACGCGCGAGGAACGCGCTCATCACGCGGGCAACGCTCGGAGCTTGCCCTCCGGCAGCGTTAGACGCTACTTGGGGGCCGTCCGGCTCAGAACCAGAAGGACCGCAGCACCATACGTCGTAGTGTCTCAGGAGCCCTCGGGCAGGCAAATACGCGCGACACCGGGTGGAAACTGGCTCTTGAGACGGCGAAAACCCAGTGCGCGCGGGACGTGCTCTGCCTGCTGCTGCGTGTCTCAGGAACGGTCCTCGTGAGACGCCGCCAAGGGCTTCCTCTCCCCCGCCTTCGCTCGTGCTCATGCCTCATTTGTGCCGAACACGAGCGGGCTCCGGCACCTTCGCCTTCGCGCCTTTGGCCGGTGGACTATTGCTTGAAGCGTTCGAGCCAGCTGCGCGCGCTGGCAGTCGTTGAGTCAGGACGTGCGCTGGAGCCAGAAGGTCTGATTGGAGTGGTCTGATGAGGATTGGCTGTTTGCCGAGATGTCGAACCCGATCGGCTGGTTGAGCGGGAACGTCTGACCTTTCGCGGTCATGCATGCGGTGATGTCGATCGTGAACGTGATCGTGTTCGACGGGCTTGCGGGCTGATCGCCGGCGGAGTCGACGAGCATCCCGGTTCCCTGCGGCGAGCCGGCCTGGATGCCGGTGCCCGGACCGCCACCGACGATGCTCAGGGGCGGTTGGGCGCTCATATATGAGCTCAGCGGACACTGCGGTGAGCTCCCAGCTCCGACCGTGGTCTGACCGGCTGCCGGTGCCGAGACCGAATCGAACGAGTACCAGAGGTCGCCGACGTCCATGTAGGCCGGCTCCCCCGCGCCGGGGATTCCGGCGCGCTGTGGACGGAACAGAGTGAACGTTACGGTCACGTCACCGTTCGCGCCGGCGGCGACCTTGATCGGGTTACTCGAGGTTCCAAGATTCGAGGTGTCCGGATAGGTGATCGACCCCGCGTCGCCGGCCGTGTCGGAGTAAGAGCTGATTGCCGGCACCGTGTTGAACACGAACTCGAGCGTCGTCGGCGTCTGCGTCGTGACACCGCCGGACGTGATCAGCTCGGTGATCACGTCCCCTGACCCGATCTGAGAGCTGGTGGCGTTGGGCATCAGGCTGAACTCCTGGCTACCGGAACCGGTCAGCGTCCCCAGGAAGCCTGTCGGGACGTTCGGACCGACGATCTCGCCGAATCCGGTCGCCGGATCCAGCGTGGCCTCCGGGAACGGCACCAACGGATTGAACGTCTGACCGGGGGTCGTGCTTTGAATGCCCTCCTCGGACGCCTGGCCGCTGCCGCCCGGAGAGCAGAAGCTCAACCCGTTGCAGTTCAGCTCGATCAAGTCCGCCGAGGGGATGTTCAGCAGCTTCACGTTGAGGTTCGACTGTAGCGTCGAGTCGATCTGCGTCTGCGACACGCCGGACGCATCCTCGTTGACCGTCTCGTCCATCGGCAGGAACAACTGACTCATCCAGTTGGAGCCGCCACCGGGACTTCCAGAGCTACCGGGGCTGCCGGGGCTGCCGGGGCCAGAAAAAGAGCCGCCGCCCGGCGAGGACGACTCCTGGTCGCCCGTGTCTGCGATCAAGGCCTGCACCGCCGCGTTGGTCTGCGCGCGGGGGGCGAGGGCGTTGAGTACGCCGTTGCCGCCGGAGGCGATGTCGAAGGCGTTGGGGATGCCACTGCGGTCGCTATCGCCGCCCGGCCCGGACGGTCCGGTGCCCTTCGTCGGCGACTTCACGAGCCCGAAGTTCCTGCCGTTGCCGATCGGGACGCCCTGCTTCGCCCATGCCCAGCGCGAGCGCACAAGCGAGCTGTTGCGCGGGGGCTTGGCGGGCTTGGCGTACCCCTTTGAGGCGATCACGTCGACGGTTCCGAGGTTGACGGCGCCGGTCAGGCCGACGATCACCTTGCCGCCGCCGTCCGCCACCACTACTACGGGCCCGGCGTAGCGGCCCTGAGCATTGATGAGCTGGAGCGTGTACTGCGGCGCCGGAATCGCGAGTGAGAACGAGCGCGCCTTGGAAGAGGTCATCTTCCCGTTGGTTCCGAGCGCGATGACCGTGTAGCCGGACGCGCTCAGCCGGCCAGTGATCGCGGCTTTCGCGTGCTTCTTGGCCGACGCCGCGACGGCAGCGCTGGCACAAACGAGCGATCCGATCGCGATCGCGATCGCGCTAACGGCGAGTGCCGACAGCAACCGACGATTGCCCATAGTCATCGTTCGACCCTCCAAGCCGACATCTCCACGACAGGAGACGCCGAGCGTCACCCGTTTCACTGGTAGTCGGCTAACCCCGGTGCTTCCTAAAGGCACCTCTTGGGACTCAACGAATTGCGTGGCGCGCCATCGCGCGTCGGCAGTGACCGGACCCGGGGAGCACCAATTTGGGCCCACGAACGCGTAGCGACTGGCTTCGGGTCCGCGGCCCACGTGCCGCGCGAGCCTGGGCTGCTCGAGGGTCTCGAGCTCAACAGATACGTGATCGAACGGCTCCACAAACACGAGCGCCTGATCGACGTAGGGCCGCTCGAAACCTAAGCCCCTGCACGCTGGCGACCAGCGACGGCACCGACGATCGTGATAGCCGGCGAGCCGCTGCAGCGTGGCGAGATCTAGTGGCCCCACGCTCAGATCGCTCGACGCGATCCACCTCGCCACCGCGGCCAGCATCGCCAACGAGCTCAGAGTGCTGATCACCTATGACCATCGCATGGCCAGCGAGGGCCAAGCACTCGGTCTCCCAGTGCTCGCGCCTGGGTAGGTGAGCAGAGACACTTTGAGGCGGAACCGTATGCAGCAGTATTCAACGCTCGTAATGGTGCTTATGACTTCTAGCCCGCAAACAAGGTCCTTTTGCTGAGCTTTATGTTAAGTCGTCGAGTGTCCGAACCGCGGAGCCCGATCGGGCTGGCCGTCGCGTTCGCCGCAGCCGGCCGCCCGGAGGCGGCGCTGATCACACTCCCTCTCGGCGGGCTGTTGATGTACTTCGCGCGCGACCGCCGCGCGCGTATGGAGGCGGCGCTAGAGCTCAGCCATGCCTATCGAGGGACCGCGCTCCTGCTCGGCGATCTCGTCGAAGCCGACGACGCCTACACGGGGAGTCACAGCCGCGACGTCGTCGAGCTTGTGATGGCGGTTGGACCCGACATGGGCCTAGATCAAGACCAGTTGCGCAAGCTGGAATTCGCCGCGCTGCTGCACGACGTCGGTAAGATCGCGATCCCGAACGAGATCATCAACAAGCCCGGACCGCTCACCGACGATAAGCGCACCATAATCGAGACTCATACCCTCGAGGGCGAGGCAATGTTGAAAAACGTCGGTGGCGTACTCAGCGAAGTCGGCAAGATCGTCCGCTCCTGCCACGAGCGCTACGACGGGCGCGGATATCCAGACGGTCTCGCCGGCGAGGCGATACCGGTAGAGGCCAGGATCGTCGCCTGCTGCGACGCGTTCAACGCGATGACGACCGACCGCCCATACCGCGAGGCGCTGCCACTGGCAGACGCGCTCAACGAACTACGTGTGCATCGCGGGACACAGTTCGATCCCGCCACCGTCGACTCTCTGCTTGCGTTGTACGCCGGACAGGGCCGCAGCCGACAGCGTGGACGTGCGGCACGTGCGTTGTGAGCTGACACTGACCTGAACGGCATGATTGCCGGGCGCGCTTCACGCCGCGCGCGGAGGAGTGGGGTCGTCTGAGTAAGGGGATGCCAGCGTCCGGCGAAACGTTCGGGTCGAGCGGGTCGAGCGGGTAGAACCCTCGAACTCGCCCTGAGATTGGTCCTCTCAGGCATGCGCACACCCGTAGCCAGAGGGGGTCCGGGCGCGCGAGCACCGTAGCGTGCGTCCGACACGGACACGCCGCGGAGAAAGCCCGCGCGCATTCCGTCCCATCGTGCCGGCGATCGATCGGGCGGAATCCATCCTGCAAAGCCACGCGTCAGCCGCGCCTGGCAGTCCGAGGTCGTGCCTGAGATCGTCAAGAGCTGGGCGCGGATCGAGGTAGCCCGCAGCCAGGATAGGGTCGCCCGGCCACTCGTGCTGCGCCAGCTAAGCGGCTTAGCCCACGGTTCAGACGGGCGGCCAGGGGCTCCCCGGCTGGCACGCAGACCTGCGTAGGACCGCGTCTATAGCCACGCCATGTCCACGAGCTCTTTGGTGTGCTCGGCGCCGTTGGCCCGACGTCGCATGCGCCGCGCGGCCTGATCACCCGCTTGAGCATGCCCAGCATCACCGTCGTGATGGTCCGCAGCAAGCTCGGCTGATCGCGACTCGAGGACCTTGCGTCAGCTGTGGCGGACCTGCGCTGCTCGCGCGGGCGGGGGACATGACGGTAGCTGCCGAGATTCTCATCGAGGATGCGTTCGCTCAGCGGCACTCGGCGTCGATCGCCGTCGACATGAGCGGCTTTCAGGGTCATTCTGGCCATTGGCGCTTCCTTTCGCTGGTCGGGGTGGGGACGCAGGGCTCCGGAGCCGGAGCATTAAATTTAACTGGCCGGTCCGAGGCGATCTCCGAGCCCGGCCGCTGTGCTCGCCGATCTCGCGATCCGCAACACCGGCGCCCGATAACGGCCGTCATAGCCATGACTAAGGTAGACGGCTGAGAGCGAGCGCCTCGATCTGCTTGCTGTCGGAGCTCGTCACCAGCACGACGTCGCCGGCGCTCGACACCGATATCGCGTCGGCGAGCCTGCCGGCCGGGAGCGACCCGAGCAGCGTCGCCGTGCCGTTCGGGTCCGTGCTTACCACGCTCACGCCCGAGCGGGCGCGTCGCGAGTTGGAGAGATTCGAGTCGGCGACGAGGACCAGGCGGCCGCCGTCGGCCACGGCGACGCCGAGCGGCTGCTCGCCGACGCGCGTCACCGAGACGAGCGCATGCGCGGGATCGCTGCGCAGGGCATCTGCGGAGAAACCGAGCAATGCGTTACCGTCCTTGGCGGTCACCCACACGGTCCCGCCGGCGCTTGAAACGGCAACGCGCACGGGCGCGCAGGCCGTCGCCGCCGTCGCGATGACCGACCTCGCCGGATCGCTCACAGCGCGTGTGAGCTCGATCACGTTGAGCGCCCCGCGGTCGCCCGCCGACCGCCCTCCCGCGGACTCGCTGACCTCGTAGAGCCAATGCCCGTCCGGCGAAACGGTGATGCCAAGCGCGCCGGCGCCGACCGGGATCGCGCCGAGGAATCCGGCGGAGCCGAACCCTCCGCTGATCGCGGTGTCGAGGTCAAAGACGGCAACCACCCCGGCACCCTCGAGCGTGATGAAGGCATAGCGAGAATCGAGCGAAACGGCGATCTCAGCCGCGCCGGGGCCAGCGCCGGCCACACCAGCCGGCGCCTCGACGGATCCGAGCAGCGCTCGCCCAACGCCGGACGCCGCTGCAGCAACGTCGAGCACGACCGCCCCGCGGCCGGCGGCTCCGAGCACGTACCTGCCGTCAGGGGTCACTCTCATCCCGCTCGCATACGACGGCACCACGACCGTCCGCAACAGCCGCTCGCCGAACGGACCGTTGTCGATCACCGCGATCCGCGGGACGCCCGACTGGATCGCCACAAACGACGTGCGGCCGTCCGGGGTCGTCGCGATACCGTCCGGAGCTCCCGACAGGCTGAGCACATGGGCCTGTACCGACGGAATCGATGGGCCGCCGACAGGCGCCTCGCCGCAGCGAACCAGCAACGGCTGGGCTGTCGTTGTCGTTGTCGTTGTCGTTGTCGGCGCCGACGCCGCGGCAGTCCTGCCGCCGGACGCGCTGGTGCCGCCGGACGCGCTCGTGCCGCCGGAGCATCCCGCGAGCACCGTGGAGATCACGACGAGGGGAACCGCCAGCGCCATGATCCGCGTGCTCATCCGCGACATTCTCCCAGGCGACCGCTCTGACCGGTCAGCGCAGGTAATCGATCGACGTGTGGTAGTCGGTGTAGGAACCGTAGTGGCCATGCAGCCACAACAGGCTCATCGGGCCGTGGTCCCAGCCTCGCGGGACGATCGGACGCACGTTCTGCGTGCCGTCGGCGGGCACGACGACCGTGTGGCTCCAGTGGAATCCGCCGTTGTCGGTCGTCCAGCGCTCGATCTCCCAGCCGCCCGGGACCTGGCGCGAGAGGTAGACGATCGACGGATCTGAATGGTCGAGCGCGATCCCGCCCGAATACTCGTATTCGATCGTTCCGGGGCTGATCGAACCGCCGCCCACCGTCAGGAAGTGCGAGATCCAGCGACTCCCGGTCCAAGCCGCGTACCAGTACTCGTGGTGGGCATTGGAAGGGAACGTCGCGTAGACGATCACCGGGTTGCCGTTCGGGCCGAGCGCAACGTCCCACACCCAGGCGGGGACCTTCGTCGCCTGCGCGTCGTAGACGACGTCCGCCTGCTCGGGCGCGATCGGACCGCTGCCCATCCGCGCGATCCAGCGGCCGCCGGCGGTCCACAGAGACCCGGCGCGATATGCGGCGTAATAGATGCTCGTCAGCACGTTGCGCGGATGGCCGTTCGTGAACGCGAACACGATCTCGTCGCGGCCATTGGAATCGACCTTCACGTACGGGCGCTGACCGGGAACTCGGAACAGCTCGTGCACCGGGCTCCAACGGCCGTCCGTCGTCCTCGTCGCATAATCGGCGCTCCAGTCGGCGCCGCGCCAGAAGAGGTATGTCGTATTGTGCTCGGCCGGAAGCAGGACCGGGTTGGGATACGTGAACCCGTCCTGCCCCTTGACGTTGCCGGGCAAGCGCTGCAACGGCCCCCACGCGCTGATGTCCTCTGGACGCAGCGTCGAGCGGTAGTTCATCTCGGAGCCGTTGTGCCCCGACCAGAACACCGTCAGGCGCTTGTCGGGCTCGACGAAGATCGACGGCACGCTGTGATCGTCATGGAACAGACGCCCGATCACGTGCGTGCTGTAAACGCCGAACTGCGGATCGAAGGCACCGATCGTGATCCGCCCGGACCAGTCGATCCAGCCGACGAATACCTCGTCGTACTGGCCGGCGACGTATACGGCACGGGGATCGCCGAACCAGCTCCAGGCGCCGTGCCCCCAGGTGCCGAACACGGAGGACGCCGAGGACGCGGCGGCGCGTGCGCGTAGCTCGGCGCTCGCCGTATCGGTGCGCGCCCGCCGGGCGCGCGTCGCGCCCTGCGCCCAGACCGGCGTCGCGGCCGCGGCGAGCACGAGCAGCAGCGCGAGCGCAAGGACGCGCGGCCTACTCATTCCAGCTCGGCTCCGAGCCATGCGCGACCAGTATCCGGGCCGCCCCGCCGTGCAGCGCGAGCGACTCGACGGCTCCCTCGTCGGGCGCGAGGAGGAAGCCGCCGCGGTCGACGAGGGCTCGTGCGCCGTCGCCCGAGAGCGCCGCGCCGGTGAGCTCGGCGCCGAGCGGAGCCGGCCGGCCGGCCGGAAGCCTCAGCACCCACGCCTCGCTCGTGTCCTGGCCCTCGTACTCGGCGAGCAGCACGCTCCCGTCGTCCGAGAAGCCGACCGGCACCAGCCCTTCGCGCAACGGCGGGATCCTCAGCGCGCCCAGCGGCCGGCGGCCGCTCCCGTCGCTCGCCATCATCCACAGCTCGTAGGCGGGCTCGGCGTCGGCCCGCAGACGCTCGTAGTCGAACGCGATCCCGCCCGGTCCCCATACCGGATTGAGGCTCTGCCCATCGTGGGTGATCTGCACTTCTCCCGAGCCATCCGCGCCGATCACATGCACATCGACCGGTGCCGTGAGCGCCGCCGACGCCGCAGACGCGTACGCGATCCGATCCGAGCCGTCGGGCGCGAAGCTCGCGCCGTCGATCTGACCGCGAACGATCATCCGCTGGCCGAACGTGCTCGTATCGATCACCGCCAGGCCGGAGGAACCGACGCTCGCCGGGTCTGTGCTCGACAGGACGACCGCGATGTAGCGCGAGTCCGGCGAGAAGGCCACCGCGAGGGCGGTCGCGTCGGCGGCCCCGAAGTACCGATGAGGCGCCCCGCCGCCGGCGGGGTAGACGACGAGCGCGTTCCCGCTGGACGCGGCGACGAGCGATCCGTCCGGCGCAAGGAGCGGCTGCGCGCCGGGGCCGAGCGCACGCGCGCCGGTTCCGTCCGCGTTCGCGAGCCGCACGACGGCCGCCGAGGTGGCGGTGCCCGTCACGTACGCCAGGCGGAGCGGCGGGCCGGATCCCGAGCCGACGGCGATACCGACTGTAGCGGCCAGCGCAACGAGGACCGCGATCCCAGCTGCCCACGCACGCTTCATCGCGCCTCAAGGCTAGCGTCCGTGCGCCGGCCGCGTTCTCACGGTGACCACCATCTGTCGAGCACCCGGCGCCAGTTGGACCACGCGATCGCCTCGATCTCGCCGGTGCCGAAGCCGGCGGCGGCGAAAGCGTCGAGCAGGCGTGGCAGGCCGGCCGCATCGCCGAGCGCCCGCGGCATCAGGGCTCCGTCGAAATCCGAGCCAAGCGCGACGTGCTCGACGCCGATCCGCTGCGCGACGTAGCTCGCATGCTCGACGATTCGCTCCAGCGGGACGTCGGGATCCGCCGCGAAGTCAGCACGCAGGAACGGGACCGCGTACACGATCCCCACCAGGCCGCCGGAGGCTCCGATCGCGTCGAGCTGCGCGTCGGTGAGGTTGCGCGAGCAGCCACACAGCGCGTGCACGGCCGCATGGCTGGCGACCAGTGGGCCGGCGTGCATCCGCTCCACGTCCCAGAAGCCCGCCTCGTTGAGATGACTGAGGTCGACGAGGATCCCCAGCTCGGCGCAGCGGCGCACGAGCGCGTGCCCAGCGGCCGTCAGACCCGCGCCGGTGTCGGGAGTGGAGGGCGAGATGAACGGGACGCCGTGCCCGAAGGCGTTGGAGCGGCTCCAGACCGGACCGAGCGAGCGCAGGCCGGCCGCGTACCAGGTCTCGAGCGACTCGAGCCGCGGATCGATCGCCTCGGCGCCCTCGATGTGCAGGACCGCGACCGGCGGGCCTTCACCCTCTCGTGCGGCGTCGATGTCGGCGATCGAACGTCCGATACGAACCTCCCCTGCTCGCTCGAGCGCAAGCAGCCGTCCCGCCGCCGCGCCGGCATGCGCGGCGGCGGCACCATGCGAGACCGGTCGGGCGAGCTCGAACTCGATCACGCCGTCGGTGCGGGGCAGAGGCCGCCGGCGCTCCCGGCTCGAGGGCGTGAACACCGCGAAGATCCCGCCGCGCATGCCACCGGCGCGCATCCGCGGCAGGTCGAGGTGACCGTCCCGGCGCCCGTAGGCGAGCAGCTCGTGCCCGCTCCTCGTGAGGGCATCGTTGTGGCCGTCGAACACGGGTTGGATGCGCTCAGAGCCCAACCGGCGTGATCTCCGCCGAGTCATCCGCCGTCCGGTGCTGCCGGCGCTTCTCGCCTGCAAGCGAGAAGCGCAGCACTCCGTCGTCGAGCGCTCCATCACGCAGGGCGCGAACGTCCTCCCGGTAGCTCATCGCCACCTTCCACGGCCCTTTGCCCTGTCGTGGGAAATCGGCGACCGCGCGCTGCACGTAGCCCGCCGAGAAGTCGAGCAACGGTCGCGTCGGCATCGACGCGTCGCTGTTGACCGGGACGGCCGTGTCGTAGCCGTGGCGCTGCATCCATGAGATCAGCCGACAGATGTAGTCGCAGACGAGGTCGACCTTGAGCGTCCACGACGCGTTCGTGTAGCCGACCGCGAACGCGAAGTTCGGCACGCCGCTGAGCATCACGCTCTTGTACACGAGCGTGTCCGGGAGCACGATCGCGTCGCCGTCGACGCTCAGCTCGATTGCGCCGAACGCGAGCAGCTCGAGGCCGGTCGCGGTGACGATCACGTCGGCCGCCAGCTCCTCACCGGACGCGAGCCGGATCCCGCTCTCGGTGAACGTGTCGATCCGGTCGGTGACGATCGACGCTCTCCCCTCGCTGATCGCCGCGAACAGATCGCCGTCCGGCACGATGCAGAGTCGCTGATCCCACGGCTTGTAGGTCGGGTTGAAGTGACGATCGACGTCATATCCCTCCGGCAGCGCTCGCGTGGCGCCCTTGCGCAGCAAACACCTCATCAGTCGGGGGCGCGTCTGGCTGAGGCGGTAGACGTTGCGTTGCAGCCAGATGTTCTTGCGCCGCGTGATCGCATAGGCCACGCCCGCCGGGAGCCGCCGCGCAAGCGCGTTGGCGATCGGGTCCTCCTCGGGCAGCGTCATCACGTAGGTGGGCGAACGCTGGAGCATCGTCACGTGCGCCGCCTCAGGCGCGATCGCCGGCACGAGCGTGACCGCCGTCGCGCCGCTGCCGATCACGACCACGCGGGCACCGGAGCAATCGAGATCCTCGGGCCAGTGCTGAGGATGCACGACACGGCCGCGGAAGCGCTCGACGCCTTCGAAGTGAGGCGCGTGGCCGTGGTCGTAGTGGTAGTACCCAGAGGCGCAGAACAGCCATGAGCACGTGCGTGTCACGGTCTCGCCGCTGTCCAGGCGCTGCACCTCGAGTGTCCAGCGCGCGTCGCTCGAGCTCCACGAGGCCCGCGTGACGCGGTGGCGCAAGCGGATCCGCTTCTCGATCCCGTGCTCCGCCCCCGCTTCGGTGATGTAGCGCAGGATCGCCGGACCGCCCGCAACCGCCTTGCGGTCGATCCATGGCTTGAACGCGTAGCCGTAGGTGTGCAGGTCCGAGTCGGAGCGGATCCCCGGATAGCGGAACAGGTCCCAGGTGCCGCCGATCCGATCGCGCGCCTCGAGGATCGCGTAGCTCGTGCCGGGCAGGTCACGCTGCAGGTGGCAGGCGGCGCCGATCCCCGACAGGCCGGCGCCGACGATCAGCACGTCAACGTGCTCGGAGTCCGGATCGGCTGCCCCCTGGCGGAATTCGCAATCGATCATCAGGGCATGGTGACCGATCGGCGGACGGGACTCCTGCGATACGGCTCATCCCGCTGCATGAAGCGGGCGCTCGGGTGGCCCCCCACATCTCGAGAAACGAAACTGGTGTGAACATCTCGTTACTTGTCTTGACAAGTTGACTGGACACTGGCGTACTGCCAGCAGGCCTCAGTGATCCTCGCCCCAGCCCGACCTGGCCACGCGCCACTCCGATGAACGTGTTCGACTTCACGGCGGTGACGTCGTACATGACCGTGCTCGTGGTCGTCGTGATGGGGATCGAGCGGATCTCGACGACGCTGCGCGCTCGGCTGACGTAGTGTGATCAACCAGCCGTCACGTCGTCGCGCGCTGCAACACTAGGGTCCGAGATGGCCTCCGGCACCGACGCGGCATCACGCCGCAACGACGCAGCATCACGCCACGCGGTGATCGCCTCGACCCTGCGCAGCGAGATCCAGTCGGGCGCGCTTGCACCCGGCTCGCCGCTGCCCTCCGAAGCGCAGCTGTCCTCGCGCTTCGCGGTCTCACGCGGCACGGTGCGCCAGGCGCTCGCGGCGCTGCGCGCGGAGGGCCTGATCTCGGGTGGTCGCGGACGGCCGCCGCGGATCGCACGACCGATCCTCGTGCAGAGCTTCGACCAGCTCGTGTCGTTCTCGGCCTGGGCGCAGCGCCGCGGGCACACGCCGGCGGCGCGCACGCTGGAGCTCTCGCGCCGTCCGGCCGGCCCTGAGGCCGCGCTGAAGCTCGGATTGGCGCCCGGCGCGTCGGTGTTCGAGTACAAGCGCGTGCGGCTGCTCGACGGCGAGCCGGTGATGGTCGAGCTGAGCACCTTCGTGGAGCAGGTCGGCCGGCTGCTGCTCGATTGCGATCTCGACGGCGGCTCGGTGTACGCGCAGCTCGGCGATCGCGGTGTCACCTTCGCCGAGGCCCACCAGTCGATCAGCGCGATCGCCGCCAACGCCGAGCATGCCTCGCTGCTCGGGTGCTCGCGGCGCGCGCCGCTGCTGGAGGTGCGCAGGCACGTGTTCGACACCGACGGCAACCCGCTGGAGTGGTCGCGTGACACGTATCGCGGCGACGCGTTCTCGATCACGATCCAGAACCACGCGTGGCTCCCGCGGGCGGGCGTCGCGCTCGCACTCCGGGATGGCACCCACCGCGGTTGACGGCGCGGCTGTACGCTCGCGTGGGCGTGCGCAAGGCCGACCACACCGGCGCCCACCACGCACAGGCCGACGTCGACCGTCTCGCGCCCGATCGCCCTCGCGCGTTGCTCAACGGCGTCGCTCGTCTTGTAGATACAAGTGTTTGTGCTCTGCGAGGAGGGTGGCCTCCCGAGTATCCGCCAGACTAGATCTCGGGCCGATCCCGACGACGTCCGAGGTGTACTTGTATAGTCATCTTGATGACTGCAACCGTGGCCGACACGTTCACAGTCAACAGCCGCAGCTATCGCCCGCCGCGGCAGCCGGTGCTCGCAATCTGCGCCGACGGGTGGGACCCGGAGTATGTCGACGACGCGCTGGAGCGCTCGCTGTTGCCACGCCTCGCCGAGGCACTGCACGCGGGCGGCACGTACGTGCTCGGGCGCGCTCAGGTCCCGACGTTCACCAACCCCAACAACGTCGCGATCGTCACCGGCGCGAGCGCCGCCATCAACGGGATCGCCGGCAACCATTACCGTGAGCGCGACGGCCGCGAGGTGCAGGTCACCGATCCCAGCTTCCTGCGCGCGGGCACGATCCACGCCGCGGCGCAGGCGCAGGGCATCGATGCGCTGTGCGTGACGGCCAAGGACAAGCTGCGCGCGCTGCTCGCCACGGGCGGCGTGCCGGCGTTCAGCGCCGAGCGCGCGCACGAGCAGACGCTCGACGATGGCACGCCCGTCACCGAGGTGCTCGGCGCGCCGAACCCCGGCATCTACGACTGGCAGCTGTCCCCCTACGCGATCGACCTCGCGGTCGCGCTCGCCGGCCGGCTGGGGTCACGACTCGTGTACGCCTCGCTGACCGATTTCGTGCAGCACTCGGCGGCGCCCGGCGAGCCGATGGCGGACGCGTTGCACCACGCCGTCGACGCCTCCATCGGGCGGGCGCTCGACGCCGGCTTCGTGGTCGGCCTCGCGGCCGACCACGGCATGCGTGACAAGTCCACCACGGACGGAGCGCCCAACGTGCGCTTCCTCGACGAGGCGCTCGCCGCCGCCGGCGTGCGCAGCGGGCACACCCTGTGTCCGATCACCGACCCGTATGTGGTGCACCACGCGGCGCTC
>JBKQIR010000323.1:0-5305 GCA_052148275.1 Solirubrobacteraceae bacterium
GCCGATCCTTCGAAGCACGAACCGAGGCCGACACTTCGCGCGGAAGACACCCTCGCCGGGGAGTCAGATCGCTTTTGAGCCAGGCCTCGGTTCAGCCTTCGAGCCTAACGCGGGCCGTCGCCCACACCGGCGACCGGAATTCAACACCGGGATCGCTTCGCCACGCATGCGATCGTCAGCGCGACCGGAGGTGGACGATCGCGTTCGCGTGGGAGCGATCACGGCGGTCATTCACCCGGGATCGATGCCCGCCCGCTCGAAGGGACGGCGGAAAGGACACTGCTGCTGCAAGAGCGCGGCAAGCGCGTAGACGAAAGCGACAGTCTCGCGCCGATTTGCCGGGCCGTCGCTTGTGGCGCAAAGGGGCGACGCCGCTGGCGTGACCGTTTGGAGCGTGATCCGACAGCCATGGCCAGGCACGCGAAAGCGCGTGATCGATCGAGCGAGCCACACTGTGCGGCTGCCGCAAGCGTCTTGTGCATGACGTCGACGCCCCTCGCTTTGCAGTCGGGGAGCGGGACGCTGAGAGTCCGTCTGCCACGGTCCGCGCTATCACCTACCGGGCAAGCTGTGGACCTGTAGGAGCTCCGCGTTGTTGATTCGCTGGTCGCCTCGCGCCCCCCGTCGCGTTGGCGACGTTTCGATCGCGGCGGTCGGATTCGTCCGAACGTAGCCGTCCTCGTTGGCTGAGCTGGCCGTCGGTGTCGAGAAGGTCGGAACGAAGCAGTAGCGCTGGGTCATGCGCGGTGCGGGAGCCGGCGGACGAGGCCAGTTTCGCACGCCATCCAGGCGTGCGGCCTTCGCCGCGACCGGCCCCGCACCGAGCGGGGCCACAACGAAAGGGAAGGCAGTCATGCCCGCAGGAATCACAAGCAGCGATTCGATGTTCTCGGTCCGTCAGACGCCGTGGCACGGGCTGGGTGCGGTACTCGAGCGTCCGCCGGCGACGATCGCGGAGGCGATTGAGGTCTCGGGTCTCGGGTGGCTGGTTAAGCGTGAGCCGATCGCCATCGATCGTGGTGATGTGGCCACGGCGGATGACTGGTGCGAGCCGCGGTGCGAGGAAATCCCGGGCTACTACGCGACGGTCCGGCAGGACACCCGGGTGGTGCTCGGGATCGTTGGGGAGCGCTACCGGATTCTGCAGAACGTCAACGCATTTGAGTTCGTCGACCAGTTGCTTGGCTCGAGCCTGCACTTTGAGACCGCAGGCAGCCTGAACGGCGGCCGTCGCGTGTGGGTGCTCGCGACCCTCCCTGAGCATTTCGAGGTCGGCGGCGACCAGGTCAGGCCGTACGTGCTGCTGATGAACAGCCACGACGGGTCGACGGCCGTGATCGCGGCGACCACGCCCGTCAGAGTGGTTTGCATGAATACGCTCAACTGGGGTCTTGCGTGTGATGCGTGTGCGCGGCAGAAGTTCTCGATCAGGCACACGGAGCAGATCAGCCGGCGCGTGCATGAAGCGCGCCGGGTGCTCGACGTGTCGATCGACTACTACGAGCAGTTCAAGGCGACCGGCAATCGGCTCGCCTCGGAGCGGTGCTCGGAGCGGCAGTTGCAGAAAGTCCTCGAGGAGCTGTACCCGTCCGGCACCCAGGACTCGATGACGGAGCGGACGCGCAAGGGCCGGGAGCAGGTGAAGGATCGGATCGTGGAGCTGTTCGTGAGCGGGGACACGCAGGGGAACGCGCCGGGCAGCAAGTGGGCGGCGGTGAACGCGATCGTGGAATATGGCGATTGGCATCGCCCTATCCGCCAGGGTGGGGAGCGGTTCGCGCGAGCCCTCGACGACGGCGCGCAGAAGACTCGCGCGCTTGAGCTGATGATCGCCGCATGACGAAGTCGCGGCAGGGCCGGTCGGGCGCTGTCTGCCCGCCGGCCCTGCGGCACCGACGATGCGGCGCACCTCCCCGTCAGGGGTGGCGGGAAAGCCCTTTCAGCGGGCCACACCCGGCGGCGGCGGTCAAGCATTTGAGGGCCCGCCGTGGTGAGCGTCAACGGCGGGGGTCCCCGCGGCGTCCGGCGGGAGTCCGGTTCAAATGCTTGACAGCCACTCGCCGGTCGCGGCCTTCGCTGGGGCATGCCCACCACCCCAGACCAGGAGGCCAACATGGCACACAAGCCACCGAGCCGACGGCAGCTCACCTACCTCAAGGCGCTCGCCGAGGGCACCGGCCAGCGTTCCAGTGGCCATCGAGCTCAGCGGCCGCGAGCCGCGAGATCCAGCGGCTCAAGAACACCCGGCCCAGCACCGAGTTGGAGCGCGCGATCGAGCGCTTCGGCGACACACAGGCGATCGAGTCGGCCCAGAACGCGACCGAAATCCACGGTTTCGAGATCGTCGGCCACGGCTCGACCTGCACGTGGAGCCAGCGAGCATGAGCGCGCACGCACGCCTCGCGCCGCCAGCGACGGCGCGATCGCACGGACCGACCGGCCGTCGCGTCGAGCTCGCGCGCTACCGGGTCGCCACTGGTGAACGCGTCGTCGTCGGCCAGCGCGTTAATGGCGTAGTGAGTTTTCTGCCCGATCAACCGGTCGTTCTCGAGCCGCCATCGACCGATAGCGAGCACAGCGGATGTCGTCCTCGTGAGTCGGTCGAGAAGGAGACGCGCGCAAACGTCGCACGACCGAAACGACCGAACGGCGACGGCGAGCTCCCGGCGCCAGCGGATGTCTCCGCGAGCCCGTGCGGCCGCACGGGTGCCCGAGTGGAGTTGGCCCGGTACACCGTGCGCGGAGACGAACGAGTGCTATATGGCCAGCGGGTTTACGGCGTCGTGAGGGTGACTGACGTCCCCTCGGTCCCCGGCGGTCGTGCCTACCTTGTCGAGCGTGGGCTCGAGGAGGAGGGCGCGAACGCGAACGAGGCATTGCAGGCCTTGATCGCCGACTATCTGCGGCAGGCGTCAATTCTCGACGAGGTGCCGATGGCCGCCGTTCGGTTCTAACACCGCCCCACAGGGCCGGGTGTGGCCGGGAGGATCTGGACCGCTGCCGCGTCGACCTGGTATTGGCGAAACTCGGGTCTCTTTGGATCGCCCGCCGCGAGCCCTGCCTTCGTGCTGGCGCACGTACTTACCGCCTGCGGCGTTTGCGCCAATGTCCGGTTGAGGAAGCGCTCACTGCCAACACCGCCGCCGACATCGTGGCCCCCATCTGGTGGGGGGCAACCACGACGTCGGCGGCGATCCGGGCGACGAGCGTTTGGGGGACGAGCCGCGAACGGTCGGCTCGTAGGGGTCCGTTGGGGAACGTTCCAGGGAGTTCCTCGAGGCCGTTGGTTGGGTTGGTCAGGCGTCGCGGTGAGCCACCCGGATCAGTGCCGCGGCGAGGGCGAGGGCGGCATACGCGCCGAGGACCGCAATCGCCGCGGTGGGGGTGAGCAGCCCGCTCGAGCGGTGCACCGTGATCGCCGCCTGGATCGCCGTCCCGGGTAGGTATTGACGCAGGCCGGCCGGAAGTAGCTGGCCGAGCGTGACGCCTCCGACGACGATCAGCGTCAGGGCTGTGGTCGCTCCGGCCGTGTGCCGGATGAGGCCGCCGAGGCCGACGCCGATGATCGCGACGAGGCTTGCCGCCACGGCACCGAAGACGATGGCCCGCGGTACGCCGGGATGGCTGAGTGCCACTTGGAGGTGCTTGCTGGCGAAGATCCGCTGCCCGAGCGCAAACCCGGCGACATCGCACAGCAGCGCGATCGGGAGCACCAACGCCGCGACGGTCGCGGCCTTGGCCGCCAGCACCAGTCGCCTGGCCGGCATCGCGCTGAAGGTGGAGCGGATCATGCCGGTGGCGTACTCCGCGGTGACCGTCCGCACGGCGAGCGCTCCGAGCAGGGTGGCGGCGATGATGACCCCGAACAGCGAAGCGCTCGTCGCGTCGAAGTTGGGGCGCTGCTGGGCGGTCAAGCTGACCTGTTGGAGGTCGACGAGGCCGGTGAAGCCGATTGCCAGGGTCCCGGCGAACGCGGCCGTGCGCCAGGTCGAGGGTAGGGTGCGAAGCTTCGTCCATTCTCCTTTGAGGTGCCGGGTGATCGTGGTCGCCGGTCCGGCGGGCATTGAGGGGGTGTAGGTGGTCGCGCTCATGTCAGGCTCCTTGGGTGGCGCCGGCGAGCTCGCCGGCGCGATAGTCGGTTGCATCTCGGGTCAGCTCGAAGAACGCCTGCTCGAGTGACGCTCGGGACGCCGCGAGCTCGAACAGGGTGATGTCGTGCGCGCACGCGACGCCGCCGATCGCCAGGCAGTCCAGGCCGGTCACCAGCAGGCCGCCGTCAGGGGAGCATTCGACCACGCCGCCGCGCAGGGTCAGTGCGTCGGCCAGGTCGGTCTGCTCCACCGCCCGGACGTGGACGCTCGGGGCCGCGTTTTGGTTGATGAACTCCTCGGTGCCGGCGTCGGCGATGATGGCACCCTGGGCGATCACGAGCAGGTGATCGGCGGTCTGCGCCATCTCGCTCATCAGATGGCTTGAGAGGAACACCGTGCGCCCCTCAGCCGCCAGGCTCTTCATCAGGTTCCGGATCCAGACGATCCCGTCGGGGTCAAGACCGTTGATCGGCTCATCGAAGATCAGCGTGTCGGGATCGCCGAGCAGCGCCGCGGCGATCCCGAGCCGCTGACTCATGCCGAGCGAGAAGGTCCCCACCCGCTTACCCGACACATCGGCGAGCCCGACGATGTCGAGCACTTCGCCGACCCGACGGCGATCGATCCCGTTGCTGTCAGCCAGCCACATGAGATGGTTGGCGGCGCTACGGCCACCAACGATCGCCTTGGCGTCCAGCAGCGCCCCCACCGATGTGAGAGGGTCGTTCAGGTCGCGATACGGCTTGCCGTTGACGAGTACCGAGCCGGAGCTCGGCGTGTCCAGCCCGAGGATCATCCGCATCGTGGTCGACTTTCCGGCCCCGTTGGGCCCCAGGAAGCCCGTCACGCGTCCCGGCTCGACGACGAACGAGACCTCGTCGACCGCAACCGTCTCTCCGTAACGCTTCGTCAGGTGCTGCACCTCGATCATGACCTGCTCCCTTCGCTTAGGTGGACTGCGTAGAGCGGCAGACTTTCACCTGGCTGGAGACGTTTCGGTGGGGCGGCCAGGCGTCTCTGAGTTCGGATCGCCCCCACAGGGGGTACGGTTAGCCGTACTGTTCGTGGCCGGGGTTGCGCAGACAACCCCGGCCACGGCGAGGACCGTCTTGATCATCGATGACCACCCAAGCGCGCGAAACGTTCTCGAGGACGCCGGTTTCGTCGTGATCGGCGAGGCGCAGAACGGCGCTTCAGGACTCGCCGCGGCAACC
>JBKQIR010000324.1:0-113011 GCA_052148275.1 Solirubrobacteraceae bacterium
GTCAAGGAGGGCGACGAGGTCCTCTACAGCAAGTACGGCGGGACCGAGATCAAGATCGACGGAGAGGATCTGCTCGTGCTGCGCGAGTCAGATGTCCTCGCCAAGGTCTCATAAGGAGAGTTGAGAAGACATGGCACACAAGGAACTGAAGTACGGCTCTGAGGCACGCAAGGCGCTGGAGGCAGGCGTCGACGCGGTCGCAAACGCCGTCAAGGTTACGCTCGGCCCGAAGGGCCGCTATGTAGTGCTGGACAAGAAGTTCGGCGCGCCGACGATCACCAATGACGGTGTGACGATTGCCCGTGAGATCGAGGTCGAGGACGTCTTCGAGAACCAGGGCGCTCAGCTCGTACGTGAGGTGGCGACCGCCACCAACGACGTGGCCGGCGATGGCACCACCACCGCAACCGTGCTGGCTCAGGCGATCGTTCGCCAGGGGCTGAAGAACGTCGCGGCCGGTGCCAACCCGCTCGCGCTCAAGCGCGGTATCGAGAAAGCCGTAGACCAGGTCGTGGCGCACATCGCCTCGCAGGCCAAGGAGGTCTCCGGCAAGGACCAGATCGCCCGCGTGGCGACGATCTCGGCCGGCGACGATGACATCGGCGACGTGATCGCCGATGCGATCGAGAAGGTCGGTAAGGACGGCGTGGTCAACGTCGAGGAGGGCCAGACGTTCGGCATGGACCTCGAGTTCACCGAGGGCATGCAGTTCGACAAGGGCTACATCTCGCCCTACATGGTCACCGACCAGGACCGGATGGAGGCGACCCTCGAGGATCCCTACATCCTGATCGCCAACCAGAAGATCGGCTCGGTCCGTGACCTGCTGCCGGTGCTCGAGCAGACGATCCAGTCGGGCAAGCCGCTGCTGATCATCGCCGAGGACGTCGAGGGCGAGTCGCTCGCGACCCTCGTGGTCAACAAGCTGCGTGGCACGTTCACGGGCGTTGCCGTCAAGGCACCGGGGTTCGGTGATCGCCGCAAGCGCATGCTGGAGGACATCGCGATCCTCACCGGCGGCGAGGTGATCACCGAGGAGATGGGACTGAAGCTCGAGAACACGCAGATCTCGCAGCTCGGCCGCGCGCGTCGCGTCGTGGTCGCCAAGGACACGACGACGCTCGTCGACGGTGCCGGTGACGCGGACGCGATCAAGGGCCGCATCAACCAGATCAAGACCGAGATCGAGAACACCGACTCGGATTTCGACCGGGAGAAGCTGCAGGAGCGCCTGGCGAAGCTGTCGGGCGGCGTCGCGGTCGTCAAGGTGGGCGCAGCAACCGAGACCGAGATGAAGGAGAAGAAGCACCGCGTCGAGGACGCGCTGCAGGCCACCCGCGCGGCGCTCGAGGAGGGCATCGTCCCGGGCGGTGGCGTTGCGCTGCTGACCGCGCAGCAAGCACTCGACATCGACGCGATCGAGGATCCCGACGAGAAGACGGGCGCCAAGATCGTGTACCGCGCGCTCGAGGAGCCGATGCGTCAGATCGCCGAGAACGCCGGCATGGAGGGCTCGGTCGTCGTCAACGACGTACGCAGGGCGAAGAAGGGCCACGGCCTCAACGCCGCCAACGGCGAGATCGTCGACCTGATCGCCGAGGGCATCATCGACCCGGCGATGGTGACGCGCTCCGCGCTGCAGAACGCAGCGTCGATCGCGAAGAACATCCTCACGACCGAGGCGATCGTCGCCGAGGTGCCGGACAAGGATGGCGGCGGCCCGGGCGGCGGTGGCATGCCCGACATGTCAGGGATGATGTAATTCGCCCCAACAGGCGAGTGTCTTGTCGGACGGTCGGCGCCATTGGGCGCCGGCCGTTCGCGTTTAAGGGCTGCGCGACGAACCCTGCGGGATGAGCGTTGGATGTAAGAGTTCACTGTGAACACTTACATCCAAGGCTCAGCCCGCAGCCAGCCCTCGCGGACCCTGAGCGGCAGCTTGCCCAGCCGCTTGCACTGCTTGCAAAACGCTCGCGCCGGCGCTCATCAACCCGGCCGGACAGCGCCGGCAGGGCGCCGTGCTTCCGTGGCGATCCTCGTACTTGCACTCCCAGCAGTCGCACGGCTGCCAGACGAGCCCGCTTCCGCCGCATTCAGGGCAAGAGCTGTCAGGATGGCTCGGACTCATCCATCCAATCCATCTTCCCGTCGGCACGCATCTCCCAGATGCTGTCGATGTAGACGTTTTCGATCAGGGCACCCGGGCGCCGCGGCCCGCAGGACGCACGGCAACATCCGGGACCCGCAGGGCTCCGGCATCCTTCTCTCCTCGGGCATGAGTATACGCGCGAGAGGCGCAGGATGTGAGAAATCCTGCCTCGTGGACCGCCAGCGGGCAGCCGAATTCGAGCAGCCTAGCGGACGCCTACAGCGGCCTACCGGGGGCAGTGATCGGTCCCTCTCCGCGAAGCCGAGGCGATCGGCTCACGCCAAACGCGAGCCCGCTTCCTCAAGCAGCCGGCTGGCTTGATCGAGGTCATCGTGGCAGCGCTGCACCCAAGCCTCACCCCAGAAGAAGTTGCAACTGGTCTCTGCCCGAAGCACCCGCCAGTGGGCCTCTTCGAGCAGGCGGTACAGCTCCGGGTCGTCGGCCGAAATGCCGACGGCGTTGCGGCGGACGGCGTACAGGGCTTGACTGAGCTCTTCGAGGCGGGTCAAGGCGTCCCGCTGGGCTGTTGATCCGGTCCATTGGACGAATTCGGTGCCGTGATGCCAGCCGGTGTTCCACGCCCCGGGACCCACGTTCACTTCGCCGCTGGGACCGTGACGGTCGAGGTAGTCGTCGATGAAGCAGGGCCGGATCCCTCCGCTTTCATCGTCCCGGACCCGCTGGCACAGCTTGTCGTAGAAGAAGTTCCAGAAATTCGATTCCGGCGAGGTGTTCCGGAACCAGCCACCGTTGTCGCCGTCCGTGCACGTCGTCACGAGCGGTGGGAAGTCGCAGTCCTTCGTACGCTGTGACACTTCGTGAATGAACCAGCCCACGTCCATGCCCGCCTCCTGGGCATTGGAGAGCTCACGATCTCGCACCACGACGATGATCTCTTCGTCCCCGAAGCGCGCGACATGCGGGCGGTAGCGGAGCTCGGCCCATCCCATCGGCGTAACCGGTTCGACGTGCTCGGAGTCCACGAGCACGTAGCGGTAGCCATAACGTTTGAGCGTCGGGATGAGCTCCATGCAGAAGCCCATCTCCGGCGGCCAGAAGCCCGGGAAACGGCCCCGCGCAAACAGATGCCGGCCGATCCCCAACCAGCGTTCCAGCTGCTCGTCCCAGTCTCCCCGGGGTATGAGCGGCATAACCGGATGGTAGTAGCCGGTGCCCAGGATCTGAATCACCCGGGTGTTCTGCAGATGCCACAGCAGTGATCCGCAGTCCACGATGCCGTAGGCCCGGTGTTGGAAGTCCGGGTTCGACAACGTCTCCAGTAGCGTGCCGGAGAGTGACAGGTGCACCCGGCCAACATCCTCGTAGGGCCACAGAGATCGGGGGATGCGGTCGATCGCCCACAGGATCTCCTTCGCCTCCCATTCCCGCGACTCCAGCAGGTCCTCGAGGTTCCAAGGGGGCTGGTGCAGGTTCAGTACCACTGCGAACGCTACGTCGGCCATCAGGGCGCTCCTTGACGGTTACTGGTCATGGGCAACAGCGTTGACCATTACTTGTGGCGGATGTGCTCATAGATGTTCAGATAGTGCTGCGCGGGTTCGGCCCAAGAGTGATCACGTCGCATGCCGTTGGCCATGAGCTCGCGGAACTCGTCCGGGTAGGAGTTCCACAAACCGATCGCCCGCACCATAGCCGACTCCAGCGCCAAGTTGTCCGCCTGGTGAAACACATAGCCGTTACGCTCTTCGCGGGGACATGACGCGTGATCGCGATCGAAGACCGTGTCAATAAGTCCCCCGACGGCACGCACGATCGGCACCGTTCCGTACTTCATTGCGATCATCTGGGCCAAGCCGCACGGTTCGAACAGGCTCGGCATCACCATCATATCCGCGCCGGCGTAGATCATGTGTGCGAGGCCATCATCAAACGCAATCTCCAAGTGACAGTCTGGGTTGTCGTTGAGATAGCGCTTCAAATGCCAGAAGTGAGCGTTGACGGCTGGGTCCGGACAGGTACCCAGCAAGACGAATTGCGCGCCCTGAGCCAGCGAGTGGAAGATCGCATGGTGGATGAGATGGACGCCCTTCTGCCGATCGATGCGCCCCACATAGGCAACGATCGGTTTGTACTCCTTGCGCAGGAAGAACCGGTCACGTAGGGCGTCTTTGTCGGCATATTTGCCGTCTACGCGGTCGGGTCCGTAGTGTGCGCTGATCAGGCGGTCGATTTCCGGGTTCCAGACCTCGTAGTCGATGCCATTGAGGATGCCGCCGAACTTGCCCCTGTGCAGGTAGAGCGTGTGTCCCAATCCCATGGCTTGATCGCCATAGGTTGTCTCCGACGCATGCTGCGGCGACACCGTGGTGACAAAGTTCGAGTAAACGATGCCGCCCTTCATCAGATTGATCGCGGCGCTGTTGATGTTGTCGCGCAGCCGATCGTAATCGAAGAAGTGGTCCGGACGATTGAGACCCGTGGCTCGCAGGACGTACTCACCCGCGACCCCCTGATGGGCGAAGTTGTGGATCGTGTAGCAGACGCGCTGATCGTGCAGGCCCACGTGCTGGTAGATCTCGAACAGCAACACCGGCACGAGCGCCGTCTGCCAATCGTGGCAGTGGATCACGTCCGGCCGGCGGCCGGACTTCAGCATGAACTCGAGCGCCGCCTTCGAGAAGAAGGCGAACCTGGTCACGTCGTCGGCCGAGCCGTACAGGTGTCCACGGTTGAAGAAGTTGTCCTGTGAGTGCGGTTCGATGAAGTAGCACCGCCTGCCGTGAACGAACCCGAACCACACGGTGCAATGAATCGATGCGCCGTACCACGGCACCCACAGGTCGTGGAACGCAATCGACAGCCCATAGATCTGGTCGTATCGCATGCAGTCGTATTTCGGCAGGATGATCTCCACTGTGTTGCCGCGCCACTCCAACTCGCGGCTCAGCCCGAAGATCACCTCTCCCAGTCCCCCTGCCTGCGCGACCGGCGCGCATTCGCTTGAAACCATCACCACGAACACGGCTGCCTCACCCCGCTCTTCCCAAGCTCGACGGTCCGCCGCCGCCGACGCCGACCGTCCGCCTCACGGCGACTGTCGCGGGGAAGGCGTCACCAGCACTACACCCTGACCAGGGTTCAAGTTGTATGCGAAAGGAGCGACCGAGACAAAGTCCATCCGGTACCCAGGTGACACGTCCACCAGGGGCTTGCCAGATTGGACGTACGTCCGCAGGTCGCTGACCTCGACGTACTGGTCCCCGTAGCAGTCGGTGTTGAGGAACACAAGGACCTCCTGGCCACTTACGGCTGAGCCTCTCCACATGATCACCACTGCCGGGTTCGAGGATGGCAGCAGCAGCACCGGAGATTCCTCGGTGAGGATCGGCTGGTCCAGCTTGAGCCGGTTGACTGCAGTGATGAACTCGCACAGGTCGACCGAGGTTGTCTCCCAGTCCTCCGGGCGCGTGCTGACCACGTGCAACCGGCGCCGGAAGCCGAATTCGAAGCCGATCGGGATCATACAGCCAGCGGAGAACGTTGCCGTGAACAGGTACCACAGCATCAACGCGTTCGTGTTCCCGTTCATCTCCGCGGCCAGGCGAGGCGTGTCGTGGCTCTCCGGAAACCCGATCGAGGCCACCAGTTCACCGATCAACTTGCGCTGCTCCAGGAGCCAGTGGCTTCGGAAATCCCACCATTTCGCGCTGTTGAACACGAAGTCGAAACCGGCCGCCGCCGTCGCGATCGTCGCCCACGGTGTACAGCCGAGCGTCTCGGCCACGAACACGACGTCGGGCCGTTCGGACTTGGTATCGGCGATCAATCGCCGCCAGACCTCAGCCGGCAGCCCGTAGGCGGCGTCGCAGCGGAAGCCCTCGAACCCCAGGGCCAGCAGATGGTGGATGACCCCTAGACAGTACTCGTAGAGCCCCTCAGGGTCGCGCGTCGCCAGATGGTCGAACTGGGCCAGATCGACCCAGACCACCGTTTGGCCGTCCTCCTGGCACGACGGATGCACGACCGACCCGCCGGAATCGAAGACGACCCACTCAGGATGCCGCCTCACGATCTCGGAGTCGGCCGCACAATGATCGATGACCAGATCCGCCATCGGCCGGATCCCGCGATCGCGAGCCGTGCGAAGGACGGATCTCAGCTGATCCTCACCAGACCGCGGATCAGCGGGATCTACCAGAGCCGGGTTCAGCTCGAAGTAGTCGGCGATCGAATAGATGCTCCCCGACGCCCCTGGTTGCTGTACGGGGTTAACGTAAAGCCAATCAAAACCCAGCCTCGCCGCTCGCTCGATCTGCGGGCCCCACCCCGAGAACGGCCCGGCCAGGAGGGGAAAGAGGTTATAGACGAGCATCTACCACCACGCTGAACCCTACTCGGCCCAGGGTCGTAATGTCAGCACGGTTGGTGAGCGCAGCATTATCACGGATCGCGCCGACGCAGCGGGGGCCCGCCGGGGTCGCTCTGTGCCGCCGGCGAACGCCGCGCCCGTGACGAGATTGGACTCCGCGCCGTCCGCTGACCGCGCAGCCGGTGATGCCCTCCGGGTGCTGCTCCGCCTGGGCATGTGGCGCCTCGGGGGCTCGACATAACCACGCCTCGTGCAGCGCTTGCCGCCTACGGTACTATTCACGATCCAGTCTCATCAGGCAACCGACCACTCGCTTGACGCAAGCCCCGGAGGGCGCACGTGCAATTCGAACTTCCTGCAACGCCAGCAGCTGACAGCGCGGCCGACCGCGGCGGGCCTGAAGACGCGAGCACCTCGTCGCTGCCGTTGGCCTACGGCAGAGATCGAATCGTCTTGATGGTGCGCGATCCCTCGTGGGCGCAGGTCTATTGGGACATCAGTTTCGCCCGCATCAAGGAGGCTTTTGGACTCCTCGGTGGCGGCCGGGCGTTTCTGCGCCTCCTGCGACTGCCTGCTAACTACCTCCTTTCCGAGCTGGAAGTATGGGCCGAACGTGGCAGCTACGGTGTGGCGCTTCCGGAGGCAGAGCGCTCTTACGCAGCTGAGCTCGCGATCCAGAACGACGATCGGAGCGTTGTCCTCGCTCGCTCCAACGTCGTCGAGACGCCTGCCACGACGCCCAGGCCTGCCGAGGCGCCTGCCTACGTGAGCCTTGCCGAGCAGCGCTACGCGCTCGAGCACGGCCTCAGTCTCTCACGTACAAAACTTGCACGTGCTGATGAGGTGCCGCAATGGGTCGCCGGACCGCTCGGGGGGAATGGATCAATCAGCTCGTCGGTGTGGTTTACCGCGCGCGACTCGACGGGCTCCGAGGGTCGGTTGGCTTCCGGTGGCTCGGAGCTGCGCCTATCTGCACGTGAATCGGAAGAGCGAGGCAGAATTGCCGAAGCGGAGCTCGCCAGCGAGCCGGCCGCCGGCCCCACGGAGGACGCTCCTCCGCGCGCGGATTCCTGAGAACCCCGCCGTTTCTGGCGGTGGGCGGCAGCCGCCCCCACGTGCGGTCGACTGCTAGGGGACGGACGGTCAGGGGAATCAGATGGATGAGAAGCCAGCGGGCGCTAGCGCCCAAGGAGCGCCACTGAGCTTCGACGGCCGCGGGCACCTCGTCGTGTTCCTTCACGCGCACCTGCCCTACGTGCGCCACCTAGACGACGAGAATGCGCTTGCCGAGGACTGGCTTTACGAAGCCATAACGGAAACGTACGTCCCGCTCTTGAGGCTCGCAGAGGGCTGGATTCGCGATCACGTCCCGGCGCGGCTGACCCTGTCGTTATCTCCTCCGCTTCTCGAGATGCTGCGCGACGAGCTGTTGGTCAAGCGCTACGTCAAGCGCCTGCACTTACTGCTCGACCTTGCCGAATCGGAAGTCCGGAGGAACGCAGACGATGAGCGCTTCCGGTTCACCGCTGAGCTGAATCGCGCGGAGTTAGCCGACGTTCTCGACCGATTTCAGAATCGCTACGGCGAGGATCTCGTTGCCGCATTCAAGGCGTTGCGGGATCGTGGCATCCTCGAGATTGTTACCTCGTGCGCGACGCACGCGTATCTCCCATGCTTTGATACCTCTTACGCGCGATCACAGATACGTCTCGGTGCCAAGTGCTTTGAGCAGCATTTGGGCGAACGGCCGCCTGGCATGTGGTTACCTGAGTGTGGTTTTGTCCCTGGCATCGATCATCTGCTCGCGGATGAGGGAATTCGCTACTTCCTGGTCGATTCGCATGCGCTCGAGTTTGCCGATCCGCTGCCCGTGTTTGGCACGTACTCGCCGGTCGTCTGCCCTAGCGGCGTGTTCGCGTTTCCACGTGATCTCGAGTCATCAACGCAGGTTTGGAGCGCAGAGTCGGGCTACCCAGGTGACTCCCGATATCGGGAGTTCTATCGCGACATCGGCCATGACCTCGACGGGCCCGCGATCGCACCCTTCATCCTTGCCGACGGCTCCAGGCGGAGCGTCGGCCTGAAGTATCACCGCGTGACGAGACGCGAGGTTCCACTTCACGAGAAGGAGCCGTACCATCGCGGTTGGGCGTTGGAAGCAGCGGACGAACATGCACGTCATTTCGTGCTCGCCCGAGCAACGCGGATCCAGCAGCTGCGCACGGTGTGTGCTCGGGCGCCCGTCATCGTTGCGCCGTATGACGCTGAGTTGTTCGGCCACTGGTGGTTCGAAGGACTTGAGTTCCTCGATCTCGTTGTACGGAAGAGTACCCTGGACCCGACGGCGTATCGGTTGTCCTCGCCGGTGGACGTGATTGAGAGCGGCCTCGATTTTCAGGTGGCAATGCCTGCCGCCGCCTCATGGGGAAGGTACGGCTATCACGATACCTGGGTGAACGACAAGAATGCCTGGATCTGGCCGCATTTGCATCGCGCGACCGACGCGATGGCGAGCATCGCGAGAGAGCGCGCCGGTGCTGCGGGCTTGGAGCGGCGGGCGCTCGATCAGCTTGCCCGAGAGGTCCTTCTCGCGAGCGCGAGCGACTGGCCCTTTCTAATCACAATGGGAACGATGGCGGACTACGCGGAGTCACGTCTGCGCACGCACATCAGCCGCTTCAACCGGCTGTTCGAAGAGATTCAGAGCGGAACGATCGACCAGAATTGGCTGGAGCAGATCGAGGCGTGCGACAACATATTCCCGGACATCAACTACGAGGACCTCGACCCAGAATTCGGGGCTCTGAGCTCATCGAGGGCGCGCAACCCTACGGCCAGCCCGCCACGCGACGTTGGCGCGGACCTCCCCACGACCTCATGACAGGAACAGCCGCTCGGCCTGCTCGAGGTGCCGCGTGGCACCGTCGAGGTCATCGTGGCAACGCTGCAGCCAGGCGTCGCCCCAAACGAAGTTGCAGCTCGTCTCGGCCCGCAGCACGAGTGACAGGGCATCCTCGAGGTTGCGGTACAGGTCTGCGCTGCCGACACCGATCGAGATCGCGTTGCGCCGGGCGGCGTGGACCGCCTCGCCGAGCTCTCCGATGCGGGTTAGCGCCTGCTGCTGGCCTGGAGATCCCGTCCATTGAACGAATCCATCGTGCGATCCTGTGTTCCACGCTCCGGCCTCGACGGTCACCCAGCCGTGCGGTCCGTGACGCTGGAGATAGTCGGAGATGAACGTCGGGTGGATGCCACGGGCCTGGC
The DNA here is from genome assembly GCA_052148275.1 of Solirubrobacteraceae bacterium. Classification (GTDB taxonomy): domain Bacteria; phylum Actinomycetota; class Thermoleophilia; order Solirubrobacterales; family Solirubrobacteraceae; genus Palsa-465. Next base: position 9,744 of record JBKQIR010000324.1, read on the forward strand.
CGGCCCGGACCCTATCCATCAGCCCAGCGTGAAAGCCGCTCCAGAAGTTACGAGCGGTGGTCGTGTTGCGAAACCATTCTCCGTTGTCGCCATTGGTCGCGGTGGTGACAAGCGGGGGGAAGGCGCAATACTGTGTGCGGGCGCTCACTTCTGATGTGAACCAATCGGCATCGCACCCAGCTTCAAGCGCGGTGGACAGCTCGCGATCACGGACCACGATCACGATCTGCTCCCCACCGAACTCCGCCAAATGCGGGCGGTATCGCAGCTCTTCCCAGCCCATCGGCGTAAGCGGGGAAAGGTGTTCACTGTCGACGATCACGTAGCGATAATGGTGACGGCACAGGGCCGGAACGAGGTCGGCGGAGAAGCCCAGCTCGGGCGGCCAGAACCCTGGGAACCGGTCGCGCGCGAACAGATGGCCGGCGATCGTTCGCCACCGATGGAAGTGCTCGTCCCGGTGGTCCGGTCGAATCAATGGCAGCACGGGATGGTAATAGCCGGTCCCGAGAAGCTCGATCACCTGGGTGTTCTGCAGGTACCAGAGGAGTGACCCACAGTCGACGGTTCCGTAGACCCGATGTTGGAAGTCAGGATGGGCGAGCGTCTCGAGCAAGCTCCCGGAGAGCGACAGGTGGACTCGCGCGATGTCCTCGTATGGCCACAGAGAGCGCGGAATCCGGTCGATCGCCCACAGGATCTCCCTGGCCTGCCACGCATCCGTGTCGAGCAGGTACTCGAGGTTGCCGGACGGCTGGTGAAGGTTGAGAACAAACGCAAGTCCGACGTCGTCCATCAGATTCTCCGGGTGCTCACAAGTCGTGCGCGGCGATCTCGGTCGTCCGGCGGGCCAGTTCGGCTCCGTAGTCGGTCCACACGCCTTCGCCCCAATAGCGATAGCAACTGGTCTCGGCGGCGAGGAGGTGGAAGAGCGCGTTGCGGTAGCCCAGATCGGAGCTCGGCACTCCGCGGGCGAGCACACGTTCGTGGAATTGTGAGCTCGCGCGCTGCATCGGGATCAGCACCTCGTCGTAGCCGCGCACCCACGACATGTCGTTCGTCCAGCTGCCGCCCTCCATGTTGAAGCGATCGTCCTCGCGGCCGATCTCCTCGATCACGCGCGCCAGCCGTTCAGGGCCCTCCCCCGGGGCCATGCGATCCCAGATACGGCTTTGGAAGAGCGGCCGCACGACGGGCAGGTCCGCCTCGCCCACGCCACTCGCGAACAGGCGCTCGAGATACTCGGTCCCGTTCAGCAGGGGGGTTCTGGACCCCGACGCTTCGCGGACGACCTCGAGGTACTTGGACGGGAACTCGTTCATCATCACCCCGCCGTTCTCGCCGTCGGCGATCTGAGTTACCAGCGGCGGCACCATCCGACCCGCCAGCTCCCAGCGGCCAAGCGTGAGCGCCTCGTAGTAGGGCTGCATCTGTGCGACGAGCTTCGTGTCGCTCCCCTGCGTCTTGACGATCGCGATGATCCTCGCCGTCTCGCCGCTCGAGCTCGTGCACTCGAGGACGTGCGGCAGGTGCTTGCGCTCCACACCCGAGCCGTCCGGCTGCTCAACCGTGTGCTCCTGGACGAGCACCCAGCGGTATCCGCAGTCCACCAACGTGCGCACAAAGCTGTAGGCCACGTCCGGATGGTTCGGCAGCGCCATCTCAGCGGGAGAGAAGCCGCGCACGCGCGCGAGCGCCTCCAGCCCGAACAGCGCGGCGAAGTGATGCTGCCACGCGCGGACGTGCAGGCGAAAGTCCTGGACCGGAGTCGAGGGGGCGACGGCATGGCCCCAGGGGCAGCCGAGCCACTCCGCCGCCCAGCGGTAATTGGGGTCGCAGGTGATCGACCGCAGCGCCGACAGCACGTCGTCGGCGCCCATCAGCCGCAGGCCGTGCAGCAGCGTGCCCGAGTACTCGAGCATCACCCGCGGCTGCTTGCCCTCGCCGATCAGCTGCGGGATGAACTCCCCCATCCGCTTGTAGCACCACCGGAACACCGCAGCGTTGTGGTTGTCCCCGATGTCGGGGTGCTCCTCCATGTCCTGCAGGTTGCTGATCAGGCGGGCCGAGTGCAGGTCCCCGCCGCCGGCGGGAATCAGCGGCTGGTGCATGTGCAGGGCGATCGCGCAGGCGCTGTCGATGCCCGCGAAGGGATCGCCCGAGCCGCCACCCCAGAACACAGGCTCTTGGGCGTGGTTGCGGATCACCTCGTCAATGAGGTTCTCGGAGCCGCAGATGTTCGGCAGACCGTCGACGTACTCGGCTAGCTGATTCATGTTCCGTGCCGTTCCTTACTCACTTGTGCCTGATGTGTTCGTAGATGTTGAGGTAGTCCTGAGCCGGCTGCGCCCATGAGTGATCGGCCCACATCCCGTTGAGCTGCAGCTTGCGGAACTCCTCCGGATAGGAGTACCACAGGCCGATCGCCCTAAACATCGCCGACTCCAGCGCGGGCGGGTCCGGATGGTGAAAGACGTAGCCATTGCGCTCCCACCCGTGCGCGTAATCGCGATCAAATACGGTGTCGACCAGCCCGCCGATCGCCCGCACGATCGGCACTGTGCCGTACTTGAGCGCGATCATCTGTGTCAGCCCGCACGGCTCGAACAGGCTCGGCATGACCAACATGTCGGCGCCCGCGTAGATCAGATGCGCCAACTCGACGCTGAAGGTGAGCTCCAGATGGCAATTCGGATTGTCGTTGAGCTCGTACTTGAGGCGCCAGAACTCCGCGGCGATCACCGGGTCAGGACTGGTTCCCAGGAGTATGAACTGCGCGCCGTGGGCCAGGGCGTAGAACAGCGCGTGCCGGATCAGATGGACGCCTTTCTGGCGGTCCAGTCGCCCGATCGACGCCACGACGGGCTTGAACTCCTGGGTCAGCAGGAACCGGTCCCGCAGCGCCCGCTTGTCGGCGTACTTGCCGTCGAGCCGCTCATTGCTGTACTGCTTCGGGATCAAGTGATCGATCTCCGGGTTCCACATGTCGTAGTCGACGCCGTTGAGCACGCCACCGAACTTGTCGGGATGCACGTGTAGCGTGTGGCCAAGTCCCTGACCCTGCTCGGTGTACCGCGCCTCCCAAGCGTGCTGCGGAGACACAGTGGTCACGAAGTTGGCGTACACGATGCCGCCCTTCATGAGGTTCAAAGCGGCGTGATTGAACTCATCCCGCAGGCGGTCGTAGTCGAAGAAGTGGTGGGGCCGCGTCAGGCCAGTGGCCCATAGCACCGGTTCGCCGGTGATCCCCTGATGACCAAAATTGTGAATCGTGTAGCAAACCCGCTGCGCACCCAGCCCAATGTACTGATAGACCTCGTACAGCAGCACGGGCACGAGCGCCGTCTGCCAGTCGTGGCAATGAATCACGTCAGGCCGCTTATCGGACTTCAGCATGAACTCCAATGCTGCTTTGGAAAAGAAGGCAAAACGAAGCACGTCGTCGACCGAACCGTACAGGTGCCCACGTTCAAAGAAGCGATCTTCCGAGTGCGGCTCGATGAAGAAGCATTTGCGGCCTTCCACGAATCCGAACCACACCGTGCAGCGAATCGCACCGCTGTACCAGGGAACCCATAGATCCTCGTGGGTCACGCACAGACCATAGATTCGGTCATAGCGCATGCAGTCGTACTTCGGCAGGATGATCTCCACGGCATGGCCGCGCACTTCAAGCTCTCGACTGAGCCCGAACACGACGTCCCCCAACCCACCGGCCTGCGCGACCGGCGCGCACTCGGACGCCACCATGATCACGAACATCACACAGCCTCAGCCAGCACGCTGGCTCGGTAGCCGACGCGCGGCGCGAGCACGTTGCAGCAGGTCACGCTCGACGAGCGCCAAACAGCGCCGCCTCGCAGCAGCCCGGGCGGAGATCCGCGGGAACGGCAGGCAAAGGAGAGATTCATGGGAGTCGGACCCGCGGCGCAATGCCTCGCGCGCCTGGCTACGTTACACCGCCGGCGAGGGCGGCGCGGCCCGGCAGGCCGCGCGATCGGATGCCGTGCTCCAGTCGGAACAGGTCGATCCCGCCGATCGCGCCCTCAAGAGCCGCCGATCATCGACGTGTAGACCTCGCGAGTGCGCCGCGCGACCGCGGCCCAGTCGAAGCGCCCGACGTACTCGCGCGCCTGCGCGGCCAGCCCGGCGCGAAGCGAATCGTCGGACAGCAAGCGCTCGAGGTTCGCCCGCAACGAGCGCGAGTCGCCCGCACGAAAGCGCAAGCCGACGCTGCCGTCGCTGGGGACGATCTCGCGCAGGCCGCCGGTGTCGGCGACGATGCATGCGCAACCGCAGGCCATCGCTTCCAGCGGCACCAGGCCAAACGGTTCGTACAGCGAGGGCACAACGCACACATCCGCGACGCGGTAGAGCGCATGCAGCAGCTCACTCGGCACCGATCCGAGGAACGAACCACGTTCGTCCAACCCCAACCGCCGCGCCTGGCAACGCAGCTCCTTCTCTGCCATGCCAGCACCCGCGATCACGAAGCGTACGTCACGCCGGTGCGCGGCGATCTGAGCGAGCGCGTCGAGCGCCAGATGGAATCCCTTCTCGAACATCAGCCGCCCGACCATCAGGACCAGCCGCTCGGAGGGGCCCGCATAGCGGGCACGCGCTGCCGGCAGGTCGAGCTCGCAGCGCTCCAGGTCGCCCGGATCGATGCCGTTCGGGATGACCGTGATCCGCGACGGCCGAACGGAGAACACCTTTGAGACGTGCGTGCGCATGTAGTCAGAGCAGGTGATCAGGCGATCCGCGCGCTGCACCATCGCGCCTTCCACCGCATGGATGTCGGACTGCGGATGCTGACGTACCCAGCCCTGATGACGCCCGAACTCGGTCGCGTGCACCGTCACCAACCACCGGGTCGCGGCGACCTGCGCGATCCGCGCAGCGGCGTCGGCGACGAGCCAGTCGTGCGAGTGGACCAGGTCGAAAGCAAGCTCGCTGCACAACTCCTGGCCGCGAACGCACATATCGTGATTCATGCTGGCAACCCAGCCCAAGAACGCGTCGAGATCGTGCGTGAACGGCGGCGCGAGCACACGGTGAACCCACACCCCGCGGCGTCGCTCCTCAGCTCGCGCTCCGCTGCACCCGCGGGCGAGCACGTGGACCTCGACGCCGTCGGCAACCAGTTGCTCGGACAGCTTGAGAACGTGCCGGCCGAGGCCACCCTGGATGAAGGGCGGGTACTCCCACGAGATCAGCAGAACGCGCATCTCCACGCGCGACCCACCTGCCTACGACAGACGCTTGAGCACGATGATCGAGTGCGCGATCACCTTGATCTCCGTCCGCGCACTGAAGGTCTTGCTGCCGGCCTCGAGCTCCGGCTCGGCAGTCGAGATCTCCAGCGCCCACTCGACGGCGAAGCGCCGGCGCGGGAGCATGAAAGCGCGGTCCTGGCCCGTCGCGTTGAACAGGATGAGAAACGAATCGTCGATGACCTGTTGCCCCCGAGCTCCGGGGTCCGCGAGCTCGAGGCCGTTGAGGAACAGCGCGAGCGCAGGCTCACCGGACTCCCAGTCCACCGAAACCATCTTGCGACCGTCGGGCCTGAACCACCAGGCGTCCGGAAGACCCGACCCCCTGCGCTCCGAGCCGGTGAGGAAGCTCTCGCGCCTGAACACCGGATGACCGCGGCGCAGCGCGATGAGGCGCTTGGTGAACGCGTACAGCATCGAGCTGGTCGGCGTTGGGCTCCAGTCGAACCACGAGATGGCGTTGTCCTGACACCAGGCGTTGTTGTTGCCGTTCTGGGTGCGCCCGAGCTCATCGCCGCCGAGCAGCATCGGCGTTCCCTCCGAGAGCAGCAGTGTCGTGAGGAAGTTGCGCTGCTGACGCAGGCGCAGCGCGATGATATCCGGATCGCCGGTCTCGCCCTCGACGCCGCAGTTCCACGAGCGGTTGTCGTTGGTGCCGTCGCGGTTGCCCTCATTGTTGATCTCGTTGCGCTTCTGCTCATAGGCGACGAGGTCGGAGAGCGTGAAGCCGTCGTGAGCGGTGATGAAGTTGATCGACGCGAACGGGTCACGCCCGTCTTCCTGGTAGATGTCGGACGAGCCCAGCAGGCGGGAGGCGAATGAGCCGCAGGTCGCTCTGCCCCGCCAGAAGTCGCGCATCACGTCGCGGTACTCGCCGTTCCATTCCGACCACAGGACGGGGAAGTTGCCGACCTGGTAGCCGCCCGGTCCGATGTCCCACGGCTCGGCGATCAGCTTCACCTGCGAGACCACCGGGTCCTGGTGGATCACGTCGAAGAACGCCGACAGGCGCCCGACGTCGAAGAACTCGCGCGCCAGCGCGGATGCGAGATCGAAGCGGAAGCCGTCGACGTGGCACTCGGTCACCCAGTAGCGCAGCGAGTCCATGATCAGCCGTAGCACGCTTGGATGTACCGGGTTGAGCGAGTTGCCGGTGCCGGTGAAGTCGACGTACTGCGAGAGATCGCCGGGCGCGAGCCGGTAGTACGACATGTTGTCGACCCCGCGGAACGACAGCATCGGCCCGAACTGGTTGCCCTCGGCCGTGTGGTTGTACACGACATCGAGGATCAGCTCGATCCCGGCGCGGTGCAGTGCTTTGACCATGCCCTTGAACTCGCGCACCTGCTCGCCGTGCTTGCCGGTGGCGGCGTACTCTGAATGCGGAGCGAGGAAGCCGACGGTGCTGTAGCCCCAGTAGTTGGTCAGTCCGCGCTCCGCGAGGAACGACTCGTCGCAGATATGGTGCACGGGGAGCAGCTCGACGGCGGTGACTCCGAGATCTCTGAGGTAAGCGATCGCAGAGTCGGACGCGAGGCCCGCGTAGGTGCCTCGCAGATCCTCGCGCACGTCGGGATGACTCATCGTGAAACCGCGCACGTGAGTCTCGTAGATCACCGTGTCGGCGAACGGGACGCGTGGTGGCCGGTCACCCTCCCAGAAGAAGGCGTCGTCGATCACGACCGCCTTCGGGATCGCCCCGGCATCGTCCTCGTGATCGATCGTGCGGTCGGCGTCGGGAGCGCCCGTCCGCACGTACGGATGCACGTTCGCTGGGTATGCCCAGTTGACGACGCCGTCGATCGCTTGCGCGTAGGGGTCGATCAGCAGCTTGGCGGGGTTGAAGCGATGGCCATCGTGCGGCCTGTACGGACCGTAGACGCGGTAGGCGTAGCGCTGGCCCGGGCCGACATCTGGCAGGTAGCAGTGCCAGTTGAGCGCGCGGCGCTGGGACATCTCGACCCGCGTCTCGTTGTCAGCATCGTCGAACAGGCAGAGCTCCACGCGCTCAGCGTGCTCGCTGAACAGCGAGAAGTTCGTGCCCCCGCCGTCCCAATGTGCTCCCAGGGGAAACGGCTGACCCGGCCACACGATCGGCATCGTCTATGGGAGCTCCGGGTGCGTCGACCGAGCGTCGGGAGCGACGGGCAGCTCGTCGGCGCTGACGGGCGGCTCGTCGGCACTGACGGGCAGCTCCTCGGCAGCGACCGGCTGGTCGTCGGTGCCCGTCCGCTCGCCGCCGACGACCGTCCCCACGCCGTCGCCAACCGTCCCCTCGCGACCGACAACCGTCCCCACGCCGTCGCCAACCGTCCCCTCGCGACCGACAACCGTCCTCTCGTCGCCGACGGTCCGCTGATCGCCGGGAACGAGCCACACCGTCGCCAGCGGCGGCAGCGTAACCTCGGCCGACTGCGGCTGTCCGTGCCAGGAGATCGGCTCGGTCTCGACGCCTGCGCGGTTGCCGACGTGGCCGCCCCCGAACTGCGCGGCGTCGGTGTTCATGAGCTCCCGCCAGCGTCCGGCGCGAGGGAGACCAAGGCGGTAGCCGAGACGCGGCACCGGCGAGAGGTTGGCGACGCAGACGACCAACCGGTAGCCGCCCGCCGAGCAGCGCGCGAACGCGAACACGTTGTTGTCCACGTCGTTTGGCTCCAGCCACCAGAAGCCGCCGGGCTCGTTGTCGAGCTCCCAGAGCGCAGGCTCGGCCGTATATGCGCGATTCAGCTCGCGCACGAGTGCCTGGATGCCTGCGTGGTCAGGGTTCTCCAGCAGATGCCACGGCAGTGACTGGTCGTGGCGCCACTCGTCGTACTGTGCGAGCTCGCAACCCATGAACAGGAGCTTCTTACCCGGATGCGCCCACTGGTAGCCATAAAGCGCACGCAGGTTGGCAAGCTTCTGCCAGTTATCGCCGGGCATCTTGCTATACAGAGAGCCCTTTCCATGGACCACCTCGTCGTGCGAGAGCGGCAAGATGAAGTTCTCCGTGAACGCGTAGATCATGCTGAACGTCAGCTCGTTGTGGTGGTAGCGGCGGTAGACCGGCTCCTGCTGGAAATAGGCGAGCGTGTCGTGCATCCAACCCATGTTCCACTTGAAGCCGAAGCCGAGCCCCCCGAGATAAGTCGGACGCGACACGCCGGTCCACGCGGTCGACTCCTCTGCCGCCGAGATGGCACCCGGCTCGCGGCCGTAGATCACCTCGTTGAGCTCCTTCAGAAATGAGACGGCATCGAGATCTTCGCGGCCACCGAACTTGTTGGGGATCCATTCGCCTTCCTTGCGGGAGTAGTCGAGGTACAGCATCGAGGCGACTGCGTCGACCCGGATGCCATCCATGTGGTACTCGCGCAGCCAGAACAGGGCGCTGGCGATCAGAAAGTTGCGGACCTCGTGACGGCCGTAGTTGAACACGAGCGTGCCCCAATCTGGATGCGCACCCCGCTTGGGGTCGTCGTGTTCGTATAAGGCCGTGCCATCGAAGCGGGCGAGCGCCCAGTCGTCGCGCGGGAAGTGCGCCGGAACCCAATCGACGAGAACGCCGATCCCTTTCGCGTGGAGTCGCTCGACGAGCACGCGCAGGTCGTCCGGCGCGCCATAGAGCGGCGTCGGCGCGTAGTAGCTGGTCACCTGGTAGCCCCACGAGCCGGTGAACGGGTGGGCCATCACGGGCAGCAGCTCGACGTGGGTGAAGCCCATGTCGGCTACATACTCGGATAGTTCATCGGCGAGCTCCAGGTACGTGAGCGAGCGGTTGCCCTCAAGCGTATTCAGGCGCCAGGACCCGAGGTGGACTTCGTAGATCGAGACCGGCGCCCGCAGCGGCTCGTAAACCTCGCGATGCTCCTGCCAGCGCTCCTCGGATGGCGCCCACTGGTGCTTGCGCTGATAGACGACCGACGCAGTTCGCGGAGGATGCTCGGCCTCCTGCGCGTAGGGGTCGGCCTTCAGCCTGCGGTAGCTGTCGCCGCCGAGGATCTCGTACTTGTACCGCTGGCCAGGTCCAATGCCGGGGATGAAGATCTCCCAGACGCCGCTGGAGCCCAGTGTGCGCATCTGATGGATGCGCCCATCCCAGAAGTTGAAGTCACCGGTGACGCTGACGGCCCTGGCTGACGGCGCCCAGACGGCGAAGGCGGTGCCGGCCACTCCCTGCTGCTCCATGACGCGGGCTCCGAGGCGCTCGTAGGCCTGCTCGTGACGGCCCTCGCCGATCAAGTACACGTCGAGCTCACCGAGCGTCGGCAGGAACACGTAGGGGTCATCGAAGATGACTGCGCCGGCGGGGCCGTACTCCGCCCGCAGCCGGTAGCGCAGCGGCATCGACGCGCCCTGCACCGTCGCCTCGAAGAAGCCGTCGGGGTGGGTCTCCACGAGCTCGACAGTTTCGTCGGCGAGGATCGCACTGACCCCGCTGGCCCCCGGGCGCAAGGCTCGGATCACGACGCCATCATCACTCGGATGTGCTCCGAGCACACTGTGCGGATCGGAGTGCTCGCAGCGAAGGATCGCCATTACCGTGTCAGCCTCGATGCTCATCTCGACTCCAATAGACGCGTGATTGCAGTGACCGGAATCGACAGCCAGTCCGGTCGATGATCGAGCTCGTACTGCAGCTCGTAAACGGCCCGCTCGAGCTCGAAGATCGCCAGCAGGTTCCGGATCGCCGGCTCGCCCGCGGGCAGCAGCGACGGCTCGATCCGGCTGAGGTACGCGTCCAGGAAACCGCGGCGCGCACGCTCCTCGAAGCCTTCGGGGACAGCCGTACCGCCGCGCTCGGCGGCACCGACGAGGTAGGCGAAGGACCGCAGCATGCCCGCCACGTCGCGGAGCGCGGAATGCTTGCGGCGGCGCTCGGGCAGCGGCCTGGCCGGCTCCCCCTCGAAGTCGATTACTACCCAGCTGCCGCGCGCGCGCAGCGTCTGGCCGAGGTGGAAGTCCCCGTGGGTGCGGATCAGGCGACCGCCGAGACCATATCGGCCGAGATCGGCGAGCCGGCCGCGGATGTCCGACACGCGTCCGCTGAGGGAGCCGACGCGCTCGTCGCCCGTCAGCCGACCGAACGTCGCCTCGATGTCCTCGTCGAGCCGCGCGGTCACGAGCGACATCCATTCGTGGCTCGGTCCCTCGGGCGCGAAGGCGGGGTCGCCCGCATCGCTGGCGAGCGTCAGATGCAGCGCCGCGGTCACCTCGCCGAGCTCGACCAGGCGGGCCAGCAGCTGCTCGGGATCGGAGCTCACCTCCGCCAGCCCCAGCTCCCAGCCGCCGATCGCGCCGCTGAGATACTCCTGGGCGATCCCCAGTGTCGCAGCGAGCGCCGGGCCCTCGTACTCGTACCAGCCGTGCAGCGGCGCGATGTTCTCGAACGCGTGCGCGGCGAGGAAGCGGAGTACCTCCAGCTCCGGGTTGATGCCCGGCTCCAGCCTGCGGAACACCTTCAGCACGACGCGCTCGCCGTAGATCACCGACGTGTTCGACTGCTCGACGTTCATCGCGCGCACGATGTCCGCGCGCATGATCGCGTCGCCGCCGCCGGCGCGGTTGAAGGAGTAGTGCCCGCGCGCGGTGGCGATCTCGCCGCCGGCGTCGATCTGGGCCATGAGCGCGTATGCCAGCCGCGGATCGGCGAGACCGTCGAACGCGAGCCACTCGCCGTTGCGGGCGATCGCCGCAGGCGCGTCGCCCTCCCCGCCACCGTCACATCCGCGCGCGAGCCCCAGCGGGAGCTGGTAGACGTGGTGCATGCCGTTGGCGAAATGCGCCTGCACGATCGCCAGCAGCAGCGCGGGTTCCTCGCCGAGGGCGGCGCTCTCGACCAGTTCGAGCGCGTTGACGGCTCGGCTCTTGGACGCGAACCAGCGCCGGCTGGTCAGCCATTCGCGGAGATCCGCGCCCTCGAACAGGACGCCGATCGATTCGGCTGCCGCGGTCGAATCACCCATCGCCGCCGCCTCTCCCGGGATGCCGCTGCTCGCCGGCGCCGGCTCCGCCGTCAGGCCGCTCGCCGGACGCCAGCTCGAACCAGAAGAAGCCGCGCGGGGCCAACGTCAACAGGTACGGGAGGCTGCCGATGCGCGGGAACCGCGAGCCGCCGAGCAGCTCCACCGGATGGCGTCCCTCGTAGGCACGCAGATCGAGCTCGACCGCCTGCGCGGAGCGCGCCAGGTTGTGCACGCACAGCACGAGATCGTCCTCGAGGCGGCGGATGTGGGCGAAGATCCGGGGGTTGGAGGTCTCGATCGGCTCGTAGCTGCCGAACCCGAACACCGGATGCTCCTTGCGCAGCGCGATGAAGCGGTGATACCAGCGCAGCAGCGAGGTGGGGCTGCGCAACTGCGCCTCGACGTTGACGGCCTGGAAGCCGAACACCGGGTCCATCAACGGCGGCGCGTAGAGCTGGGCGAAGTCCGCCCGGGAGAAGCCGCCGTTGCGGTCACCCGTCCATTGCATCGGCGTGCGCACGCCGTCGCGGTCGCCGAGGAACACGTTGTCCCCCATCCCGATCTCATCGCCGTAGTAGAGGACCGGCGAGCCCGGCAGCGAGAACAGGATCGCGGTCGCCAGCTGGATCTCGTCGCGACCGTTGTCCAGCAGCGGCGCGAGCCGCCTGCGGATACCGACGTTCAGCTTCATCCGCGGATCCTTGGCGTACTCGGCGTACATGTAGTCGCGCTCCTCGTCGCTGACCATCTCGAGCGTCAGCTCGTCGTGGTTGCGCAGGAACAGCCCCCACTGGCAGCTGGCGGGGATCGGCGGCGTGCTCTGCAGGATCTCGTAGATCGGAGCGGCCTGCTCGCGCCGGAGCGCCATGAAGATCCGCGGCATCACCGGGAAGTGGAACGCCATCTGGGACTCGTCGCCCTCACCGAAGTACTGCACGACGTCCGCCGGCCACTGGTTGGCCTCCGCCAGCAACACGCGGTCCGGGTAGCGCTCGTCGACCTCGCGCCGGACACGTTTCAGGTAGGAGTGCGTCTCGGGCAAGTTCTCGCAGTTCGTGCCCTCACGCTCGAACAGATATGGCACCGCGTCGAGCCGCACGCCATCGAGACCGAGGTCCAGCCAGAAGCGCAGGACCCCGAGCATCGCCTCCTGGACCTCCGGGTTGTCGTAGTTGAGGTCGGGCTGGTGGGAGAAGAAGCGATGCCAGTAGTAGGCGCCCGCGACGTCGTCCCAGGTCCAGTTCGACGTCTCGGTGTCCGTGAAGATGATGCGGGCCTCTTCGTAGCGTCGCACCGTCTCGGACCACACGTACCAGTCGCGCTGGGGCGAGAGCGGGCTCGAGCGCGACTCCTGAAACCAGGGGTGCTCGTTTGAGGTGTGGTTCATCACGAGGTCGGCGATCACGCGGATCCGCCGCGCGTGGGCGGCGTCGATCAGCTCCCTGACGTCCTCCACGGTGCCGTAGTCGGGGTGCACGCGCGTGAAGTCCGAGATGTCATAGCCGCCGTCGCGCAACGGCGAGGAGTAGAACGGCAGCAGCCATATGCAGTCGATCCCCAGCCACTCGAGGTAGTCGAGCTTCTCGGTCAGGCCGCGCACATCCCCACAGCCGTCGCCGTTGGCGTCGTTGAAGCCGCGGATGTGGATCTCGTAGAACACGGCGTGCTTGAACCACAGCGGCTCACCCTCGAACCAGTGGCGCGTCTGGGCCGGGGACGGGACGGCGGGGCTCGACTGCGCGGTCGCAGCGCCGTTACTGGTGACAAGGTCAGCGACCGCGGTCGATCCGGCTGTCATTGCACAACCTGGAGCACGTGAGCTTGGCGCTCCCGAGGAACGAGGCGCACGTAGTTGCGACCGAGCTGCCACTGGAACCGATCGCCGGTGAGCATGTCCCTAACGATGAACCACGCGGGCAGGCCGAGGTCCCACGGGACGTTCGCGATACCCGCCTGCGGCTGACGGGGGTCGATGTTCACGACGACGATCACCGTGTTTCCGACCGTCTGCTTCGCGTACGCGATCAGCGCGTCGTTCTCCGTGTCGAGGAAGGTGACGTTGGAGAAGTGCTGCAGAGCCGGGTTCTCGCGCCTCATCCGGTTGAGCTTGGAGATCATCGGCATCAGCTCACCGTCGAGTGAGCGTTCGACGATCTGGTATTTCTCGGAATTGAGGTACTCCTCGGAGCCCGGCCGAGCCGGCACGTTCTCAATCGATTCGAAACCCGAGTAGATCCCGTACGTAGGGCTCAGTGTCGCGGCCAGTACGAGCCGAGCCTCGAACGCGGGACGCCCACCGTGCACCAGGTACTCGGAGAGGATATCGGGCGTATTGACGAAGAAGTTTGGACGAAAGTACTCCTGCTCGCCGGAGCTGGCGAGCTCGGACACGTACTCCGTCAACTCGTAGCGGGAGTTCTTCCAGGTGAAGTAGGTGTAGGACTGGGTGAAGCCGAGCTTTGCGAGGTGCCGCATCGCCGCGCGCTTGGTGAACGCCTCGGCCAGAAAGATGACATCGCGGTCACGCGCACGCACGCGCTCGATCAGCCACGCCCAAAACGCGTAAGGCTTGGTATGTGGGTTGTCCACCCGGAACACCTTCACGCCGCAGTCCACCCACATCAGCACGATCTCCAGCAGCGCGTTCCAGAGCTTGCGCCAGTCCTGGCAATCCCAGTTGACGTTGTAGATGTCCTGGTAGCGCTTGGGTGGATTCTCAGCGTATTTGAGCGTCCCGTCGGGGCGATGGTGAAACCATTCCGGGTGCTCCTTGAGCCATGGATGGTCCGCGGAGCACTGGATCGCGAAATCGAGCGCTACGTCGATCCCATGTAAAGTCGCGGCCTGCGCGAGATCGCGCAGATCATCGATCGTGCCGAGCTCGGCGTGGACCGCGTCGTGACCGCCGCTGGCATCGCCGATCGCCCAGGGCGAGCCCGGATCTCCGGGCGCCGCCACCAGCGCGTTGTTGGCTCCCTTGCGATTGGTCAAGCCGATCGGGTGGATCGGCGCTAGGTAGAGGACGTCGAAGCCGAGCTCGGCGAACCGCGGCAACTGCTTCTGCACGCCCTTCAAGCCTCCCCACGAGCGCGGGAACAGCTCGTACCAGGAGCCGAACTGCGCGCGGACGCGATCAACCTGGATCCGCAGCGGCTCGCGCAACGAGACGGCGCCGGTGCGCTCTTGGTCGTGATCGATCGCGTCGCGTAGTTCGCTGCTGAGAACGCGCCCATACTTGATGCGGTCGGGCACCTCCGGATCGAGAAGCGTGCTCCGTGCGTACTCGATCAGTTGCTGGTCATCACGGTCGTGCGCTCGATCGGCCGCCTTCTGTAAGAGGAGCACGCCTTCGGACAGCTCACCCTCGAGCTCGCGCTGACCGGCTTCGAGCTTGCGGACGAGCTCATCCCGCCAGGTGCCGAAATGGTCGGTCCAGGCCTCCACCGTGTACACCCAGCGCCCGACCTGGTCGAGCATGAGCTCGGCCTCCCAACGGACGCCACCGAGGTGAGCATCGGATGCGTGCATCTCGATCTCGCGCCAGCCCCGCGCGCGCGGGGACCGGTAGCGGACCACCCCGACAATCAGTTCGTGCCCGTCACGGAAGATGTCGGCAGACACCGTCACGTGGTCGCCGAGGATGCGCTTAACTGGGTACGCGCCTCCGTCGACGGCCGGAGCCGGGTACTGGATGACGATTCGCTCTCTGGCTGAGTCGGCCAATCTCCTCGGGACACTATCGAGACTCGGTCACGACGCGTGCCCCGCCTGAACCGTCCGCCGTGCACACCCGAACCATCAGTGGCGGGCCACCGCGCAAGGCTGGATCGGGTACAACCCCGCACATGCCCGCAGATCAGCGCACGGCCGCGGAGGCTGCAATCAGGCCTGCCGGCGGCGAGCCGATGCTCGCGACGGCCGGGGGAGACGGACTCGAGCGGATCCGGCTACCTCGCTCGAGCGGCGTGCTGCTACACATCACCTCCCTGCCGGGCGGCCGGCTCGGCGCGCCTGCGTATGAGCTGGTCGACTGGCTCGTCGCTGCAGGACAGACGTGGTGGCAGATGCTGCCGCTCGGTCCACCGAGCCGCCTTCGCTCGCCATACACCGCCAAGTCGGCGTTCGCGGCCTGGCCGGGCCTGCTGGCCCAGCCACGTGCGCCGGTCTCGGCAAGCGAGATCAGCGACTTCAAACGGCGCCACGCCTACTGGATCGAGGGTTGGGAGCGCTACGGCGGCCGCGGCGCCGTGGCCGACCAGGTCCGCTTTGAGCGGGAGTGGACGGCGCTGCGTAGCTACGCCAGCGAGCGCGGGGTGCGACTGATGGGCGACATCGCGATTTACGTCGCGCCCGGCAGTGTTGACCACCGCACACACGCTGAGCTCTTCCAGGAGGGTTTCGTTGCGGGCGTGCCACCGGACCTGTTCTCCGACACCGGCCAGCTGTGGGGCAATCCGCTCTACGATTGGCATGCCCTGCGACGTGACGGCTATCGGTGGTGGGTGGAGCGCCTGCGACGGACGTTGGGGATGTTCGACCTCGCCCGAGTCGATCATTTCCGGGGGTTCGTCGCCTACTGGGCGGTCCCGGCCGGCGAGGAAACGGCGATAGACGGCCGCTGGCGCCGCGGCCCCGGACGCGCGCTGTTCGACGCCGTCTTCGACGAGCTGCCGATGCCCCCGCCGCTGCCGCTCGTGGCCGAGGACCTTGGCGTGATCACGCCTGCCGTCGAGCGGCTGCGCGACGAGCTCGGATTGCCGGGCATGGTCGTCCTGCAATTCGGGTTCGAGCCACACCATCCGCGCAGCCCGCACCGCCCGTCCAACCACGTCGAGAACCGGATCGTGTACACGGGCACGCACGACCACGACACGATCCGCGGCTGGTACGAATCGCTGCCGCCGGCGATCGCTCGCCGCGTCGACAGGGCGCTGCGCGAGCACCAGATCTCCGAGCCCGAGCCGTGGTGGTCGCTGATCCGCCTCGCGCTCGTCTCGCCCGCCCGGGTGGCGATCATGCAGGCGCAGGACATCCTCGGGCTGCAGAGCGACGCACGCATGAACAACCCTGCACGCGAGGACGGCAACTGGCGCTGGCAGCTGCGCGAAGGGGCGCTCACGCCGGACCTGGCGGCGCGCCTGCGCGACGCCACGGCGTCCGCGGGCCGCCTTCCTTAGGGCCGGGCCTTTAGGGTCGTGAGCCCTTGAGCCCGCAACGCCTTGGCCGAGACCTTGGCGTGCCTGTAGAGGTACGTGAGGTCGCCGCGGAGCTGACCCCACAGGGTCGTCTCGTAGCTGATCATGGTGCGAGGCCGCGCGGCCACGTGCATGCCGTCGCGCGCGAGCACGTCGAGCGCGCGCTCGGCGATCGCGATCTGGCCGAACGCGGTCGGATGCACGTGATCGGCCATCACCAGGTTGCGCGCGGCGAACGCTCGCAGATCGAGCACGAGCGCCCGGTGCCGGCCGGCCGCGGCCTCGATCTCCCGGTTGCACTCGGTGATCTTGGCGGGCGCCCGCGGGCGCCCGAGATCGAGCGGCAGCGTGACCGTCAGCACGCGGTCGCAGTGGGCAGCGAGGAAGCCCAGCGCCACGTCGAAGCTCGAGGCGAAGGCACCGACGTCCCAGCCCGGGCCGCGGACGTCGTTGGTGCCGACGTAGAGGCACCCGAGCTCGTAGCGCGCCTGCGGGCGCGCAGCTTGTTGCTCGAACGCCGGGATCTGCTGCGCGACGACATCCGCGCAGGCCGCGCCGTCGACGGCGTAACCACTGAACGGCAGTCCGAGGCCTCGTGCCGCCCACAACGCCCACGATTGCAGTGCAACTCCCCACTGCAGCTCCCCGCCGCCGTTGGTGATCGAGTCACCGAACGCGAGCACGCCGAGTCGGCAGCCGTCAAGGCCGGAAAACATGAGACCGCATTCTCATGGATAATCGCGCAAATGTACGGATCTGAGGCTGGAGAATCGGAAGTGCAAGCTGCTGCGGCCGATCTGGCCGCACGAATCCCGGAGCCCCTCGCGCCGCTGGCGCGCATCGCCTACAACTATGTGTGGTCGTGGCTGGGCGGGGGCCACGAGCTGTTCCGCTCCGTTGATGCGGATCGCTTCGAAGCGTGCAATCGGAACCCCGTGCGACTTCTGCGTGAGGCATCCGGACGCAGCCTCAACCGCGCGGCCCAGGACGCCGACGTGCTCGCGCGGGCTGCGGAGATGGAGGCGCGGATCAAGGCGCACCTCGAGCGCCCCGCGGACACCGGGGTGATCGAGGCCGACCGCCCCGCCGTCTTCCTGTGCGCCGAGTACGCGGTCCACGAGTCGCTTCCGGTCTACTCGGGCGGCCTCGGAGCGCTCGCGGGCGACTTCCTCAAGGAGGCTTCCGATCTGGCCCTCCCGTTCGTCGCGGTCGGTCTCATGTACCGCAAGGGATACTTCCGCCAGCGGATCGACATCACCGGCTGGCAGCACGAGTACTGGGTCGACACCGACCCCGAGCTCGTGCCCGCGGCGCTCGTGCGACGCGCGGACGGCTCACAGCTGACGATCACGGTGCCGATCTATGATGATGAGGTCGAGGCGCAGATCTGGCGCGTCGACGTCGGTCGCGTGCCGCTGTACCTACTCGACACGAACCTTCCCGGCAACTTGCCGATGCAGCGGTGGATCACGGCGAGGCTGTACGAGTCCGACCGCGACATCCGGCTGTCGCAGTACATGCTGCTCGGCGTCGGCGGCGTGCGCGCCCTGCAGGCGATGGGGATCGAGCCCGGCGTCCTGCATCTCAACGAGGGCCATGCGGCGCTGGCGCCGCTCGAGCTCGCGCTCAGCGAGGTGCGCAAGGGCGAGCCGGTGGAGACGGCGCTGGCGGCCTCTCGGGCGCACACCGTGTTCACGACCCACACGCCGGTGCCGGCAGGCAACGACTCCTACCCCCGTGAGCAGGCAGCGCGTGCGTTCGAGCTGCTCTCCAAGCAGAGCTCGATCGACGAACGGGACCTGATCGCGCTCGGGCAGACGCGCGCGCACGAGCAGTTCGAGCCCTTCGGCGTGACCCAGGCGGCGCTCAGAATGACGCGCGCAGCCAACGGCGTCAGCCGCCGACACGGCCAGGTCGCACGCGAGATGTGGACCGCGTTGTGGCCCGATCTCCCGGTCGGGAAGATCCCGATCGGACATGTCACCAACGGCGTCCATGTGCCGAGCT
Source organism: Solirubrobacteraceae bacterium (assembly GCA_052148275.1). Classification (GTDB taxonomy): domain Bacteria; phylum Actinomycetota; class Thermoleophilia; order Solirubrobacterales; family Solirubrobacteraceae; genus Palsa-465. The sequence continues at coordinate 28,164 of JBKQIR010000324.1, forward strand.
GGATCGGCCCGCACATGCGAGCGCTGCTGAGCCGGCACCTCGGCGAGGACTGGCTGACGCGCGCCGGCGATGCGAAGACGTGGGCGCCGGTCGCCAAGATCCCCGACGCGGAGCTGTGGGCCGCGCGCGAGAAGCAGCGAGCGGAGCTGATCGAGGTGGTCAGGGTCCGCAGCGCGGCCGAGCGCCTGCAGCGCGGCGACACGATGGACTGGGCGATGGCTGCAGCCAATGCGATGGACCCGAAGCTGCTCACCGTCGGGTTCGCGCGGCGGCTCGCGACCTACAAGCGCCTCGACCTGCTCACGCGCGAGGCGCAGTGGGCGGCTGAGCTGCTCTCCGGCGACCGTCCGATGCAACTGCTGATGGCGGGCAAGGCGCACCCTCACGACGACGACGGGAAGCGCGTCCTGCAGCGGCTGTTCTCGATCCGGAGCCTGCGCAGCGTGATCGAGCGTGTGGTGTTCCTCGACGACTATGACCTCGCGACCGCACAGATCCTGGTTCGGGGTTGCGACGTGTGGCTCAACCTGCCGCGTCCGCCACTCGAGGCCAGCGGCACGAGCGGCATGAAGTCGGTCGTCAACGGCGGCCTGCAGCTGAGCGTGCTCGATGGCTGGTGGGCGGAGGCATACGACGAGACGAACCCGAACGGCTGGGCGATCTCCGGCGACGTCGAGCAGGATGCCCACGCGCAGGACGAGCGGGACGCGGCGACGCTTCACAGCCTGCTCGCCAACGAGGTGATGCCGGCCTTCTACGAGCGCGACAGGAACGGCATCCCCGCTCGGTGGCTGGAGATGGTGCGCCAGTCGCTGATGACGCTCGGGCCGCAGTTCAGCAGTATGCGCATGGTGCGGGACTACGTCCGAGGACCCTACAGCGGCTGGCGCGACTGACCTCGTTGTCCCCCCGCCTGCGGGCGAGGGATCCGTGACGCTGACGCAAATGGATGAGCTGCTCCGCCGCCCCGCGCTCGAGCTCGCGGCGATGATCCACTCGGGCGCGCTCGGCGCCGGTGAGCTGGTCGAGGCGTCGCTCGCGCGCATCGGCGAGCTCGAGCCGTCGATCAACGCGTTCACGTACGTCGCCGCCGACGAGGCGCTCGCCGCGGCGCGGGCGATCGCACCGGGAGACGAGCGCCCGTTCGCCGGGGTCCCGATCGCGATCAAGGACAACCGTGCGGTTCGCGGCATGCCGCTGACGATGTGCAGCGACCTGTTCGGCGATCTCCGTCCCCCCTACGACACCGGCGTCGTCGCGCGTCTGCGGGCGGCGGGGTTCGTGATCGTCGGCAAGACGGCGCTCCCGGAGAACGGGATTCTGCCGACCACCGAGTCGCGCCGCAACGGCCCGACGCACAACCCGTGGGCGCTCGATCGTAGCGCCGGCGGCTCGAGCGGCGGCTCCGCCGCCGCGGTCGCGGCCGGGATGGTGCCGATCGCCCACGGCAACGACGGCGGCGGCTCGACGCGCATCCCCGCCTCGTGCTGCGGACTCGTCGGGTTGAAGGCCGCGCGCGGGCGGATCTCGGTCGCGCCGGAGGCCGGCCAGAGCTTCCTGGTCAGCGACGGGGTGCTGACGCGAACGGTCGCGGACACCGCGGCGGTGCTCGACGTGCTCGCCGGCTACGAGCTCGGCGACTCCACATGGGCCCCGCCCCCGCGCGAGCGCTACGCGGACGCCGCGGCGCGGACGCCCGGACGGCTTCGCATCGGCCTCGCGCTGAACCCGGCGCTCGACGGCGCGGAGCTCGATCCGATGTGCGTGACGGGCGCCCGAGACGCCGCCGCTCTGCTCGAGTCGCTCGGCCACGACGTCGAGGAGATCACGCCGCCGTGGTCGGGACACGATCTGCTGGAGGACTTCACGCGCGCATTCGGCCCCGGCATCGCGATGACCTCCGTCACCGGTGCGCAACTGCGGCGGCGCGAGCTGAGGGAGGACGACGTCGAGCCGCTGACGTGGGCGATGGTGCAGCGTGCCCGCGCGCAGGACGTTCTCACCTACCTCGCCGCCCAGGGCCGGCTCGAGATGATCGCCCGTGGCATCGTCACCTTCCTCGCGCCCTACGACGCGGTGATCACGCCCGCGCTGGCGCGGCGGCCCGTCCCGCTCGGTGAGATCCACGGCCGCGGCCCGGACCCGTGGGGGCATTACCGTCGCTCAGGCCATTTCACCCCGTTCACGGCTGTCGTCAACGTCACCGGGCTGCCGGCGATCGCGCTTCCGCTCTACCACGGCGAGGACGGGCTGCCGACCGCCGTGCAGGTGATCGGCCGCGCCGCCGGCGAGAGCGATCTGCTCGCGCTCGCCGCGGCGCTCGAGCAGGCGCTGCCGTGGGCGCAGCGCCATGCGCCCTGCGGATGAGCACCGTGCAGGATCGGACCTCGAGGCTAGTCGGCCGGCGAGAAGACCGGCAGGGCGTCGGCCAGCCGCTGCATCTTCTGCTCCGAGAATCTGCCGAACTCCCGTGCGAGGATCGTGCCGGAGCGCTCGACGAGCAGCAGCACGATCGCGTCGGAGCCCTGCAGGCCGACATTGCCGAGCACCCTGCCGACGTCGGTGTAGACGGCGATCGTGCGCGCACGCGCCGGCGCATCGACGATGTCGTGCGCCATCCCCCGTTCGATCACCCGCCGCGCGGGGCTGTAGCGGGAGGAGATCACCGGCAGCTCGTAGACGCGCAGCTCGTCATGCGTGCGCTCGAGCTCCAGCAGTGCCGGCAGCCAGTCGTCGACGAGCTGCTGCTGCTCGCGGCGGAACGCGATCACGAGCATGCCGTAGGGCGTCGGGAGGTCGTACGGCAGCCTGTAGGAGCGGCCGTCGAGGCTTCGCCCGCCGACCGGGACCATCGTCTGCGGCAGCGAGGTCGTGAGCCGGCGCCGCAGGCCGGCCAGTGCGCGATCGCCGACACGCCGGAAGGCGAGGCTCAGCAGCGGGTCGGCGACCCGCAGCGCCCCCTTCAGCGTGAGCCGCGCGTCGTAGGTGACGCGGGTGCCGCCGTCGACCTCCTCGAAGGTCATCCGATCGCGCGAGATAACGGTCGCGTTCTCGCCGACGAGGTACACCATGCTCGGGGCGTCATACTCCTCGATCCGGTAGGTGATCGGCGCCGTGCGGCCCATGAAGCTCGCCAACAGCCGGAACTCCGTCCCCTTGGCCACCGGTTCGTCGCCGACGCGCTCGGCCCGCGCGGTGCCGGGATCCCACTCCTGCGTCGTCGAGAAGTCGCTCAGGTACGCGAACACCTCGGCGCGCGGGCGCCGCGTCTCGATCGATGCTCGGTAGTGCGCCATCTCTGTCCCTTCGGTTTCGCTGCAGGGCAAAGCTTGCCAGCAGGAGTGGTCATGATGCGCCGACGGCGTCCTCGACCGTGATCCACTCGATCAGCAGCTCGTCGCCGCTGAGCACAGACGCCGGAAACCCGCACGTGCGGCAGCGGAAATCCGGCTCCTCCGTGGTCCACTCGAGCTCGCAGGACGGGCACCTGAGCCTGCACGGCACGAGCTCCTGCTGCAGCGTGGCGCCTTCGCACAGCGTGCCGCGGGCGGTCAGCTCAAACGCGAACGCGAGCGTGTCCGGCACCACCTGCCGCAGCGGCCCGATGCGCAGGCCGATGGCGGTGACGCGGCGGCCCTCGGCGTGGCGTAGCGCGACGCCGACGACGCCCCTCGCGAGCGAGTACTCGTGCACGGCGCGTTAGACCTTTCGATCAGGAGATAGCGTTGATGTCCGCCTTGGCCGCGTTCTCGACCGCCGACGGAATCGGGGCGAAGTCGATCGTCAGTCCGAAGGAGCGACCGGTCGTGACGCAGAACGACAGCCACTGCTTGAGCACGTTGGCGTTCTGGATCGGATGCTTCGCGACGATCGCGTAGTCGAACGCTGAGATCGGGTAGGCGATCTTTGCCGAGCTGGATGGATCGACGATGCTGACCCCGGCGCCGGGCACCTTGTGCACGCCGGCGGCAGCAGCGCTGATGGCGTTCGGATTGGGGTATTCGAAGTTGCCGGCGGCATTCTCGATCTCCGCCGTCGTGACACCGTTTGAGAGCAGGTAGGAGCCGCTGGCGTAGCCGATCGCGCCCGTGGTGCTCTTGATCGTCGAGGCGGCGGCCGCGTTGCCGGCTGTCTTGATGCCGATGGCGAAGTCGTCGGTGGCGCCGCAGCACGATTGCCACCCGGGGCTGACATCGGACAGGTATTGCGAGACCGTCGCCGTACCATCGAGGCCCGACTGCGCAATCGGCTCGATCTGGAGCTTGGGCAGGTTGAGGCTCTTGTTGAGCGCCTTGATCGTCGAGTTGTTCCAGTGGGTGATCTTCCCGCGGAAGATGTTCGACAGCACCGCACCGGAGAGGCGCAGGCCGGAGCCGATGCCGGGGATGTTGTAGCCGATCCCGGTGGCGCTCAGCGCCCACGGGATCATCAGGCAGGTGTTGGGCTGTGCGGAGGGGCAACCGAGCTGCTGCGCGGTCGTCATCGGCGTGTCGGTCGCGCCGAAGTCGACCAGGCCCTGCGTGGCGTACTGGATCCCATCGGTCGAGCCCAGATCCCCGTACTGGACCGTGTCTCCGGTCGCGGCCTCAAACGCGCCCGACCACTCGCTGACGAGCGGGGCCACGAGCGTCGATCCCTCGCCCCGCACGGTCGCCGGCGCCGCGGCGGCGACCGTGGCACCGGTCATCGCACCCGCTTGCCACACGGACAGCGTCGCGAGCGCGGCGCAGATCAGCCGCCCTATGCGCAGGGCAGCAACCGCTCCAACTGGTCGTCGGCGGGCGTCGGTGTTCACGTCTCTACCTCCTGCCGGCGCGCGAGCGACCAGCGGATGAGGGAATCATGCAGCCCGCGCAGGGCGCCGGCGTAGCCGGATCTTCCCACGATTCGGTCGCGCTGGGCCCCCTCGGTACCTATACGCTGGCCACATGCCACATATCCTGCTGCTCTACGACTACGTCGGGGACATCCTCGAGCGCCGCGGCCCGTACCGCGCCGAGCACCTCGCGGCGCTCGACCGCGAGAAGCAGGCCGGCCACGTGCTGATCGCCGGCCCATATGGCGATCCTCCGGTCGGAGCGGCGTTCGTATTCAAGGGTGTCGAGGCGGAGCACGTGCGGTCCTTCGTGCTCGCCGATCCGTACGTGAGCGCCGGACTCGTCCGTGACTGGCGGGTCGAGCCGTACACCCTGGTGGTCGCGCCGTAAGGCATCCAGCTTTGGGGCCGGCATCGCGTCGCTCTCGAGTTGACGGAGACCGCTCCGCTCGGCCGGCGGGCCCTCAGGCCCCACGACCCTTAGCCTTAGCCGACGCCCAGAACGGCCTGCATCGAGCGCGGGCGCACACCGAGGCGCTCGGCGTCAGACGTGCCCAGCCGCGAGATGCTCGGGATCTCCATCAGCTGCGCCTCATCCCAGGTTGCGAACGCGGCCGGTCCCATCAGCCGCTCCACCGCAGCGAGGAGGCGGCGCACCACCGGCATCGGCACGCGCACGAGCGGGCGACGGCGATGCAGCGATCGCAGCACGATCTCGACGATCTCCTGGTGCGAGAGGGTCTGGGGGCCCGCCAACTCGTAGCGAGCGCCGATCGCGCTGTCCGCGCACGCCCCGCCCGGGAGCGCCGCGACGACGCAATCCGCGACGTCCTGGGCCCAGATCGGCTGGAACGGCGTGCGGCCCTGACCCGGGATCGCCATCGCGGGCAGCAGCGACATGCGTCGCAGTAGCCGCAGATACGGATCGGCGGGGGCGTACACAAGCGACGGCGCGAGCACCGTGTGCTGCATCGAGGACTCGATCACAGCACGCTCGGCGACCGCCTTGGCCCGCATCAGCCGCGAGTCGCTGCGCGTCGACGCGCCGAGTGCCGAGAAGAACACGAAGCGCTGCACGCCGGCCCGCTCCGCGGCCGTGACCAGCCGCCAGGTGACGACACCGGCCAGCTCCTCGATCGAACCTCGCGGCTGATCGCGGATCACCGATGCGAGGTGGACGACGGTGTCGACGCCGCGCAGCGCGTGACGGTAGGAGAGGTGGTCCGACAGGTCGCCCATCGCGATCTGCACGCGGACGCGCTCGTCGCCGAGCCTGCGCGGATCGCGCACGAGACAGCGAACGTCCGTACCCGAGGCGGTCAGCCGCCGCAGCAGCGGCGTGCCGATCGTGCCCGTGGCGCCGGTCAGCAGTAGCACGTGCTGCAGGCTAGTGGGTCCGGGAGCCCCGCCGGCGCGGGAGCGCCTCCGTAGAATTGCCGGGTCCGCTTTGCCAACGACTCAAGACAGGAACACGTAACCCTCATGGCCTACGTCATCGCCGAGCCCTGCATCGGAACCAAGGACAACTCGTGCGTGGAAGTCTGCCCCGTCGACTGCATCCATCCGACGCCGGACGAGCCCGACTACGACAAGGTCGAGATGCTCTACATCGACCCGGAGGAGTGCATCGACTGCGATGCATGCGTTGAGGCCTGCCCGGTCGATGCGTGCTTCGCCGAGGACCAGCTCCCCGAGGAGTGGCAGAAGTACACGGCGATCAACTCCGCCTACTACAAGCGCTGAGCGGCACGCGGCACGCCCGCGGGCGCACGCCCCAACAAGCGCTCGGCCGGCGCCCTTCACAGCCGGTGAGCTCCCAGGGCTCACCGCGTCTGCGAGGGGCGTCGCGTCGCCGCTTCAGCGTCGATGGGATTGTCTGTCGAGGAGGCTTCGGGGCTCTGCAGATCCCCGCCCAGCCCGATCAGGCCATCGGGAGCGACATCCCGACCGGCTTGAGAGCCGCCGCCGGCGCGCTCGCCGCCAGCATCGGCAGCGCCAGCGGCGCGGCCGCGATCAGACCGCGCGCCGCCTGACGGAGCGCCTGCGAGGCCGGATCGTCCGGGTCTGAGAAGACGATCGGGTTGCCGGCGTCGGACTGCTCGCGCAGCGCCATCGTCAGCGGGATCGTGCCGAGCAGCGGGACCTCGAGCTCCTCGGCTAGCAGCCGGCCCCCACCCTCGCCGAAGATCGCGAAGCGCTCGCCGGCGGGCGTCACGAAGGCGGCCATGTTCTCGATCACGCCGACGATCTCGAGCTTCAGCTTGCCCGCCATCTCGGCTGCGCGCCGCGCGACCTTCTGCGCGACGGCCTGCGGCGTCGTGACGAGGAGCATCTTGGCGGCGGGGATCAGCTGCGCGATCGTCATCGAGACGTCGCCCGTGCCCGGCGGCAGATCGACCAGGAGATAGTCGAGCTCGCCCCATTCGACGTCCTCGAGGAACTGCTGCAGCGCCTTGTGCAGCATCGGGCCGCGCCACACGACGGCGGCGTCCTGCTCGATAAAGAAGCCGATCGACATGACGCGGAGGGAGTCGTGAGCGACGAGCGGGATCAGCTTGCGCTCGGCGTTGACGCGCGGGCGCTCGGCGCCGAGGCCGAGCATGCGCGGCTGAGAATAGCCCCACACGTCGGCGTCGAGCACGCCGACGCGCCGGCCTTCGGCCGCGAGCGCCGCGGCGAGGTTGGCGGTCACGCTCGACTTGCCGACGCCACCCTTGCCGGAGGCGATGCAGATCACGTTGGACACCTGGGCCAGCGCGCCGTCGGGCAGCGTCGGACGCCCCAGCTTCGAGCCGAGGGCGGCCTTCTCGGAGTCCGACAGGACGTCGAAGGATACGTTCGTGGCGCTCACGCCCTCGAGCTTGCCGACCGCCTGCGTCACGGCGGTCTGGAAGTGGCTGCGGATCGGGCAGCCGGGCGTGGTCAGCGAGACCATCACATCGACGACGCCGTTGCCGTGGATGTCGATCGACCTGACCATCTCGAGTTCGACGATGTCGCGGCGGAGCTCGGGGTCGATGACTGCGCGCAGTGCGTCACGTACTTGGTCTCTGGTGGGCATGTGTCAATTCTCGCAGACTCGCGAGTCGTGCCGGCGCTGCCGGAGATCCAGCGCGCCCTGCACGTCGGGCTGCCCGGTGATCTAGCCGACGTCCGGGATTCCGGGCCGCGCGCAGGCGCGCCGCCGATCTGAAACGGTCTTGCCTTCCCGTGTGAGAAGCCAAACGGTAGATCCGATGACGAGAGCCGCGAGCCCCGCCTGCCAGCCCGTGACACCTGTCGCGGGGCACAGCCAGAGTGCCAGCGGTATCGCCCATTCGATGCTCAGCCGCGGTCGTAGGATCGCGAGCGGCACGAGCAGCAGTGCGAAGTAGTGGTTCCAGACAACCGGCGAGGCGACCAACATCAACGTCACGGCAAGCACGAGCGCTGCTTGCTCGCGCCCGCGCTGACCGACCCAAAGACACGCCAGCGCGAGCACCATCCCGAGCGCGATCGTGATCACCGACCCGGCCGGACGCGAGATCCCAACATGTCCGAACAGCGCGATCACGCCGTAACCCGAGCGATACAGGGCGTTGGTTATCTGATCTGCCAGACGCAGATATCGGTTGACCTCGCCGAATCCGAGAATCGCCCACCCGACCGCGTTGATCGCGACACCGCAACCGATCGCGTACGCGCCGGCTCGATAGCGACGCGTCGCCAGCAGCCACAAACCGATCGGCCATACCAAGGGCTTGACGGACACGGCCACCGCCACCAAAGCCCCGGCGAGGATCGGGCGGCTGCGGTACCTCCAGATCAGCGCGACGGCCAGCACCAGCAGGAGCGTCATGTTGGCCGTTTGCCACGCATTGATCACGGGCCACCACAGGAACACGAGCGAATACAGCCGCCAGTCACGCACGGAGCACACCCGCAGCGCCGCAATCACCGCCCCCATCGAGAGCGCCACGAACACGGCCGAACCGGCGTCCCGACTCAGCAGCGCGAAGGGGGCGAGGAGGATCCCGGCTACGGCTGGATAGGGGAAGCCGATGCCTTCGGAAATCTGGCGATGACTCCAGCTGTAAGGATTCGCTCCGTGGAGGACGCGGAGCCCAGCTACCCAGTAGGAATGCTGAAAATCAAACGCCAGATCGTGATGCGCGTGGTACGAAAGCAGCAGCCAGAGCGTCGCCGCCGGGGCCAGCACCATGAGCGCATGGTCCAGCGCCCTCTTTGCGCCGAATGCCCCCCTGACCCTCAGCGACCCAATGTCGCCGGCGGCGCTGGGCGTGCCCGACACGGCGCCCGTGGGGACCATAACCTCGCGACGAGCTCGATATCGCACGCGCACCCACCGATCATCGGCGCAAACGCCGATCACCCTTACCCCACTTCGCGCCTCCCTCGCAAGACTGCTGGCGCCGGCTGAGGGGGAAGCTGCGGGGTGCCGGGGCTACTTGACGACCGTGATCGGCCAGTCGAGCGTGACCGAGCCCGCACTCGTGTGGACGACCGCCTGGACGCTGAGCGGCTCGCCCTCCGACTGGGCCGGGAACTCGAGCGTGTCGTGCCAGAGGCCGTTTCGGACCGGATGGACCGGCGGCGTGTCGTGACCGACGACCTCCCCGCCGAAGGTGAACTCGATCGCGACCGTGCCGGAGAGCGGGCGTCCGGCGGCATTCGTCACCTTGACGGAGTAGGCCCACGGCTTGTTGACCGTGGGTGAGTGATTGACCGCGACGAGCTCCCCGTAGACCGGCCCAGACCGTACCGAGCTCGTGCCGGCGCGGCTCGCCGGCGCGCTCTTGCCGCTCGCCGTCGCGGGCGCCGAGCTGGTGCTCGACGTGGATGCGGATGTCGTGCGCGAGTGCGTGGTGCTGGGCGAGCTCGAGGAGGAGCTGCTGCCGCAAGCCGAGATGCCGACTGCCAGAGCGGCAACCGACGCGGCCGCGAGGAGGGACGATGAAGTGTGCGAGCTCATTCGCCAAGGGTCCTTTCCCTCAAAGATGACAGCTGAACGATATCCGGAGCAGGCCTCCGGGCCCACATCCACCGCCCGCCCTCGGGTGTTCTCGCGCCCAGCGGCGGCGACCGGGCGCCGGGCGGCCCTCTTCCGGTAGCGTCCCCGCCGATGCCGATCGAGATCACTCCGGTTCGCGGTCGCAAGGACCTGCGCGAATTCGTCGAGCTCCCGTTCAGGCTGCACGCGGGAACTCCCTGGATCCCGCCGCTCAAGCTGGAGCGCTACGCGTATCTCTCGAGGAAGATGAACCCCTTCTTCAAGCACGGCGACGCCGAGCTGTTCCTCGCGCGGCGCGACGGTCGCGTCGTCGGCCGGATCAGCGCTCAGCTGGACACAGCGTTCAACGAGTTCCATCACAACCGCTGGGGCATGTTCGGCTTCCTCGACTTCGAGGACGAGCAGGAGCTGCTGCAAGCGCTGCTCGACGCCGCCGCGCAGTGGTGCACGGAGCACGGGCGGGACCGGATGATCGGGCCGATGGACTTCGTCATGAACGAGGAGAGCGGCATCCTGTACGAGGGCTTCGAGCTCGAGCCGATGATCCGCCATCCCTGGCATCCGCCCTACTACCAGCAGCGCTGCGAGGCAGCGGGGCTCCTCAAGGCGATCGACACGTACCACTGGAAGCTCCACATCTCCGACCGCGAGCAGCGGATGCTGCCGATCCTGCCCGAGCTGGCCGAACGCTCGCGGACCAAGTACGGAATCACGATCCGCAAGATGTCCTGGCTGCACCTCGGCCGCGAGCTGCAGAGCTTCAACAAGATCTACGACGCCGCCTGGTCCAAGAACTGGGGCTTCGTCCCCTACTCCAGCGAGGACCTGGCCGATCTGGCGGTCACGTACCGGCTGATCTACTCCAAGGACTGGTTCATGGTCGCCGAGAACGACAAGGGCGAGCCGATCGCGGTCGCGATCACGATCCCCGACATCAACCAGGTCTACAAAAAGATGAAGGGACGGCTGCTGCCGCTCGGCTGGTGGTACTACCTGAACCGCAAGAAGTACATGGACCGCTGCCGGATCGGCTTCCTCGGCGTCCTGCCGGAGTACCAGCACACGGGGATCGCCGCCGCACTCTACGTCGAGCACTACGACATGTCGGCGCGCTCGCGGATCAAGACCGGCGAGGCGGGCTGGATCCTGGAGACGAACAAGTCGATGAACCGCGCGCTGGAGGCGATGGGCGGCACGATCGTCAAGCGCTGCCGTGTGTACGAGCGCCTGCTCGAGGACGGCGCCGAGCCGTCTGCACCCGCCGGCGCCTCCGCCAGCTGACCGGAGCGCGACGCACGAGCACCCCGGCGCCTCACCGCGCCTCACCGCTCCTCGCCGTCTGACAGTCCCCCCCAACACCCTAGACGGTTGATTACGTAGTTGCATCCAAACTGTGTCTTTTGGACGATGTTGACTGCGGCCACCGAGATTTGCCGAGACGTGCATGCCACAACGCATACCGGCCCCCGCCGTCGAGCAGATGGGCTCCGTGTGGGTTGCACAATCACCGCTTGGGCGCATCGTCAACGACGACGCTGAAGGACCGACGGGGCGCCACAAGTGGCGCCCCGGCGGTTGAGGGAGGAGAGGGTGCTGCATTCGCCGGCGAGATATGAGGCCGACGAACCTTTCCTGCAAAAGCGCTCTCCTTGGACGCTGCGCAGGGGAAGATATTTCAGGAAATCGATCCGATCAGATCCTGTGCGTTGGAGACGAGCTTCTCGACGCGCCCGGTGACGACGTCGGACCGCTTCGACACGTCCTTGCGAACGGCGACGATGTCGCGCTCGACGCGCTTGCGGTTCTGAGCGACGGCGCGTTCAACCCGGCGGCGACGCTGACGTAGCTCACGCTCAAGCTTAGCGCGGCGCCTGCGCACCTGCCGCTCGAGCCGCGTGCGGGCCGTGGTCGCGCGCTTCTCGTAGCGCCGCAGCTCGCGCTCGAGCCCGGTACGGGTCGTGTACCTCGTGCGCAGGCCCTTCACGGTCGACACGAGGTTGTCACGCATGACGAGGCTCGCTCCGACCGGGACCAGAATCGCCCGCTCGGCGAGATGCTGCACATGCTTGACCGTCGTCTCCGGCCGGGTGGACGTTGCGCTCGCCGTCCTGTCGGTCGGCGCTCCGTTCTTCGCCGCGCTGGAAGCGCTCACCGTCTCCGCGGCGCTCGCTGTCCGGCGACGTTTTGCGGCGTCTGCCCCCGTCGTTGTATCGCTGGTGCTCGTGGACATCCTGTAAACGCTCCGCTACTTGGAAGACAACTTGAGCTGTGTCGTGATCAAGTGTAGACCATCGAACATGTGTTTGTAACCCATTTCGCCATCGAAGTTACAGTCAACGCCGAGACTGCCGCAACGTGCGAACACAAATTGACGGCTCCGGATTGCGGGCTATTACCAAGGGGACGTCCGTAGAACCCGACGATCTCGGTCATACCCCGCCGCTATCGCGGCCGGGGAGCACCCGCATCATGGCCACCCGGGCCAGTGCGATCCAGCCACGCGCGGGGATCCTCGATCTCCGCCAGGCTGGGCAGAGCCTCGGGGCCGGAGAACAGGTGCAGGAGCGCCTCGGGACCCCGGTCCCGCACCACCGCGTCGCAGAACACCTTGCCGCGCTCGTACTGGCGGACCTTGAGGTCGAGTCCGAGCAGGCGCCCGACGATCCGCCCGAGGCGCGACTGCTGGCGCCGGCGAGCATCGAGCGTCGCCCGCAGGCGCGGCAGCGAGGGGAGCAGGTCGGGCGCGACTGCGTCCATGACGTGCTCGGCGTGCCCCTCGATCACGGCCATCACCGCCTGGACGCGATCGATCGTCGCGCGTTCGCTGTCGCTCAGGACGATCGAGATCAGATCCCCGCGGCGGGCCTGGCCGGCGAGGCGCCGCAGCGCCGCCACATCCGGCAGCGCCGACCCGCGCCGCGGAGCGCCGACGCGCGCCTCGGCGCTGTCGAGCAGCTCCCGCACGAGACCGGAGAGGTGCGAGTGCAGCCATGGAACCCCGCTGAACTGCACCGCGTGCGTGACCTCGTGCAGAGTGACCCACGTCAGGAACTCGCGCTCGTCCGCCCCGAAGCTCGTGACCGCGGCGCCCAGGTTCGGCACCACGAACAGCAGGCGCGGCGGCGTCTGCTCGGCGATGTCGTCGATCAGCACCAGCTCGTACTGGCCGAGCACGCGCTGGGAGAGATAGCCCATCACGACGCCCACCTCGATGCTCATCACGAGGCCGGCGCCGATCTGGAGCATCGGCGCCAGCGGCCCGAGCTCCTTCCCCGCCCGCGCGAGCACCGGATCCATCAGCCGGCGCATCGAGGCGATGTTGCTGGCGATCCATTCGCGGCGACCAATGCCCTCCGGCGCCGGGAGGGCCACCGCGGGCGCGAGGGTGGTGTAGGCGACCACGCGACGCTCGGACTCCGCCGCCAGCTCGCTGAGATCGACGTTCAGCGGCGCCGTCCCGCCGCCACGCGCCACCAGCCACGCGATCCGCTCGGCGATGATCCAGTCGATCACCGAGGCCATCCCACGCCGCTCAGCTGCGCGATCCGCTCGAGCTCGACGAGCGTCGGTGCCGTGCGCGCGGCAGCCACGGGAGCGTGCGGGATCAGGTCCAGCGGCGCCGCGAGCGGGTCCTCGAAACCGACGAAGCTGACCACGCCGCCGGCCTCGCGCACGATCAGCTGGCCGGCGGCGGCGTCGACCGAGCGGCAGCCGCGCAGCGACAGAAGGCCGTCGAAGCGACCGGCGGCGACCTGGCACAGCGAGGACGCGATCGTCCCCAGCGCCCGCAGGCGGTATGCGGCGCCGGCGAGCGCATCGATCGACAGCGCCACCCAGCGCGGATCGGCCGACTCGATTCCCAGCACCTCGAGCTTTCCCTCTCGCGTGCGACGCTCGCCGATCGCCGGGTCGAGCACCTCTCCGCCGAGCCACGCGCCCCGGCCGCGGAGCGCCCACCACTCCTCGGCCGGGCCGAAGTCGTACACGTAGCCGAACTCGACGTCCGCCATCGTCGGACCGGATGCGACCGCGACCGACAGCGCATAATGGGACAGGCCGCGCTTGGCGTTCAGCGAACCGTCGATCGGATCGATCACGACGAGCACATCCTCGCCGCCGTAGTCGATCTCGCCGAGCTCCTCCGACAGCGCCCGGAACCGGTAGCCCTCTGCTCGCAGGCGCTCGAGCTCCGCGAGCACGATCGCCTCGGCCGCATGGTCGATGAGGAGCGTGCGGTCGCCGCCCTGGCCGCGCGTGCCGACCTCGAGCGCCCGTTCACGCGTGCTCGGTCGTGAGGCCAGCATCTCGCGCAGCCCCGAGCTCGCGCGCCTGCAGGCCGCGAGCCAATCCGCCTGCAATGCCGGACGGCTCCCCATCGGAGACCTATCCTGTCAGACGTGGCGCCGCTCACAGACGCAACCGCCGGGCAGCTCGCACCGGAGCAGACCGATCCATGGAGCGCGGCCGTCACCCACGAGGGGGGCCCGCTGCTCGTGCTCGGCGGCGCCGGCACGGGTAAGACCACGCTCCTGCTCGAGCGTTTCGCGTGGCTGGTGGCGCAGGGCTCGATGCCAGAGCGGATCGCCCTGCTGACACCCTCCGCCACCCGCTGCGACGCCGTTCGTGCGCGCTTGGAGAGGGCGCTCCCGGGTGGCTACGGCGAGCTGCTGATCGCCACGCCGCAACGCTTCGCGGCACTGCTTCTGGAGGGCTCCGGGGACCTCTCGGACCTCGCGCACACGAGCATCGGCGCCGGGGACCGGCTCGCGATGCTCGCCGAGCGGATCGACGAGCTGTCGCTGCAGCACCACGACTTCGGCGGCCGGTCGGGCGCGCTGCTCGGGCGCTTCGTCACCCGCATCGACAGGCTCAAGGCCGAGCTCATCAGCGCCGAGCAGTACGCCGAGTGGGCTGCCGGATTGCCCGACGCCGGCGAGCGCGCGCTCGAGCAGGAGTTCGCCGAGGTCTATCGCGCCCACGAGCGCATGCTGACCCAGGCGGGAACCCGCGACGGCGGCGACATCGTGCGCCTCGCGCTGCGGCTGGCGGTCACCCACCCTCGGGCCACACGGCCGCTGGACCACGTGCTCGTCGACGACGCGCACGAGCTGGACCTCGCGGACGCGAGCCTGCTGCGCGCGCTGGCCGGCGCGGCGCTCACGGTGGCCGGCGACCCGCTCGCCTCGCTGCGGGCGTTCCGCTGCGCCGGCGCCGAGCGCCTGCGCAGCTTCGAGACCGGCGAGACGCGTGTGATCCGCCTGCTGCGCTCCCGGCGGTGCCCGGCGCTGCTCGCACGCGCGGCCTGGGCGGTCGCGCTCGACCATGAGCACCAGCCACGCCCTGAGCCCGCGACAATCCAGGACGCACGCGACGGCGAGGGCGCGGACGCGATCCCTGGCGAGATCCACTTCTGGCGCGCCGCCGCCGAACGCGCCCAGGCCCAGTCGATCGCCGCGGACATCGAGCGCCTGATCGCACGCGAGGGGGTGGCGCCCGGCGATGTGGCGGTGCTCGTCCCGTCGATCAAGCGCGAGGGGCACGCGGTCGCGCTGGCCCTCCAGGAGCGCGCGATCGAGCACCGGCTGATCGGCGAGGCGGCGTTCTTCCAGCGCGCCGAGATCCGCGACCTGCTCGCCTGGCTGCGGCTGCTGGCCGACGAGAGCGACGGCGCCGCCGTCGTGCGCGCGCTCGCCAGGCCGCCGGTCGAGCTGCGCTCGGTCGACATCGCCCGCTGCACGCAGATCGCTCGCCGTCGCAAGCTCGACATGGTGGCGGCACTGGCGGCAGCAACCGAGTCCCCACAGGTGCCGCCGGAGGCGCGCGAGCGGATCCGCGTGTTCCTCAAGCTCTACGGCTCGGCCGCCCGTTCGATCGACACGATGCGCCCCGACCTCTACGTCCACCGCCTGATTGACCGGCTCGCACTGCGCCGCCAGCAGCTGTTCGCCGCACAGGCCGACGTCGTGCAGCGGCTGCGGGCGCTGGCCCGCTTCGGTGAGCTCGCCTCGAACTACGTGGCCCGCGCCCCGCAGGCGACCGCGCGCGAGTTCGCGCGCTCGATCGCCGCGGTCGCCGACTACGGCCTGCGTGAGCACGATGAGCCCGAGCTCGACGGCGACGTCGCCACCGTCCAGGTGCTGGAGCTCGCCGATGCGGGCGGGCTCGAGGTCGATCACGTCTATGTCGTCGGCGTGCATGCCGGGCTGAGCGCGCCGGCGCCGGAGGCGATTCCGGACGCGCTGCTGCACGAGCGGCTGCCGGCGGACGGCGAGGACACCCGACGGACCGCGCTGCGATCGATGCTGTACGTCGCGCTGACGCGCGCCCGCAGGCGCGCGGTGGTCAGTTACGCGCGCACGGGCGAGCGCGGCGCGGCGACCGGCCCCGCGCCCCTCGCCGAGGTAGCCCGGATCGCGGTCGCGGGAACCTGGGAGGACCGCGACGAGGAGCTGTTCGGGCCCGCCGAGACCCTGCACGCGACGTACCGTCTGCTGCGCGACGAGCTTCTGGCGGGAACCACGCGCGCCGGCGGCCGGCTCGGAGAGCTGCGCTTCGACACCGACCTCGACGTCTCGCACGCGGTCGTGCGCTACCTGGAGCTGCTGAAGCTCGCGGCGCTGATCGCCGCGCCGGAGCGCCAGGGGCTTGCGGAGACGCTGCGCGACGTCAACGCGCGCATCCTGCAGGCCGTCACCGCCGAGCAGCGGGAGATCTTCACGAGCTCGACGCTCGACGACTACCTGCTCGGCGCCGAGCGCGACGCGCACCGCCGCGCGCAGGCGATCGCGGCGCGCGACGAGCCCTCGCTGGAGCCGTTCCTGCCCAAGCGGGGCGACGGCGTGATCCTCTCGGCGAGCGACATCGACACGTATCGCGCCTGCCCGCTCAAGTACAAGTTCGCGCGCGTGTTCCGGATCCCGCAGGAGCCGACGCTGCACCAGCGCTTCGGGATCCTCGTGCACCAGGTGCTCGAGCGCTTCCACGCGGGCGCCTCCGAGGAGCAGATCGGCCCGCTGGCCGATCTGCTGGGGCTGCTCGACGTCGGCTGGCGCCGCGGCGGCTTCGGCGACTCCGAGGAGGAGCGCCAGCTGCGCGCGAAGGCGGCCAGTGCGCTCGCGCGCTACCACGAGCGGGCGCGCTCGGAGGACTGCCGGCCGGTGTGGTTCGAGCGGCAGTTCACGTTCAAGCTCGGCGAGCATCTGCTGCGCGGGCGCGTGGACCGCGTCGACCGCCTGCCGGGCGGCGAGTACGAGCTGATCGACTACAAGACCGGGCGCCCGAAGACGGCTGCACAGCTCGCCGGAGACGTGCAGCTGTCGCTGTACGCGGTTGGGGCGCGCGAGGCGTGGGGCCTGGAGTCCTCGAGCCAGGCCTACTACTACCTGCTCGACGACCAGAAGGTCACGGTGCCCGCCGACGAGGGCGACCGCGGCGAGTGGATCCGCGCGGTCGCGATCGAGGTGGCGGAGCGGATCCGCGCGCAGGAGTTCGAGCCGACACCGTCGCTGGATGCGTGCTCGCTGTGCGACTACCGGCTCGCCTGCCCCGCCGCTGAGCGTTGAGCGCCTCGGCTGCGGGAGGTGCCGGCCTGCGGGCCGGCACCCGTCAGGGCGTGGGGGGGTCCTCGCCGCGCTGGCGCAGGAAGCGCATCAGGTCGCGCGCGATCGTGTCGCCCGACGGCAGCTCGCCGGGAGGCTGCTCCTCCTCGAGGGTGCTCGCGGCGCGCTCGAGACGCTCGACGAACGCCTGCACATCCGGGTCGCGCTGGACCGCGGCGTCGACCTGGCGCTCGTACTCGCCGACCGCCCCCTCGAGCTCGGAGGCGTCGATCGCGATCCCCACCAGCCCTTCGAGCTTGCGCACGAGCGCGAGCGCCGCCTTGGGGTTCGGCGCTGCGGCGATGTAGTGGGGCACCGCCGCCCAGAGGCTCGCGGACGGCAGGCCGGCGTCCTGGCAGGCGACCTGCAACGCGCCGACGATCCCGGTCGGGCCCTCGTAGGAGGACTGCGTCAGCCCGAGCCGCGAGACGAGCGCGGGGTCCGAAGCGAGGCCGGTGACCGTGATCGCGCGCGTATGGGGCACATCCGCCAACAGCGCGCCGAGCGTCACCACCAGCTGCACGCCGATCGCCTCGGCGAGCTCGACGATCAGCGACACGAACGTCCGCCAGCGGTACGAGGGCTCGGTGCCGCACAACAGCAGCAGGTCACGCGGGGCGCGCGGCACGCGCGCCTCCAGCAGCTTCACCTCCGGCCACTCGATCCCGCGCGTGAGCCCCGCGCGCAGCGTCACGCGCGGGCGCGTGGTCTGGAAGTCGTAGAACTCCTCAGGGTCGATCCGCGCGAACTGGCGGGCTTGCAACGCGCCGGAAATGAACGTGAGCGCCGATGAGGCGGCGTCGGCGGCGTCGTTCCATCCCTTGAAGGCGCAGACGAGAGCCGGGGCGCGCAATCCGTCCGGGCGGTAGTCCCACTGCAAGGGCTGTTGCATCCGGTTCACCGTACATCATGCAGATGTGCAGCCGACTCAGACGATCAGAGCGCTGCGCGAGGGAGACGATGTGGACGGCGTGTTCGCCTGCGTGCGCAAGGACCGGCTGAGCACGCGCACCGGCAGCGCCTACCTCGCACTCGAGCTGCGCGACCCGAGCGGCACGATCACCGCCCGCGCGTTCCGCGACGCCGACGCGCTCGCGGGGCGCTTCGAGCGCGGCGATCTCGTCCGCGTCAGCGGCCGCGTGCAGCGGTTTCGCGACGAGCTCGTAGTCGAGGTGCGCGGCGTGGCTCGCGTCGGCGCCGACGGTGATGCCGGCGGCCCGCAGGCCGCCGACTTCCTCCCCAGCGCCTACCGCGATCTCGACGAGCTCGACGGCTTCCTCGAGCATCTCGCGCGCGAGGTTTACGACCCGGGGTACCGGAGCCTGCTCGACGCGCTGCTGGCCGATGTGGAGCTGCGGGCGCAGCTGCGCCGCGCGCCCTGCACACGCGCCGGGCACCACGCGTATCTCGGCGGCCTGCTCGAGCACACGGTCGCGGTCGCGACACTCGCGCGGGAGCTGTGCGACCTGCATCGCCGGCTGCGCAGCGACCTGCTGCTGAGCGCCGCAATCGTTCACGACATCGGCCGCGTGCGCGAGTTCACCTACGGCGCCGAGATCGGTTTGACCGAGGAGGGCCGGCTGCTCGGGCACGTCGCGATCGGAACGCAGATGCTGACCGAGCGCGCTCAGGCGGTCGGGCTCGACGAGGAGCGGCGCCTTGCGCTCGCGCACTGCGTCATCTGCCACCACGGTCCGTCGGGCGCGCCCGGCGGGCACTTCCTCTCGCCCGAGGCCCTCGCCCTGTATCGCGTCAACGCGCTCGACGCCGGCGTCAAGGGCGCGCTCGAGCACGGCCTACCCTGAGAGCCCGCCTCCTCACGGACGGCCGGCCGACGCCCCGCGCCCGGATCAGGGCGGGTTTCTGGACGCGCCGGTGGACGCGCTCGGCTTCTTCGTCCATCCGATTGGTGGACGTTCAGCTGAGTGACGGGGGTGCCGATAGTCAGGGTGAACATGAAGCTCTCGGTGCACAACAGGGCGTTCGCGCTGCTCGGTGGCGTGATCATCGCCGTGTTCGTGCTGGGCCTGTTCGCGCTGGTCGAGCTGCACAACGCGAACAGCACCGCCCATCAGATCGCCTGGTACGGCGCCGGCTCGACGAACGGCACCAGCGGCCAGATCACCACCCTGGTGAACGGCTCGCAGTCGATGCTCACCCGCTCCGTGATCGTGATCGGGGTGCTCGTGCTGGTGGCGGTGACCGGGGTGATCGTCGCGACGCTGCTGCTGGAGCGCCGCTCGTCGCTCGCCACGCGCGACATCGGCGTCGCCGCCAGGGCGATCTCGAGCGGGCGGATCAGCTCCTTCCTCGACGCGGCGACACGCCCCGAGTACGGCAAGGTCTCCGCGGAGTTCGGCGCGATGGTCGACTACCTGCGCAGCACCGCCGCACTCGCCGAGAAGATTGCCGAAGGTGACATGACCGTGGAGATCACGCCGCTCTCAGAGCAGGATGCGCTCGGCAAGTCGCTCGCGGCGATCGCGGGCACGATGCGCCGCCTGACGGCGGAGAACGAGCAGCTGATCGAGAAAGACGGCCAGCGCGACGCGATCGACACCCTCACGGGGCTGCCGAACCGCGCGGCGCTGATGCGCGATCTCGAGGCTGCGCTCGAGCACGCCCAAGCCGCCCCGGAGCTCACGCTCGTGCTGTTCGACCTCGACGGCTTCAAGCCCTACAACGACGCATTCAGCCACCCCGCCGGTGACGCCCTGCTCGTGCGGCTGGCGGAGCGCCTGCGGCGATCGCTCGACGGCTCCTCGTCTTGCTACCGGATGGGCGGCGACGAGTTCTGCGTCTTGGCCACCGCCGGCGAGAAGGCCGGCAACGCGCTCGCACGGCGCGGCGCCAAGGCCCTCAGCGAGCAGGGCCAGGCGTTCAGCGTCTCCTGCTCGTTCGGGACCGCGTTCCTTCCCCGGGAAGCCCGCAGCGCCTCGGACGCGCTGCGGCTCGCCGACAAGCGCATGTACGAGCGCAAGCTGACCCACGCCTCGGTCACCCGCGAGAGCACGACGGTGCTGCTCAAGATGCTCGGCGAGCGCAACCCGGAGCTGATCTCGCGCGCGAGCGAGGTCGCCGAGCTCGCCGTCGAGACCGCGCTCGCGCTCGGGCTCCCGGACAACGAGGTCTCGCGCATCGAGCTGGCCGCCAAGCTCCGCGACGTCGGCAAGGCCGCGATCCCCGACATGATCCTCAACAAGCCGGGACCGCTCGACCACGAGGAGTGGGAGTTCATGCGCCGCCACACGCAGATCGGCGCGCGCATCATCTCCGCCGCGCCGTCGCTCGCGAACGCCGCCGAGCTGATCCGCGCCCACCACGAGTGGCACAACGGCGAGGGCTACCCCGATCGGCTCGTCGGTGACGCAATCCCGATCGGCGCGCAGATCATCGCCGTCTGCGACGCCTTCGGTGCGATGACGAGCGACCGCGCGTACCGCACGGCGCTCACCGATGAAGAGGCGCTCGGCGAGATCGGTCGCTGCTCGGGCACGCAGTTCGGCCCGCAGGTCGTGCGGGAGTTCGCCAAGGTGATGAGCCGCCGGCGCCCCCGCGCCGTTGCGTGATCCCGCTGCCGACCCCTCGAGGGTCCAGACCGCCGGCACGGGCCGCTCACGGGACGGTCAGGCGGGGGCGCTGAGGTCAAGCGCTTGCGCGAGGGCGGTCCATTGTGCTTGTGGCACGCCGCTGACGCCGAGGGTCTGCAGGCAGACGTGATCGGCGCCGGCGTCGATGTGCTCGCGCGCGGCGGCCGCGATCTGCTGCGCCGTGCCCTGCGGGATGATCGCGTCGATCAGCCGGTCCGAGCCCTCGCCGGCGATGTCGGCCTCCGTGAAGCCGTGGTGGAGCAGGTTGCGCGTGTAGTTGCGCAGGCCCAGGTAGACGCTCGCGTAGACGCGCGCGGTGGCACGGGCGCGGTCGCTGTCGGCATCGAGCACGCAGGCGAGCTCGGGAGCGACGAGCGCGCTCGGACCGACGCGCTCACGCGCGGCGCGCGTGTGCGCCACGGGCGTGAAGTACGGATGCGTGCCGAGCGAGCGCGTGGCGCTGAGGTCGAGCATGCTCGGGCCGAGCGCCGCCAGGCAGCGGCGCTGTAGCGGGACCGGCGGGGCGGCGGCGTCGAGGCCGTCGAGGAACGATCGCATCGTTCTCAGCGGGCGGGTGTAGTCGCTCGTCGCCTCGGGATGCCCGATGCCGATGCCGAGCAGCAGCCGTCCGGGGAAGTCGCGCTCGAGCTCGGCGTACTCCGCCGCGAGCTGCTCGGGCTCGTATTGCCAGACGTTGACGATGCCTGTCGCGATCGTCAGGCGGTCGGTCGCCCCCAGCAGCGGGCGAACCGACGGCAGCCGCGGCGAGCCGCCCAGCCAGTAGGTGCCGAAGCCGAGCTCCTGCGCGAGCGCCGCCGACGCGGGGCCGTCCTGCGGGCGCAGCGCGCGCGGGCTCACCCAGAGTCCGAATCGACCTAGCTCCATGTCCTGCTCCTCCCTGTCGGGGTCAGGGAATGAGGACGATCTTGCCGTGGGTGCGGCGCGCGGCGAGCTCGCGAAAGGCATCCCTCACCTCGGAGAGGGCGAACGTCTTCGCGATCGGCACCTCGAGGCTGCCGTCGGCGACGAGCGTCGTGAGCTCCCCAAGCAACTCGGCGGTCTCGGCGGTCGAGCGCCAGTGGGTGCCCTCGCCGTGGACGCCGAGTCGCTCGACCGCCGCATAGTCGATGATCGTGTTGATCCTTGCCGGCGCGACGCCGAGCGCGATCGCGATGTCGACGTAGCCGCCGCCGAAAGTGTCGATGAACGCGTCGAGGCGTCCTCCGGACGCTTCGCGCAGCCGCTCCTCCTGGCCGTCACCGTAGCTCACCGGCACGATGTCGTGGCGGCGCAGCCACTCGTGGTTGTGCTCGCCCGCGAGCCCGATGACGGTGGCCCCGGTACGCCGCGCGAGCTGGACGGCGATCGAGCCGACCCCACCGGCGGCGGCCGAGACGGCAACCGTCTCGCCCTCCCGCGGCGCGACGGCCCGGACCGAGTTGTAGGCCGCGAGCCCGGCGACGAACAGCGATCCTGCCACCTCCCACGGGACCTGCGGCGGCTTGGGCGTCAGCTGCTCGGCGGGAACGGAGACGAGCTCGGCGTGGCTCGCGCGCTCCTCGGTCCAGCCGATCACCTCCTCTCCTACGGCGAACTCGCTCACGCCGGCTCCGACCGCGCGCACGATCCCGGCGAGGTCGGTGCCCTCGCCCGATGGGAAGCTCGCCGGCCAGCGGTCATGCAACGCGCCGGCGCGGATCGCGATCTCGCCGGGGTTGATACCCGCCGCCTTGACCGCCACGAGCACCCGTTCGGGCCCGGCCACCGGGTCCTCCACCTCGCGCAGGTCAAGCACGTCCTCATCGCCGTACCGGTCGAATCGCACCGCCTTCATCGCTGCCTCCTCGGTCCTCGCTTGCCGCTACTCCTATTGACCATACCCACCGGCGGGCAAACATAAGATTCCTGCCGTGGACGTCATCGAGGAGCTCATCGCCAACAACCGATCGTTCGCGCGGGAGCTGCCCAGTATCCATCTCGACGTCCACCCGTCCAGGCGGCTCGCAATCGTGACCTGCATGGACTCCCGGCTGAACGTGTTCGCGGCGCTCGGCCTCCTCGACGGCGAGGCGCACGTGCTGCGCAACGCCGGTGGCGTGATCACGGACGACATGATCCGCTCGCTGGCGGTCTCGCAGCGGAGGCTCGGCACGAGCGAGATCATGCTGATCCAGCACACCGACTGCGGCATGCAGAAGCTCACCGACGACGGCTTTCGCGCCGAGCTGCAGCACGACACCGGGGTCGCGCCCGCGTTCGCGATCGAGTCGTTCACCGACGTGGAGGCGAACGTGCGGCAATCGATCCTGCGCGTGCGGCGCTCGGCGTTCATCCCCCACCGAGATCGCGTGCGGGGGTTTGTCTACGACGTCGACACGCATCTGCTGGCCGAGGTTCAGGTTGAGTGTTAGGGACGCTTCTCAGCCGGGGGCAGCGAGCGTGATCACGACGCCGCGATCGCCGTAGGGGATGCGCTTGCCGCGCAGCAACCCGACCAGAGTCCCCACGACCTTCGTGATCTTCGTCGTGAAGCCGTACTTCGCGACGACGCGCTTGTGGATCTCCTCGAACTCCGGGCCGGTGACGAGCTTGGCGGTCGCCTCCTGCGCGGTCGAGCCGGCGCGGACGCGGCCGCGGGCGTCGCACGGTTGCACGGTCACGCGTTCGGTGTGCGCCAGGCGCTTGGCCTTGCCCGAGCCGGAGCTCGTCCAGAAGCCGTAGGTGCCGCCGGCCAGCGGCACGATCCAGACGGGGGTTGACACAGCGGTCCCGTCGCGGCGGAAGGTCGTCAGCAGGATGTACTTCTCGTCAGCGATCGTCATGAGGGGAAGGTAGCGGCCCGAGCCCGGCGGGGGCGCCGAAACGCAATACGATTGCCACCGGCAACCTGATCTCGATCGTCTCGCAGGAGACCGCCGCGTACGAGGCGCGCGGCCAGCGGTAGAAGGCGCGACGGTCGGTGGGGGTCCCCAGCGAGGCGAGCCCCACGACCAGACTCAGTGCAGCTTGCCGATCGCCGACGCGAGCGTCTGAGCGATCAGGGCGTATCCATGCACGTTGGCGTGGATGTTCGGGCCGCGTGGCGGCGCCGTGCATGCCCAGGTGAGCATGCAGACCTCGGCGACGTTCTTCGGGACCCTGCTGCCGTCGAAGACGACCTTGTCGGTGGCGTCGTAGGTGTCGAACGCATCCGCGACATCGGCGGTTTTGAAGCCCTCCTTGGCGTCGGCCGTCTGAATGTCGCCGTTGACGGTCCTCGCGAGCCCGACCGAGAGCTCCCCGAGCGGCTGGTCGGCCGCGTAGGGCCCCAGCAGGTAGTCGGCCAGGATCGGGTCGTACAGGTTCATCGCCGTCAGCACCGTGCCCTTCGGCGCGGCCTTGCGCAGCCCGGCCAGGATGAGCGGCGTGTTCTTGGCGATCGTGAGCTCGCCGGCGTTTACGCAGGGGCCGAGGCTCGTGCCGGGGGCCGTGCAGAAGTCGACGTCGTTGGCGCCGATGTCGACGGTCACGAGCGCGACCTCGCCGCTGCCGTGGTGCGCCTTCAGGAAGGCTTCGGCGGCCGCCTCCTGCGAGCCTCCCTTGCGATCGCACTTGTACTGCGCGGCGGCGGCGGCGTTGCCCTTTCCGGTCAGCATGCTCGTGGTCGAGTCGCCGGGGCAACCGAGCTTGACCAGCTTGAGGCTCGGGATCTGCTTGCGCAGGAGCGCGTAGAGCTGGTCGGCGTACCCTTGGTCTGTCTCCACCGACGCGCCCTTCGCGTTCGGCTGGACGCCCTGTGACAACGAGTCGCCGAGCGCCAGGTAGTAACGAGCGGGCGCCTTCACCGGGTTTGCCAGCGAGGATGCCGGCATCGCGAGCGCGCAGGCGAGTGCAACCGCAGCGCCACTCAGCGTGATGAGCCGTGGTCCCTTCACGTATTTCTCTCCTCTTATCCGACCGTCTTGCGAAGCCGGTCACGATATCGCGCCGCCGACGCACTGGTCGTGCTGTTCACATCGATGTCACACCAACCCGGTGGCTTTGTGATAGTTGCGGCATCTCTGCGTTGCCGAGGGCGGGCGGCGCCCACCGTGGGCTCAAGACAGGCGCGCGTTCGGGCTTGAGCTCAGGGCTCGGGCAGGACGCGCCTGCCCCAGGCGAACTGCGCCCCGAGCCAGCTGCCCTGCAGCGGCAGGACGTACACGCCCTGGCCTGAGGAGTTGATCACCCAGGCTGATCGGCACGTGCGCCGCCTCACCTTAAATAAATCGCGCCCCGCGGACTTGAGGGGAGAGGGCAAAGGGTCCGGGGGGCGCGATTGGGGAGAGATGGTGCAAGGCCATTATCGGCGCGCCGCTCTTAGATGTCCAAGACGGGAATCTGCATGAACTCATAAGCTGTGCTTATGGATCTGCAGCAGTTGCGGTATCTCGTGGCTCTGGCCGAGGAGCGCAGCTTCACGCGTGCCGCAGAGCGCGAGCACATCGCCCAGCCCGCCCTCTCACAGCAGATCCGCCGCCTGGAGGATGAGGTCGGGCTGGCGCTCGCGGAGCGGACCACTCGATCGGTCTCGATCACTCCGGCCGGCGAGCTGCTCGTCGCCCGGGCGCGACGGATCCTGGCGGAGCTGGCCGCCGCCGGCTCAGAGCTCGAGGAGCTGCGCGGCGTGCGGACCGGCCGCCTGACGATCGGCGCGATACCGACGATGGGCCCGGTCGACATCTCGCTGCCGCTGGCGATCTTCCACGAGCGCCATCCGCGCGTCGAGCTGACGGTTCGCGAGGGGATGAGCCAGGAGCTCGGAGAGCTGCTGCGCGCCGATCTCCTGGATCTCGCGTTCCTGTCGGTCACCGGCCGGATCGAGCTCGAGAGCCATCGGATCCACGGACTCGGAGTGCACCAGCTTTTGATCGAGGAACTGGTCGTCATGCTTCCCGGGGCGCATAGGCTCGCGCACAGGCGAGAGCTCCGCCTGGCCGAGCTCGCCGATGAGACGTTCGTCAGCTTTCGCGAAGGCGCTCGGTTGCGCGAGATCCTGTTCGAGGCGGCCCGGCGCGCGGGCTTCGAGCCGAAGGTCATGCTCGAATCCAGCGAGAGCCAGCCGATCCGGGCGCTCGTGCACCGCGGCATGGGGGTTGCGATCCTGCCCCGCTCCGATGCGGTCGGACCGGGGCCTGACGTGGCGGTGGCTAAGCTCACCGATCCGCCGCTGACGCGTGACGTCACGCTCGCCTGGCGCGAGGGCCGGCGTCACTCGCCCGCTGCCGCCGAGTTCCTGGGACTGGTGCTGGACACGTTCCTGGAGCGTGGACGCATCCGCGACGCGCAGGCGGACGGACCGCGGGAGTCCCCCGACGGCGATCTCAGCCGGAGATGAGCGCGAAGCGGTCGGGATTCGGTCCCGTCCGGCCGGCTTCACCGCGATCCAGCGCCGAGATCCGCGCGATCTGATCGCTCGTCAGGCTGAAATCGAACAACTGCAGGTTCTCACTCATGCGTGCCGGGTTGATCGACTTCGGGAAGACGACGTTGCCGCGCTCGATGTGCCAGCGCAGGACGACCTGTGCGGCCGTGCGTTGCACCTCGCCTGCGATCGACGTGATCACGGGATCCTGCAGCAGCTCGCCACCGCGTGCGATCGGCGACCATGCCTCGGTCGCGATGCCGTGGGCATCTCCGTAGCTGCGGACCTCGTCGTTGAGCAGATAGGGGTGCAGCTCGATCTGATTGACGACCGGCGTGAGCTCGCATTCGTTCGCAAGGCGCTCGACGTGCTCGACCTGGAAGTTCGAGACGCCGATCGAGCGCGCACGGCCCTCGTGCTTGAACTCCTCGAGCGTGCGCCAGGTCGAGACGAAGTCGCCTCCGTAGCGTGTCGGCAGCGGCCAGTGGATCAGGAACAGGTCGACGTACTCGACGCCGAGCTCCGAGAGCGTGCCGGCGAACGCCCGGCGGGCATCATCGGGACGGTGGTAGCCGTTATCGAGCTTGCTGGTGAGAAACAGCTGCTCCCGTGCCAGGCCGGATGCGCGGATACCCTCGCCAACGCCGAGCTCGTTGCGGTACATCTCGGCGGTGTCGATGTGGCGGTAGCCGTTCTCGAGTGCCGCCTGCACCGCCCGCGCGGTGTCCGCCGGCGGGATCTTGAAGACGCCGAAGCCGAGTTGCGGGATGACGTGGCCATCGGACAGCTCGATCGTGGGAACGTTGCTCATCGCACCTGCCTTTCTGTTGATTGCTCGACGGCGAGCCCGGGAGCGTCACTACCCTGCCGGACCGACGCCGACGCCAGAACGATCTCGGCGAGCCGGTCGGGGTACTGGGCGGGCAGCATGTGCCCGCCACGCTCGATCTCGATCAGCCGTGCCCGTCCGATCTGGGTGGCGAGCTTGCGCGTCGCCGCCGCGGGCACGACCGTGTCGGCGCTGCCCACGACGATCGTGGTGGGAGCCTCGATCCTCGCCAGGCGCGACTCGAGCACCGGCAGGTCGCGCACGAGGGCGCGCTGCTCGACGAAGAACGCGTCCCAGGTGGCGCGCCCGCGCAGCCAGCTTCCGGTGGCGCGCAGGTAGTCCTCGCGCACCGCCATCGCTGCCGCCAGCCGGCGCCGCAGCGCGGGCGCGGCGATCACTAAGCCGCCGGCGACGAGCAGCGCGGCGCTCGCGAGATAGCCGGCGACGGGAGCCGCCAGCACCCGGTCGATCGACTGCAGCGAGGCGACGTTCGCGGCGGGTGCGATGAGCACGAGCGATGAGACACGCTGCGGGTCGAGCGCCGCGACCCAGGCGGCGACGGCGGCTCCGTAGCTGTGACCGACGATCGTCGCGCGCCGGATTAGGGCCGCGTCGAGCGCGGACACCGCCGCATCCGCGCTCAGCGCCAGGCCGCCTGCGGCGCTGCGCCCATCCCAACCCGGGCGGTCGATGACAAGCGTCGGAGCGCGGCCGGCGATCGCGTCGACGAGCAGACTCCAGTCCGACCCTCGACCTGGCTGGCCGTGCAGGAGCAGGATCGGGCTCCGGCCGCTGACAGCGCCGTCTGAATGAGAGGAGGGCGTCACAGGCCCGGGCACGGAATGGGCATACTAGAGACGTGACGATGGCGCTCCTGCACGATGCGCTCGCACCGCTTCGATCCGATCCCTCGGGATCAGCCGTGCTGCTGGACATCGACGGGACGTTGGCGCCGATCGTTGAGAATGCCGCCGACGCGAGCGTACCCGAGGCGACCCGCCAGCTCCTGATCGCGATCGCCCGTCGTTTCGGGCTGGTGGCGTGCATCAGCGGCCGCCGCGCGTCCGAGGCGCGCGCGATGGTCTCGATCGGAGCGATCTCCTACATCGGCTCGCACGGAGCTGAGCTGCTGCAGGCCGGGTGGACGGAGGCGGTGCTCGATCCCGCGCTCGCCGCGTGGGTGCAGCGGATGCGGGCGTTCTCCGTGGGGGAGGACACCACGCACCTGCGCCGAGCGCGCATAAGGCTCGAGGACAAAGGCGCGATCATCGCGTTCCACTGGCGCGGAGCGCCGGACGAGGACGCCGCCGTGCGCCTGCTCCAGACGGTCGCCGAACGCGCGCGGTCGACCGATCTGGAGGTCCACTGGGGCCGCAAGGTGATGGAGGTGCGCCCGCCCGTGCGGATCGACAAGGGGGACGCCGTGACAGGCCTGATCCGGCGCGGCCACGTGCGCGCGGCGATCTACGTGGGTGACGACACGACCGACCTCGACGCGTTTCGCGCGCTCGCGAAGCTGACGGAATCCGGGGAGCTGCAATATGGCCTCCGCGTCGGCGTGCGGTCCGAGGACGGTCCGGCGGAGCTCGAGGCGGCGACCGATCTCCTGGTCGACGGGACCGACGGCGTCCAGCGCCTGCTGGCATCGCTGGCGGCGGAGCAGCCGGCGTGAGGCCGGCGGCACGGCCAACGGACCGGACTCGACGCTGATGCGCTTCTCCGAGTTCCTGCGTACAACCGTCCTCGTCTGCGGCGCGTCCGCGAGCCTGCTCGGCGTGGTGACGCTGGCGGGCGTGAGCAGTACGGGGAACGACCTCGTGGTCCCGGTCGCGGCGGGATGGTGGCTGCTGGCGGCGGCGATCGGCGCCTGGCTCGGTCGCCGACCGTCCACCTCGCAGCCGATCGCCACGCTGCTGGCGAGCGCGCGCACGCAGGCGAGCCTCCCGGAGCTGCATCCGGGCCGCGCGATCCTCAACCGGCTGTGGCCGTTGCTCGTCTGCACGATCGGCGCCGCCGCGGCCGCATTCTCGCTGCCGCAGGTGCCGGCGATCGCGGCGGGCTTCGCGATCATCTGGTCGCTCGCGTGGCGACGTCAGTCGAGCGCCGTGACGGCGATCGAGGAACGCGACGGCGCGCGGTTCTACATCGAGCACACCTCGCCGCTGCAGCCGATCCGGCTGGTGCGCACGCCGGGCTTCCGCTCGAACCTGTTCGAGATGAACGGCGCCAGCCGCGCCGGCGGGGTGCGACCCCACCGGTGAGCTCCGGCGTCGACATCCTGATCGTCGGGCTCGACACCACGGCCGGGTGGCGCTCCGCTGCCGATGATCTCAGCGCCAGCCTGACTCGCGCCGGCGCCGTCGTACGCCGCGTGAGCGCCGGACCGGCGCCGCGCGTGCGGACCTTCGCGCTCACCGATGTGACCCAGGCGCTGCTGGCACGCCGGGCCGCCGAGCACGGGATCGCGGAGCACTCACCGAAGGCGATCATCTACTGCTCGGTCACCGCCGCGCTGCTGTGGCCGGCGCCCGGCGCGATCTCGCTGGACTCGATCGCGGCCGAGAACCGGCCCGGCAGGCATGGGATCGTGCAGCGTCCGCTCGAGCGCCGGCGGCTGCGTGAAGCACCTCTGCTGCTCCCCTGGAGCCGGCGGGCACTGGAGGCGCTGCGGGGCGAGCACGCGTCGGCGGTCGTCGTCTCGCCGGTCGTCGACCCACCCGCGACGCCCGCGACCGCGGCCGAACGTGAGGTCGACGTCGTCGCCTACGCGGGCGACCCGGACAAGCGACGCCTCTCCCACATCCTCGAAGCCTGGCAGCGCGCCCGGCGTGACGGCGAGACGCTCGTCGTGGCCGGGCTCGAGGAGGCCGGACCGGCGCCGGGCGTGCGCTGCGCGGGCCGAATCTCGCGCGTGGAGTTCCGCGCGTTGCTCCGCCGCGCGAAGGTGCTCGTCTCGGCGCCGCGCCGAGAGGACTTCGGAATCGCCGCGCTCGAGGCGCTGGCCGAGGGCTGCATGCTGGTCACCACGCCGGCGCCGGGACCGTACCCGGCGCTCGACCTCGCCCGCGCGCTCGACCCGCGGCTCGTCGCCGACGAGATCGCGCCGGCGCTGCGCACGGCGCTCGACCGTCCCACGGCCGGATACGCTGAGCGTGCGCTCGAGCTGCTGGCACCGTTCGGGTCCGCCGCGGTCGACGCCACGGTCGCCATAGAGGTGCTGCCGCGCCTGATGCCAGCATCACGCGCAGTGCCACACTCACGAGCCGCATGAGCACCACCGCCTTCATCCCCAGCCCGTCGCACAACGGGTTCTACGTAGGGCCGTTGTTCTTCCACGTGTACGGGATCATGTACGTGATCGCGGTCACAGCCGCGATCTTCATCACCCGCCGCCGCTGGGCGAAGGTCGGCGGCGATCCCGACCTCGTCTACGAGGTCGCCAAGTGGGGCTTCCCGGCGGGACTCGTCGGCGGGCGGATCTACTTCCTGATCACGACGCCGTCCAAGATCCCCCCACACTGGTGGGGGCCGTTTGCGATCTGGGACGGCGGCCTCGGTATCTGGGGAGGGATCGCGGCGGGCGTCGGCGCCGGCCTCTGGGTGCTCAACCGTCGGCTGCCGCGCGAGCAGGTCTCGCTGTTCATGAACGCCGCCACGCCGAGCCTGCTCGTCGCCCAGGCGATCGGACGCGTCGGCAACTACTTCAACCAGGAGCTGTTCGGCAAGCCGAGCACGTTGCCGTGGGCGCTGAAGATCGACCCGCAGTTCCGCCCGCCCGGCTACACGCAGTACGCGACCTTCCAGCCGACGTTCCTCTACGAGATCATCTGGAACCTCGCGCTGGCGGCGCTGCTCGTGTGGCTCGACAACCGCAGGAAGGTCCGCCCGCCCGGGCTGTTCGCGCTCTACGTCGCCGGCTACTCGGCCTTCCGGATCTTCGAGGAGACCCTGCGGATCGACTACTCGGTGCACATCCTCGGATTGCGCCTCAACTTCTGGGTGGCGCTGATCGCCACGCTCGCGGGCCTCATCTGGTTCTTCACGATCCAGCGCCGCGGACGCGACTCCGCAACGTGGACAGCTGCGCCCACGGCAGGCAGTTCGCCACCTGCGAAGCGCTCAACCACGCCCGCCGCGCAGTTGCAACGCCGAAGCGCGCCACCTCGAAGCCGGACGGGCGGTGGGCGTCGCAGTTGATGATGAGCGGCACGCCCGCCGCGGCCGCCGCCCGCGCATGAACCTCGTCCAGGTCCCGCCGATCGGGGCTGGCGTTGATCTCGAGCATCGTGCCGGTACGCACCGCCGCCTCCAGAATCGCCTCGAAATCGAGGTCATACGGTGGGCGCTGCTCGATCTTTCGCCCTGACAGGTGCCCGATCGCGTCCACCAGCGGGTGCTCGATCGCCCGCACGATCCGGGCCGTCATCGCCGCGGCGGACATCCGGAACGACGTGTGCACGCTAGCGATCACCCAGTCGAGCGCCGCAAGATGCTCGTCGTCATAATCGAGCGAGCCGTCCGGCAGGATGTTGACCTCCGACCCGGCCAGCAGCTCGACGCCGGGCACCGTGATCGATCGGATCCGGTCTATCTGCTCGAGCAGCTGGTCGGGCGACACCTCGGCACCGAACCCCATGCTCGCGGAGTGATCGGTGATCGCCAGGTACTCGTAGCCGGCGGCGCGCGCGGCGATCGCCATCTCCTCGATCGACGCGGTCCCGTCAGAGGCGGTCGTGTGGCAGTGCAGGTCGCCGCGCAGGTCGCCTCGCGTCACCAGGTGCGGCAATCCGGACCCGCCGTTGAGCATCGCCGCCTCGAGCTCGCCGCGGTTCTCGCGCAGCTCCGGCTCGATGTAGGCCATGCCGAGCAACCCGTACACCTCCGCCTCGGTGGGACAGCGGTGCGTGACGCCGGTCCCGTCGTCGAGCACGCCGTACTCGGAGACGTGCAGGCCGCGGCGCACCGCCAGCTCGCGCAGCGCGGTGTTGTGCTGCTTGGAGCCGGTGAGGTGCTGGAGGAGGTTGCCGAACTGGTCGTCGCCGACGATCCGCAGGTCGACGTGCAGGCCGGTGTGTGTCAGCAACCGCACGCCGGCCGCAGAGGGGGCGCCGGCGCTCTCCACGAGTGGCAGCGATGCCGCCGCGCGCGCGAGCGCGGCGGCATCGGCCGCAGAGTCGCCGCCGGCCGTGGTGGCGATGACGTCGAGGTCCTTGACACTGTCGGCCATCCGTCGCGCGGACCCGGCCAGCTCGACGCGCAGCGCCGCCGGCTGCTCCCGCAACGCCGCCACCAGCTGCTCGCCGACGGCGAGCGCCCGGTCGAGCACCACCCGCCGGCGCCGGCCGTCGGCCTCGTAGGCGTCGAGCGCGGTCAGGAGCGCCGCCTCGGCCTTCGCCCCGAACCCCTTCAGCGTGCGCACGCGCCCATCGGAGATCGCCTCGCGCAGCGCGGCGGGGGAGGCGATGCCGAGCTCGTCGAACAGGCGCCGGGCGCGCTTGGGACCGAGCCCCTGCAGGTGCGTGAGCTCGACGAGCCCGGGCGGGTACTTCGCGCGCAGCCTCAGCGCCGCGGGGATCGACCCGTCGTCGGCGAGCGCGATCACCTTCTCCTGGATCGTGGCGCCGATCCCCGGGATCGCGGTGGCCCGCCCGGTGCGCGCCAGCGCGGATACCGAGGTCGGCGCCTCGCGCACCGCCTTCGCGGCGTTGCGGTACGCGACGATGCGATGGATGATCGCGCCGTCGAGCTCGTAGAGGTCGCCGAGCTCGTCGAGCGCCTGCGCGATCTGGATGTTCGTCGGATCTCCCACCGCGGTTCGTACGCTACCGCCTGATGTGATGTCCCCTGGCCGGATGCTCGTTCGTCTAGAGGCGACAACGTCTTCTGTCCCAAGGAGGTCCAGATGAAGTACGCGCTGTTGATCTACAGCAAGCCGGGCTCGCACGAGGCACTCAGCGAGGCCGAGGGCAAGGCCGTCAGTGCGGAGTACTTCGCGCTGTCCGGCGACGCTCGCTGCGCCGAGGGCGCACAGCTGCAGCCGGTCCAGATGGCGACGACGGTTCGGGTGCAGGACGGCAGGACGCTCACGACCGATGGTCCGTTCGCGGACACGAAGGAGGTGTTCGGCGGCTACTACGTGTTCAACGCGCAGAATCTCGATGAAGCGATCGAGCTCGCGTCCCGGGTCCCGGCGGCCCGGCTCGGCGGCGCTGTCGAGGTGCGTCCGCTGGTGGAGATGTAGCGCTGCTCGAGCTCGAGCAGGTCTTCCGTGACGAGTGGGGGCGTGTCCCCGCTCACCTGATCGGCTTCCTCGGCGACTTCGAGCTCGCCGAGGAGGCCGCGCAGGACGCGTTCGCGATCGCCGCGGAGCGCTGGCCGCGGGATGGAACGCCCCTGAATCCGAGGGCGTGGCTGATCACGACGGCGCGCAACCGGGCGATCGACCGAATCCGGCGCGAGCAGACGCTCGCCGAGAAGGCCCGCCTGCTCGACGGGCCGCAAGCCGCCCAGGACGAGGTCGTGCACGACGGGATCGAGGACGAGCGACTGGAGCTCATATTCGCCTGCTGCCATCCGGCGCTGGCGACCGAGGCGCAGGTCGCGCTGACGCTGCGGACGCTCGGCGGCCTGTCGACCGAGGAGATCGCGCGCGCGTTCATCGTCCCCGAGGAGACGATGAAGCGCCGGCTCTCACGCGCCAAGGCGAAGATCAAGGCGACAGGGATCCCGTTCGCGGTCCCGGCCGATCATCTGCTGCCGGATCGTCTGCAGGCGGTGCTCGCCGTCATCTACCTGATCTACAACGAGGGCTACAGCGGCCGCATCGACCTCGCCGGGGAGGCGATCCGGCTCGCGCAGGTGCTCGCGATGCTGATGCCCGACGAGCCCGAGCCCCATGGACTGCTCGCACTGATGAGGCTCCACCACGCCCGCCGCGAGGCGAGATTTGCCGGCGAGGACCTCGTGCTGCTCCAGGAGCAGGATCGGGCGCTGTGGGACCCGGTGGAGATCGCGGAGGGTCGCGCGCTGCTGCAACGTGCCATCGCTCTGCACGGACGCGGCCCTTATGTGCTGCAGGCGGCGATCGCGTCGCTTCACACCGACGAGCAGATCGATTGGGAGCAGATCGCGGCGCTGTACGCGCGGCTCGCCGAGATCACCGGCTCGCCGGTGGTCGAGCTCAACCGCGCCGTCGCCGCCGCGCAGGCCGGCTCACCGCAGCAGGCGCTCGATCTCGTGCAGCGGCTGGAGCTCGGTGACTACCAGTACCTCCACTCGACTCGGGCCGAGCTGCTGCGCCGTCTCGGCCGCAATCAAGAGGCCCGGACCGCCTACGAACGCGCGCTCGCGCTCGCGACCACGGTGCCCGAGCGGCGCTTTCTGGAGCAGCGCATCGCCAAGCTCTGAACGCCTTCGAGCGCGCTATACTTTTTGAAGCAAACCACCCATCTGAAAGAGCCGAGGAGTCTCGATGGCAGAAAACGTCACAGCAGTAACCGACACCACCTTCCAGGCGGAGGTGCTCGACTCCGAAGTACCGGTGCTCGTCGACTTCTGGGCTCCCTGGTGCGGACCGTGCCGCGCGGTTGCGCCGGTCGTCGAGGAGATCGCGACAGAGCACAGCGAGTCGCTCAAGGTCGTCAAGCTCAACATCGACGACAACCAGCAGACCTCGATCAGCTACAACGTGCTCTCGATCCCGACGCTGATCCTGTTCCGCAACGGCCAGGAGGCCAAGCGCGTCACGGGCGCGTATCCGAAGAAGCGCCTCGTGGCGGAGTTCGAGCCGGCGCTCGCCTGACCCGCCACTGCACGTGATGTGCCCGCGAGCGCGCGGGCA
This sequence comes from Solirubrobacteraceae bacterium, assembly GCA_052148275.1. GTDB lineage: Bacteria > Actinomycetota > Thermoleophilia > Solirubrobacterales > Solirubrobacteraceae > Palsa-465. The sequence goes on from JBKQIR010000324.1 coordinate 63,231, forward strand.
CATCCCCTGCAGGCGTACTACGGAGCCCAACGCTCGGGCATACGTGCTGCGGGCGGCGGGTGGTGGCCGGTCGACGTGTCGACGAGCAGATGGGTGTGGCGGAACTCCTCGCGTGCGCCGTCCACGGCGAGGAGCCGGCTGCCGCGGGTCGACACTCCGTCGAACTCGTCGCATGCGCCGTCCACGGCGAGGAGCCGGCTGCCGCGGGTCCATCCTCCGTCCGCGTGTGCAGGGAAAAGCTACGAATGCGGCGCTCGCATACCGATATGGAGCCATGGTCGAGACTCCACCATCTGCTTCCTGGGCCACGCAGGTCGTCCTGCGGGACGGCACGCAGATGCTCATGCGACGCGTGCATCTCTGCGACGAGACCGGCCTTTTCGACCTGCTCACGCTGCTCTCGCCGAAGTCGATCTATCTGCGCTTCTGCTCCGGCGGCGCGAACCTGCGCGCGGCGGTGCTCGACTTCACGCGTGCCAGCGATGAGCGGATCGGAGTTGTCGCATGCGACGTCACGGGGGAGATCGTCGCTCACGCCGAGTATGTGCTCACGTCGCGCAGCGAGGCGGAGGTGGCGGTCGTCGTCGCCGACCGGCTCCAGGGCCGCGGCCTGGCGCGGGAGATGCTCGAATGGCTGGCCGCCGACGCCTGCGCTCGCGGCATCGAGCGGTTCATGGCAAGCGTGTTACCGGGCAATGCACCAATGCTGCGCCTGTTCAAGCACGCCTTCTACGCGCGCGTCCTCGAGGAGTGGCCGGTATGCGAGCTGTGGTTCCCGACGTCGATCAGCGCGCGGGAGCGCCGCGCACGCCCCCGCACCGTCCAGATGCGCTCGCGGCGCGACGCGCACGAGAGCGCACCGGCCGCACCGCTCCCGGCCGCACACGCGGCTTGACGCTCCTGCCGTCGGCCTACCGGCGTCCTGCCCGCGTCCTGCCGCGGCCTACCGCCCGGGGTCGCGCGAAGCTGCCTTCTCCACGTGCACTCGCAGCTGCCGAGCGTCGATCGCGACCGGCGTCATCGCGGGCAGCGACACGAAGCGCACCGCGGTCGCCAGCGTCTCGCCGACGACGTACGTCGCGTGGTCGCGGGCGGCGGCGAGCAGCTCTGCGTCGCCGTCGAGCGTCAGTGTGATCCGGTCGGACACGTCGAGCCCCGCGTCTCTACGCGCGGCCTGAACGGCGTGAACGATCTCGCGCGCCCAGCCCTCGCGGCGCAGGTCCTCGTCGATCTCGAGCTCGAGCGCGACCGCGTGCGAGCCCTCGCGCTCGACCTGGTAGCCCGTCAGTGGCTTCATCGTGACGAGCAGGTCATCGGCGCGCAGCACGTGGTCGTGGCCGTCGACGTCGATCATGACCGGGCGCCCCTCACGGAGCGCAGCTGCGACGTGCGCCGGGTCCAGCCCCGCGATCGCCGCCGCGACGATCCGCATGTGCGGGCCGAAGCGCGGGCCGAGCGTGCGGTAGTTGGGCTTTACCTCCACCTGCCCCAGCTCATCGGCCTCGGAGACGAAGCGCAGCTCGCGCACGTTGAGCTCGTCGCGGACGATCTCCGCCATGCGCTCGATCGCCGCGCGCTCGAAGCCGGTGGCGACGACGACCGCCGCGCGCAGCGGCTGGCGCACCTTGAGCTTCGCCTGACCTCGGGCCGCGAGCCCGAGCCGTACCGTCTCGCGCGCGACCCGCATCGCGTCCTCCAGATCGACGTCGCGCTCACCCGCCACCGGGAAGTTGCACAGGTGCACGCTCGGCATCGAGGCGTCGAGGTTGTCGTAGATCTCGTCGGCGATGAACGGGCAGAACGGCGCGAGCAGCTGCGCGACCGTCACCAGGCAGTCGTGCAGCGTGACGAACGCCGCGGGCGACCCGTCCCAGAACTGCCGGCGCGAGCGGCGCACGTACCAGTTCGAGAGCTCGTCGACGAACTCCGCGATTGCACGGCCGCCGCCGGTGGCGTCGAACTCATCGAGCCGGTCGCGGACGAGCTCGACGGTCGCCTCCAGGCGCGAGCGCACCCAGCGATCGAGGTCGGACTCGGCGGCCCGCGCAGCCGCGCGGTCGAGCGCCGGCGCACAGACCCCGTTCGCGTTCGCGTACAGCACGTAGAACCCGTACGTGTTCCAGAGCTGGAGCATGAACTGGCGCACCGCCTCGCCGATCGTGTCCATCGAGAAGCGGTAGCCGTCCCACGGATACTTGGAGGTGAAGAAGTACCAGCGCAGCGCGTCGGCGCCGAAGCGATCGATCACCGCCCACGGATCGACGACGTTGCCCAGCGACTTGCTCATCTTGCGGCCCTGCTCGTCGACGATCAAACCCAGGCAGACGACGGTCCGGTACGAGGAGCGGTCGAACAGCAGCGTCGAGACCGCGAGCAGCGAATAGAACCAGCCGCGCGTCTGGTCGAGCGCCTCGCAGATGAAGTCGGCTGGGAAGCGCTGCTCGAAGCGCTCGGTCCCGGCCGCAGGCGCGTGGAACTGGGCGAACGGCATCGAGCCCGAGTCGAACCACACGTCGATCACCTCGGGGACGCGGCGCATCTCGCCGTCGCACTCCCCGCACGGGAACGACACATCGTCGACGAACGGCCGGTGCGGGTCGGTGAGCGTCACCCCCGAGCGCTCCGCCAGCTCGCCCAGCGAGCCGATCACGTGCACGTGTCCGGAACCGCAACGCCACACCGGCAGCGGCGTGCCCCAGTAACGTTCGCGCGAGAGCGCCCAGTCGACGTTGCCCTCCAGCCACTTGCCGAAGCGCCCGTGCTTGACGTGCTCCGGATGCCAGGTGACGTCCTCGTTGGCCGCCAGCAGGCGGTCCTTGATCTGGCTGGTGGCGATGTACCAGGAGGGCTTGGCGTAGTAGAGCAGCGGCGTGCCGCAGCGCCAGCAGTGTGGGTAGGAGTGCTCGTAGCTCTCGGCGCGCAGCAGCTTCCCGCGCGCGCGCAGGTCCTCGACGAGGTCCGGGTCGGCGTCCTTGACCCAGCGCCCTGCGTACGGTCCGATCCGCTCGTCGTAGGTGCCGTCGAGACGGACCGGGTTGACGACGGTCAGCCCGAACTGCTCACCGAGGCGGAAGTCCTCCTCGCCGAAGGCGATCGCGGTGTGCACAAGCCCGGTGCCGTCCTCCGCGGTGACGAAGTCGGCAGGCAGCACAGTGTGGCCCGAGGGCCCGTACGCCGAGCCCGGGATGTAGTGAAACGGCGGCTCGTAGCTCGCGCCGACGAACGCCTCCCCGGGAAAGCGCTCGAGGATCTCCGCACCGGCGCCGAGCACGTGCTCGACGCGCGCCTCCGCGAGGACGAAGACCGGCTCGCTGTCCACGCCCGCCTCGCCTGCGGCCGGCCCGCGGGCCGGCCGCGCGCGCACATACGTAAGGTCAGGGTCGACCGCCACGGCGGCGTTGGAGACAAGCGTCCACGGCGTCGTCGTCCACAGGAGCAGCTCGTCGCCGGTGCTCAGCGGCCCGTACGAGCGCGCGACCGGGAAGCGCACGTACACAGACGGATCGTGCACGTCGCGGTAGACGTCCGGCTGGCCGAGCTCATGGCTCGAGAGCGCGGTGCCGCACCGCGGGCAGTACGGCACGACCTTCAGCTTCTCGAACAGCAGCCCCTTGCGGTGGATCTGCTGGAGCGCCCACCAGACCGACTCGATGTAGTCGGGATCGAGCGTCCTGTAGGCATCCTCGACGTCGATCCAGAAGCCGATCCGCTCGGTCAGCCTGGTGAAGTCATCGACGTGGCTGAGGACCTTCTCGCGGCAGCGGGCGTTGAACTCGGCGATGCCGAAGCGGTCGATGTCCTCCTTGGAGGTGAAGCCGAGCTCCGCCTCCACCGCCAGCTCGACCGGCAGCCCGTGGCAGTCCCAGCCGCCCTTGCGCTCGACGTAGTAGCCGCACATGGTCTTGTAGCGAGGGAAGATGTCCTTGAACACGCGGGCGAGCACATGGTGGCTGCCCGGCGCGCCGTTGGCGGTCGGCGGACCCTCGTAGAAGCCCCAGCGCGGCCAGCCCTCGCGCTGGGTCACCGAGCGCGCGAACACGTCGCGCTCGCGCCAGCGGTCGAGCACCTCGAGCTCCAGCTCGGGGAACGAAGCGCGCGGGTCGACGGGACGGTGGGGTCGGATCTCGGCGGCGGCCATGAGGACGCCCGATTCTAGGCGGCCGCGCCCGCCGACCGCGGCCGCGCGTGACGCTTCGCGGGCGTCCTGCGGGTCCGCTCACGGCAACAGGTTCGGCTGTGATTCGGTGAAGGCGATCGCGTCGTATTGCGAGATCACGACGCTATGGATCCAGCCGATCACCCTGTGGGCGCCATGGAGCTGCATCTCGACCTCGATCTTGAGCAGCGGCAAGATCCCCGGGGTGGCGTGGCTATAGCCGGGGCCGCACTCAGGGTCGCGCTGATTGCAGTGCGAGATGTCGTAGATCCGGACCGTGACGGACGCCGGGCCGAGCGGGACGGTGCTGTGGTGACTCGCGCGGATTCGCGCCTCGGCGCTGAGATCCTCGGCGAAGTCCCACAGCATCCCGCCGGCGAAGGCGTGGAGCGGGTTGGCGGCGCCGTGGATGATCAGCTGCGAGAACTCGGGGTCCAGCGCAGGCGCAGGGTCGGGGTACTCGAAAGCCGGGTCGTCGAGGCCGGTCCCGCGCAGATCCATTGCCTGAAGGAACATCGCCAGGTAGTCGTGCTCCTCGTTCCACTCAATGGTTGAGTGGGCGGCCTCGATCAGACCGAAGATCGGCTCGGCGAACAGCCCAGCCGTGATCTGGGCGGTGACCGCTGCTTCCTCGAACTCCTCCTGCTCGAGCAACCACTCGAGCGAGGACTCGAGCGTCTTCTCAAACCCGACCTTGGCGGCCTCGTTCTCAAGGAAGAACGGGGCGACCTGAACGAGGTCGACCAGCGCCTCGACGCCTTTCTCCGGCAGCTCGCCATCGTGTTCGTAGACCACGTAAGGCTTCACCGTCAAGGTCGTGTCGCCGATACCTCGTTCCAGGTGGGCCGGGCAGGTTTCTCCGCTGCAGGTCTTGGTTGCGGTCACCTCGACTTTGGCGCTGCCCTCGTCGGTCAAGCCGGGCGCCCAGTAGATCAGCCTGACCCGACCGTTCGAGTCGGTGCTCAGCCCCGACAGATCGCCGCCGCAATGCTGGCTGTCGGGGTCCTCGGTTTGAGTGCAGAGGAAGTCCCCGCCGCCGAACGGGAACTCCTGGGAGACGTATGCCGAGGATGGCTGGATCGCATCGACCGACGCCGTCACCGTCGCGTCTGCGGCCGGCTGTCCGTCCTTATCGGTGACCGTGATCAGCAGATTCGCGCAGCCGCCCTCGCATTTCTGTACCACCTCGCCGGGCTCGCCGACGTCCGAGCCGGCCGCCGAGTACGTGTTCGCGGTGAAGTTCACCCCGCCGTTCTGCGGATAGTCCTCGTCACGAGCGAGCCCCGAGCGGACCGGCTGCAACGCGTGGACCTCGACGTCCAGGGAGCATGGCGGCGGTGTGATCACCGGCGAGCCGGGACCGATCGTCGCCGCCGGGCGAGCGTCGTCCAACGTCAGCTCGCCGCGCGAGGCGCCGCCCGCCTGACCACCATCACCGCAGGACACCTGGAAGTTCACGTTGCTTATGTCGTGCGTAACGTCAACACGGATCGAAGGCGGCGTCGACACGTCACCGGATGGCGGGACGACGGAGATCTTGCACGGGCCCTCGGGCAGCAGGAAGCTGTAGGCGCCCGTCGTGTCAGTCGTGGCGCTACCGCCACCGGAGCAGTCGGCCTGCAGCCCGACGTCGGCGGCGGGACCGCCGCCTCCCTGATAGGTGACCGTGCCGCTGACCTCGTACCTGACCCGAGGAAGCGATCCCTGCGCAGAGAACGTGCCGCTGTTGTTGATGCTTCCATGAGCGCTCCAGGTTCCGAGCGGGGTGCTGGTCCCGATCGTGCAGTTGCGGGCGAGCGTGCCGCGGAAGACGGCGGTGTACTGGCCGTTGAGGTACGGGTTGACCGCGGAGAACGAGCTTCCGCTGACCGACAGCGACACGGTGCCGAACGGACTCGAGCCGTCCTGGTTGAAGCTGCTGACCCAGCCCCCACCAGCCTGCACGAAATAGTAAGTGCCGAAACCCGTCACGTCGATCGTCCACAGGTTCACCTTCGCGCAGCGGCCGCTTCCAGCGGCCGAGGCGGCCGACCCCTCGACGAGCGCTGGGGTCCCGGACCCGCTGAGTACCGCCAGCGCCGGTGAAGGAGCGCCAAGCGCCAACATGCCGACCAGCGACGCAATCGCCGCGCCGACGCGCCTGAGCTGCCACGCCCGCACCCGCGCGCAGCGCGATCCCGCGCCCCTGTCTAGTTGGTATGCACGCATTCCCATGTCCTTTCCCACGCGTCAAACGGGCGACGCCGGCGGCACAGCCCACCGAGCTCGCGACCATAGTGAACAGGGTGCGTCACAGCAGCGTCACAGTCACCGTGCCGTCGTCGTTTCCGGGGCGACCGGCTTGGCTACGGCGCCCGACCGGCGCGGCGCGGGTGACGCTGAGCGCTCCCTACGGCGCCGCGGCGGCGAGTGCGGCGAAGTGCTCGCCGCGCTGCTCGAAGTCGCGGTACAGGTTGAAGCTCGCCGAGGCCGGCGAGAGCAGCACGACCGAGCCGTGGCGCGCGTGCGCGCGGGCGGCCGCGACGGCTTTCTCCATGCTCGGCGTCTCGAGGATCCGCTCGGCCGGGAGGCCGGCTTCCCGCGCCTGGCGCGCAAGCCGCGCTCCGGTGTCCGGTAGGCAGACGAGGTCGACGTCCATGCCGGCGATCCTCCGTCCCAGCTCGGCGAAGTCCTGTCCGCGGTCATAGCCACCGGCGATCAGGACGACGTGACGGTCCTCGAAGGCGGCTAGCGCGAGGCCGCACGAGGTCGGGTTGGTCGCGATGCTGTCGTCGACCCATTCGACCCCGTCGCTGCGATGGATCGTCTCGAGCCGGTGTGGGAGGCCCTCTACGCCCGCGAGCCCGCCGGGCAGATCAGGGAGCGGCAGCTCCGCGGCGTCGAGTCCCGCGAGCGCGGCACAGAGGTTCTCCGCGTTGTGGCGTCCGCGCAGCGGCAGGGCGTCGAACGGGATCAGCGTTTCGCGGCCGTCGGTGACGCCGCCCGCGTTGACATGCCAGGTGCCCTCGGTGCCGTACGGGACGCGGCGCGCATCCGGCGCGACCGCGGCCTCGACCTGCGGATCGCCGGGCCGGTAGGCGCACGCGTCGATTCCCGGAAGGCCGAAGAGCCGCAGCTTCTCCCGCCGGTAGACCGCCTCCGATCCGTGCCAGTCGACGTGCTCCTTGAACAGGTTCGTGAGCACGGCGACCTGGGCGCCGTGGAACAGGTCGGCGATCTGGAAGCTCGAGAGCTCGAGCACCACCCACGCGCTGTCGGGGATGTCGAGCAGGTCGAGTGCCGGGCGGCCGATGTTGCCGGCGATGTGCGTCTCGCGGATTGGTGCCGACAGGTGCTGGATCAGCACCGCCGTGGTGCCCTTCCCCTTCGTCCCGGTGATCGCGATCACGTTGCGCCCGCCGCGCTCGTGCAGCCACAGACCGGTCGGGGTCGTCACGGTCACGCCATCCTCCGCGAGCGCCTCGAGCTGGGGCTTGTGGATCGATACGCCGGGAGAGCGCACGATCACCTCCACCTCGCCGAGCTCGTCGATGGCGTGCTCGCCGTCGACGTACGGGACGCCGCACAGAAGTGGATCTTCGCGAGCGGCGGGCTGATCGCGCTCACGGTCGTCGCCGACCACGGCGATCAGCTCGGCGTCCGGGAGCCGCTCGTGCAAATGGCGCGCGAACGAGCGCGTCTCACGGCCGACGCCCCACACGGCGATCGTCTTGTGATCAAGCGCCGAGAATCGCATCCAGCGCGCCCATCAACGCGATCGGGACGTCGTGGTCGTCGCTGAGCTCGAGGACGGTGCTCGGGTCTCCATCGTTCTCATTGAAGCGGGTGAGGACCTCGCGCGCCAGCCGTTGCACGACGCGATGATGGTTCCAGCGCGGGTCGCGGGCGAGGAGGCGAATCGCGGCGAGGCTCTCCTCGATCTCGCCGACGCACTCGAACGGCTTGTGTCCCCCGATCCCCGTCAGCCGCGCGAAACCTTCGAACTGGGCCACGTCATCGAGCATCTGTATGCCGAAGATACGCTCGAGCTGCTCAGGGCGCAGGAACGGCGCGAGAATCAGAAACACGAAGCGGCACTTGTCGCAATCGCAGCACCACGAGGTCGCGCGCCGAGCCGGGTCGATCGTGAACACGCGGTTGCAGCTCGTGAACGCATCGTGGTAGTCCGGCATGCGCGCGAACGCACGGGCGATCGCGAGCTCCGATGCCGGTCTGAGGATCGAGAAGATGGCCGGCGCTCCGTCGACCTCACTCGCGGCGGCGGCGAGGAGGCGCTCGGCGTGGCGGCTCTTGGAGAACTGGTGGTTGATCGGGACGCCGTGGTAAGTCGTGCTCGGACTCGAGGCGGAGCGCTCGTTGGCGAGCGCGACGGCGTCGAAGCCGTGTAGCGCCGCGATCAGGAGCGCGACGGCGCTGACGATCGCGGTCACCGGCACGTGGCCGTTGAGCGCGCCGTCGCGGTTGGCTTGCAGCAGGTTGGGATCGATCCTGCGAGTGACGGCGAGGCGAGGGAGGCCGGCGACCGCGGCCGTCCGCTGGATCGGGGGTGCGTTGCCGACAGAGAACAGCTCGGTGTCCAGGCCCGAGCGGCGGACGATCTCGAGCGCGACCGCGGAGTCCTTGCCGCCGCCGATAGGGACGAGCACGCGGGTCGGCGGTTCCGCTGAGTCGTGGGGCGGCTTCGCGGAGTCGCGGGGCGGTTTCGCGGAGTCGCGGGGCGGCTTCGCGGAGTCGCGGGGCGGTTTCGGGACGTCGCGCGCTTCCCGGGAAGAGAAGCGCGGGCGGGGGAGCGCCGGGAGGTCGTTGACGACGGCGAACTCGCCGAGGCCCTCCGAGTAGAGGGCCTCGAGCAGAGCGCGGGTCGCCGGCGGCGGGTCGCCGGTCTCTGTGGCGACCTGGGAGGGGATCGCGGTCTTGTAGTAGCTGACGCCGGCGATCCAGTGCAGGAGGTCGAGGAGGCCATCGATCGTCCCCGGATCCGGCTCGGTGGCGCCTGCGTGCGGTGGCGGCAGCGTGAAGCGTTCCTCGAACTCGTAGGCGTCGTCGAGGGCGTACCTCAGGACGACGGTGCCGCGTTCGTCGAGGGAGCGCTCGGTGAACCGGAAGCGCGCGAAAGGCCCCTGGCCGAAAAACGTCCGACATTCCGTCGTTTCTCGGCCAGGGTGGCTCTTATGACCGGCCCCGCTCTGCTCAGCGCTCATTCGGCCAAATGTAGATCGTCGGTTTGAGACGATGCGCGCCATGCGGCTACGGCTCTACCACCACGTCGACGGGGCGCGGGTCGCCTACCGGGAGTCGGGGACCGGTCCTGCGATCGTGCTGCTGCACTCGCTGGGGCTCTCGCATCGCGAATGGGAGCCGATCGTCGAGCCGCTGTCCGCACGCTTTCGCGTGCTGCTGCCCGATCTGCCGCTGCACGGCGACTCGGAGGACCGACCCCGCCACCCGTACACGCGAGGCTGGCTGATCGACGTGCTCGCGGGCTTCTGCGAGGAGGTGGCGGGACCGAGCCCAGTGCTCGGCGGGCACGACGTCGGCGGCGAGCTGGCGCTGCGTGCCGTGACGAGCGGCCGCATCTCGCCCTCGCGGATCGTGCTCATGGGGACGCGCCTGCACCGCCGCGAGCAGGCCCGCCGTCAGCGTGCACTGTGGCGCTTGGCCTCCGAGCTGGCGATCGTGCCGGGGCTCGACCGCGCGCTGTCCTACGGCGCGGGCCTCGTCTTCCGGCCGAGGTTCGGGGACCGCCTCTCCGTGCAACACAATCCGGAGGCGCGCGACCTGATGCGCCATGCGTTTGGTGACGTGGGCGGCAACGTCAACCGGGCAAGGGCGTGGGCGAGGTTCGCGCGGCACTGGCCCTCCGAGCCACAGCGAGACCTGCTGGACGCCTACCGGCAGATCGCCGTACCGGTGCTGCTGCTGTGGGCCGAGGACGATCCGCTCAATCCGATCGACGGCGCGCGGGAGGCGCTCGACCTGATCGCCGACGCCCAGCTGCGGACCCTCCCGGGAACGGGCTTCCTGATGGCATACGACGATCCGGTGGGACTTGCAAGAGAGTTGATCGCCTTCTGCGGCTGAGCGGTAGCGTTGAAGGCGACCGACGGCTGAACGCGAAAGGAACGGCATGAGCACTGATACGCAGGAGCAGCTGTGGGGTGGCGAGACGACGAAGGCCGTCGCCAACTTCCCGATCTCCGGTGAGCCCGTTCCCGTGCCGGTGATCCGGTGGCTGGGGCGAATCAAGGCCGCCGCCGCCCGTGTCAATGCCCAGCTCGGCCTGCTCGACGAGGAGCTCGCGGAGCGCATCGCCGCTGCCGGGGACCGCGTCGCCGCGGGCGAGTTCGACTCGCAGTTCCCGATCGACGTTTTCCAGACCGGCTCCGGCACCTCCTCGAACATGAATGCCAACGAGGTGATCGCGACGCTCGCGGGCGACGGCGCACACCCCAACGATCACGTCAACATGGGACAGAGCTCCAACGACGTGTTCCCCTCCGCGGTGCACCTCGCCGCGTTGAGCGAGGCGACCAACGAGCTGCTTCCCGCCCTGGAGCAGCTGGAGGGTTCGCTGGCCGCCAGGGCGGTGGATTTCCACGATGTCGTCAAGTCCGGCCGCACGCACCTGATGGACGCGGTCCCTGTGACGCTCGGCCAGGAGTTCGCCGGCTATGCGGCACAGGTGCGGCTCGGGTCCCGGCGGGTGCGCCTCGCGCTGCCACAGGTGGCGCAGATCCCGCTCGGCGGCACCGCGACGGGTACCGGACTCAACACGCATCCGCAGTTCGCCGCCGAGGTGAGGGAGCTGCTCCGCAGGGACAGCGGCCTTGCGATCTCGGCGCCCGAGCATCCGTTCGAGGCGCAGGGCAATCGCGATGCCCTCGTCGAGCTGTCCGGAGCGCTCAAGGTGATCGCCGTCTCGTTGACCAAGATCGCCAACGATCTCGCGCTGATGGGCTCCGGCCCGCGGGCGGGTATCGGCGAGCTGTACCTGCCGGAGCTGCAGAAGGGCTCCTCGATCATGCCCGGCAAGGTGAATCCGGTGATTCCCGAGGTTGTGCTCCAGGTCAGCGCGCAGGTGATCGGCAACGACGCGGCCATCACCGTAGCGGGGCTGCAGGGCAATTTCGAGCTGAACGTCCGCGTGCCGCTGATCGCGCGCAACCTGCTCGAGTCGATCCGGCTGCTGGCGGCGGCGTCGCGGGCGCTCGCGACGAAGTGCGTGGACGGCATCGAAGCAAATCTCGCGGGTTGCGAGCGCTCGGCAGAGTCGACGCTGGCGGCGGCGACGGCGCTCAACCCCTACATCGGCTACGACAAGGCGGCCAAGATCGTCAAGGAGGCCGCCGCCTCCGGCCGGCTGCTGCGCGATGTCGCCTATGAGAACGGCGTCGACGAGGAGACCTACAACAGGGCGATGGATCTGCGCAGGATGGCGCAGGGAAACCTGTAGGGGCGTGCGTGACGCTTCAGCCCGGCGACACAACGGCCGATCACCAGCCCAGAGGCGCTGCGCGCGACGCCTGGCGCGCCGGCGCGATTGGCGATGACGCAAGACGACTTCAACGAGACGTGGATGCCCCGGATCGGGGAGCAGGCCGCAGCGCGGCTGCGGCGCAACGACAGCCTGATCCTGGTGATCATCCCGATGTGCTTCGTGTGCGGGTTCGCACTGGATGCGCTCATCGGTCTCAGCGCCCTGTTCACGCTCGTGTTCTGGATCGGCGCGCTGACCGTCTCGGTGCTCCTGTTCGGCAGATGGCTCTGGAGCCGGATCATGCTCGCGCGCGAGATCTCCGCGTGGTTCGACCGAAAGCTGAGCTGGCACCAGCTTCCGAAGCTGCGCCCGAGCAGCTTCGACAGATGGTGCGGGCGGTTGGGCCTGCAGGCACCGAGCGAGCGATTGGAAGCGCCCGCGGACAACGGCGCGGCTGGGGACGTCGCAGACGAGCACGCGGGCGAGCCCGGTCTCGCCTCGCGCTGACGCGTCGACGGACGCGTCTGGCAATGGGCGTTGCGCCCGTCGTTACCATGCTCGCGGCGGCAGCCTCCGCGGCGGCAAGCCCCGCGGCCGCCGGTCCCAGGACTGCCCGGGCGTCGACCGGAGGCTCTGCGACGGCGCACGCTGCGGCGGGAGGCTTCGCGCCGGTGGCGAGCGGCTTCTACATTCGTGGGGGCGGGTTCGGCCACGGCGTCGGCATGAGCCAGTACGGCGCGCTCGGGTATGCGCAGCATGGCTGGAGCTACGCGGCGATCCTCGGGCACTACTACACGGGCACCTCGCTCGGCACGACGAACCCGAACCACGTCGTCACGGTGCTCCTCAGCAACGGGACGCCCACCTTCAGCGGCGCGAGCACGGCCGCGCGCACGCGGCTGGACCCGAGCGCGACGTATTCGGTGCAGCCGAGCAGCGGAGGCATGCTGCTGCTGCGCTCCGGCGGGCAGAGCAGCAAGCCGTTCAGGGCCCCGCTGACCGTCAGCGGCGGGCGACCGATCGACCTGGCCGGCGTCGGGCGGTACAGGGGGGCTCTGCAGTTCTGGCCCTCAGGGAGCGGCATCGAGACGGTCAACGCACTCGACATCGAGGACTACGTACGCGGCGTGGTCGCCGGCGAGATGCCGTCCAGCTGGCCGGCGCAGGCGCTCGACGCGCAGGCTGTGGCGGCCCGCACCTTCGCGCTCACCGTCACGCCGGCCAGCTCGAGCTTCGACGTCTATCCCGACACGCGCTCGCAGATGTACGGCGGCGTGGGAGCGGAGACTCCGGCGAGCAACGCGGCGGTGGCCGCCACGCGCGGCGAGGTCGTCACCTACCGTGGGGCTCCGGTCCTGACGCCGTTCTCCTCGAGCTCCGGCGGTTACACCGAGAGCATCCAGGACGCCTGGCCGGGCTCCCCGCCCGAGCCCTGGCTCGTTGGGGTGCCCGACCCCTACGACGGCGCGGGCGGCAACCCGTACCACAGCTGGAGCGAGAACCTTAGCCTCACGGCAGCCGCCGCGAAGCTCGCCGGCTTCGTCAAGGGCTCGCTGATCGGCATCCAGCCGACCGGTCAGGATCTCACCCCGCGCCTCGTCACGGCCTCGGTCGTCGGCACCGGCGGGCGCATCTCCGCCACGGGCGCGCAGCTGCAGCAGGCGTTCGGGCTGCTCAGCACGCTGGTGTCGTTCACCACCATAACCGCCGCACCCGGCGCGGCCAGCCCGCTGCGAGCAGCCCGGGTGACCGATCGGCGGGCCGGCGGGTCGGCGGGCACGGGTGGCGCCGCGCTGACCGGTGGCACCGCGGCCTCCGGTGGCGGGAGCCCTGAGGCCGGCGGTGGCGCAGGAAGAAGCGTGACCTGCGACACCGGGGCGTCCCGTCGTGGCCGCAGATCGCTGACCGGCGGGACCGGCGGGCTGCATCTGCACGGGACGATCTTCCCGGCGTGCGCCGGCGCCGAGGTCGAGATCCAGCTGCTGAGTGCCGGCGGCCCTCGCACCGTCGCGCGGGCGAGCCTGACCGCCCGCGGGACCTACCAGGCGAGCGTTGCCACCCCCGGGCGCTACCGGATCGTCTACGACGGCATCGACGGGCCGGCGATCAGCGTGACCGGCTGATGGAGCGGCCGGCGGCCAACGGACCTGCTCCAGCACGGTGACCGGCCCTCTGCTGGCGGTCGATGCGCCGTTCCTGCTCTATCGCTCGTTCTTCGCGCTGCCCCAGTCGATCACCGGCGTTGACGACCGGCCCGTCGGGGCGCTCCTCGGCGCATGCAACGTCCTGCTGCGCGCCGCCGCCGAGCTCAGACCACGCGCGATCGTCCTCTGCTTCGGCGCGGAGGCCGCGCAATACCGGGTGGCGCTCTACCCCGCCTACCATGCGGCGCGACCGCCCGTTCCGCCGGCGCTCGCGTGGCAGTTCGAGCAGTCCGGCTTCTTCGCCTCCTTCGGATGGCAGTCTCTCGGTTCGGAGCTGCTCGAGGCGGATGACCTGCTCGGCTCGCTCGCGACGATCGAGCAGGAGGCGGGAGCCCGGGCGCTGATCCTCACCGGTGACCGCGACATGTATCAGTGCGCCGGCCCTCGCACCTCGATCCTTTACCTGCGCTCCGGCAAGAGCGGCTTTGAGACCGTCGACCGCGACGAGGTGCTCCGCCGCTACGGGATCGCGCCCGAGCTCGTACCCGACTTCATCGCACTGCGGGGCGATCCGTCCGACGGTCTCCCGGGGGCGCCCGGGATCGGCGCCAAGACCGCCGCGGATCTGCTCGTGCGGCATGGCTCGCTGGAGGCGGCGATCGCGGCGGCCGATGGCGAGCGCCCACGGGTGGCGGCGGCGTTGCGGCAGGCCGCGCCCGAGCTACACGCGTTCAAGCGGATCGCGCAGTTGCAACGCGTTGCCCTCGAGCGCCCGGTGGACGGTCCGACCGACATCGCCGGCGGTGCGGCGGCGGCGGAACGCTACGGCTTGCGGGCGCTCGCGCGGCGGCTGCGGGAGGCAACGAGCCTCGAGCAGCTCGGCAACGCCTAGACACCTGGAGCTCGCGCGCGTCACGCGTTAGCGTGAGGCCGCACACAGGTACAACCCGCGGGGCAACGGTCGATTACCGGCTTAGGATGAACGGCATCGCGGTCGATCGGCTCTGGCAGGCATCCGACCTGAAACGCAGCGAGTCGGTCGCCCTCACGGTCTCGTTCGCGGTGCTGTTCGTGCTGCTGCTGGTGACCGCCGCGAACGCCTTATTCGGTATCGGTGGATCCCAGGCGACAGAGTTCGTATCGAACTGGGTCTCCTCCGTGGTCTACATCGTTGTGGCGATGATCGTTGCGCTGCGCGCGATCAGGGGCAGGTCGAGACGCATTCCCTGGGGACTGCTGGCAGTCGGCCTCGCGCTGTACGCGTTGGGAAACGTGCTGTGGTCGTTCTGGATCGGCAACCTCGCGAACCCACCGATTCCGTCGATCTGCGACGCACTCTGGTTGACGCTCTATCCCCTGAGCTACCTCGGCATCCTCGGCATCGCCCGCGCCGACGGGCAGCGACGGGTGCCGGCGGGCGTGTGGCTCGACGGCATCATCGCTGGCGGCGGACTGGCTGCGATCGGAGCAGCGCTCGTGTTCGAGCCCGTGCTCGCCTCGATCAGCGGCAGTACGACTGCGGTCGCCACCGAGCTTGCCTACCCGATCGGCGACCTCCTGCTGGCGGCACTGGTGGTCGGCGTGCTCGCTCTGCGCGGGTGGCGGCTGGATCGCACCTGGGGTCTGCTCGGCGGCGGTTTCCTGCTGCTCTCGCTGGCCGACTGCCTCTACGCGGTGCAGGTTGCCAACGGCTCCAGCGATCCCAGCCGGTTGACCAACTTCTTCTACGTTTTCGCCGTTGCGCTGCTCGCCGCCGCAGCGTGGCAGTTCGAGCCCCCACCGCCGCGGCCGCGACTCGAGGCGTGGGCGGTACTGCTCGTGCCCGCCAGCTCGGCCCTAGCTTCGCTCGGGCTGCTGTTGTACGACCACGTGCACCGGCTTGACCAGCTCGCCTTCTCGCTGGCGGTTCTCACGCTGCTGGCCTCGATCCTCCGGACGGCCTTCGCGTTCGCCGACCTACGAAGCCTTCTGCGCGAGCGGGTCGCCGCCGAGCGTGAGAGACGGCAGTTGCAGGAGCGCCTGCAACGCGCGCAGCGGCTCGAGAGCGTGGGGGCGCTCGCCGGCGGCGTCGCGCACGACTTCAACAATCTGCTGGCGATCATCCTGAACTACGTCGGCTTTGTACGCGAAGAGCTGCCTCCCGGCAGCCAGGGGCGCTCAGACGTGGACGAGATCGGCCGCGCGGCCGAGCGCGGTGCGCGGCTGACCGCGCAGCTGCTGGCGTTCGGGCAGCGCAAGGTCGGCGAAATGCAGATCGTCGACGTGCGCGAGGTCATCGCCGCGATGCACACCATGCTCGACCGGCCGCTGGGCAAGCACATCGAGCTGCGCGTCGAGCCCGTGACAGATCTGTGGCCGGTGCGGGCCGACCCGACCGAGATCGAGCAGATCATCCTGAACCTCGTCGTCAACGCCCGCGACGCGCTGATGGCTCGCGGCGGACTGATCACCGGAGCCGTGCAGAATGTCGAACTGCCGGCGGAAACCGCAGCCGAGCTCGACGTGCCGCCGGGCCGTTACGTGCGGCTCGCGGTCACAGACGACGGCTGCGGGATCGACCCCGAAACGCTCGAGCATGTGCTCGAGCCGTATTTCACGACCAAGTCGCCGGGCCAGGGCAGTGGGCTCGGGCTCGCGACGGTCTACGGTATCGCCCGCCAAGCCGGCGGCGCCGTCGCGATCACCTCCAAACCTGGCAGTGGGACAACGGTCGAGGTGTACCTGCCGGCCGCCGCCACGCAACCGCCGACCGCGGCCCCAGCGAGGCCCCCGGCAAGTTCCCGAGCCGACGCCGGACGGATCCTGCTCGTCGAGGCGGAGGCCGTCACACGCGATGCGGTTCGCGGGATCCTGGAGCACGCCGGCTATGACGTGTGTGACGCCGAGCGCGGCGACCAGGCGCTCGAGCTCCTTGCGAGAGACACCCGCGGCTACGACCTGCTGCTGACAGCCGTGATCATGCCCGGCATCTGGGGCGATGAGCTCGCCAGCCGCGCCCAGGAGCTGCACCCCGACCTGCTTACCCTTTACATGTCCGGCCACGGTGAACGGTTTCTACGGGGCGGCCGGACCTCGACACCCAGCCCGACGCTGACCAAGCCGTTCGGCGAAGACGAGCTGTTGCTCCACGTCGCGAGGCTTTTGCGCTCCCGCGAGTGCTCCGGTGCTCAACCACGGGGGACATCCGCCGACAACCTGGACGAGGACGCCAACGACCCGATTGCCGCATTCGCTCGCGGCGGAGACTCACAAAGGAGCGACCCATGAGCGACCACACAGACGCCGATCTCACGCAGACGGCGCTCAGCGAACCGGCGAGCACACCGGCCATCTCGCAGGAGCCCGTCGCCGTGGCGCCGGCTCCCGGCTGGGTGCTCGTCGTCGAGGATGAGGATCTTCTCCGCTGGTCCACGGCTCGCACGCTGCGTCGCGCCGGCTACCAGGTGCTTGAAGCCGGCGACGCAGACGAGGCGCTGATCTGCATGGCCGAGCACGGCGACGGGGTCAGCCTCGTGATCAGTGACGTGATCATGCCCAAGCAGAGCGGCTACGAGCTCGCCCACGCTCTACGGAGGCAGTGGAGTCAGCTCAGAATCGTGTTGATCTCCGGCTACACGCCGGTTGCGATGGAGAGGCACGGGATCCAGAGCTCGGAATTCGAGCTGCTGCGCAAGCCGGTCGTAAACCTGGCGCACACCGTTGCGCAGCTGATCGGGCCGGCATCGCCGAGCTAGGCCAGGGATGATCCGCCTCAGTCCGCAGCAGGTCGTCAGCATCAACCTTCCGCTGGCCGACGGCGCGGTCCAGTTCGAGGTGGTTGCAGTCATCGACACCGTTGTCGCCCTGGAGCCGCTCGAGTCAGCGCACATGCCCAATGTCCCCGGCCGCTTGCCCGACTGCTTCATGGCGTTCGAGCACAACCACCGACTCGCTGGACTCAAGGGCCAGCTGTACGCGCGCAGCCCGGGAGATTGGCGCTTCAAGGTCACGGATGCGCTCTCGCGGAAGGCCGATGACTGCTTCCGGATTCGCGTCTGCGCACCGATCACGGTGGCGGGATGCGACGAGCGCAACCCGAGCGAGCCCATCGAGACGAACACGGTCAACTTCGGCGTCGACGGCACGCTGCTCAACACCGTGCCTCACTGGTCTCCGCCACAGCGAGCCAAGCTGACGCTGTCGCTCCTCGGCGACGACGAGCCGATCGAGGGGCACGCCATCCTCACTGCGCGGGTCGGCCTACTGTGCGAGTTCAAGTATCAGGCCATGAGCGCCGAGGCGCATAGCCGCCTCGGGTCCTTCATCATCGACTACCAGCGCGACATCCTGCGGCGACGCAAAGCCTGGCACCATTCCACGGTCGACAGGCTCGACGACGACGACGTCGCCCTGTAGCAAGAAGGCTGGCCCGGAGGGCCAGCCGTGGTGACCGCCGCGCGAGCGGAGCGGTCTCCCCTCACTCCAGAGGCGACGCGAGCGCGGCCCGAAGCCGGATGCGAAAAGCCCGGAGGGCCAGCCGTGGTGACCGCCGCGCGAGCGGAGCGGTCTCCCCTCACTCCAGAAGCGACGCGAGCGCGGCCCGAGGCCGGATGCGCCTACTTCCGCGGCGGTGTGAACTTCACGGTGATCACGTCGCCGTCGGCGACGACGTAGTCGCGGCCCTCCAGGCGCACGGCGCCACGCTCCCGCGCCCCCGCGTACCCACCGGCGTCCACCAGCTCGTTCCAGGACACGACCTCCGCCCGAACGAAGCCCTGCTGGATGTCGCTGTGGATCTGCCCGGATGCGTGCCAGACGGACAGCCCTCGGCGCAGATGCCAGGACTGCGCCGGCTTGTCCTCGCCGGCGGTGAAGAACGCGACCAGAGACAGCAGCGAGAAGGCGCCGCGCACGACGCGTTGGAGGCTCGATTCGCTCAGGCCGAGGTCGGCGCGAAGCGCCGCGGCCTCCTCCTCGTCGTCCAACTCCGCGAGCTCCGCCTCGATTCGCGCCGAGACGGCGACGGCACCCGCGCCCTGAGCCGCGGAGTGTGCCGCGATCGCCTCCGGTACCTCGGTCTCGCCTTCGTCGACGTTGGCGACGAACAGCACGGGCTTGGCCGTGAGCGAGCCCAGCAGGATCTGGCCATCGGCTACGTCGGCCGGTGGCGGCACGGTGCGCGCAGGGCGGCCCGCGGACAGCGCCTTGATCAGCTCACCGAGCCATGCGGCCTCGGCGACCGCGCGGCGATCCCCGCTCTTCGCGGTCTTGGCGACGCGCTCGAGCCGGCGCTCGGCCTGCTCGAGGTCGGCGTAGACGAGCTCGGTCTCGATCGTGTCGATGTCGGCGAGCGGATCGACGCGACCCTCCGGATGGACCACGTTGGCGTCGCTGTGAGCCCGCACGACGTGGATGATCGCGTCCGTCTCTCGGATGTTGGCGAGGAACTTATTGCCGAGCCCCTCACCGCTGTGAGCGCCGGCGACCAGCCCGGCGATGTCGTGGAAGGCGATCGTGTCGGGTACGATCTTCGACGCCTTGACGGTGTTCGCGACCGCGTCGAGGCGCTCGTCGGCGACGGGCACGACGGCGATATTCGGCTCGATCGTCGTGAACGGATAGTTCGCGGCCTCGGCCGCAACCCCGGTCAGAGCAGAGAACAGCGACGACTTCCCCGCGTTCGGCATCCCCACGATGCCCACCTTCATCGCCCCCACCTCCGAGCTCTCACGACCAGCCGGCCTTCCTCGCCCCCGCGCTCGCCGCCGCCTGCCGCGGCCGCGATGAGGGTTCCGAGCAGCGCCCCGGCGAGCACGTCACTGGGATAGTGCACGCCCAGATATGGGCGGCTGATCGCGAACAGCGCCGCGGCTCCGTACAGCGCCCAGGCCGGCGCGAGCCCCGTGTATGCCCGCGCTGCCGCGAACGACGTCGTCGCATGGGCGCTCGGAAACGATAGCTCCGAGACCACCGGCGCCAGCGGGGGAAGGTCCGCCAGCTCGGGTCGCCGCCGCCGAACCGCCAGCTTGACGGCGTAGTTGGCCGCATAGGACGTGGCGACGATCGCGGCGCCGCGGCGCCATGCGCGGCGCGCAGCCGGCTCCGGCGCATAGACCGACCCTGCCACGCCGAATGCAAGCCAGCATGCCGCGTGCTCGCCGAGGCTCGAGTAGCGCGCCAGAGCGCGCTCCAGCCCAGGCGCATGTCCGCTCGTGCGGAGCACCCCGAGGACATGGAGGTCGGCGGCGAGCAGCGGCACGAGCAGCTTGTCTGTCGAGGACCGGCGGATGGGCTGGCTGATCAGAAGCCGACGCGGTGCTCGTCGTGGTCGACGAGCAGATAGTCGATCCGCCCGACATCGAGCACGATCGTGCCATCCTCGGCGCTGAGCTCATGCCAGACGCCGGTGCCGAGCGCGGCGCGAAGCTTCGCGAGCTCGCCGGGGAGGATCCGTGCCGAGAGCACCTGGCCGCCGTGGAAGCCGATGCTGAGCTTCTGAGGCTTGTCGGCGCCCATGTCAGTGACCCGCCGCCGGCGTGACGATCTCCGTGAGCACGCCACCGGTCGACGCGGGATGCAGGAAGGCGACGTGCGAGCCCCGAATCCCGATCCGGGCGTGCTGGTCGATCAGGCGTACACCGGCCGCCTCGAGCGTGGCGAGCGCCGCGTCGACGTCCGGCACGCGGTAGGCGACGTGATGCAGCCCGGCGCCCCGGCGTGCGAGGTACTTGCCGACGGGCGTCTCTGGACCGAGCGGCGAGAGGAGCTCGACGTGTCCGTCCCCGACATCCAGTAGAGCCGCGTCAACCCCCTGGTCGGTTACCGTCTCCCGATGCACGAGCGGCATCCCAAGCACGTCCCGGTAGTAGGCGATCGAGGCCTCGATGTCATCGACAGCCACGCCCACGTGATCGATCGTCGAAAGCATGGGGTGGCAGCATACCAGCGGCCGTTTACGATCCAGGAAGTGGTGCGGGCAGCGGAACACAGCGAGGATGCGCCGCTAGGCGCCGTCTCGACTGCGGGTGCATCGTGGAGATCTTCGAGCATTTCCAAGGGCCTGCGCATGCTCGGAGGCGGCACGCAGATCGAGAGCCGCCACGGCGACCCGACCGTAGTCTCGGTGACGCTGCCGAAGACGCCCGGCGAGGGGGGCCTTTAGGGGCCCCGGTCGGGAACCATCAGCCGTTCACGCCGTGACGACCGGCCAGGCTGGTACGTGGGTCATGCTGGAAAGAAGCATCGAGCGAGCCGCCGCAGCGTCTATGTTAAGAACGGTTCCCCGACCAGTTGCAGACGATCATGGCTGCCGCCATTAGACAGATTCTCAGCCAAACAAAGGGCAACGTGGTCTGCGAGCATGCAGAGATCGCCGACACACCATGGCTCCGCCTGCGCGGCCTGCTCGGCCGTCGGTCGCTGCCCGCCGGCCATGGGATGCTGATCGAGCCGGCACCGTCGATCCACAGCGCGTTCATGCGCTTTGAGTTCGACGCCGTCTTCCTCGACGGCGACCTCACCGTCATCAAGCTCGCGGAGCGGATCCCGCCGTGGCGGACACGCGCGGCTCGCCACGCGCGCAGCGTGCTGGAGCTCGCCGCCGGCGAAATCGACAGCCGCGGAGTTCAAGTCGGGGATGTGCTTGCCGTTGAGTCACTCAAGCCTCCAATTGCCACTGCCGAACAAGGTGTGTGAAGGCGAGCACCGTATGGACAGCCCACAACCATCGAGCGAAGGAACAGCGGCCGAAGCGCCGGCGAGCTTCGGGGGCACCGCGCCCCCGGTACTGAGGCTCTTGCCGTGGGCGAAGGTCCAGCGCGTCTCCTACCGCAACCACGACGATCGCTTCGCCACGCTCGAGCTCTCCGCCGAGCTGCGCGGACCGCTCTGCGCTCCCGGCGTCGTCGAGCTGCGCATCCGCCGTGGCGCCGTCGTGAGCTCGCACAAGCCTGTCAGCGTGACGGTCGACCGGATCGAGCGCCGCATGCGCACAAGACGCCGTCGGATGGGCCTGCTGCTGACGGCTCGGTTCGAGCTGCCGCTCCGGCTGGTCGAGCACCCGCAGGCATCGTTCGAGCTCGCGTCGAGCGAGCGAGACCCGCTGGCGCTTCCACTGCCGGTCGCGTGCAGCGCCGCCGCTGAAGCGCAGCTCGCGCCAACCGCCGCTGATGCGCTGACCCCAACCGCGTCGGGCACGGGACGCGCCAGCGCCTCTCTCGCGCGGCGCGCCGGCGCTCATGCTCACGGCCACCCGCTCGCCACGTCCGGGCGCCGCGTGTCGGTGATCGCGTCAGCTCTCGCCTTCGGCGCCGGACTCTCCTCGGCGGCGGTGATCGCCTCGCCGGCCACTGCACGCGAGCTCGCACACGTCGCCGACACGATCAGCAACACGGTGACCTCGGCGACACCGACGACGTCCGCCGACACCACGACGACAGCACCGGGGACGACGGCCTCTACGACCGGCGCAACCGGCAGCTCGACCTCGAGCACGACCGTGCCGTCGAGCACCACGCCCGCGAGCTCAACCTCATCGACGCCCTCATCCACCACGACCACGGGGACGGACACGTCGCCATCCGCGACGCCGACGACCGCGAGCACGACAACCGCCCCCTCGAGCACCACGCCCTCGACGACGACGACGGCGACCACGACGACATCGCCGAGCACGACGACCACCGGCGGAAAGACGCATGGCAGCGTGAGCGGTCTGTTGAGCTCGGTGCTGGAATCGGCCGCAACGAGCTCGTCTTCGCTCGTGCTCTCCGAGCCGGTTGCGATCAAGCCGACGAAGTGCGCGTCACGGTCGAGCACCGCGCGATCGCGCGGGTCGGCCACGTCAGGCCGCGCGAAGCAGTCGCATACCAAGGGCACCACGAAGGCATGCCCGCCGGCTGCCGGGGTCAAGAAGCGCACGACCACGCATCACAAGATCGCGAAGCACCCCGTCGCGAAGCCGCGGCCGAGCACCCCCGGCGACGGCGGCGCCGCGATCGTCGACGATCCGGCGCCCACCCCAATCGTCACGAGCACCAGCCCCTGGACGGGCAGTCCGTGGGTGAACCCGTTCAGCCCCGCGGAGCTGCAGTTCTACGCCTCGCTCGTCAAGAACGTCAACCTTCCGCCCAAGTACCTGATCCCGGTCTACAAGGCCGCGGCGACGCGATACCGGCTCCCCTGGCAGCTGCTCGCCGCGATCAACCGCGAGGAGACAGACTACGGTGCAGACCTGTCGGTCTCCTCGGCCGGAGCGGTCGGATGGATGCAGTTCATGCCCGCCAGCTGGACCGAGTACGGGATGGCGGTCAAGGTGCACACGGTCCGCGTCAAGGTCAAGGTGAAGGTCAAGCTCAAAACCAAGCACGGCGATCCCTACGTTCGGCAGGTTCGCTACGTTCGCCAAGTTCGCTACACCCGTGTCGCCGGCCTCGGAAACCCGTACAACCCCGTCGACGCGATCTTCGCCGCCGCGCGCTACCTCCACGTCAGTGGCGCTACCGGCAACGTCCCGCGGGCGATCTTCGCATACAACCACGCCGACTGGTACGTGGTACAGGTGCTCTCGATCGCGCAGCAGATCAACGTCCACGGCCTGCGCCGGCGCTCCGCGCCGGCCCACAAGATCGGCGTCATGGTGACGACCGCGCGCCTGCTGAACGGGATGCCCTATGTGTGGGGCGGTGGCCACGGCGACTGGACGATCAACATGGGCTACGACTGCTCAGGCTTCGTGTCGATGGTGCTGCACTCCGCCGGCTTCCTCGGGGAGCCCCAGACGACGCAGACGCTCCCCTACCAGCAGTGGATGCGGCCGGGCAAGGGCCGCTGGGTGACGATCTACGATCGCACCGACGGCGGCAGCACGCTTGGCGACCACGTGATCATCGACCTCAAGGGTCAGTGGTGGGAGAGCGGCGGCTCGAGCCTGGCAGGCGGGGGCGAGAGAGTGCACCGGATCAAGATGACGAAGTGGATCAAGCGCTCGTACATCCCCACGTTCAACGTGGTGATGCACCCTTACGGGCTTTAGAACGGCCAGCCTCTTAGGGTTCTCGTGGGCCCTTAGGGTCCGCGAGGAACTGCGTGATCGCGCTCGCCATCGCCTTCGCGGCGAGCCTCTGGAAGGAGCTCGTGACGAGCATCGCGGCGTCGGTCGCGTTGCGCATGTTCCCGGTCTCGATCAGCACCTTCGGCACGGTCGTCAGGTTCAGGCCGGCGAGATCGTCGCGGAAGACGAGGCCGTTGACACCGTCATAGGTGCTCACCGGCATTCCCGTGATCGCGAGGAAGCGTGCACGTAGGATCGAGCCGAATCGCACCGAGGCGCCGATCACGTGGTTGTTGATCCCGTCCGCGAGCGGCTCGAGGATCGCGAAGCCGCGGCCGTCCGGCGGCCCGCCGTCGGCGTGGATGTCGATCGCGACGTTCGCGTGCGCACGGTCGATTATTTCCGCGCGCGTGGTCACGCAGGGCCCCACGCCGTCGTTGGAGTGGCGCGTAAGCACGACCTTTGCGCCCTCGGCGCGCAGGTCGCCCGCAAGGTAGGTCGCGACGTTGAAGTTGTACTGCGCCTCCGTGTAGCCGCCGTCGGTCTCGGTGCCGGTCGTGTCGCAGGTCTCGTTCTCACGGCCGTTCCAGATGATCTGGTTGATGTAGGAGGGATCGGTGAAGTTCCCGCCGTTGTGACCGGGATCGATGCCGACGACCTTGCCGGCGAGCGGCAGCGCCGGCTTGGGCTTCGGCGCCGTCGTGGACGTCGTGGACGTCGTGGACGTCGTGGACGCCGCAGATGTCGTCGACGTGGACGTCGTCGACGCGATCACAGTTGGCGACGACGCCGTGATCGTCGGCACTCTCGCCGACGTGCGGGTCACGGGAGACGACGCCGCCGAACCGGAGCACGCTGCCGCGAGCACACCGCCCGAGATGACGGTCGCGATCAGCTTGCGCGACGGCCGCGCGCCGGTGCCGTTACGGCTGGGCATCTTGTGCCCAACCGTAGCGGCTCACGCGGCGGATCGAGAGCGCGGGCTACTCGGCGACGGGTGGCGGGTACACGTCGCGGACGTAATCGTCGACCCTCTCCTCCGAAAGGCGCTTGGACATCGCCCAGTAGTAGATGACGAGGCTGAAGACCGCGACCACCCCAAGGTCGACGTACAGGGGTATCGCGTTCCCGACGCCGCCGATCAGGAACGTCTGGAACGGAGCGATGCCGTCCAGGAAGCCCACGCCTCCGGTCCCTGGCTTTGCGCAGGATGCGAGAGAGCAGCCGGGGAACTGCCCGAAGAACGAGATCAACCCCATTCCGATCATGTAGACGAGGATCCACGGGGCGGCCTGCCAGTCGATCTTCGGCTGGTTGGGGTTGAGGTGCAACGCGAACGAAACCCCCATCAGCGCGTACCCGATCAACATCACGAGCATCACGGTCGAGTAGGTGCCCCAGCCAGACCAGTAGATGACGAAGTTCGCCAGGATGAAGGCGAGCGGCGCCATGACCCGCCACGCGGGCAGGTCGTACACGCGCGGCAGATTCGGCTTGGAAGCCCGCAGCGCGCCCAGCGAAAGCGGCGCCCCCGCGTACATCAACACCGACGCCAGCGTCACGACGCCGACAAGCTTCTGCCAGCTCGGGAACGGCAGCAGGAACAGGATGCCGATGCCGAAGGTGACGAAGATCGCAAACCACGGCACCTTGAAACGTTCATTGTTCCTCTCGAACGCCGCCGGGATGTAACCGTTCTTGCTGAGGCCGAAGGCGACCCGCGAGGACGACGTCAGGTAGATGAGGCCGGTGCCGGTGGGCGAGATGATCGCATCGAGCCGCAGGAAGAACGCGAGCCACGCGACGCCCGCGAGCTCTGCGACCTGGTAGAACGGCGCGGCGTTGATCGCCACGATCGTGGCGTTGCTGTTGGTCGGTCCGAGGTTCGCCCAGGTTTTCGCTTCGGCCAGCAGATGGGGCTGGAGCGCGCCGATGAAGGCGACCTGCACGAGGATGTAGATTGCCGAGCCGATCAGGATCGAGCCGATCACCGCGCGCGGCAGGTCGCGCTTGGGGTTGGCGCTCTCGCCGCCGATCTGGACGGCCTGCTCGAAACCCAGCAGCGCGAAGATGATGCCGCCGTCGGCGATCGCGAACATGATCGACTTGGCCGCGGCGCCATGGATGAAGAAGCCGCCAGCGGCGGTGAAGTTGCTCCCGTGGAACTTGAACAGGATCAGCACGATGATCGTCAGGATCGGCATCAGGACCTTCCAGGTCGTGAGCGAGTTGTTGACCCGTGCGAGCCAGCGGATGCCGATCAGGTTGACGAGCGTGAAGACCGCCATGAAGCCGATCGCGACGACGATCCCGGCGCCGCGCAGGGCGCCGTTGACATACCAGCCATGCAGCCCCGAGTAGCTCGACATGTACTGGACCGCGGCGGTCGCCTCGATCGGGGCGACGGCCGCCGCCTGCATGTAGGAAAACCACCCGAACGTGGCGCCCGCGAAGCTGCCGAACGCGTAGTGCGGGAAGCGGCTAGTGCCGCCCGTGACCGGGAACAGGCCGCCGAGCTCGGCGTGGACGAGCGCCAGGATGATGATGATGATCGACGCGACGACCCACGCGATCACCGCCGACGGCCCTGCGATCGTCGCGGCGGCCAGGGCGCCGAACAGCCAGCCGGAGCCGATGATCGAGCCCTCGGAGGCCCAGAGCAATCCGAGGAAGCCGACACTACGGTCCATCCCCTCAAATTCGAGCGCCAGCTCCGGATCATGCTGTGGCGCAGCAACCTCAGCCATGTAATCCCCTATCTTTCGCCGCCGAGCGGTCGCCCTGGCGGTATCTCAGTTCCCCAGATCGCAGAATCCTACGGATGCTGGAAGACAGAAGTCAAACGCTCTTTGCGGAATCTCAAGACCACGACAGCTTGACGGTGCGCGTGATGCGGGACGCTGACCTCGATGCTGCGGCCGCGCTGTCGAGCGCCGCGTTCGGCGTCCCCGTCGAAGCTGGGCAGCATGTGCGGAGATGGCGCGACCGCGTCGAGCACCCGATGCGCACCGACCCGGCCGGCGCGTTCGTCGCAGAGCTCGATGGGCGCCTGGTCGGAGTGGCCGAGGCGATCCGCCGCGAGCGGCTGTGGTGCCTCTCGCTGCTCGCGGCGGCACCGGATGCGCAGAGCGTGGGCGCCGGCCGGGCGCTGCTCCGACGCGCGCTGAGGTATGGCGCCGACGCGCCGGCCGGCCTGATCGCCAGCTCCAACGATCCGCGTGCGCTGCGGCTGTATGCGCTGCACGGATTCTCGCTGCGGCCAACCTTTGACGCGGAGGGAACCCTTCTGCGCCGCGCGCTCCCGCGGGAGCGCGCGCAAGTGACCGAGGTTGATCCGGGTGAGCTCGAGACGGGCGTGCTCGAGGCCTTCGCGGAGGTCTCGCGTGACGTCCGGGGGGGACCGCACACCCAGGAGCTCATGTACATGCACGCCCGGGGCGGACGGATCCTGCGGGTCGGCGATCGCGGCTTCGCCGTCGTCGAGCCCCGCCGCGTCGCGCTGCTGGCCGCTCGCGACGAGGAGGGCGCCGGCGCGCTCCTCTGGGCGGCACTCGAGCGCGCGGACAGCAGCGAGGGCATTCGCGTGCGGTGGATCACCGGCGAGCAGCAGTGGGCACTCCGTATCCTCGCGCGCGCCGGGCTGAGGTTCAGCGGCTACGGCGCGCTCGGCGTGCGGGGAGACCCAGGGACGCTCTCCCCGTTCCTGCCGAGCGCGCCGTTCGCTTGAGGGCTGGCACCCGTGGCGTCATCCGGACGGGCCTTGCCGAGCGCGCCGTTGGCTTAGGCCTGGCACGCGTGGGTTCGCCGGACGGGCCGCGACCGAGCAGCCGGGCGTTCGAGACGGTCCTGATTGCGATCAGGTCGGTTACAGAACCGCAACAACTGCGCGCGCGGAGGGTTCCTGACGGTATGCATCTTGAAGCTTCTGCGCACCCTGGACACTGCGTGGCCACAAAATCGGCTAGAAATAGGCTCCTGCGCGCCATCCGTACCACCTTTCCGCTGCTGCTGACCGCGCTCGCCGTCGCGGCGACGGCCGCATCCGCGTCGGCCGCCGTGTCGATCCACTGGCACGCGCCGATCAGACTCGAGTCCGCCCGCAACGGAGGTCTCAGCGCCGTCGCCTGCACCCCGACGAAGCTGTGCGTCGCCGTCGACACCTCCGGCTACGCGATGACGTCGACGAACCCGACCGGCACGACGAAGGTGTGGAGCAAGCCGTTCCGGATCGACGCGGTCAGCGGCGGCTCGCTGACGGGGATCTCGTGCCCGGCTTCCAATCTGTGCGTCGCCGTCGATGCCGTCGGCGACGTCGTGACCTCGACGAATCCGACCGGCGGCGCCAAGGCCTGGAGCAAGCCGGCGAGGATCGACGCCTCGACGGTGACCGGCGGTGGCTTCGCCGGGCTCGCCGGCGTGTCGTGCCCAACGACGACGCTCTGCGTCGCCGCGGACTCGGCAACGCCGGGCAACGTGCTGACCAGCACCAACCCGACCGGCGGCGTGTCGGCGTGGAGCATGATCAAGAAGGTCGGAACGCTGCTGAGCAGCATCTCATGCGCCTCGATCACGTTCTGCGTGGCCGCGGGCGCAGAGGATTATTACTCCACGAATCCCGGCTCAGCATTCGGAATCTGGCGCGCGACGGGAACGCCAACGACCACGCAGACGGCCGCCGCAACGTTCAGCGCCGTCGACTGCCCGTCGTCGGCGCTCTGCGTCGACGTGGGCTTCGGCAACACCTCGACCGGTCTGGTGAGCACCGCGACCAACCCGCGCGGGAGTGCTGCGGCGTGGACGACCGTCTCCGTGCAGCCGGATCCGCCGAACCCGGGCGCGGGCCTGTTCGACGGCGTGGGCTGCTTCTCGAGCTCGTACTGCATCGCGCTCGACAGCGCCGACAACGTCTTCATCTCGACCACCCCGGCCACCGGGGTGTGGGGCGCCCAGACGGAGATCGAGCCGCTC
Source organism: Solirubrobacteraceae bacterium (assembly GCA_052148275.1). Lineage (GTDB taxonomy): Bacteria > Actinomycetota > Thermoleophilia > Solirubrobacterales > Solirubrobacteraceae > Palsa-465. The sequence continues at coordinate 92,006 of JBKQIR010000324.1, forward strand.
AGCACAACCGCCCCGACCAACTCGTCGATCGGATGTGGTCCGACCGTCTGCGTCGTGGTCGACAGCAACGGCTACGCGATCACGGGCGGCGAGCGCACCTGATGGAGGGGGCGCGCCGCGGCGCGCCCATCCGCCCGCCGCGCCGAGCTGCGGCTCGCTAGCCGACCGGGGCGATCTTCGCGTCGATCTCCGAGATGCGCTCGGCGAGCGGCGCCAGCTCGGTGTGCGTGATCTCCCCGCGCTTGATGAGCTCGTAAGCCACCCGGCCGAGCTCTTGGTACGCCTGGCCCAGATCGCGCTTGTTAGTGACGTCCTCAACGCCCTCCTTGGTCTTGGTGACCGCCTGCTCGGCGGCCGCCTTGGCCTTGTCCATGAAGCCCATTTGATCTCCTCGGTCGTGTGGCGCAGGCGAATAACCCTAATCGAGCGGCCCGCGCAGCACGAGCGGCTTGACAAATTATTAGTGGCTGCTAATCTCTCCGTATCTTAGTTAGCGGTTACTATGTACGGAGGTCCTGATGTCTCACCCCACCGCCACGCCCCGCGACCGGAGCCGCCGCCTGACAGCTCCGCGCCGAGGCTGGACGCTCGGAATAGTCTCCGTCGGTCTGTTCATGGTCGTTCTCGACAACCTCGTCGTCAGCGTCGCGCTGCCCAGCATCCACCGCGAGCTGGGCGCATCGATCCAATCGCTCGAATGGACGGTCAACGCTTACGTTCTCTCATATGCGGCGCTGCTGCTGACCGGCGCGGCACTCGGAGACCGCTTCGGCCGCAAGCGCATGTTCGTCGCCGGAATCGTCCTGTTCACGGCAGCCTCTGCCTGCGCGGCGCTCGCGCCGACCACCGATCTGTTGATCGCCGCCCGCGCAGTTCAGGGAGTCGGGGCCGCGATCGTGACGCCGCTGACGCTCACGCTCCTTGCCGATGCATTTCCCCCAGAGCAGCGCGGGCTCGCGCTCGGCGTCTGGTCGGGCATCAGCGGCGTCGCAGTCGCGCTCGGTCCGCTGGTCGGTGGTGCCGTCATCCAGGCGAGCTCGTGGCACTGGATCTTCTGGATCAACGTCCCCGTGGGCGTGATGCTCGCCCCGATCGCCGCTCGGCGCCTCGGTGAGAGCTTCGGCTCCTCGCACCACCTCGACCTTCCCGGCCTGGCGCTCGCCTCGAGCGGGCTGTTCGGGGTCGTTTTCGGGCTGATCCGGGCGCAGACGATCGGCTGGACGGCGACCGAGGTCGTGCTCTCGCTGTCACTCGGGATCATGCTGCTCGCGGGCTTCGTCGTCAACGAGCGTCGCGCCACGCATCCGATGCTGCCGCTGGAGTTCTTCGGGCGCCGCAGCTTCGCGGTGACGAACGTCGTGTCGATCGCGATGTACTTCGGGATGTTCGGCTCGATCTTCTTCCTCAGCCAGTTTCTCCAGAACGTGCTCGGGAACACGCCGCTGCAGGCAGGCATCAAGCTGCTCGTCTGGACGGGAGCGACGATGGTCGTCTCGCCGCTCGCGGGCTTCTTCTCGGAGCGCTACGGCAGCCGGATCTTCATGGTGGCGGGGCTGGCCCTGCAGGCGATCGCGCTCGGCTGGCTGGCGACGCTGGCCAGCACCGACCAGAGCTACGCCGGCATGGTGATCCCGTTCGTGCTCGGCGGCAGCGGGATGGCGCTCGTGTTCGCGCCCTCGGCGAACGCGGTGCTGGCGTCGGTGCGCACCGATCAGGCCGGGCAGGCATCCGGGGCGACGAACGCGATCCGCGAGCTCGGCGGCGTGCTGGGGATCGCGGTGCTCGCGACGGTCTTCACCAGCCACGGGAGCTATCTCTCGCCCCAGGCCTTCGTCGACGGGCTCGTCCCCGCAATGTGGGTCGGCACCGGCGTGCTCGCGACTGGAGCGCTCATCGCCGCCGCGCTGCCGTTCAGCACCCGCGATCAGGCCGCGAGGATCGCCGCCACGGTCGCCACGGCGTGAGCGCTCGCGGCAATCGGTCCGGCAGCAACCTGGTACTACGATCACACCATGAGCACCACCGCCGATAAGAGCCGTCGTCAGCGCATTCCGGCCGCAGAGCGCCGGAACGCGCTGATCGATGCAGCGATGATCGAATTCGCGCACGGCGGACTGCACGGGACGCCGGTCGACCGCATCGCGCGGCGCGTGGGCGTCGCCCAGCCGTACGTGTTCAGCTTGTTCGCGAGCAAGCGCGACCTGTTCATCGCCGCGATCGAGCGCGGCTTTGAGCGGGTCGCCACGGTGTTCACGCGCGCTGCGGCCGAATACGACCCGGCTCTGGCCGAGCCGGGCGCCGACGTGCTCATGGCCATGGGCCGCGGCTACGTCGAGCTGGTCGCGTCGGATCGCACCCTGCTGATGCTCCAGCACCACGGCTACGCGGCGTGCGACGACGAGACGATCCGCGCGCACGTGCGGGGCGCGTTCGCGCGGCTGGTCACGCACGTCGAGCAGCTGTCCGGTGCCGGACACGAGCAGATCGACGAGTTCATGCGCTTCGGGATGTGGCTCAACGTGCAGGCCGCGATGGGCGTCGAGGATCTCTCGTCGGGTTGCGAGTGGATCCGCGCTGAGTCCGCCCGGGACACTCACGAGTCCGACGCTCCTGACGGCCCCCAGGACGTGTGAGCTGAGCCTCGACTGAAAGCCGCCATATATACATACATACGCTGGTCTCTCGTCGAGGCTCTGACGACGGAGCCGCTCGTCGCCGGTCGGAGCCCCTTGCGCTAGCGCTGGCGCCACCAGCGCCCGCTGACGAGATCGTGGAACACCACCTCGTCACGACCGCAGATCGTGACGACCTCCCAGTAGCGGCGGCGCAGCGGTCGCTCGGTCCACCAGCGATCCTCGATCAGCCACGACTCGCGCACCGCGTCGATCTCGCGACCGTCGACGAGCAGCGGCCGCCCGTCCTCGCCGGCGCGGATCGTGGCCGGTTGAGGCGTGGAGAGGCGGCGGGGACCGCTCACGTCTCGTACGGCGTCAGCATCGCACGCCGCTCCGGAAAGCGTGAGCCGGGCTCGACCTCGAGGATGCGCAGCGCGGCATCCGGCCCAGCGGCAGCGCGTGTCTGCCGGATCGCCTCACGCAGCCGCGCCCGCCGAGCGTCAGTCGGATCGTCCAGCAGGCCACGCTGATCACCGCCGGCGGCGCCGAAGCGCTCGGCCGTGAGCCTCAGCTCCTGCGCGGGCGCCGGCATCAGCGCCAGCCGGGAGACGAGCGCCAGGCGCATGCGCACCGGGTCGCTGAGCGCCTCGCGGAAGGTCACCTGCTCACGCCAGGTCCCCCCCTGTTCGACCAGCACAGCCGAGATCGACACAGCGCGCAGAGGCCGTCCCCGCCGTTCCCTGCGCGCCAGCAGTCGGTCGATCAGCAACTCCAGCGCCCGCTCGAGCTGGATGCCGGACGCCGCCTCCGGGAGCTCGAGCGATTCGCGCACCGTCTCGGCGAGGACCCGCGGACGCAGGGCGCTGTCGGCGCCGCATGCGAGCCCGTGGGCCTGCAGCCCGGCGGCGCCGAAGCGATCCGCCACCGACGCCCGCGGCAGCGCCGCCAGCTGACCCAGCGTCGCCACCCCGAGACGCTCCAACGCCTCCGGCAGACCGGCGAGCGCCGGGCGCTCACGCAGCAGCGAGACCGGCTGGGTAGCGAGGAACTCGCGCGCCTGGCGCGGCCCCCCGGCGATGATCACCGGCCGGCGTGACCGCGCCCTGTGGGCGCCGGCGACGGCGGCGAACCGCGTCGGCGCCACACCGAGACGGGCCGGCATCCGGAGCGCCCGGCGAGCCGCGGCGAGCACTCCCACCGGCTGACCCCCGTAGAGCCGCAGGAGGCCCTTCGCGTCGAAGCAGGCGAGGCCCGGATGCGATGTCTCGACCGCCGCGCCGATCGACTCCAGCCTGCGCAGGAGCCCGTCCCAGCGGTCCGCGACACCAGCGGGGTCTCCAGGCACGAGCATCAGCCGCGGACAGCGAGCGAGCGCCTCACCCAACCGCATCCCCGGCCGAATGCCGAACGCCTCGGCCCCGAGCGATACCTCCCCCACCTGCTGGGCGCCCCCCGGCTCCGGCGCCAGCGCCGCGGGCGTGCGCAGCAGCTCGGCGCGATCACCGGCCGCGACGGTGAGCTCGAAGCGGGGTAGCAGGACGCAGACGATCAGGGACGAGGACACGAACGTATGTTCGCACCACGAGCGGACGTCCGCGCAGGCTATCCCGACATCGAGTGCGCAGCCGGCGAGCGCCGGACGAAGCGTCGCCCGCTTAGGCTAACTTAGAGTGGAACGCCGGCGTCGCTCATCAGGCGCCCGACCGGGACGCCGCGCAGATGCTCGAGATGGAGCACGAACCAGATCCGGTGCAGCTCGGAGAGCGCGGCCTCGACGGTGTCGACCTTCAGCTCGATCACCTCGCCGGCGTGCAGCCGCAGCGTGCCGTGCATGCCCTTGCCGTCGAGCCTGATCGCCCCGGCGACAAGACGCCCACCCTGCGCATGCGCGAACAGCCACTGGCCGAGGCTGGGGCCGCTCGAGGCGTACAGGAAGTGATGCTCGTAGCCGAGCTCCCGCAGCAGCCCGTGAAGCTGACCACGGGTGTGCAGCCAGCTGACGAGACCGCCGTCCGGTAGGCGCGGGAGTGCCTCGTCGCCGTAGCCGTCGACGCTCAGCACCGACTGGGGCGAGGCGTGGTTGAGGGCGAACGAGGCGTGCATCCCGCCGGCTGCGATCGCGCTCGCGAGCATCGGCACCTGGTTGCCGCTGGCGTCGATCATCAGGCCCACCTCCGGCCTGGTCGTCGCAACGGTCGTCAACGGCTTGGTGTGGGCGAAGTCCGAGATCAGCGCGTAGGCCAACCCGGCGGTGAACGTCCAGCTGCCAATCACCAGCAGCGTGGCGGCGGCGGTCGCGACCCGCGCGGTGCGCACGCGCCAGGCGGGCAGCGGGCGCACGTGGCGCTCGTTGGCGATCACCAGCGACGCCGTGGTCGGACGCCGCGCGAACGAATCGTCGGGCTCCGGCCGCTTGGCGAGCGCGCGCTCGAGCGCCGGCGCCAGGTCGGTGCGCTTGCGTGCCACCTGTGCGAGGCCGAAGCGCTCCAGCGCGCGGTTGCTCTCGCGCACGTGGCCGACGCCGAAGCCGTAAGAGATCACGGGACAGCCGCGGATGATCGCCTCGAGCACGGTGAGGCCGGCGGTGGAGTGGATCAGCGCGTCCGAGGCGGCGAGCACGTCGCCCATCCGATCGGTGAAGCCCATCGGCCGTAGGCGCGGATCCCCGGCGAAGCGCTGTGCCACACGCGCCCGTGCGCCGTCGTTGCGCCCGCACAGGCACAGCACCGTCGCATCCGGGACTGCGAGTGCCGCCTCGGTGGCGCCGATCAGATCACCGATGCCCCAGCCGCCCCCTGAGACGGCGATCACCTTGCCCTCGGCGGGCAGGCTCAGCGCGCGGCGCGCATCGGCCTCCGAGCGCGGAGCGAAGAACGCCGGAGTGGTCGGGGGTTTTGCCCAGCGAACGCTGCCGGGACCGGCGATCTGCTCGACCTCCTCCACCGACTCGGGATGCGTGACGAAATGCAGGTCGATCCCGGGATGCGCCCAGAAGTACAGGCCCGCGAGGTCGGTGATCGAGGAGTACGTCGGGACGCTCAGCCTGCCCTTGCGCCGCATCTCGCCGAGCACCGCGGTGACCGCGGGGTACGTCGAGACGACCACGTCCGGCTCGAACGCGCGGATCAGCCGCAGCAGTCCGCGACTCCCGAGCAGGCTCAGCGCCTTCATCGCGAACCACCGAGTCGGCGCGAACTTCATGAACAGGCGGTACTGGAAATCGAACAGCCAGGGGACCCAACGGAACATGAAGGCCGAGTTCTCTCGCAGCAGCAGCGTGACGAACAGCCCCATCGCCGGCAGCCCGTTGACGATCGACACGAGCGCGTCGGGATCCTCCTCACGGAACTCGCGCGCGACCGCGCGCGCCGGCAGATCGTGGCCCTCGCCGATGTCGGCGGAGATGATCAGGACCTTCCGGGGCGGCGACTCCGCGTCGGGCTCGCCTGCGGGGATGACCGCCTCCTCTGCCCTGGTCTCGGCGATCTTCGCCTGCTCGCGACGCCAGTCGACGTAGCGGCGCACGCCCTCCGAGAACGGCGTCGAGGCCATCCAGCCGAGCTCGCGCCGGGCGCGCTCGCTGGAGACCACCTTCCCACCGAAGTCGCCCGGGCGCGCGGGCGTGTAGACGATCTCGGTGTTGCCGATCAGCTCCTGCACGGTCACCGCGATCTGCTTGATCGTCACGTTGTCGTTGCTTGCGAGGTTGTAGACGCGGTTCTTCGCGACCTCGCCCAGGCCGAGCGCCACGCCGTCGGCGAGGTCCTCGACGTACACGAACCGTCGCGACTGCAGCCCGTCGCCGGCGAGCGTCAGGGGTTCGCCCTTGAAAGCCTTGTTGACGAACGCCGGGATCACCGCGGCCTCTCGCGCGCGCGGCCCGTACGGGATCCCGAAGCGAAGGATCGTGTACTCGATCCCGTACAGCTCCTGGTAGGCCTTGCAGTACAGCTCGCCCGCAAGCTTGGTGCTCGTGTACAGATGGCTGGGCGGCGGCAGCAGCGTGTCCTCGTCGACCGCCTCCGGCTCGCAGTCCGAGTAGACCCAGATCGTGCTCGCGTAGACGATCCGCTGGACCCCGGCCCGCCGGCACGCCTCGAGCACCGCGACGGTCCCGCGCGCGTTGACGCGCTCGGCGTCCTCGGGCGACGCGTGGACGTCGTTGACGTCCGCCACGGCGGCGAGATGGGCGACCGCATCGCAGCTGTGCAGCGCGTGCTCGAGCGCTTCACGGTCCGTGATCGAGCCGAGCACGGTGTCGATCACCCCGGCCCCGCCGACCTGGTGCCAGGGCGAGGGCCTCAGGTCGTAGATCACCGGCTCGTGGCCGCGCTCGCGCAGCTTGTCCACCACGTGCGAGCCGATGAAGCCCGATCCGCCTGTCACCAGGACCCTCATGCATCATCTCCGTTGTCGGGCCGGTAGTAGAGCGGGACGCACGAGTGGTTGCGCGCGACCCAGTCGGTGTTGGGAAGCTCGACGCCGCGCCCGAGGATCCGGTGGCACGGCTCGTCGTACACGCGCCCCGTGGAGCGCTCGAGCCAGTCGAACACGATGTACTTGTAGAGCCCCGAGGTCATCCCCTCCGGCAGCTCGAGCCGGCCGGCGTGCTGCGGATCCAGATAGGTCCGCGCCACCTCGTTCTTCCACGCGACGATCTCGGGCAGCCGCTCGATCGCCAGCAGGCCGAGCGCGGCGGTGAACTCGCTCATCCGGAAGTTCAGGCCGTGGACGTCGTAGGTGGGCTTGCCGTAGTTGCGGAAGCCGCGGGCGTGCTCGATGATCTCCGGCCGCCGCGAGACGAGCACGCCGCCCTCGCCGGTCGAGATCGTCTTGGTGGCGTAGAGCGAGTAGACACCGCAATCCCCGTAGGTGCCCGGCCGGCGACCGTTCCAGCTCGCACCGTGGGCGTGGGCGCAGTCCTCGAGCAGGAAGATGCCGTGCTCGGCGCAGTACGCGGCGATCCGCTCGGAGTCGAATGCGATGTGGCCGCCGATGTGCACGAGGATCGCGGCCTTCGGCTTGTGCGCCTGCGCCTTGGACTCGAAGTCGGCGAACGACATGCAGAGATCCTCGCGATTGCAGTCGACGAACTCGACCCCCGCGCCGGCGCGGATCGCGGCCAACGGCGTCGCCATGAACGTGTTCGACGGACACAGCACCGTCTCGCCCTGCACCTGCGCGAAGTGCAGCGCCGCGAGCGCGCCGCCCGCCCAGCTCGAGAGCGCGACCGCGTCGGCGCCGTTGTGCTCCGTCCAGGCCTGCTCGAAGCGCTTGGTGAAGTCCGACTCGGTCCAGCGGTTGCTGTCGATCACCTCATCGATCAGCTCGTGCAGACGGGCGCGGTCACGCTCGTCGAACCCGATCGCGAACCGGCCGAAGTCCGGGGGGCTCTGTTTGTCAGGTGAGGCTGTTGTCATCGTTGTGAAACACTCCGGTAGGCGAGCGAAACGGGGCCGCGCCGCGGGCCTCTCGCACCCAGCGACGGGGTCACAACACCCAGCGCTCCTCCCTGCCGCACGGCGACAAGCTTGTCAGATGACGGGGACGGTAGCGAGTTCTCTCGATTTCAGCTCTGTGAGGATCATCGGCAGCGCCAGCACGGTCCGCTCATGTGAGCGCTTGGCACTGTAAAAGTCGGCGTCGTGGAGCAGGATCACCCCGCCCGGCGCGATCGCCCTGCACACGCGCGCGGCGATCCGGTCGGGCGTCGTGAACTTGCGCCAGTCGCGCCCCCAGGCGGACCACAGCAGCGGCTGCAGGCCTCGACGGCGGGCGGCCCGCAGGCCGCCCGCGCTGTAGACCCCGTACGGAGGTCGGTGGTGCGTCGGCTTCACCCCGCCTGCATCCTCGATCGCCGCGGTGCCGCGCTCCAGGTCGCGCTCGAGCTCCGCCGCCGTCAACCGCACCTGCAGACGGTGCCGGTAGCCGTGCAGCGCCAGCCCGTGGCCGCCGGCGAGGATCCGCCGCACGAGCTCGGGGCGGCGCTGCACCTGCTCGCCGATCACGAAGAAGGTGGCGTGGGCACCGGCGGCGGCGAGGATCTCGAGAATCGCGGGCGTGCCGTCGGGATGCGGTCCGTCGTCGAACGTGATCGCCACCGCGCCGTGCGCGCCCGCGAACGGCGAGGCGAGCGTGCGAGGTACCTCGATCATGCGGGCGGCCGCGGGCACGACCGGGGCGAGCAGGTGGCGGAGCACGCGCAGATAATCGCAAGGCTCCGCGCAGACGTGACAATTCCGTCACAAAGCTCGATTTCGCCTGTGCAGGGACTAACGTGGACCGCGTGGTCGCGACCGATGCGTTCGATGCCGAGGTGACGATCCGCCGGCGGCGGTTCGCCAGCGAGGAGAGCGGCTTTGCGGTGCTCGAGGCGGATGCCGGCGGCGAGCCGATCGTGCTCGTCGGGCCGCTCGTGCACCTGGAGGAGCGCGAGCGCGCACGGGTGGTCGGGCGGATCGTCAGCGACAGCCGTTACGGCGAGCAGGTGCGGGTCTCCGAAGCCCACCCGCTCCCACCATCCGACGCCGCGGCGCTCGGCTCGTACCTGCGCCGCGTCCGGCACGTCGGCCAGAAGCGGGCGGACGCGCTCGTCGCGCGCTACGGCGCGGAGTCGGTGCTGGACGCGATCGACCGCGATCCGGCGGCGGCCTTTCGCGCCGCGGGGCTGCGGGGCCAACGCGCGCGTGAGGCGGCCAGTTCGTGGAACGCGCTGCGGGTCACGCGCCAGCTGCACCTGATGCTCGCGCCGCATGGCCTGCACTACCTCGTCAAGCGGATCCAGGAGCAATACGGGCCGGAGGCGCACCGGGTCGTCGCGCAGCGTCCCTACGAGCTGACGAGCGTGTTCGGCGTGGGCTTCGCGATCGCCGACCGCATCGCCCGAGGCCGAGCCGCCGGCGCCGGTGACGGTGACGGACGCGACGTCCGCGACGTGCCGGGGCGAACGCGCGCAGGCATCATGCACGTGCTGAGCGAGGCCGAGCGCAATGGCAGTACCTGCATGGCGATCGAGCGCCTGCTCGCCGCGGCGCGCGAGCTGCTCGGTGGCGGTCGCGACGGGAGCGACGCCGGCGGCGATGCCGGCGAGGCGCTCGATAAGCCGATGATCGACTCGCTCGTGGCGAGCGGCGATCTGGTGCGGGAGGGCGAGTGGATATACCGGACGGCCACGGCCGAGCTCGAGGCCGAGCTGGCCGAGCGCGTGATCGAGCTCGTCGCACGTCCGACCGGTGGCAAGCTGCGGGCGCGCTCACCTGAGGCGGATGGAAGCGGCGCCGGCTTGAGTGCCGGCGCCGATGAGCCGCAGCTGACTGCCGAGCAGCTCGCCGGGGTCCGGGCGGCGTTCACGCAGCGGCTGTCGGTGATCACCGGCGGCCCCGGGACCGGCAAGACGGCCTCGATCAGGACGATCGCCAGCATGGCCAAGGAGCAGGAGGCGCGCGTGATCCTGGTCGCGCCGACGGGGCGGGCGGCGAACCGGATGACCGAGTCGAGCGGCGTCAGGGCGACGACCGTGCACTCGGCGCTCGGCTGGGTTCCCGGGAAGGGGCCCTCACGCGACGAGGACGACCCGCTGGAGTGCGACCTGCTCGTCATCGACGAGACCTCGATGGCCAACCAGGAGCTGATGGTGACGCTGCTGCGGGCGATTCCCGAGGGCGCGCATGTGGTGCTCGTGGGGGACGCCGACCAGCTCGCGCCGGTCGGCGCCGGCAAGCCGTTCGCGGAGCTGGTCAGCTCGGAGGCGGTCCCGACCGCGCGGCTGAGCCACATCTTCCGTCAGGCGGCGGGCAGCATGATCGTGCAGGGCGCGCATGCGATCCGCCGCGGCGAGCCGCCCGAATTCAGCGTCCGCGAGGGAATGCGCCGGGACCTGTTCCTGATCGAGCGCAGCGACCCGCTCGAGGCGCGCTCCGAGATCGTCTCACTCGTCTCGGAGCGTCTGCCGGCGCATTACGGCGTCGATCCGGTGGGCGACATCCAGGTCTTCGCGCCCGTATACCGAGGGGAGCTCGGGATCGACGCGCTCAACACGGCGCTCCGGCAGGCGCTCAACCCCGGCGGCCGGCCCGTCCGTGGCGGACGCCTGCGGATCGGCGACAAGCTGATGATGACCGGCCGCAACCTCCATGACCTCGGGCTGATGAACGGCACGCTCCTGCGGCTGCTCGACGAGACCGTCGGTGGCGGCGACGAGGCCGCCCTGCTGCTAGCCGACGAGGACTCGGTCTTCCGCCTGCCTCCCGAGGAGTCGGAGTCGCTGCGGCTCGCGTACGCCTGCTCGGTGCATCGCGGCCAGGGGATCGAGCTGCCGGTCGCGATCATCGTCGCGCACCCAGCCGCCGGCGCGTACTTCCTGCGCCGGGAGATGCTCTACACGGCGCTCACGCGCGCGAAGCTCGCGACCGTGGTCGTCGGCACGCGTGAGGTGATCGCGCGTGCGGCCCGCACGCCCGACACCGGCAGCCGCCACAGCCGCCTGGCGGAGCGGCTCACGGAGGCGTGAGCCAGCCAGGGCCCCCGAGGAAATGCGTGTGCTGATCAGAGGTCATTGCCTCGTGCGCGCTCAGGAGCGTGCTGATCAGAGGTCATTGCCTCGTGCGCGCTCAGGAGTGTGCAGATCAGAGGTTCATTGCCTCGTGCGCGCTCAGGAGTGTGCTGATCAGAGGTCATTGCCTCGTGCGCGCTCAGTTGTGACGGCCGAACAGGCGTGGGTCGGCGGTCGTGATCCCGTGGACGCCGAGGCCCGAGAGCGACTGGATCGCGTCGCGCTCGTTGACGGTCCACGCATACAGGCGCCCCCCGTTCTCGACGACCTCCTCCAGCAGGCTCGCGTCGATCAGGCGGTGGTGGGCCATCAGCGCGTCCCAGCGGCTCGCGGCGAGACCCGCCAGCACCTCCGGGCGCCAGTCGCTGATCCAGCGCTGGCTCAAGCGGGAGAGTCGGCCGCCCACTGAGATCCCGACCCGCGCGTGGGGCTCGAGCTGGCGCAGGCGGTCGAGCACGGCCGCCACCTGCGAGGACAGCAGCGTCCGCTCGAGCACTTGCGCGTGCCGTAGGGCCCCGAGCAACTCGCGCTCGAAGCCGGCGTGCTTGACGTCGACGTTGAGCTCGATCTCACTGAAGCGGTGGCTCGACAGGTGGACCAGCGCGTCGCCCAGCCGGACGCTTCCGCCGCGACAGGCGTCGACGACGGTGTGGGCGAGGATGAGCTCGCCGCGCCAGCGGCGCACGTCGAACTCGACCATGTCGACCCCCACGTCCAGCGCCGCGTCGAGCGACTCGAGCGTGTTGGCTGGCGCCAGCGCGCTCGCGCCGCCCTTGCCGATCCGCTGCGGTCGATGCGCGCTCATCGCGGCCAAACGATGACACGTCGGGCCGGTACGTGCCCCGGCGCTCGACGACTCTTGCGGCCTGAGGCTCCCGACCAGCTCGGGGACTTGCTCAGGCGCGCATCCTGAATTAAGTCAGGGCCCAAGCGGCTCGGCGCAGCTCAGCAAAGCCCCGGAGACGAGACAAGTTAGGGCCCAAGCGGCTCGGCGCAGCTCAGCGAGCCGCGGCGACGAGACCGATGGCAGCGCGTGCGCTGAGCTCTGGGTCCTGCACCTCGCGCTCGCGCTCGCGCAGCACGGCAGCCATGAGCTGCTCACGCACGCGGGGACGAGCCGGGCTTGCAACGGGCTCGGCCACTTCGCCTTGAAGCTCTGCTGATGGCATGCACACTCCTGCACGGTCGAGATCCGCTGTACGCGCCGCCGCCGTTCGGGCGAGGGAAAGACACGGTCGTATGCTAGCCAGGGCCCCGGACGGAACCGGCCGCTCGGCGGCCATGATTCCGCTAGGAGCATGGATAACGTATTCACCGATCAGCGTGAACCGTGACCGGTACGATGCACCAGAAGATGGGCTGTGACGGACCTCTACAGTGACTTGAGCTTCCCAGGCCAGCAGACATGAACCCTTCGAGCCCTTCAGAGAATCAGGAGCCGCGGGACCGGCCCGGGACTCGGCAGTACCTGCGAGCCCCCGAGCGCCGCCAGCAGCTGATCGACGCCGCTGCACGAATCGCCGGCCGCGAGGGACTCGACCGCCTCAGCATGGTCGGCCTGGCGACCGAGGCCGGCGTCAGCCGGCAGCTCGTCTACGAGCACTTCCCCGACCTCCCGACGCTCGTGGTGGCGGTGCTGCTCGATTGCTTCGGGCAGATCGACCAGGCGATCCAGCGCGCAATCGGAGATTCGGAGACGACCGGCCTCGCAGCGGCGCTGCTCGGCATGCGCGGCTTGCTGGAGTCCCCGGCCGAGCACCGCCACATCATCAGGGTTCTGCTCGCGCACGCCGGCGTTCCCGAGCACGAGCTCGGCACCATCGCCACCCGCTTCCGGGCGCGGTCGACAGCGCGGTGGGCCGCGGTGCTCGGCATGGAGGCCGGCATCGAGGACAGCCCGGGCATCCGCGCGCTCCTCTGGGGACTGGCGAATTTCGTGTTCGGACTGGGCGATCTCGTCGACGCCGGCGAGATCACGGTCGATCAGGCCCTCGAGCAGATGGCGACACTGATCCTCGCCGCGTTTCCGGAAGTTCCCGACCCGTCAACGCCCGCGGGCGCCGGCCGCACGCTACCACTCGACGGCTGACCTGGGCGGTCCTGCTGATGGTCGTGCGTGGTCAGCACAAGCTGTTCCTCGGGATGGCAGTGGGCGTCGGCAAGACCTACCGGATGCTGCAGGAGGGCCACTCGCAGGTCGCCCTCGGCAGCGACGTCGCGCTCGGCCTCGTGGAGACGCACGGCCGTCCGGAGACGGCGGCGCTCGTCGACGGGCTCGAGCTGATCCCGCGCCGGCGCGTGCCGCACGCCGGCATGACGCTCGAGGAGATGGACCTCCCTGCGGTCCTGCTCAGGGCGCCCGGCATCTGCCTGGTCGACGAGATCGCGCACACGAACGCTCCCGGACTCGAGCATCGCCACCGCTACGAGGACGTGGACGAGATCCTGGCAAACGGGATCACGGTGTACTCGACGCTCAACGTCCAGCATCTGGAGAGCGTCAGCGGCCGCGTCACGGAGGCGACCGGAGTGCTCGTCAGCGAGACGGTGCCCGACCGCGTGATCGACGAGGCCGACGAGATCGTCGTCGTCGATCTGTCCCCCGAGGCGCTGATGGCACGGATCCGGGACGGCAAGGTGTTCCCGGACGGCAGCGCGCCGCTCGCGCTGGAGCGGTTCTTCACGAAGGACAAGCTCGACGTGCTGCGCGAGATAGCCCTCCTGCAGGTCGTCGAGGAGGTCGAGGCGCACCGCCTCGCGGCGGACGTGCTCGACCGTCAGGATCGCGTGATCAGCTCGGTCGCGGCTGGGCGCGAGCACCACTTCCTCGGACTCGTCAAACCCGACCCGAGCGCCAACCGCATCGTTCGCCGCGCGTGGGAGATGAGCGAGCGCCTCGGGGGCGGGCTCGACCTGATGTGGGTCTCGACCTCAGAGCGCACAGCCGACCGCGACGAGGAGCGCAAGATCGAGGACCTGCACCGCCTGGCTGCCGTGTTCGGAGCCGGGCTGATCGTCGAGCACGATCGCGACGTCCTCCGCGCCGTGCTCGACGTCGTCGCGCGCCGCGGGACGACGCATGTCGTGATGGGCATCCCGCATCTGCACAGGCGCCTCGGATTCCCGCAGCGCTCGCTCGTCGACAGGCTCGTCGAGCGCTCGCCGACGCTGCAGCTCGCGCTCGTCGGTGACCCGCCGCCGGGCGAGGAGGCGGTTGTGCGTCCCGTAGACGGCGCTCGTCTCAGAGATGCCTGAGAACGCCCGTCACAGGTCGCTGAGAACGCGCTCGACGTCCCGCGCGTGAAGTCGAGGGCGCTCACCTGGCCGCTCAGCCGCTCACCGCCCAACTCCACATCACGTCCGTTTCCACGAGTCCACTATCGACCGATGAGGTACAGATGGTCGAGCAGGGCGGTGGCCATCGCACCAGGCCCGCGCGCGTCCTCTGCCGCTCGCTCGCCCGCGGTGGCGAACACGGCGGAGGCGGCGATCGCGGCATCGAGCGGACTCGGTGCGACGGCGAGGAAGGCGGCCATCACGGCGCCGAGCGCGCACCCCGTGCCGGTGACCTTCGTCATCAGGATGTCGCCTCCGGGCACCGCCACGACGTCCTCACCGTCGGTCACGTAGTCGATCGCGCCGCTGACCGCGATGACCGCGCCGGTGCGCTGCGCAAGCTCGCTCGCGCCTGTGATCGCCTCGACCGAGCCCGCGGTCGACTCCACGCCCCTGCCGCCGCCCGCAGCCCCTGCGAGCGCGAGGATCTCCGAGGCGTTGCCGCGGATGACGGCGGGGCGATGCTCGAGCAGGGTCGCGACGAACTCGGTGCGGTAGCGCAGCGCGCCGACGGCAACCGGATCGAGCACCCAGGGGGTCCCGGCGGCGTGCGCGCTGCGCGCCGCGACGGTCATACCCTCCGCGTCCGCGGGCGTCAAGGTGCCGACGTTGATGAGCAGGGCGTCGGCCGCCGCCGCAAACTCAGCCGACTCCTCGGCGGCGATCACCATCGCCGGCGAGGCGCCGATCGCCAGCAGCGCGTTCGCCGTGAAACCGGTCACGACGATGTTCGTCATGCAGTGGGTCAGCGGGCTGCGCTCGCGCAGCTGCGCCAGGTCATCCTTCACCTCGGGATCAGCGATCGTGCGCTCTTTGGTGATCATTGGTCCCGTAGGCTGGCACATACGTTCAGATCACGCTGCGCTCGACGAAGGCCCGACGGTAATGGCACAAAACCTGATCCGCCTAACCTAGTATGGCCTCCTCACCCACGTTGACGAGGAGGAGCCGCATGACCGTGACCGACGACCTGCTTGCGAACAACGCCGACTACGTCGCATCGTTCGACAAGGGCAACCTGCCGTTGCCTCCCGGCAAGAAGGTCGCGATCGTCGCCTGCATGGATGCCCGCCTCAACGTATACGGCGCGCTCGGCCTGCAGGAGGGCGACGCGCACGTGATCCGCAATGCTGGCGGGGTCGTCACCGATGACGAGATCCGCTCGCTTGCGATCTCGCAGCGGCTGCTCGGCACCGAGGAGATCATCCTCATCCACCACACCGACTGCGGCATGCTTACGTTCACCGACGACGCCTTCAAGGCGGAGATCCAGCAGGAGACCGGCATCAAGCCCGAGTGGGCCGCCGAGTCCTTCTCCGACATCGACACCGACGTCCGTCAATCGATCGCGCGGATCAAGGCATCGCCGTTCATCCCTCACACCGACTCGGTTCGCGGCTTCGTCTACTCCGTCGAGACCGGCCGCTTGCGCGAAGTGCACTGAGGCGCCGGCTGGTTCCGTCACTCGGATGTCGAAAGTGGCGCCATGCGCCACTTTCGACATCCAAGTCGAGCGATGACGACGTGGAGGTGGCCGTGGATCACTCGATCACGACCACCACCGGGGCGCCCTGTGCCGCAGCGCTCGCAGCCGCCGTGATCGGAGCCACCGCGTGCGCGTGTACGCCCAGCATCTCGGCCAGGCGCTCCGCCTGGATCCGGTCGCCGGTCGCGTAGAGGATGTCGAGCCCCGGAGCGAGCTGCGTCGAGAGCTCTCCGGTCATCGCGATCTTCACGCCATGACCGGCCAGCTGCGCGGCGAGCTGGTCCGCGGCCCCGTCGACCGCCGTCGCGTTGAGCACCGCGACGGGAACGGTCGGCGGACCCTTCACGACCACGGCGGCCCGGGAGGGCCGCGGCCGCGTGGACGAGCCGATCAGCTCGCGGTCGACGAGCACCGCCGCGCCCGCCAGCACCAGGAGCGCAACGCCGGCACGGAGCAGTGGCCGGCGCCGGCGCCGGCGCCGCGGCGAGGTCAGCCGGATGGCACGGGAGACGTAGCCCGTGCCCGCCGGCGCGGCGCCCTGCAACACCGCCAGGGGGATCGCGCCCGTGTGTGCGCGGGTGAGCAGATCGGCCTCGTGGGCGGCCAGCGCCCCCAGGCGGTCGCGCAGTCCCCGGATCTCGCGCCGGCGACGAATCCAAAGGTAGGAGAGCAGCGGCAGCGACAGCAGCGAGAGCAGCCCGGCGAGCCCGCCGAGCTCCTCTCCGGTTGCTGTGTCGGCGCTCGTGGCGACGCGCCCCGGCACCGACGCGATGTGCAGCACGGCGCGGGCGCGGTTGGCGCTCACGGTGGCACCGTTGACCGGGATCGTCTGCTCGGCGATCGCGAGCATCGCACCGTTGCCGACCGAGTCCAGGAGCGTGTTGTGGATCCAGTACACGGCGCCGTGCTCGAGCCATGCGACCGTCCTGAGATGGGCGCCGTCGTAGAACAGCTCATATGTGCGTCCCGCGACCGACACCGTCTGGTCGGGGCTCGAGAGCATCGGCGCGCCCATCCACGTCGTGCCCTGCACGTCGTAGTACTGGCCGAGCTCGCCGGTGTACTGGACGATCACGTAGACGGGGTAGGCGGTCCCGTCCGGCGAGTGGATCTGATAGGTCCGCATGCACGTGACCGCGAGGCCGTCGACCGGGCATTCGTTCATGTCGGCGGGGGCGAGACCGGCAGACGTGTCGATGACGCGCGGGACCTCGAGCGGGAACGTGAGCCCCGACCCGGCGCTCGCCGCCGCGGCGAGCTCCGATGCCGGCGTCGCCGCCAGTGCCAGCTGCGCGGCGGCCGAGGGCTTGTGCACGGCCTGCGCGACCGCCGCCGTGCTGCTCTTGGGGACCGTGACGCTGCCGTTCAGGAACGAGTCGACGCTGGCGCTGATCTGCTGCGGCGTGGCCGTGTCGTAGGTCGGCTGCAGGTTCACCTGGAACTGGACCTGGCGCACGGGCTTCCCGGCGGAGGAGATCAGCGTGCCGAGCAGGTCCAGGATCCCGGTGTCGGTGTGCAGGCTCTGGTCGGTCTGCACGGTCTGCCCGAAGATCTGCTCGAACTTGCTGACGTTGTCGATCAGGCTCGGGCCGTACTGGCGCTTGACGTCGAGCAGGAAGTCCTGGTCCCGCGCATCGCGCACGAGCGAGGTGTCGCCGTGGCGGTAGGAGACGAACTGCAGCGCGCCGAAGCCGCACAGCTTCTGGTAGCCGGGCACCAGGTTGATCTCCTGGTACTGCTGGTCGTAGGGCGTATTCACGTGGTAGTAGCGGCGGTCGATCGTCGTGTAGACGCAGCCCATCTCATCGACCGCGCGCTCGAAGTTGTTGAAGTCGATCACGATCACGTGGTTGACCGGCAGTCCGAGGACCTGCTTGATCGTCGAGACGAGCAGCGGGATGCCGCCGGCGGTGTAGGCGTAGTTGAAGCGCGTGGTGACCGGGGGAGCGTTCGGCGGGTAGATCGGCACCCACAGCTCGCGCGGGATCGACATCATCGAGATCCACGGCTTGTTCGGATCGAGCCGCACGAGCAGCATCTCGTTCGAGTGCGGCAGCACAGGTGCCGTCGTTGTGTGGTTGCGCTGATCGTTGCCGACCAGCAGCAGCGTCTGCGCGTCGCCCCAACCGGCGGACGCGAGCGCTCCCGGCGCGATCTTGATGCTCTTGTTCTGGTCGATCGCGATCTTGATGTCGTTCACCTGGTTGCGGGCGACCAGGGCGCCGATCGCCACGCTCGCGACGAGCACGATCACGCAGCCGAGGACGATCCGGACGACCGTCGAGGGACGGCGGCGCCGCTCGCCGCCGGACGGCTGGGACGCGTCGGGGCCCGGCTGGGGCCCGACGGTGGGGGCCGGGCTCCTCGGCGGTGGTGTGATGGTCGTGGCCATGAAAGAGGGACGGCGCCGGAGACGCAGCGAGCGCCACGATCGCAGGCGCACGACCACTCGCTACGGCCGCATTCACACTAACGGCCGGCATATGGTAGATGGCCGGTCGTCAAACGGCCATCTACCACGGGCCCAGGTCCGCGTTCACCACGTCGTTCGCGCCGGCGAGACGACTGATGCTCACCGCCCGCGTGGTTCGAAGTCAGAGGCGCGATGCTTGGACCTCGGCCTCAAGCCGGCGCCGCCGCGGACGATCTCTCGAGCACACCGACAACCCGTCGGTGTGCGTCACGGAGCTTGGAGTTGTTCAATCGCAGAATCCCAGCTGGGAAGCGTCGGCCGCCAGTTCGCCCAGATCTCGACCGTACGGTGCTCGTCTCACGCCAACCGGTGCTCGACGACGCGATGCAGGTGGTCGGCTATCGGATCGCCTACGCGCTGAAGCGCGGCGATCAGCTGCTCGCAACCGGGCCCGCGCTGCTGTTCGACACGGCGCTGAGCCTCATCGGTCTGCAGGAGCTCGTCGGCGAGAGCATCGCGCACCTCCCGATCCCGGGTGAGCTGTTGCTCGCGCTGGGTGGGCCCCCCCTTCGGCCCGAGAGGATGCTGTTGCGGATCTCCTATTGCGACGCAGTGCATCCCGTGCTGCGCCCCGTTCTGGAACAGGCCACCAAGCGTGGCTATGTGCTCGAGCTCGACGGTCTTCCGAGCCCCGAGCTCGATCCCGCGATTCTCGAGCGCTTCAGCGTCGTCGAGCTCGACACCCGGTCCTGGGCAGCCGACGCCGTGGCCGAGCTTGCGTCCGATCTGTGCCGGCGTGGTTGCACGCCCCTGGCCGCGAACCTCCGGACGCACGCCGAGCGCGATCGCGCACAGCAGCTTGGCTGCCGCTGGTTCACCGGTGAGTTTCACCAGACTCCGAAACTCGTCTCCGGACGCAGGACCCCGACCGGCGAGCTGCACCGGATCGCGTCGATCGTCCGGCTGGACCCCGAGAGCACATCGCTCGAGGAGGTCGTGGAGGTGATCGAGCAGGACCTGGGATTGTCGGTCAGGCTGCTCCGGTACCTCAATTCGGCCTACTTCGGTCTCGCGGCCAGCGTCAGCTCGGTGCACGACGCCGCCCTGCGTCTCGGCTCTCGCAATGTCGCGCGTTGGGCGCTGACCACCGCGATTGCGGGCGCTCCGCAGATCACACGCGAACACGCGGTGATGGCCCTGACTCGCGCACGACTGTGCGAGCTGCTCGGGGCCGGCGCTCGCGAGCTCGACAGCGGAGAGATGTTCACGATCGGCCTACTGTCGGCCGCCGATGTCGTGCTCGACTGCCCGCTCGAACAGATCATCCCGGAGCTGCCGCTCACGACCCGAGTCACGACGGCGCTGCTCGCCCACGATGGAACCGCAGGCGAGCTCCTCCGCGCCGCGATCGCCTACGAGCGCGGCAACTTCGACGACCTCGTGCTTGCACGCGTCGCTGACGGGCACGGAGGTAGCTTTCGGTCCGCGCTCAGCTGGGCGCAGGACGCGCTTCCTCCGGCCGCCTAGCCGGACGGGCGCCGGGACGCGCCAACCTCGCGCCGGGCTTCTGAGCGCAAGCGCATCGATTCGACCGACCTGACCTGGACGGCTCCTGGACGCAGAAGTCCAGGAAACCGGACGGTGACGGGAGGACACATCGCCGATGTCGCCGCGCGACCGCGAGACGGATGACCAATGTCCATGCCGGTCAAATCGGCCGAGATTCATCACAGAGTCGATGATGAGCCAGAACCTGACCAAGAGTGCAACGACGATGCGGAATCTTCTCGCTGCGACCGTTGCGCTCGCAATCACGATCTCGAGCGCCGGGAGCGCCTCAGCCTCAGCGGTCGCCGTCTGCCCAACGGTTCCGGCTCCCGGGCACTTCACCTGCTACGCGCTTGTCGAGCATGACTCACCCGGCAAGCCAAGCCCGCGAAACGCTCGCTCGGCGGGCAGTTTCAACGCGGATCTTGCGCAAGGCGCCGTGAATCCGTCGGGCTACCACCCGGCCAACCTGCAGGCCGCCTACGGCCTAGTCGCGGCAGCCGCAAAGGCCGGCGGCACGCAGACCGTGGCGGTCGTCGACGCCTACGACGACCCGAACGCGGCCGCGGACCTCGCCACCTATCGGTCGACGTTCCGGCTGCCGGCCTGCGGCACCGGCTGCTTCACGAAGGTCAACGAGACCGGCGGCAGCACGCCGCCGGCGCCAAGCGCCAGTTGGGCGCAGGAGACATCCGCCGATCTGGAGATGGTCTCGGCGGTCTGCCCGAACTGCAAGATCCTTCTGGTCGAGGCGAAGTCCACGTCGTTCCGGGACCTCTTCACCGCCGAGAGCTACGCGATCGCGCATGCCACGGAGGTCTCGAACTCCTGGGGCGGGCCCGAGTTCCACGGCGAGAACGCCTACGACGTCTACCTCCAAAAGCCGATCCCGATCACGTTTGCCGCGGGAGACGACGGCTACGGAGTGCGATACCCGGCGGCGTCGCCGTACGTGACCGCGGTCGGCGGCACGACGCTGTCCGCCTCGGCCGGAGCCCGCGGATACAGCGAGACCGCTTGGTCGGGCTCCGGATCCGGATGCTCGGCATACGAGCCC
>JBKQIR010000325.1:0-4318 GCA_052148275.1 Solirubrobacteraceae bacterium
CTACTTCCCCCGGATAAACCCGTTGGGCCGGTGAGGTCGGCGCCGATCGTGCCGTCGGCGGAGTTTGGCCGGGGTTTCGGTTCGGGTTGTCGTTTCTCGGCTTGCGATCCTGGGTTCCGTTCGCCGGGTTCGGGGTTCTTGGGTGTCATCCGAGGGTGGTGTAGGTCTCGGCGTTGTAGGTAAGGGTTGCCCAGCCGTCCCAGATCTGGTGGCCTTCGTTGCCTTTGAGGCGTGATCGGTTCAGGCCGTAGCCGCGTTTGAGGTGGCTGATTCGGCCCTCGGCGCCGGTGCGGTACCGACGTCGTCGGCGGCGGGTGCGCTTGGAGCCCGCTTCCTGGCGGCCGGCGATGTAGATCTCGGCGGCCAGGCCCTCGAGCGCGGTGTTGGTCTCAGTTGTGGTGAACCCGCCGTCGACCATCACCTCCTTCAGCGTGATGTTGAGGTTGCGTAGTTCGTTGGCGGTGTCGGGCAGTAGCGTGTTCTCGGCCGGGTTGCCGATCTGGCTTTGGGGCGGGAGGATGAACCCGCGTGCACCCTTCTTGGTGTTCTGGGTGATCTCGCAGAGCTGATCGACGTAGCCGAACTCGTTGGGCTTGCCGAGCTTGCCCTTGCGGATCGGGCGGGCGTCCGGGTCCCAGAGCGACACGAGCCGGTCGGTGATCTTCTCGCCGTTGACCCGCTTGTGGATCTGCTCGGTGACTTTCTCGCAGCGGTCCGCCAGCTCCTCCAGTGCCTGGGCGGCCCGGAGCTTGACCTTGGCGCCACGGCCGCGCGCACGCCGCCGGGCGGTCGCGGCCAGCGCGCGTGCCTCCTTGACCGAGGCCCGCAACATCTGACCGGTCTGCTTGGTGAGCTCCAGCACCTCGGCCTTCGCCCTCTCCAGAGCGGCGACGCAGCGTGCGCGTCAGCGCACGCATCCGTACCCCGACCGTGCGTGAGCGATCCCGGACAGCGGTGCGTTTCTCGTTGATCTTCGCGGCGAGCTTGCGTCCCTCCCTGGCGAGCGCCCGGACCCCGTCCGCCGCCAGCCCGGCGTCGGTCGGATAGCGGATGTCGGCCTCCACAACGGTCGAGTCGATCCGCGCCGCCCTGGGGCGAAACCGCTTCTCCCGCCGGGCCTTCTGGATCAGCTCGCGCGTGATCTCGTGCACCACCTCGGACCCGAGCCGGCGCGTGAGCTTGCGGACTGACGACTCGTCCGGTACCCGCTCGTTCATTCCGATCCGACAGAACCGCCGCAGATGCAGCGAGTCCGACACCTCCCGCATCAATGTCTCGTATCCCCAGCCGGACCGGTGCTTGATCACCATCAGCCGCACGTAGGTGTCCATCGCGATCGTCGGCCGTCCCCGCCCTGCCGCTCGCCCGGTCTCGGTCAGCAGCCGCTCCCACCGCGCCCGGATCGGCGCCAGCAGCTCCGGGTCGGCCAGCAACGCGTCCAGTCGCGCGAGATCGTCGGGGAGCGCCTTGACCTCCACCGGCAGGATCTCGTCCCACAACGACTCCGCGCCCGTCGCCTGCATCCTCAGCACACGCACCTCCGAAATCGATCATGAACCAACTCATTTACAGGTAAATCATCGCTTAGAGGGCGGACGGAACGGGATCTTCCGACCGGCCCGGATGCGACCCTCACAGCACGCGATTCAAAGGAGAAAACGAGTGCCCGGACCCGGACGCAATCAGCCCTGCCCGTGCGGCTCAGGCCGCAAAACCAAGCACTGCTGCGGCCAGCAGCGCGGCCCCTCCGAGGACCAACTCGCCCGCGCCCACATCGCCCTGCTCGCGCGGCAAGCGATCCCCGACCTCGACGGCCTCACAGACCACGCGCTCAACGATCTCTCCGAACAGCTGATGGACCTACCCGCCCGCGACCTGTCGCTGCTGGTCACACTCCCGAAGCTGATCGGCCCCGACCTCGAACGCCTACGCGAAGCGATCGAACACGACGACGCCGACTGGGGCTGGGACGCGCTCACCCGCGTTCACCAACAGATCGACACCCCCCAACAACGAGCACGACTCGCCGACGCCGTCGTCCGACTACGCGACCAACACCGCATCGGCCGCCGCCAGGCCGCCTACGCGCTGCTTGACCTCCACACCCCCTCCACCCGCTTTATCGCCGCCAGCCTGCTCGAAGCCGTCGCCATCTCAATCGGCGTCAAGCGCACCCCCGGCGGCCTCCAAATCGCCGCCTAACCACGATCATTTATCCGGGGGAAGTAGGCTAGGCGTCGTTCCTCGGTCGATGATCACTGCGTCCTCGGCGAGATCGGCGATCGAGGCCTCGGATCGGCCTGCCGCGGATGTGGTTGAGACCGCGGCGACGCGCGGTTCGGCGCGTACCGGTGTCAGGTTGAGGCGATGGTCGTCGACGGGGAGGTTCACGAACGCGATATCGGCGCGACCGTCGAGCAGCACCGATGTTTGATCGTTCCCGTAGATACGCACGAGGTTGATCGCCACGTCGGGTGGTAGGTGCTGAAGCCTGTGTTGGTGAGGCTGCTGGTGCTTCTTTGCGGAGGGTGACCCCGCCGCCGAGCGATGGGGCAGCGACAAAGCACGACAAGTGCTCGACGGCAGGGCAGGGATCGTCGCCGCCGCGATCCGCCGCAAAGCCACCATGCTGAGCTTGGACGCCAACCAGCGCAAGAGCGCCGACCGCTGCGCCGACTACCTCCTCGCCAAGCGCCCCCACCTCGACTACCCCGCTGCCCTGAGGAACGGCTGGCCGATCGCGACAGGCGTGATCGAAGGCGCGTGTCGCCACTTGGTGAAGGACCGGATGGACATCACCGGTGCCTGCTGGGGCCTGGCCGGCGCTGAAGCGATCCTGGCACTCCGCGCGCTGATCAGCAACGGCGACTTCGACAGCTACTGGACCTTCCACCTCGCCCAAGAACACCGCGGCGTTCACGCGGCACGCTACGCCCTCGGCGTCATCCCAGCATCCGCATAAGGCCCCTCCAAAAGCCCTGCACCCATCTGTCTTGGCCGCTCAGTCGGCGACGACCGTGTGACGGGTGCCGGGGCGCTGCTGGTGCGGTTGGGGCGGTGCGGGATGTCAGCGATCAGACCGGCGAGGAAGTCTGCGCTTCGCGCGCCCTGGTTTCGGCCTACAGGATCGCGGCCTCGAAGACGACGTGAACCTCGTCGCCCACGGGCAGCGGTCCGAAGATCGCCGAGAACGCCTTGATCCCCCAGGTGTGCTGCGCAACGCACGCCGAGCCGATGAGTCGCCCGTCGACGCTCACCGCGAGCTCGAACACGATCTCCTGCCGCTCCCCGGCGAGGTCGAGCTCGCCGTGGACGTTCAGCGCGTCGCCGCGTGGCATCACTTCGGTCGAGCGAAACTCAATCGCGCAGCCCTTCAGGACATCGTCGTCGATCGCTCGCTCGATCCGCACCTTGTCGTCCTCGGTCAGGCCGGTGATTCCGCCCGCTCCTTCCAGCACGTGCAACGAATGGGAATCGGCGGCGAGCGCCATCTCCCCCGCGTCGCCGTCGATACGCAGCGTGGCATGCCATTTCTGCACCGCGATCGTCAGCTCGTGCCCCGACATGGCCACGGCGCTACGCTTGACTGTCAACAGCTTCAGCGCTGCGTTTTCGGGACCGAAGGCGTAGGTACCCGAGGGAATCGTCACGCACCGACAGTACAGCCCGGCGGACTCTTGATCGCGCACCCTTTCGTGCAGCTGAGGCCGCTCGCGTCAGCTGTCCTGGCCGCCCGCGAGGTTCGACCACGGATTCGCGGCGCCAAACCCTGCGCGCTGCGTGGACGTTCGCCGGTTCTGCCCGTGAGCCCCTTCTGAACGTCGCGGCTTGCCAAGCGCGACGCCATTGGGGAAGATCCGCATCGTGGAAGCCGCGCGGACATCGAGAGCCTGGGAACGGTATGCGTGGGCGGCGGGCATCCTTTACGTCATCGCGCTGCTGGCGGAGATTGTGGTCGCGGCCAGCGTCGGACTGACCCAGAACGACTCGGCAGCGAAGATGGCGCGTGTGCTGTACGAGCACCGCGATCGGCTGTTGGTGATCGCATGTCTCTCCGTCGTCTACGCCACCGCGTTCGTGATCTACCTCTGCAGTCTGTACAACCTGCTGCGCGGAGACACCGACAGGCCCCGGATCCTCGGCTCACTGGTGCTGGTCGGCGGAGTGCTCTTTATTGCCCTGCATGCCGTCAGCGACATCGGCATCACCGGCCTGGTCGGCGCAAAGATAGCGTCGTTTGGGTATCGACACGACCCCGGTGTCGCCTACACGCTGTACCTGATGACGTATGCGCTGGAAAGCGTCGGGGACGTCTTCG
>JBKQIR010000326.1:0-3169 GCA_052148275.1 Solirubrobacteraceae bacterium
TTCGTGTTCTTCGTCGACCCCGACGGCAACAAGTGGGCGGTACAGGAGCTGCCGCAGCGCGGCTGACGCCCCCGATTTGGACACGTGCGCCGGCGGCCCGCCGCGGTTGGGCCGCCGGCGCTGTCCAGGGCCAGCCACGACACCAACCGCCTCCGTGCCCACTCGAGCCGGCAACGAACTCGGCACCATCGGCAAGAAGGCGCCCGAGCGCATCCTCGTCTCAGCAAGCTGATCCCGCTGGCCTCCGTGCGCACTAAGACTTCTCCGCTGCCGGCGGTCGACACGGGCAGTTCCTCAATTGCGAGCATCTCCGGGTCGCCAGTCCTGTGTATGACGATCGCGTGCATTGTGCCTGCGCCCATCGTGGCTTCGATCGTATCGGTCGCCAGGAGAAGCCCCGCTGGTGAGCTGGCTGTCGCTAGGCAATCGCTAGGCAGGGCCGCGGAGAGTCAGGCTCGCGCCATCACGAAAACCCGGGACTCCGGCGTTCTGTGTCGCGACGCCTCTTACTCGGACCGCGCGTCGTGCTGCGCTCCAAAGCGCCCGACGGCGTCTACCAAGAAGCCTACGGATACCTGTGCACGCACTACGCGATCCGGCGACTGATGCACGACGCCGCACTACACGCAGACATCGATCCCGACCGCTTATCGTTCACCCGCGGCCTGCGGGCCGCGCGCCGCAGCACCCGCACCGAGCCGGGATTCTCCCCCCCTGACGATCGCCACAGCCCATGAACACGCGATCACCGAGATCCTCGCCGAGCAACTCGGACCGCGCCGGCTACGCACCAACGCGCGCGTGTGTCGAGCGCCGTTTGAATCGGACCGGCGATAGATAGTGATGCCGGGAGCGGTTTCCCGATTGCAACAGCGGGTGAGGAAAGGGCGCAACGATGGCAACCCGTACAACGGCCACGGCACAGAACGGCGAAAGCGCGACGGCCGGATCGGCCGGTCGATCAGTCCCACATCTCTCGGTCGCGGAGCGGGTTGTGCGGGGCGAGGCGGCGCGGGCGGAGGTGCCCGCTCGAGCCACGCGGCGTTCGTGCCGTCGCGCGAGCGGCCCGATCCGATCGAGGTGCTCGAGCACCAGGCGGCCGCGGGCGTGCCTGAACTCGTGCCGATCCGTTACGGACGGATGCTCGTCTCGCCGTTTACGTTCTATCGCGGAGAAGCGATGATCATGGCCGGCGATCTCGCGGCAACGCCGCGCTCAGGGCTCACAGTGCAGTGCTGCGGCGATGCGCACCTGTCGAACTTCGGAATGTTCGCGTCTCCCGAGCGGAGGCTCGTGTTCGATCTCAACGACTTCGACGAGACGCTCCCCGGCCCGTGGGAATGGGATGTCAAGCGCCTCGCGGCGAGCATGCTGATCGCTGCGATCAACAACGGCAACGCGGTCACGGACCAGGAGCGGATCGCGCTCGAAACGGTCGAGGGCTACCGCGCCGCGATGCAGCGCTTCGCCGGCATGACCAAGCTCGATGTCTGGTATGCGCGGATGGATGCTGAGACCGTGCTCCAGGACCTTGGCGCCCAGATCAAGCCGGCGATGGCCAAGCGAACCAAGGACACGATCGCGAAGGCCCGAACGCGCGACGGCATGTCCGCGTTCTCGAAGCTGACCGAACGGTGGACGGGAGGGTTCGGATCGTCGATCAGGCGCCGCGGATCGTGCCGCTGGACGGACTAGTGTCCGAACGTGAGCGCGCCGAGATGTTCGACGCGCTGCACGCGTTGCTGCGCAACTAACAACTAACCGCAGGACGCTCGAGTTCGACCGGCGCTTCCTGGTGGAGGAGTTCGAACTCGTCGATTTCGCCAGCAGGGTGGTCGGGGTCGGCAGTGTCGGCACGCGTGCGTGGATCGCGCTGCTGCTCGGCCGCGACGGGCAGGACCCGCTGTTTTTGCAGATGAAGGAGGCCGAGGCATCCCGTGTTTGAGTCGTTTCTGGGTCACAGCGGATTCGCGAACCACGGCGAGCGCGTCGTCGTCGGACAGCGGTTGATGCAGGCCAGCAGCGACATCTTCCTCGGCTGGCTGCACGTTGACAGCGACCTTGACGGCCAGGCTCGCGACTTCTACGTCCGACAACTCCGCGACTGGAAGGGCTCCGCCGAGATCGAGCAGATGGGCCCCCAAGCCAAGGGAATGGCGATATACGGCAAGCTCTGCGGATGGACGCTCGCGCGCGCCCACACGCGCAGCGGCGACCGGATCGCGATCGCCGCCTACCTCGGCACCCGCTCGACCTTCTACCGCGCGATCCTCGAGTTCTCACACGCGTACGCCGAACAGAACGAGCGCGACCACCAGCGGCTGACCGCAGCAGTCAGCTCCGGAAGATCGAGGCCGAAACAGGCCTCTGACATACCCGAGTAGCGACGCGACCGCGCGTTCCGGGACCAAGCTGACGTAAACGCACCGCGCCACAATCGCCTGCACCGGCAAGTCCACACCGTAATAGCCGCCTCCAACCGAACCGCATGCGGTCGAGCGTCGCCTCGGCGAAGCTTGCCCGCCTCATCCGCTCCCACGCCACGAGAGAAGCGACCGGCGCGCAATCCGCCCCTCCACGCAATCGGTGCCTCTTTCCTTGCAAGCGGCGCAGTCGATGCAGCCGTCAAGCATTCGCCTAGCACAGCTCTCTCGGCGCGACGTGGTCGCACTGACGACCGTCTGGTCGATCTGCAGGTTCTTCTGTCTTCTGTCTATAGCATCGCTGTGGTGCCAGCTCGGATTCGGCCTGAGAAGCGCTGGCCTGGGGCCGCGGCTCTGGTGGTGGCGATCGCTTTGGAGTTGCTCCTGCCTCGTCGATTTAGCCTGGGCCCAGACTGGACAGTCCCGACCTTCGAGCTAGTTCTGATCGTGGCGATCCTGATCGCTGATCGAGGCCGCGGCGATAGCCGATCGCCCGCCGGCCGCGTGCTCTCGCTTGTGCTCGTGATCGTCCTGGTCGCCGAAGCTGCTGGGATCACGGTCCGGCTGGTCGTCGATCTGATCGAGGGCGGCCCGGAAACGAACTCGGCGACGGAGCTGCTGCTCTCGTTCCGCACTTCTCGGGCGTCATTTCTCCCCCCACCCTTCGGCGTCGTGAGCGGCTCGGATCGCGAGCGCTTCGAGTTCGCGCACGAGGTCGTGTAGGCGCTTGTCGTTTTGTAGCCAGG
>JBKQIR010000327.1:0-4856 GCA_052148275.1 Solirubrobacteraceae bacterium
CTGACTGCGTCCGCGTCGAGTGCGTTGAGCGCTTGCACGAGACGACGCGAGTACTCGTCGATTGCATCGACGCCGCTCTTGCTGCGGTAGACAACCGCGCCGGTGTCCGCCACTGCCGTCATCGCGGCATGCCGTACCGGGCGACGACCGCGGCGTACAGGGCTTCGAGCTGCGCGGCGACGACCGGTGGTGAGTAGCGACCGAGGCCGGCGCGCGCCGCCTCGCTCAACCTCCGACGCAGCTTAGGGTCCCGCATCCGCTGCATCGAGGCTGCCAGGCCATCAATGTCCCTTGCTCTGTAGAGCACGCCGGTGACGTCGTGTTGCAGGATCTCCGCCGGTCCGCCTGCGCCGGCGGCGATGATCGGAACCCCGGCCGCCATCCCTTCTAGGATCACCTGACCAAAGGGCTCCGGAGTCAATGAACTGTGGACGAGCACGTCGATGCGCTCGAGCTCGTCCCAGACGTCGGGACGCTGACCACGGAACTCGACGCGCTCGGAGAGCCCGAGCTCCCGAACGAGCGCCGGCAGGCGATTCGCGTAGTCGTGCTCTCCGAACAGCGCCCCGCCGACGACGACCGCCCGCTCCAGACCGTCCGGGAACGCGCGCGCGAACGCTTGGAGGAAGAGATCCTGGCCCTTCCACGGGGCGAGCCTGCCGACGATCCCGAATCGCAGCGGGCCTCCGTTGACGCGCTCGCGGTACGGCACGTCGCCGAGGACCTCCGGCAGGACAAGGCGGATCCGCCCCGGGTCCGGAGGCATCGCGAGGGTGTCCATCGTCGCGTGCGAATTCGTGATGACCGCCGCAGGGAGATGGTGCGACATGAACCGCACGAGCTCCGCGACCTGCGGTGGCATGTAGTCCGCGGCGATGCGGTCGCGCACGTGCCAGATGGCCGGGACGCCCGCGAGCCTCGCCGCGATGCAGCCGTACAGTCCCGCCTTGAGCGAGTTCGTGTGCACGAGGTCGGGCGCGAGCCGGCGCAGCCGCGCCGCGAGCCGCAGTATGTACGCGGCGGTCGAGCCGGCGACCGCAGGGGAGAGGGCGGTGCGGTGGACCTCCTCGCGGTGCACGCCGCGCGCCCGCTCGCCGAACCGCATCACCTCGGTGGAGATCCCCGCGAGATGCAGCCGGCTGACGAGCGGCCCGTCCTCGCCGAGCAGGACGTGAGGGTGGACGTGATCGAGGTGTGGCAGCAGGCGCAGCAGCGCGATCTCCCCGCCCGAGAGCTGCGCCGTGTGATCGAGGTAGACGACCCGGAGCCGGTCGTGATCCGCACTGCAGGTCGCCGCTGTTTCGCTCTCGCGGGTTACGAGTCGCCGGGCGATCTCTCGGTGCCGCTCGGCGACCGCTGACCACCCGAAGCGCTCGGCGTAGGCCCGCGTCGCCGCGCGCGAGGGAAGGTCGGTGCGCGCCCGCAGCAGGCGCTCGCGCAACGCTCGGGCGTCGCCGGCCGGCAGGACGAGCGAGTGGTCGAGTCCGGCGATCGCCTCGGGCAGACCGCCGGCGTCGCTGACGATGCTCGGTGTCCCGCAGGCGGCGGCCTCGAGCACGACGAGCCCAAAACCCTCGTGCTCGAGCGACGGTACGACCGCGACGTCGGCCGCGCGATAGAGCTCGCGCAGCCGATCCTCGTCGACGCGGCCGAGGACCCGGACCGAATCGCCCGCGCCGTGCGCGGCCACCGCGCTCGCGAGCGCGCGCCGGAGCGGCCCGTCGCCCGCGATGAGGAGGGCGCTGCCCTCGGGGAGATCGGAGCGGGCCTCGCACCACGCGTCGATCAGCACCTCGAGCCCCATCCGCGGCACGAGGCGCCGGACAGAGAGCGCGACGAATGCGTGCGGCGCGAGGCCGAGGCGCGTGCGAGCCTGCTCCGCCGACCCGGGCGAGAACAGCTCGAGGTCGACTCCGGGCGGCTCGACGGTGACGATCCATGGCGCGACGCCGTAGCGCTCGACGAGCACCTGCCGGAATGATGAGGTGAGCGTGACCGCCGCGTCCGCACGGGTGTAGGTAGCGCGCTCGAGCAAGCGCCGAGCCGCGAGCCGCATGCCGGAGCGGTCGCCGCTTGCGACGCTCTCGTCGGCCCACGGCCCGTGGAAATGGAGGATCACGGGCTTGCAACGGAGGCGCCCGAGCCATAGCGGGACGAGCGCGTAGAGTGCGAAGTGCGCGTCGACGACATCCGTTCGTGCGGCGGCACGTTGGGCGGCGCGCCAGACGGCGAGCAGCCGCAGCGCCACTGACCATTCGTCCGTGGCGGCGCCGGTGACGTTTGCGGGCATCGAGGCGCCGCGCCCGAGCACGATCCCGGAGGCCTCGGGCAGGTGCTCGAGCAGGTCCCGGTAGTAGCGGTCGAGCCCGCCGAGCTCGTCGGGGAACCAGCCTTTGCCGAGCATCAATACCCGTGGAAAGGATCGCGCGGCGGGTGTGTCGTGCGGGGTGGCGGCGGCGAGGTCGATCAAGCCGGCAGCCGCTCGCGGTGCGCGTGCAGTCCGGCCTCGAAAACAGCGCGCAGCGTGCTGATCCGTTTGCGGATCTCTTGACTGTTCGCGATGTAAAGGTTGGCGCGGCTCGGGGCCGACCGGTCCCAGGTGCGCATCGCGCCCGCCAGCGGGGCCAGCGCGCGGTGATGCATCCTGCCGAGGTGCTCGCCTCCGTACAGCCAGCGCGCGGGCTCGTGGCAGTAGACCGCGTGGAAGGTCCGC
The DNA here is from genome assembly GCA_052148275.1 of Solirubrobacteraceae bacterium. Lineage (GTDB taxonomy): Bacteria > Actinomycetota > Thermoleophilia > Solirubrobacterales > Solirubrobacteraceae > Palsa-465. The sequence goes on from JBKQIR010000327.1 coordinate 2,714, forward strand.
GGCGCCGTCCGGATGCTGTTCGCCCAACCGCTCGAGTTGGAGATGACGAGGTCGTGCTCGAGCGTGCCGAACGAGCGGAACGCAACCGGGTGCAGGGGGAAGAGGTTGCGGAAGGACGTGTCGACCGGAAAGAGGTCGAGCGGCGACGTGCGTGCCTCGGTTCCCCCAAACGCGGGGAACGTCGAGTCGACGCGGTCAAGCGACGTGTAGATCGGTGCGTCCGGCCAAATGCCCGCCAGCGCCGGCACGACGCGCTCTGCCCCGCCCGGCTGGTTGAGGTAGTCGTGGACGATCGCCAACGAGCTGAAGCTGTCCAGAAGCACGGCCTCCGCCGGATCGGAAAATGCGCGCACGCTCATGTCCTCAATAAACATACGAGCGTGCACGACGCCGGTGTTACGCGCTTGAATCCGGCGCGTGAACGCGCGGTGAACCCGCGAGCCCGGGCCGTCGCAGGCGATCGGACCCGGCAGGCGCTTCCCCTCAGCGAGCGGTCTGGCGCCCGCCGCGCCCGCCGCCTCAAGCATGAGCATCGCCGCCGTGTGCAGGAGCAGCGCCGGCTCCGAGGCCGTGCTCTCATTTGAGCAAGGTGCACTATCGTGGCCGTGGGCGGTATTGTGGTGAACCTGTTGAGTGCCAGATGGCGTCTCCCAGCTGATGACATAGGACACCGAGTGGCGTATCACTTCGGACGATGGTGCCACGTAGGCAAGGAAGTCGCTATGTCCGTCGTGCGTTCTCGGTGAGCCATGCCGCGTCTGTTTGTGGTCAGCCATCCGGCGGTTATCGCGGTCAACCAGCTGCCGTATGCGGAGCTTCGTCGGCGCGGCTGGGATCCCTTCATCGTGGTGCCCGCGATATGGCGGCACGAGTATGAGGCGGCTGCATTTCCACCGGAGGTACTGCCGGAGCTCGGTGGACGGGTCGTTGGGCGGCGAATCCTGTTTCCCGGGCTCGTTCAGCGGCACATGTACATTACCCGGTTTGGGAAGCTAATCCGCGAACTGAAGCCGGACGTTGCGTTTCTCGAGGCAGAGCCTACATCCGTGCCGGCGCTGCAGTGGAGCCTGCCACTCGTGCGCGCGGGTGTGCCGTTCGGGGTGCAGGCTGCCGAGAACCTAGATCGCCCGTGGCCGCTTCCCGCGCGTCTTTTCAGGCGCTGGACGCTCCCGAGCGCTGCGTTCGTGGCAGCGCGGTCGCCGGCCGCGGCAGACCTCGTCCACCAGCTACGGCCCGATGTCCCGGCGCCCGTCATTCCGCATCACGTGCCGCCCTGGCCCGAAGCTGCACGAGGCGAGCGTACGTCCTTTGTTGTCGGGTTTGCGGGACGTCTCGTGCCGGAGAAGGGATTGGACACGCTGATCGATGCTGCCGCAGGGCTCGGCGGCGTCACCCTGCGGCTCGTGGGAAACGGGCCGCTCTACGACGATCTTCGCGCGAGGGCGGTGGCGCAATCGGTCGATCTGGAGATCGTGACGACTGTTAAGCACTCGGACATGGCTGGAGCCTACGCGGGATTCGACGTGCTCGTGCTCCCATCGCTCACGACACCGACCTGGACTGAGCAGTTTGGTCGGGTGCTGGTCGAGGCTCTGTGGTGTGAAGTGCCTCTGATCGGATCCGACTCCGGCGAGATTCCGTGGGTGATCAACTCCACCGGTGGTGGCCTCGTGTTCAAAGAGGGGAGCGCGGAGGCGCTCCGCGAAGCGATTCTGCATCTGCGCGACTCTGAATCCCTTCGCCGTGAGCTCGGCCGGCGTGGGCGGCGGAGCGTGCAGGAGCAGTTCAGCGTCGAGGCGGTGGCGGGATCGTTCGACGACGCGTTGCGTCGTGCGCTGGGGAAGCGATGATCAGCAGCAGCGCCGACGATGCCGGATGCTCCGGTGCTCGAGCGCAGGCAACGTCTGCTCGATCTGCGACGCGGAGCTGAGCGCGGGAATCACGACCGTCGCCAGCGGCTCGCCGTCTGCCATCAGGTCGGCCGGACCGGCCGTGCCCTTGGGCCCGACCGTGCCGATCCGTTGTGCCGTTGTCGTTGGATCTTGCGTGCGATGCCGCGGGGGTATTTGTAGGTCAGTGCGGCGGCTGTTTGGTGCACTACGTGGAACGGGATCTGTGTTCGGTTCACGAACAGTATGTCGGA
>JBKQIR010000328.1:0-21705 GCA_052148275.1 Solirubrobacteraceae bacterium
CGCGACGCGGACGGCGTCCTGTACACGCGCGCCGGCCTGGAGATCGGCGTGGCGGCGACGAAGACCTTCGTCTGTCAGGTCGCCGTCATGTACCTGCTCGCCCTGCGCCTGGCTGAGCTGCGGGACGCGCTGCCGGCGCGGCGGATCGCCGAGCTGGTGGGCGAGCTCAAGCGGCTGCCCGGCGCGATCGACGACGTCCTGGCCAGCAGCCAGGCGATCGTCCAGCGCATCGCCGATGCGCACTGGCAGCAGCAGTTCTTTCTCTATCTGGGCCGGCACATCGGACTCGCCGTGGCCCTCGAGGGAGCCTTGAAGCTGAAGGAGATCTCCTACATCGCCACCGACGCCTACGCGGCCGGCGAGATGAAGCACGGACCGATCGCGCTGCTGGACGAACGCACGCCCATGGTCGTCGTCGCGACCGATTCGCCGATCCTGGAAAAGGTCGTCTCCAACATTCAGGAGGTTCGGGCCCGCGGGGCGCGCGTGATCGCGGTCGCCACCGCGGGGGACGAGCGGATCACCGCCCACGCCGACGAGGTGATCCGCGTGCCGGTCACAGATTGGATGCTGGCGCCGCTGCTTGCCGTGATCCCGCTGCAATTGCTCGCATACCGGATCGCCCGCAAGCGTGGCCTCAACGTCGACCAGCCGCGGAATCTCGCCAAGACCGTCACCGTTGAGTGAGCGGCCGTCCGTTTCCAGAAACGGGACTACCGGACATGAGCACGTGACGGCGCTGCCCGAATGGCTTCAGCAGCTGCCCGACGCCGCGCAGCAGCGTGCGCTGGACGCGTGGGCGATCGGCGAGCTCGGCATCCCTGGGCTGCATCTGATGGAGAGCGCCGGCGCCGGGCTGGCGGCGCTCGCCGCCGAGCGAGCGCCAGAGGGCGTCATCGCCGTCGTCTGCGGGAAGGGCAACAACGGCGGCGACGGCCTCGTCGTCGCACGGCTGCTGCGCGAGCAGGGCCGCGAGGTCAGGGTGCTGCTGCCGGCACCGGGAGAGGAGCTGAGCGGAGACGCCAGAACCAACCTCGAGCGGCTGCCGGGCGCGCCGGCGGCGCCCTTCTCCCAGGAGGCGTTGCGCGGCGTCGCCTTGATCGTCGACGCGATTCTCGGCACAGGCTTCGCGGGTGTGCCGCGCGGCGGCGCGGCCGAGGCGATTGAAGCGATCAATGCGGCGCGCGCCGGGGCGCGCGCCGGGGCGCTCGTCGTCGCCTGCGATGTCCCCAGCGGCGTCGACGCCTCGACGGGCGAGGTCGCCGGCGGCGCGGTTCGGGCCGACGCCACCGGCACCTTCCACGCCGGCAAGCCCGGCCTCTGGATCGCGCCCGGCAAGGCCCATGCGGGCGACGTGCGGGTGATCGACATCGGCATCCCGGCCGACAGCCGTCCGGTCCAGGCGCTTACGGGCCTCATCACGGGCGCGGTAACCGACACGATCCCGAGACGCGGGCGGGATTCGAACAAGTTCACGGCGGGCAGCGTGCTCGTCTGCGGCGGCTCGCCCGGCCTCACCGGAGCCCCGTCGCTCGCGGCACGCGCCGCGATGCGTGCCGGCGCGGGCTACGTGACGCTCGCCGGCCCCTCGTCGCTGGCGAGCGTGTTCGAAGCCAAGCTGCTGGAGGTCATGACCGCGGCTCTTGCCGACGTCGACGGCGCGCTCACCGAGGCAAGCCTCGATGCGGCGCTGGCGCGCGCAAACCGCGTCCAGAGCGTCGTGCTCGGGCCCGGGATCGGCCGTGCGGGGCGAACCGGCGCATTCGTGCGCGCATTCGCGGCGGCGGCGCAGGTGCCGCTCGTGCTCGACGCCGACGGCCTGGACGCGTTTGCGGCGAGCTCCACTTCGCCGTCCGCGCCGCTGCCCGAGCTCCGTGCGAGGGGTGTGCCCACTGTGCTCACGCCGCACGCCGGCGAGCTCGGGCGCCTGCTGAGCCTCGACAGCGCCGCCGTCGGCGCGCGGCGCCTGCACTGCGCGCGGCTCGCCGCCGAGCAGAGCGGCGCGATCGTCGTCTTGAAGGGGGACGACACGATCGTCGTCGATCCGGCTGGTCCGGTCGCGATCAGCGCCGGCGACGCGCCGGCGCTCGCGACGGCGGGAACCGGCGACGTGCTGTCGGGCATCACCGGCGCCTACCTGTCGAAGGGCATGGACGCCTTCACGGCGGCCTGCGCAGCGGTGTTCATCCACGCCGCCGCCGCCCGCCGGACCGCCGCCACGCTCGGTCCGGAGGGTGTCATCGCCAGCGACGTGATCGCGACGCTTCCGACGGTCCTGCATGCGGCCGGCGAGGGCCGGTAATGCCGCATCGCGCAGTTGCCCGGGTGAACCTCGCTGCGATCGAGCGCAACGTGCTGCGGCTGCGCGACGGGCTGACGGGCGGAGCGCGCCTGTGCGCCGTCGTGAAGGCCGACGGCTATGGGCACGGGGCCGCTGCAGCCGCGCACGCGGCACTGGCCGGCGGCGCCAGCAGCCTGGCGGTCGCGACCGCGGCGGAGGCCGGCGAGCTGCGACGAGCCGGTATCGGCGCCCCAATCCTCGTGATGGGCGCGCTCAGCTCCGAGGAACTGGCCGAGGCGCTGGCGGCTCGTGCCGAGCTGGTCGCGTGGGACGAGCGTTTCGTCGCGCGCGTCGTCTCGATGGCGCAGCGCAAGGGCGTGCCGGTGCGCCTGCACGTAAAGCTGGACACCGGCATGGGCCGCTTCGGAACCCGCGATCAACGCAGCGCACTCGGCGTGGCACGCGCCGTGCACGAGGCTCAGCCGGCACTCGAGCTGGCCGGGGCGATGACCCACTTCGCCACGGCCGACTGCGACCAGCAGTTCCTTGCGGAGCAGTTGCGGCGCTTTGAGCCGTTCGCGCACCAGGTCCGGGCAATCGCGCCCACGATCACGGTTCACGCCGCCAACAGCGCCGCGACCCTGAGGAACCCCGAAAGCCACTTCGACATGGTGCGCTGCGGGATCGCGATCTACGGATGCGACCCCATGAACGAGGATCCCATCCAGCTGTCGCTGGAGCCGGCGCTGAGCCTGACCTCGTACGTCGGGGCGGTCAAGCTCGCGCGCGAGGGGGACAGCGCAGGCTACGGCCGCCGCTTCATCGCGACGGGGGACACCTGGATCGCGACGCTCCCGATCGGGTATGCGGACGGCGTCGTGCGCGCTCTGAGCAACAACTGCGACGTGTTGATCGGGGCGCGGCGCTACCCGCTCGTGGGGACCGTGAGCATGGACAACGTCACGGTCGATCTCGGGCACGATCCGGCTGTCGAGGTGGGCGCGCCGGCGACGCTGATCGGGATCGATGGCGGGCAGCGCCAGACCGCCGAGGATCTCGCCCGGCGGCTGGGCACGATCAACTACGAGGTGCTGTGCGGCGTCTCCCGGCGCGTGCTGCGCACCTATCACCGGGATGGCGTGGCGGCGGCCGCCGCGGAGAGCCACCTGGGGTGATCGAGTCCCTGCATCAGCTCCAGGAGATCGCCGAGCGTGCCTGGATCGTCGGCGGCGCCGTGCGCGACGAGCTGCTCGGGCGCGCGACGACCGACTACGACGTCGCGATCGAGGGGGACCCGAGGCTCGCGGCGCGCGAGCTCGGCCGGCGCGCAGGCGCGCACTCGTTCGCGCTCTCGGACACGTTCGGCGCCTGGCGCGTCGTCGCGCGCGATCACAGCTGGCAGGTTGACCTGACGCCGCTGACGGACGACACGCTCGAACGGGATCTTGCGCGGCGGGACCTGACGATCAACGCGATCGCACGACCCCTCGGTGGTGGGGGCATGATCGATCCCTGCGGCGGGATCGCCGACCTGCGAGCCGGTCGGCTGCGGATGGTGGGCGCCGACGCATTCGAGCGCGATCCACTGCGCACGCTGAGACTGGCGCGCTTCGCCGCCGAGCTCGGCTTCGTGATCGAGCCGGCCACCGCGGATCGCGCGCGTGCCGCCGCACCCTCGCTGCGCGGCGTCGCCGCCGAGCGCATCTTCGCCGAGCTGAAGCAGATCGTCGCCTGCGACGGCGTGCTCGAGGGTCTCTCGCTGATGGAGATCCTCGGGGCGACCAGCGTGGTCCTGCCGGAGCTCGTGGCTCTGCACGGCGTGACGCAGAGCGAGTATCACCACCTCGACGTGTACGACCACACCGCCGCTGCGCTGCAGTGGACGGTGGACCTCCAGCGCGACCCGGGTGGCGTGCTCGGTGCCCCCGATGTGGCCACGGAGGTCACCGACCTGCTGAGCGAGCCGCTCGCGAACGAGCTCACGCGAGGCATGGCGCTGCGCTTCGGCGCACTAATGCACGACATCGCCAAGCCGCAGACGCGGGAGGTCAGCTCGAGCGGGCGCATCACCTTCCTTGGCCACGACGAGGCGGGCGCGGAGCTGGCGGCCGCGGTGATGGCACGCCTGCGCGCCAGCGAGCGCCTCAGCACGCACGTGCAGGCGCTCACGCGCCACCACCTGCGGCTCGGGTTCCTGGTGCACGAGGCGCCGCTCGGGCGGCGCGCCATCTACCGCTACATGCGGGCCTGCGAGCCGGTGGAGGTCGATGTAACGCTGCTGAGCGTCGCCGACCGGCTCGCGACGCGCGGCCGCGGGTCGGACGGCGCGATCGCTGCGCACATGGTGCTCGCCCGAAAGCTGCTGGCGGAGGCGCTGCGCTGGCGCGCGCAGCGCCCGCAGCCGCCGCTGCGCGGCGACCGGCTCGCGCAGGCGATCGGGCTGCGACCTGGTCCGGAGCTCGGCCGGGTGCTCGCGGAGCTCGAAGAGGCCGCATATGCGGGCGAGGTCCAGACCGAGGAACAAGCGCTCAGCCGGGCACGAGAGCTGCTCGGACGCTCGGCGAGCGCAAAGCCGTAGGCGCCACAAGCGAGGCTGGCCGGTAGGCTGCACGCATGCCAGCGCAACCCGACTGCCTGTTCTGCAAGATCGTCGCCGGCGAACTGCCGGCCTACCTCATCGCTGAGGATGAGCGCACGATCGCCTTCCTGGACATCAACCCAGCGAGACCGGGACACGCGCTCGTCGTCCCGCGCGAGCACTGCCGGGACCTGATCGACGTCGACGCGAAGGACCTGGCCGCGGTGGCACTGACGGCGCAGCGGGTCGCCGGGGGGCTGCAGGAGCGGCTGCGTGCCGATGGCGTGAACCTGATCAGCTCGTGTGGTGCGGCTGCATGGCAGGTGATCTTCCACTTTCATGTTCACGTGATCCCGCGCTTTGAGGGCGACAAGCTCCGGCATCCATGGATTCCCGCTCCGGCCGACCCGGACGAGCTTGCAGCCGTCGCCGCGCGCCTTCGATAAATTGCTGCTCACGGACGAATAAGGGGCATCTCAATAGGCTGGCCTTCCTCGAAGGAAAGTCCCTGCTACGTTTTTGCTGTTCAGTCGGGGGCCAGAAGGTAGCCCGACCGGTAAACCGAGCAGTTCGCAAGGGGTAAATACATGGCTACTGGAACCGTCAAGTGGTTCAGCGACGACAAGGGGTTCGGCTTCATCACGCCTGACGACGGCGGCCGGGATCTGTTCGTCCACTTCTCGGGCATCAACGCTGACGGCTACAAGACGTTGCCGGAGGGTTCGAAAGTGACATACGAGGAGGAGGCCGGTCCAAAGGGACCCAAGGCGGTCAACGTATCGCGCTTGTAGGCCTCGGCGAGCGCCCGGGGGCGCGGGGCAATCGCCCATACGCTGTCGGATCAGCCCAGGGTGCAGCGGTGAGACGCAACTGCGGCTGGCTGTTGGTGTTCAATGCGGTAATGAAACGTTATCTCCTGGCTCCTGTAGCCACGGTGCTGTTGACGGCGGTTCTGCCGGCGGCTGCGTCCGCTGCCACCGTCGAGCTCGGTCAGACCTCGTCGGCCGTGATAGCACCGGTCTGCCCTGCGGGCGTCTCGCCGGCGAACTGCACGATCGTCCTGACGCAGGTAACCGCGATGTCCACCGTCCGGGACGGCGTGCCGTACCCGTCAACTGTCAAGAAAGCGGGCATCGTCGTCGGGCTGACGATCGGAGTCTCCGCGCTCAGCAGCAACGCATCGACCGCGAAGTCGGACGTGTCCAACCTCGACGCTCACTACGGAGGACCGGCGGAAGCTGAGCTGGCAGTGCTGAGGTCGGTCAATTCGAAGTTGAAGCGGTGGCAGGTGGTGGCGCAGAGCCCACCGTTCGACCTCGAGCCGTTTCTCGGTCAGGTGGTCCAGTTCCCGCTTGCGGCGCCGCTTCCCGTCGTGCCCGGCGAGGTGATCGGCGTGACGGTGCCGACCTGGGCGCCGATCCTGTCGTTCGCGTTGACGCCGGCGACGAAGTTCGCCTACCAGCAGAGTCGCGCCACGGGCTGCACGACCACTCCGCTGGGGTTCGCGCAGGGAGCGATCGGCGACAGCGTGCAGTATGGCTGCGGCTACACCGGCACGCGCGTGGAGTACACGGCGACGGAGATCACGAGCGCGATCCCGAACAGCTGATCACCGATCCCGAACAGCTGATCACGGATCCCGAACGGGTGGTCACGGATCCCGAACAGGGGTCACCGATCCCGAACAGGTGGTCAGGAGAGGCTCGTCGCAGGCGGTGCTCCCTCGGGGGCGCCGCCGCGACGCAAGTCGCATCCGGCTTGGGGCTCCGCCTTCTCGTCGCTTCTGGATTGCCGGAGCCCGCTCCGCCTACGCGGACACCGCCCCGTGTGGCCGCCAGGCCAGGGAAACCAGACCGAAGTCCCCTCCGGCCTAGAGTCCGGCGCCGCCGTTGCTCGAAGCCCCGCCGGTGCCGCCGGTGCCGCCGGTGCCGCCGGTGCCGCCGGTGCCGCCAGTGCCGCCAGTGCCCGAGGGCGGCGCGGCCGCCGGAGTGTTGCCGTTGCCGACTGCGGCGCCACCGTTGCCAGTGGCCGGTGACGCAGCGCCGGACGACCCCGATCCCGTTCCGCTCGCCGGAGTCCCGGCCGACGACGATCCGCCGGCGGATGCTCCACCCGCGGTCGTGACCGTGGGCGTCGTCGAGGTCGTGGTCGACGTGGTAGGCGGAGTTGCGACGCTCGTGGTCGGCACGGTGAAGGTCGGAACGCTGGCTGCGCTTGTGCTCGCACCGCCGCCGCCGCAGGCGGAGACGCCCGCTGCGAGCGCCGCCGCCGCGGTTGCGGCGCCGACAGCACGCCAGAGACGGGACGAGCGCATCATCGGATTGCGGTCGGGCAAGATCTGATCAAGACTAACGGCTGAGCGGCGCCATCCGCCGGCCGCAGTAGGGGCAATCGTTGAGGTCCTTCTGCGACAGTTGGTCGCAGTGGTTGCAGAAGCGGAGGTTCTCTACAGCCCAGGGAAGCTCCGACGCGGTCGGCGCGAGGGGCAGGAGTTGAGCGACCACCTCGAGCGTCTCGCCCGTCTCGCGGTCGACGTACTCTCTGTCTGGGACGGCTTGGATAATGACCTCGCGTCCCGTCGAGGGCGTCCGCATCCGGTACTTCTGGCGCGTTCTCATCGGGTGCATCCTACCAGCAGGCGCCACATCCGGCTCGAACGGCGCGCGCGATCATGCTGCGTGCGGCTATTAATGGTGCTGATGCTCCTCGGGCAGCGCCTCGATGTCACGCCGCGTATCGCGGATCCAGACCCCAACCGCGATCACGAAGATGATCACTCCGAGTACGGTCCAAATCCAGTCGATCGTCGTGCCGATGACCGTGAGCGTGATGCCGACCGCGGTGACGAGCGGGATGATCGACGGCCCCGGGAGGTGGATTTCCTCGCCGGCCGGGGGTGCCTGGGTGTCGACCGGATCGTTCATCCGTGCACGTAGATCGCGGCCACGACGAACGTGATGCCGAACGTGAACGCGCAGATGGCGCCGGCGATCAGGCCGGCACGGATGTTCTTGCGCGCGAGCTTCCTGTCCATTGTCAGATACACCTTCCTCAGAGCTTGACGTCGAGCACCATAGCGCCGAACAGCAGCGCCAGATACGCCAGGGAGTACAGATACAGCTTGATCGCCGTCCTACGGCTGGGGTTACGGTACAGCTGCCATGCACGGTAGAGGAAGACTGCGCCGAGGGTCATCGACGACACCAGGTAGATGACCCCGAGATCGCCGGCGCAGAACGGCAGCTGCGTGATGGCGTAGAGCAGCAGCGAGTAGAGGAGGATCTGGCGTCGCGTCTCCTGCTCGCCGTGCGCCACCGGCATCATCGGCACCTTCACCTTGGCGTACTCGTCCTTCATGAGAAGGCTGAGCGCCCAGAAGTGCGGCGGGGTCCAGTAGAAGATGATCGCGAACAGGTAGACGGCCATCCACGACAGCGAGCCGGTCGTCGCGGCCCAGGCGACGAGCGGCGGAACCGCGCCGGCGGCTCCGCCGATCACGATGTTCTGCGGCGTGCGGCGCTTGAGGCCGATCGTGTAAACCCCGACGTAGCCGACGAAGCCGGAGAACGCGAGCGACGCGGCAAGCACGTTGAGCGTCAGCGACATCAGCACGAACGACGCGGCTGCGAGCGTGCACCCGAAGATCAGCGCCGCGCGCGGGGAGATCCGGCCGGCGGGGATCGGGCGGTTGGCGGTGCGCGCCATCTGCGCGTCGAGGTCGCGGTCGTAGTAGTGGTTCACCGCGCCCGCACCGCCGGCAGCCAGATACCCGCCTACGCACGTGAGCGCGATCTTCGACGCCGATGGGCTGCCCGCGACCTCCATCGTCGTCACCGTTGTCAGGAGCAGCAGCGACTGGACCTTCGGCTTGGTGAGCTCCGTATAGTCGGACAGCATCTGCCGCGCGGCAGATGCCGGCGCAGCGCCGACGGCGCTTGCCGAGGACGTCTCCAAGCTGGTCACTTTACCGCCGCGCGGGCACGGCTCGGATCACGTCCGCGCCAGCCGCTCGTCGGCTTCCGTCCGCGCGAACTGCTCGCTGCCACCCGTCTTCTGGATGACTCCGGTCCGGTGCTCGATCTCGCGGCGGATGTCTCGCATCGGCTCGAGCGAGCGGACGTAAGGAACAGTGTCGAAGTTGTTGACCGGAGGGGGCGACGTGGTGAACCACTCGAGCGTGTTGCCCTTCCACGGGTCGGGGCCGGCGATCTTGCCGTGCTTGATGCTGCGCACCGCGTTGAAGAGCGTCATGAGCATGCCGAGGCCGAGGACGAACGCGCCGATCGTCGAGATCAGGTTGTACGTCGACCATCCGAGACCGGGCTGATAGGTGTAGATCCGACGTGGCATCCCCGATAGGCCCAGCGCATGCTGTACGAAGAAGGTGGCGTTGAAGCCGATGAACGTGACCCAGAACGAGGCCTTGCCGAGCCGCTCGCTCATCATCCGACCGGTGATCTTCGGGAACCAGTAGTAGAGGCCGGCGATGACCGGGAACAGCGCGCCGCCCTGGATCGTGTAGTGGAAGTGGGCGACGACGAAGTAGGTGTCGTTCAGCTGCCAGTCGACCGGGAAGGTGGCGAGGAAGATGCCGGTGATGCCGCCGATCGTGAAGATTGCGATCATGCCGACGCAGTAGTAGAGCGCGGTGCTCATTACGAGCGAGCCGCGCCACATGGTCGCGATCCAGCCGAAGATCTTCACCCCCGTCGGTATCCCGATCAGGAACGAGCTGAGCATGAAGAAGCCCAGCACGACGATCGGCAGCGGCGAGGCGAACATGTGGTGCGCCCACACGAGCGTCGCGAGGAACGCGATCACGACCGTGGCGGCGGCGAACGCCTTGTAGCCGAAGATCGGCTTGCGCGAGAACACGGGAACGATCTCGGAGACCATCCCGAAGCCCGGCAGGACCATGATGTAGACCTCGGGGTGCCCGAAGAACCAGAACAGGTTCTGCCAGAGCACCGGCGAGCCGTGGACTACGGGGTCGAACCAGTGGGTGCCGAAGTGCCGGTCGGCGAGCAGCATCGTGACCGCAGCTGCGACCTCGGGCAGCGCGATGATCAGTAGCACCGCGTAGATCATGATCGTCCAGACGAACAGCGGTACGCGACCCCAGCTCATCCCGGGCGCGCGCATGTTGACGATCGTCACGTAGAAGTTGATCGCGCCCACGAGCGAGGAGATGCCCGTGAGGTGGATCAGGAAGATCCACGCGTCCTGGCCGCCGCTGGGTGAGTACTGGATGCTCGAAAGCGTCGGGTAGCTCCACCAGCCGGCCTCGGGCGGGTGCCAGAACAGCGTCGCGTAGAAGACGACGCCGCCGCATGCCAGCAGCCAGAACGAAAGCGCGTTGAGGCGCGGGAACGCCATGTCTCGCGCGCCGATCATCAGCGGCACGAAGTAGTTGCCAAAGCCGGCCATCACCGGCACGACGAACAGGAAGACCATCGTCGTGCCGTGCAGCGTGAGGAGCATGTTGTAGTGCTCGCCGCTGATCAGGGTGTTGTTCGGCACCCCGAGCTGCAAGCGCATCAGCAGGGCCTCGGTGCCGCCCATCAAGAAGAAGACGAACGTGAGGACCAGGTACATGATCCCGATCTTCTTGTGGTCGGTCGTCGTGATCCAGTCGATCCACTTCTTCGTCTCGCGCGGCTTGCGGACGCTGTGCACGAGCAGCTGAGGAACCGGCTTGAGCTGAGGAACCGGACCGGCTACGGATTCGCTCGTCGACATGCTGCTCTCGTCCTCCTAGAAGTTTCCGCTCGGGGTCAGGTCGCCCTGTTGGATCAGGAGCTGCCGCAGCTGCGCAACATTGTTGTTGGCGGCCGTGATCAACTGGGACTGGCGGGTGATCCACTCGCTGTACTGCGCCGGCGTGACGACCTTCACGAGGGCCGTCATGAACGCGTGCTGGCGTCCGCAGAGCTGTGCGCAGTTGCCGTGGTAGAGCTCATTGGCATGGAGGGCCTTGAACCAGGTGTAGGTCGTGTAGCCGGGCACGGCGTCGACCTTGCCCCCGAGCGAGGGCACCCACCAGGAGTGGATCACGTCGTTGGACTGGATCACGAGCTGGACCGTGGTGTCCGACGGAACGACCATCTCCTGGTAGGAGTACGGGAGATCCTTCGCGAACGCATCCTTGTTGCAGCCGCTGCCGTAGGTGTAGCGCCAGATGAACTGCCGTCCGGTGACGCAGACCACGAGCTTCTGGCCGTTCGGCGGGCTCGGCTGCGTCAGCGAGGCAGAGAGAACGTAGCCGTCAGGGCCTGAGTTGGGCGCGTCGACGATGCTCGGCAGCATGATGAACGTCACGATCGCGATCAGCGTGACGATCACCGCCGCGCCCGCGGTCCAGGTGACCTCGAGCCGCGTGTTGCCGTGGATCTGCTCTGCGACTGCGCCCTTCGAGGCGCGGAACCTGTAGACGGCGTAGAAGAGCGCGCCCTCGACTCCGATGAACACCACAACGGCGATGCACAGCACGATCACGTACAGGGTGTGGATGTTGTTGGCGTTCGGCGAGCCGCCCGACTTCGGCCCGATGAAGTTCGCGAATGCGCTCGGGGCGAGGATCAGCGATCCGGCGAGGACCGTGGCCGCCGAGGCCATCATGCGCACGCCGGCGCGGAACCTGGGTTCGGTAGGGGAGGCGTTGCGATGCAAGACGGGCGGCATTCTATCCTGGCTGAAAGCGGATTCGTCGAATGCATGGCTACGGCCCGCCGAATGCGGCGCCCCGCGGATTCCTATACTGGCCGCCGTTGCGTGCGTCGAGGGCTATCCGAACGACTGCGTGGTGCCTCGTCGTCGCGGGGGCCGCGGCTCCGCCGTTGCGTCGGCGTCTGCGGTTGACCCGTGCGACGACGATGGCAGCGGCTGCGATCGCGCCTGCGGCCCTGACGGTGGCGGCGCCCCGCGGCCGAGCCCGTGATCTGGGCGTCTGCGTCCTGCAGATGCTCGCCTATCTCGAGGCCTACCGGATGCCCTATGACGATCCCGAGGCCGCTGCCGCCCGCGTGCACGTCCGCTACCCGATCGCCGTCGACCGGGCGCTCGGGTTCGGCGTGGTCCCCTCCGCCCGCCTGCAGCGGGCGTTCTCACGGCGAGGCGAGATCAACCGCCTGGAGCGCGCGCTCGTCTGGTGTCACTGGGCGTGGTTCCTCGTTCCGCACGGTAGCGTGGTATACGTGATGCTGCGAAGGCCCGAGCGGTTTCCCACTGCGGCGGCTCGGATGTACGCGGTCTTCGACGCCGGCGCGCTCTTGTACTGGACCGTGCCCACGGCGCCGCCCTGGTGGGCGGCGGCCGGCGGACACCTCTCCGGTGAGGAAGGGCCGATGGTGCGCCGGATGATGATCGAGTACGGCGAGCGCTTCTGGGGTGAGCGCTGGGGGGGTCTCTACGAGACGCTCGGCGGCAATCCGCTCGCTGCGATGCCGTCGCTGCACTTTGCGACCACGCTGATGGCGGCGCGCCTGCTGTCGGAGACAGACCCGGTGGCGGGCACGATCGGATGGGCGTACGCGGGCGCCCTAGGGCTGGCGCTCGTCTACCTCGGCGAGCACTATGCGATCGATCTCATCGCCGGAGCCGCGCTGGAGGAGGGCGTTGCCGGCGCCGCGCCACGCGTCGCCCCGGCCGCGCGACTGATCGCGCGCGGCCTGTCTGCGCTGCGCACACTGGCGGAGAGCAGCTGAATGGGCCGGTGGTCGATCGCGACGACACCGACCCACCAACGGTCACCGGGCCACACCCCGATGATCCGACCGTCGAGCGTGTGCGGGATGCGGGCTCGCGGCTTGCCGAGGTGGGACGCGCCCGTCCGGATGACGCAGGCGCAGGCGAGGGCGGCCCCGAGAGCCCCGGCCGGGGGAGCTCCGGCCCCGGGAGCGCCGGCTCGGCGGACCGAGGATCGCATCAGTCCGAGATGCCGCGTGTGCGCGTCACGCGCGCGCGGCTCTTCGCCTCGATCGTCTTCGTCGTCTCGGTCGTCGCGTTCCTCTACTTCGTCCTGCCGAAGCTCGTTGGCCTGAAGGAGAGCTGGGAGCGCCTGCAGCAGGGGGACGTGTGGTGGCTCGCCGTCGCGCTGGTCCTCGAGGCGCTGTCGTTTTTAAGCTACATCTTGCTGTTCAGGGCTGTGTTCGTCGACGCCAGTTCGAGAATCGGGTGGCGCGTGAGCTACCAGATCACGATGGCCGGCCTGGCGGCGACGCGTCTGTTCGCGGCCGCCGGGGCCGGCGGAATCGCCCTCACGGCGTGGGCGCTGGCGCGCTCGGGAATGGACGCACGCACGCTTGCCAGCCGCATGATCGCGTTCATGTCGCTGCTGTACGGCGTTTACATGAGCACGCTGGTGATCGACGGGCTCGGGCTCTACTTCGGCGTTTTCGAAGGTCCGGCGCCATTCGCGATCACCGTCATCCCCGCGATCTTCGGCGCCAGCGTGATCATCTTGTTCGCAGCGGTGGCTGCGCTGCCGGCGAACTTCGACCGGCTCGTGGAGCGCTGGATCGGCGGTACCGGGCTCATCGGCAGCATCGCGCGGCGCCTGGCGACGGTGCCGACGGCCGCCAGCAGGGGGATCCGTACGGCGATCGGGCTGCTGCGCACGCGGAACCCGGCGCTGCTCGGCGCGATCGGCTGGTGGGGCTTCGATATCGCAACGCTGTGGGCCTGCTTCCATGCCTTCGGCGCCTCCCCCCACAAGGCCGTGATCGTGATGGCTTACTTTGTCGGCTGGATCGCCAACACGCTTCCACTCCCGGGCGGCATCGGCGGCGTCGAGGGCGGCATGATCGGCGCCTTCACCGCATTCGGCGTGGACGTTCAGACGGCCGTCGTCGCGGTGCTCGCGTATCGTGCGATCTCCTTCTGGCTACCGACTATCCCGGGCGTCGCCGCCTATCTACAGCTGCGGCGCACCGTTGCCCGTTGGCGGACCTCATGAAGCCGGGCGCGGCCGGTTCCGGCGCACGGAGCGCGCTTCGCTATACTTATTGAAGTGTCCGATCAATCCTACGAAAACGTGATCATCATCGGTAGCGGTCCGGCGGGCTACACCGCTGCCCTCTACACGGCGCGAGCGAATCTCGAACCACTCGTGGCCGAGGGGTTCGCCTGGGGTGGCCTACTGCAGCAGACCACCGACGTGGAGAACTTCCCGGGCTTTACGGACGGCATCATGGGGCCAGAGCTCATGAGCCGAATCCGCGCGCAGGCGGAGCGCTTCGGCGCGCGCCTGGAGACGGACGACGCGATCAGCGCCGAGTTCAGCACCACGGGCGGTCTGCACGCGGTCGTGATCGGCGACGAGGAGCATCTGACCCGGGCCGTGATCCTCGCGATGGGGGCCCAGCATCGCAAGCTCGGGGCCGAGGGAGAGGAGCACCTCTCCGGACGGGGCGTGAGCTATTGCGCCACATGCGACGCGGCTTTCTTCCGCGGCGCTCCGGCGCTCGTGGCGGGCGGCGGCGACTCGGCCATGGAGGAGGCGATGTTCCTTGCGAAGTTCGCCTCCACTGTGACGGTCGTGAACCGGCGCGATCAGTTCCGCGCCTCGAAGATCATGCTCGAGCGGGCGCGTGCGGTGCCGAACATCGAGTTTCTCACGCCGTACGTCATCGAGCGGTTCGTCGCCGGCGATGATGGCTCGCTGCGAGCGGCCGTCCTGCGCCACAGCGGCGACGGCACGATCCGCGAGATCGAAGCTGCGGGCGCGTTCGTCGCGATCGGCCACGAGCCGCAATCACAGCTCGTCGCTCATCAGGTCGCACTCGATCCGGAGGGCTACGTCGTGACTGAGGGACGATCGACCCGCACCAGCGTCCCGGGCGTGTTCGCTGCCGGGGATCTCGTCGATCACACCTACCGGCAGGCGGTCACGGCCGCCGGTTCGGGCTGCGAGGCGGCTCTGGACGCCGAGCGCTATCTGCGCGATACGCCGGCGCCGCCCAGCGTTCTGCCCCAAGCGGCAAGCGGCTGATCCGCAGATCCGGGCCGTTCGCTCGGGCGGATCAGCAGTCCGTGTTGTACGGGCCCCAGTTGTCGGAAGGTGCCCGGCTGCCCATCTGCAGGGCGAAGTCCTGCGTCCACGTCGCCGGGCCGGTCGAGAACGGCGCGATCGGTCGGTCGACCACACCGGTTCCGACCGAGCTGTACTGCGGATTCAGGATGTTCTGACAGTGGCCGGGGCTGGCCATCCATGCGCTGACGACCTGCTGCGGTGTCGCGAAGCCGGTAGCGATGTTCTCGCCGGCCGAGGACCAGTCGTAACCGGCAGCGCTGATGCGCGACGCGAAATCGCTGCCATGCGTGAACTGCCCGGTTGCGACCATCCTGGCCGTCCAACCCTGGGCGGAGCGATCAAGCCGGCTGTCCTCGTTCAACGCGGGCAGGCCGCGTGCGGTGCGCTGCGCGTTGATCAGGCATGTGACGGATGCCTTGAGCGCGGCGCGCGAGACCCGTGACGCCGTAGCATTGGCATTCGCGCACGCCGTCGTGCCGTGCGCGTGCCGGTGCGAGTGTCGGTGTGTCTTGGCCGCCAGTGCCGGCGAGGCCGCGAGCGCCAGCGCAGCAGTCACGCCGGCGATCGTGGACGTGCGAAAGCGGATCGTGAAGGAGGGCATGTCTACCTATCGGTCGAGATTGCCTTATGCATTAGCCCATTCTGCGCCAGCGCAACACGTGACCATCACGACTGGGGCACCGGATGGTGTCAGTTAACCACAAAAGCTGGAGCAACTCTGCTCGAGAGTGTCAGATTGTGGGCTTTGCCGCTTGCTCAGCGCACAAACCAACGTCTTTTCTTGCGCGATCGACCCCCGCCGCGGACAGGCGGTCGGGGGTCGATGCGGACTCTTGGCCGAGTGCCGCGGTCGCGCTTCTGATCAGCGCCGACGGTTCCCCGGTCGCGGGGACCGCGACCGGGGAGACGGCATGCGGGTCAGGACGCGGGGGGCAGCGTCGAAGCCGGAGCCACCCCCGTCACCGTGATCGTGACCGACTTCGATGCGGCGCCGACGTTCTCCGGATCGCCGTAGATCCGGGTGCGGAGCTGGAAGACGCCCGGCTGCCCGAACGTGTCGGGGAACGAGTACGTCGAACCACTCGCCAGCACGCCGGCGGCGATGTCATGCCAGTCACCGTCGCTGCCGAGGCTCTGGAGATAGATCACGTCTCCGGTGTGGTCCGGCGTGACCGTGCCGGTCAGCATGATCGTCTCGCCGACAGTCGCGGTCTGGTACTGGCTGCCACTGATCGTCACGACGTCCTGGACGCCCTCATAGAGGGTGGCCGTGGTGGGCCGAGGCTTGCCGGTCGGCTTCAGCGTCGTCTGGACCTTGTAGGCCGTGTTGGCGGCCGGGCTCTCCGGGAAGCTGTAGCTCCCGTTGGCACCGGTGACGGTGGTGCCGATTGCCTGGAAGCTGCCCCCGGCGGTCATGCCGTAGAGCGTCACCTGGGTGCTCGCCTCGGGCGTGCTCGGTGCGCTCGAGAGCACTCCGGAGATCGTGGCCGACTGGCCGTCGGTGATGATCGGTGAGGACGAGTTGATCGTGAACAGCGGATTCTGCTTCTGAGTGACGTCGACCGTGACGTCATCGGAGGTACCGGTGATGTTGCGGGTGTCGCCCTTGAACACCGCGCGGAGCGTGTAGATGCCGGGCCGGCTCCAGCGGTAGGGAACGGTGAAATTCGAGCCGCCGCCCGTGAATGCCGTGCGGATCGTGGTCCAGCCGTTGTTGGCGAGGCCGTTCTGCTCCTGGACCAGGACGGGCTCGAACGCGTGATTCGGCGTGACATGACCGCTGAGAAGCACCGTCTGCCCGGTCACGGGCGCGTTCGGCGTGCTGCCGACAAAACTGGCGACAAGAGAGACGAGTGCGGCGACGCGCTCGTTGACGGTACGGCTGTGCGAGCCGTCCGGCCCGCGAACGTACCAGTTGCGATTGGTCGTGACGACGCCGTCAGCGCGGACGAATTCGTAGAACCCGAACGAGTTGGTGGTCGTCCGCTGGATCAGGGTGAACCGCGGCTGCAGGGCGAGCCGGTGATACAGGTAGATCGTCTGCCCGGCGCTGCCCGCCCCGTTCAGCTGTCCGTAGATCAGCACGCCCTCGCCGGCCAAGATCGGGTTCGGCGTGGCGTTGATGGTGAGGCCGTGGTTGTGCCGGGGCGCTGCCGACGCGACTCCCGGGACGGTGACTGCCAGCAGCGCGCTCACAGCGACTGCGAGCACAGCGAAGCGTGTGCGCATATGTGCACTCCTTCCCAGTGTTGGTTGTATATCCTGCCCCGCCGCGGAAGCCCACTCGCGACGGCTGTTGACGCCTCCACAAACACCGAGTCGCTTACGAAAGTTGCGCGTTTCTAAAGATTTGTGGAAGGTGTGCCGGCGGCGGCGCGAGTAGACTCACGGGAGGTGAGCTCGCCGGTCTTTCTCGCGATGATCGGGCTTGGGTTGCTTGTACTGATCCTGGCTCTGGTGGCAGCCGTCACGGCCGGCCCGCGGCTACGCCAAGCGGACCCAGGCGCGTCTCGCATGAGCGTCGATGATCCCGACGCGCTCGACGCCGAGGATCTCGACGAGCTGCTGGCCGTCACGAACGCCTGGCGGCGCTCTCACGGCCTTGGCGAGCGGACCAGAGACGACGCGAGCCGCGAGTTCGGCGCAACGCGGGGCTGATCCGCATCGCTCGCACGAGGATCGCTGGGTGGCCCGCTGCCTGATCGTTGGCTGCGGCTGTCGCGGGCAGATGCTCGCGCGTGCCCTGCGTGAGCGCGGTCACGTCGTGCGTGGCACGACGCGATCGCCGGCCCGCGGGCCGGCGATCGAGGCAGCCGGCGCCCAGGCGCTCGTTGCCGATCCCGATCGGCTCGCTACTGTGGTGCCCGCGCTCGACTCCGTGAGCGTCGCCTGCATCCTGCTCGGCAGCGCGGGCGGCAGCGCCGAGGCCGTTGCGGCGCTACATGGACCGCGGCTCGAGACGCTGCTGCTGCACGTGATCGACACCACCGTTCACGGATTCCTCTATGAGGTGGCGGGAACGGTCGCACCCGACGTCCTGAATGCCGGCGCGGAGCTCGTGCGGGCGAAATGCGAGCTCTCGCGGATCCCGTTCGCGCTGCTGGAACGCGATCCCGCCGCCGGGTACGAGGACTGGTCGGCTTCTGCCGTGCGGGCCGTCGACGCAGTCCTCGCCCAGCGTTAGGTCGCGCGACAAAATTAGGGTGGATCGCCACACTCGAGCCACTTGCCGGATCGCCACACTCATTCACCTGCGGGCTCGTTGCTGTCAGTGGCATTGTCCGGGCTGGCAAGTGTGGGCCGGTTCCTCGGGCATCACCTGCGTTGCGCGACCATGACACTGGTTGTCGCGCCGAGCATCGGGTGTCCCGGTCCGAGCGCCCTTCGACGGGAAACGGGAATGCCGTTGCAGCGCCATTCTGGCCGTCAGCGCGCGAGCCGGTCTCGTCGCGGGTCGGGAGCGCCACTGCTTCCCGGTGCGCTCAGGCGGGTCGGGAGCGCACTGCTTCCCGGTGCGCTCAGGCGGGTTGCGGTGTCAGTGCGTCCAGCCGGTCCAGCAGGTCGGCGAGGATGCGAGCGGTCGCGCCCCAGATCAGGTTCCCGTCGACGAGATAGGTATCCGTACGGATCGGGAATCCGCGCGGGACCAATCGGCGGCGCGCGTACCCCGCCCGTAGCCGCGCGAGCGGCAACTCGATCACCTCGTCGACCTCGTTCGCGCTCAGCGTCCATGCCGTTTGCGGACTGATCATCGCCACGAACGGATACACGGCGTATCCGGTCACGATCGTCGGGGTGGGCTGCAGCGCGCCGAGCACGTCGACCGCATCCCGTGGAAGGCCGATCTCCTCCTCTGCCTCCCTGACCGCGGTCGCGAGCAGGCTCTCGTCGGCGGCGTCGCGACGCCCACCTGGGAAGGAGATCTCGCCCGCGTGGCGGCGCATGTCGCGCCGCCGGCGGGTGAAGACGACTCCGAGCGCACCCTCTTCGACGTAGAGCGGAACAAGCACTGCTGCCTCCGTCGCTCCCCACACGTCAAGCGAGATCGCCTGCTCCGGCGTGAGCAGAACCCGTCGAAGCTCGTCCTGAATCGTCTGCGCGGGCTCGAGCACCCCCCTGACTATATTGTGGCGCAGACGCTCATCCGGCGAGTGGGTTGAAGATCAGACCCGTCGGGACCTTGGGGAAGAAGTAGGTCGACTTAGGCGGCATGACCTCGCCCTCGGCCGTGACCGCCTGCACACAGCTGATCGGCATCGGCGCCATCATGAACGCCGCGTCGTACGCGCCCGAGGCGACGAGATCGAGGGCCTGCGTGTCATCGCGGGCGTAAGCAAGCCCGTCGAGGTGATCGATCTGCTCGTCGCTCATCCCGAGGGCGCCCCTCAGGATCAGTGCCTCGAGCACCGCTGTGTCGAGGGCCCGATACGCTGCGGACCGGCCGGGCAGCGCGGCGGCCGCGATCTCGGGCCGTTTCAAGGTGAGGATCCGGGGCTGCGCGCCGGAGTCGACGTAGCCGAAGCAGACCCGATCACCGTGCGCCGGGATGAGCTCGCCGGCGCTTTCGAGCATCCTCGTGTCGAAGTCGCGATCGAGCGCGGCCGCGAGCGCCGTGCGGCGCTCCGGCGTCAGCCCGCGCACGAGCCGGTGGGTCGGGAACACGGTCAGGCCGCTGTCCTGCAACGCGACCAGGCACATGAGGACATAGCGGTGAGCTCCCTCGCCTCCGATCTCATCGGCGTACGCCCGCGCGGTCTCATATCGATGGTGTCCGTCGGCGATCAGCAGCTCCGCGTTGCCGGTGGCGCGGCGCACGTGCTCGATCGTGCTCGGGTCGCTCGCGCACCAGAGGCGGTTAGCGGTGCCATCAGCATCGATCGTCTGACTCCACGGTGCCTGCGCAGTGGCGCTCTCCAGCGCCGCCGAGGCGGCCCCTTCCGGGTCTGAGAACAGCGAGAAGATCGGGGAGAGGTTCGTTCGCGTCGCCCGCGTGAGGTCGAGACGGTCCTGCTTCGGGCCGGGGTGGGTGCGCTCGTGCGGGCGGATCCGACCCGGTCCGTACGGCTCGACGCGAACGCGCGCGAGGAAGCCGCGGCGCGTGCGTGCAGCGCCATCGGGACCGACGTAGTCCTGCTCGAGCGGCCAGATCGCTGGTTTGCCGTCGCGGACGAGAATGCCCTCCGCCTGCCAGCGGCCGAGCAGCTCGGCGGCGTTCGCGTAGCGGTCTCCCGCGGGGCCGGGCTCGGGCAGGTCGATCGCGACAACGTTGTAAGGGGACCGCGCCGCGAGCGCCGCGCGGGCGCCGGCATCGATGACGTCGTACGGTGGCGCCACGACGTCCTGCAAGCCGCCGGTGCGGCTGAGGTCGTAGTGAAGCGCTCTCAGGGGTTCGATCTCGGCCATTGCCGGCGAGGCTACTTCACGTCGACTCCCGGCACCGGTCTCGACGGGGGCCGGTTCGCTCGATTTTCGGCGATCAACGCTCGCGTTTCGGCGATCAGCATGCGGATGTGCAGCGACCGACCGTGCCGACCCGTGCATTGATCGTGACGGTGGGTGTGCCCGCGATCTGAGATGCCGTCCGTGTCCCGGCTGCACCCCAGTAGACTCGCCGGACATCGGGGCGTAGCGCAGCCTGGTAGCGCGCCACGTTTGGGTCGTGGAGGTCCCCGGTTCGAATCCGGGCGCCCCGATCAATCAATCAATCAACTGATGTACCGATTCGTCGGAGACCGATCCCGATGGTCGACAATTAGGCTACCGTGCGGGCCCGTGCTCAACGGCACGTGGCGCGACGCGGACGTCCGCCGCCGAATGGCCGAGGAACACAAGCCCCCGTAGCTCAGCTGGATAGAGCGACGGCCTTCTAAGCCGTGGGTCGCAGGTTCGAGTCCTGCCGGGGGCGCTGGCTGGCTGGTGCTGGTGGCTGATGATGCTGACGGCATCCCTGTAAATCGGCACCTTTGTGCGCCTTGCGGTGGAGTAATCGCGACGATCTGATGCGCGGGCAACTGGTCCGGGCAACGGTCAGCCGGTTCATCGACGGGCGAGCGCGCGGCGGCGAGGCTCATGCACGTTGTCGGCGGCTGGAGCTGTACAGGAGGGCTCCAACTACTTCCATTCCACAGGATTGGCCTGTCAAAGCCGCTATCGCTGGTAGACAATAGCCGTGGTAGCCCGTCAAACAAGATGTACTGATAACCGGGGTCACGGCGACCATTTTCACGACGCCCGCATGGCCGCCCGCGGCCCCGGATACTTTGAGCTTGACGGAGAAGCGGCGCTTTCTCGGAGCGATCGACGACAAGCCCGCCGTTCGCTGGCAGCGCAGCCCAGCTCCCCGGCCGCGACGAGCCTCCAGGGAGTGCACGGGCGAGCTCCACCGTCGATCCCGCTGCAAGCGGGTGCGAGAGTGCGGGTGTCGGCGTATCCGGAAGCAAATCGAGATCTCGGAGCCCGGTCTGGCCGGGGCTGCTGTTACGAAGCCGTGACGGTGCCTTGGACGTAAGCGTTCCCAGACAACACTTACGTCCAAGGCTCAGCTTGCGGGGCCGTTGCGCGACGGCCCGGTGATCACCGGGGGATCTGGGAAGGCGGCGTGCTCGAGGTCGAGGAGGTCGATCACGGTCGCGGCGTTCGCGTCGCGGCGGGTGAGCGCCGTCAGGTTCCACTTCGCCTCGATCGTCGCCAGGACCGAGGTGTGGTCGTGCACGACGTCGCTGACGCCGTTGGGCTTCGAGTACGGCGAGATGACAACGGCCGGTACCCTCGGCCCGTAGATGTCGTAGCCGCCGGGGGCGTCGCCTGCGCTCAGCT
>JBKQIR010000329.1:0-20569 GCA_052148275.1 Solirubrobacteraceae bacterium
CCCCCCCCCCCCCCCCCCCCCACGCCGGATCGGCGGCAGTGTACGCGGCTGCCGCCCAGCTCCTCCTGGGTCACGTCCTCCCCGATCGCGGCGCGCACGAGGTGCGGGCCGGCGAGGGCCATCGAGCCGCGCCCCTTGACCATCGGCACGAAGTCCGCGAGGCCTGGGATGTACGCGGTGCCGGCGGCGCACGGTCCCATCAGCGCGGCGATCTGCGGCACGACACCGCTCATCACGACCTCCTCCTGGAACAGGAAGCCGGTGCCCGCGAACAGCGAGCCGACCGCCTCCTGGATCCGGGCGCCGGCGGAGTCGAGCAGCCAGATGAGCGGAATCCGCTTGCTCAGCGCCAGCTCGCGCAGCCGCGTGACCTTCAGCTCGCCCGTCATCCCCATCGAGCCGGCCATCACGGTGAAGTCGTATGCGACGGTCGCGACGAGCCGGGCGGCGACCTTCCCGTAGCCGGTGATCACGCCGTCCGCCGGCGCCTCGCGACCCTCCATCGCGCGCTGGGAGAAGTGCGGGCGGCCGTGGGCTCCGAGCTCGACGAACGTGCCCTCGTCGTAGAGCAGCGCGAGGCGCTCACGCGCGGTCAGCTTCTGCGCCGCGTGCTGCGCGGCGATCTTCTCCTCGCCGCCTCCGAGCCTGATCGCCGCCCGCCGCTGCGCGAGGTCCTCGGACAGCGGACGCAGCATGCTCGTCGACTGTGGCTCGCCAGCGGGCATCTGGTTGGCGAATCTAAGCAAAAAGTGGGAAGCGTTACTACCAGCGCAGGGCCCGCCGCCCTCGAGGGGCGGCGATCCTGGCCCCTCAGATGACGGTGAAGACGACCGGCTCGCCGCAGGCGCCGCAGGTCTTGCCCACGAGCATGTGGGGACGCGCGATGCTCGTCCCGCTCAGACCGCACGCCGGACAGCTGAAGATGGCCTCGACGAACAGCCCGGTGTCGAGCAGCTGGTCGCAGCCGCTGCGCCGCGGCTGGCTCCGTCGCGGCGTGAGCCGCTCGCGAGGCGGCGCTTCGCCCGGCAGCCCTTCGCATGGCCGCCCCTCGCGTGGCGGCTCTTGACCGGAGACGCCGTGCTCTGACTCACGCCCAGCGAGGCTCTCGCCGGCGTCGGTCGCGTAGTCGTCGATGCGCTTAGATTCGGACATTTTCAACCCCCTGCCGGTCGAGTCCGTGATCGATTTCCAGATTTCCCAGCTGCCGGTTAATCGTAACGCAAACATCGGACGCGCGCGAGGCCCGCATCGGACGCTCGCCGGCTTAGCGGCGCCCGGCTCGAGGCCGCAGTGGATGATTCCTGGTCGTGGGTCGTGTCTGGAATCCGCATTTCCTGGGCTGGCTGAGGGAGCACGATCGCGGGCTCGCGGCGCTACGCCGCGCAGGGCGAGCCGCGATCGTCATGCCGTCGATGTTCGCGCTCGCCGACAAGGTGATCGGCGATCCTGTGATCGCCACCTTCGCCGCGTTCGGTTCATTCGCGATGCTGCTGCTGGTCGGCTTTGGCGGCCCGATGCGCGATCGCCTGCGCGCGCAGGCGGGGCTGGTCCTTGCGGGCGCCGTGCTCATCTGCCTCGGCACGCTGGCGTCGCGCTCAGCAGTGCTCGCCGCGGCAACGATGGCGCTCGTCGCGTTCGCGGTGCTGTTCGCCGGCGTCGTCAGCTCGGTGCTGGCCGGCGCCAGCGTGTCGCTGTTGCTCGCGTTCATCCTGTCGGTCTCGCTGGCGGGACCGATCTCCTCGATCCCCGCCCGACTGGCCGGCTGGGGACTCGCCGGCGCCGCGAGCCTGATCGCGATCGCGGTGCTGTGGCCCGAGCCCGAGCACGATCAGCTGCGTGGCCCGATGATCGCCGCCTGCCGCGCCTTGGCCGCGCGGCTGCGCTCAGAAGTCGCGTGTGCGCTCGACGGCCAAGGGGGCTCCTCCACGGAGGCCCATGACGTCGCGGTCGCGCAGGCGAGCGCGGCGGTCGAAAGGCTCCGTCGTGCGTTCTTCGCGACGCCGTACCGGCCGACCGGGTTGGGCACCGCGCCGCGGCTGCTCGTCCGCCTGGTGGATGAGCTGAGCTGGCTGAGCGCAATCATGGCCGCCACGACGAGGTCTGGTGGGAGACTGGTCGCGGGGCCCTGGTGCGCGGTGAAGTCGGCGGCGGCGCTGGTGCTCGAGCAGGGAGCCGAACTGCTCGAGACGCACGGAGCGTCGCTCGAGCCGTTGCACGGTGCACAGCGTCAGTTGCAGGCCGCGCTGGCCGAGCTGGAGCAGGGCGCCAGCCTGCCTTTGCCCGCCCGACCGACCGCCGAGCGGGATCGGATCGGCGAGTTCATCAGCTCGCTTGATCCGAGCTTCCGTGCACAGGAGCTGGCCTTCGTCGCAGCGCAGGTCGCGAGCAACATCGACCTTGCGATCCTCGCCGAGCGGCGCAGCCTCAAGGAACGGCTCCTCGGCCGCCTGCCACCGGGGCTGTCCGGCCCGCTGTCGGCCGCGCAGGAGCGCGCCGGCTCTCACGTCGGACGCCGTTCGGTGTGGCTGCACAACAGCGTGCGCGGTGCCGTCGGCCTGGCCGCGGCCGTGCTCGTCGCGAAGCAGACCGACGTTCAGCACTCGTTCTGGGTGGTGCTGGGCACGCTCTCGATGCTGCGCTCCAACGCGCTGAGCACCGGACAGAACGCGTGGCGTGGTCTGCTCGGTACCACGGCGGGCTTCATCGTCGGCGGCGCCCTCGTCGTGCTCATCGGCACGGGCACGACCCTGCTGTGGCTGCTGCTTCCGGTCGCGATCCTGCTTGCGGGCGTGGCTCCCGCCGTGATCTCGTTCGCGGCCGGCCAGGCCGCGTTCACCCTCACCATCATCATCCTGTTCAACATCATCGCGCCGGCCGGATGGAAGCTCGGGCTGGTGCGGGTCGAGGACGTCGCCCTCGGCGCTGCCGTGAGCCTCGTCGCCGGGCTTCTGTTCTGGCCACGTGGCGCGGCCGCGGCGCTCGGCAACGCGCTGGCGGACGCCTACGCGACCGCCGCGCAGTACCTCGCGCGGGCTGTCGAGTTCGGTGCGGCTCGCTGTGACCGGGGCGCTCCCTCGACGCCTGAGCCAAAGTCCGAGGCGGGTGCTGCGGCGGCGGCCTTCCGCCGGCTCGATGACACGTTCAGGGGATTCATGATCGAGCGCGGCCCGAAGCCGCTGGCGCTCGCTCAGGTGACCCGCCTGATGACCGGCGCCGCGGCGCTGCGCCTCCACGCCGATGCGATCCTCGACCTCTGGGAGCGCGACGGCAGGGACGACGGCGACCGGGAGGCGGCTCGGAGCGAGCTGCTCGCGAGCGCCGAGCTGACCCGCGCCTGGTACAGCGACTTCGCGACGAGCCTCACGGGCTCACACGAGGCACCGGAGCCATTGGCGCAGGACGGCCTCGCAAACGACCGGCTGGTCGATGCCGTGAGCCGCGACCTCCTGTCTGAGGATGGCCGCGCCAGCTCGGCTGCGGCCCGCCTGATCTGGACCGGGGACCACCTCGATGCGGTGCGACGGCTCCAGTACGGGCTCGTCGGCCCGGCGATGCAGGCGCCCCTGCAGCATCCCGCAACGCCGGCGTCGCTGATCGCGGAAGGCCTTGACTCGCTCGGTCGCCGGTCAGCGGTCACCAGCGGCGCATCGGTCACCGGTCGCGGGCCGGCCGAGTAGGATGCACCGGATCGTGGGTGTCTTCCTGCTCGAGCCGCAGAGCGCGTTGCAGCGATGTCGCCGCTCGGTTTTTGTTCATCGCCCGCCGCCCAGAAGCGCTCTGAGCGGGGCTGAACCTGACCGAGATGATCAGACACGGTCGATTCATCAAGCCGCGATCTGCGACGTGAGATTGATTACAAAAGACCTCTTGTGATAGCCTACTTGTCTGTAGATTGATTTACTGAGCACGAAGAACCCCTCGCGCGGCGGAACCACCGAGGGGCTCGGCCAGAACGACAGGAGGTTGGCTCCCGATGAGTGCCAAGCAGATCATGCCGGATGGCATCACGCGTCAGGCGAGGCCGAAGTGAAGCACAAGGCGTGGCTCGCGTTGTACTGGCTCAGAGCGTTTCTAGCGATCCCGTGGCTGATCCCGGTCAGCGTCGCGCGCAACCGGGGAGACATACGCGCGGACATGAGCGCATGGATGCGATTTGCCGAGCACGACATGTGGGAGTGGCACCCTCACACGAGGCCATCGGTGATCCAACTGCTCTACCTCCTGGGCACCCAACCACCGTTTCGCAGTCTCTGCTGGTATCGGCTCGAACGCGCCGGAGTTCTAGCCTTCGTCACCGCGCTACCGCTGCGACTCTTGTACCGGGGCGAACCCGCGCTTAGGCTGCACTCTGAGTACATCGGACCAGGCCTATACCTCCCGCACGCGTTCTCCACAATCCTTGCATGGCGATCGTCGATCGGACACGACTGCCGGATCTATCAGGGGGTCACAATCGGCTGGGATGACAAGGGCAACGCGCCAAGGCTGGGCGACCGCGTCACCGTGTACGCCAGCGCCAGCATCATCGGCGATGTGACGATCGGCGATGACGTGATCGTTGGCGCCGGCGCGGTGGTCCTGCATGACGTACCTCCCGGCGTGACGGTGGCTGGCGTGCCGGCGCAGCCGATTCGAAGCCGCCGCTCCTCCCTAGTTGTTTAGCGCCTCCGGTTAGAGTTTGACGAAACTGCCCTCCAATTTCCAATGCGGAGCTGGAGTTAATCGTAAGGCGGGCCAAGCTTTGGTGCGACACAGATGGTGGGTGTGGGCCGCACATGCGCGCGCCGGAGAGCAGCGTCGATGCGACGGTGCGTCGGCTCCTAGCGACTCAATCTGTAGATGGTGAACGCGACGAACGAAACCACGAAGCTCGCCTCGCCAAACGTGTCCGTTCGTGGCCACGACGCGAGATGCGTCAGTTGCCATGGAAGCGTGTTTGGGCGCACCAGCGCTACGACGGCGACGTACACCCAAGCGGCAAAGCTGTAGATCGCAATCGCCAGCGCAATCGCATTGACTCGCTTCCGCACTGGCGGAATGGTCGCACATGAAGTCCTCAGGAGCGATTCCCTCGCGGTCTGACGTCAGTCTGCATGCCGAGTCCCGCTCAGCGCCCGCGCCACTGCGGCTCGCGCTTCTCGAAGAACGCCGCGACGCCCTCGATCAGGTCCTCGGTGGAGAACGCGAGCGCGAGCTGCGCGCGCAGGTAGTCGAGCGCGTCCGCGAACGCCATGTCCTGCTGGCGGAACATCGCGTCCTTGCCCAGCTTCATCATCACCGGCGACTTGGCCGCCAGCTTGTGCGACCAGTCCCGCACCGCCTCGTCGAACTCGGCGGCCGGGACCACACGGTTGACGATCCCGATGCGCTCCGCCTCCTGCGCCGAGATCTGCTCGCCCATGAGCAGCAGCTCGTTGGTCTTCTTGCGGGGGACGTTGCGGTAGATGAGCGCCATGATCATGAACGGGAAGACGCCGACGTTGATCTCGGGGGTTCCGAAGCGCGCGCCCTCACGCGCGACGATGAGGTCGCACGCGAGCGCGAGCCCGAGTGCGCCGGCGAGCACGTGGCCGCCGGCGGCGCACAGCGAGGGCTTGCCCAGCTCGCCGAGCAGGCGGAACACGAGCGGGAAGCGCTCGATCTCGGCGTGTTTGTGCACAAGCGGCAGCTCCGCCGCGAAGGCGCTGAGGCTGCCGCCGCTGGAGAACACCTTGTCGTGCGTGGAGGCGAGCACCACGCAGCGCACGGCCGGGTCATCACGAGCCTCTGTGAGCGCCGCCGCGAGCTCGTCGAGCAGTTCGTTGGAGAGGGCGTTGCGCGTCTGCGGCTGGTCGAGCGAGATGGTTGCGACGCCGGCGCCGTCCAGCTCGTAGCGAAGCGTTGAGTACGACATGGCCGCGTAGCGTAGGGGTTGTACACGCCCGCTAGGCGTCTCGGAGGGGCTTGTAGGTGAGGTATGCGAGGCCGTCACCGACGGTCCGGGTCTCGAGGAGGCGCATGGGTCTTTTGTCGGTGGTCTCGCCGAACAGGCGGTCGCCGGCGCCGAGAGCGACGGGGAAGATCTTCAACCAGAGCTCGTCGACGAGGGCGTGCTCCATCAGCATGCGCACGAGCTGGAAGCTGGCTAAGACGACGATCTCCCCGTCTAGCTCCTGCTTGAGCTTCGAGACCTCGCTCACCACCTCGCCCCGTAGGACCGTCGAGTTGCTCCAGTCGGACTTCTCGAGGGTCGAGGACACGATGTACTTGGCCAGGCTGTTCATCCTGTCCGCCAGATCGCCCGTTCGGGATGGCCACCGCGCCGCGAAGAACTCGTAGCTTCGCCGACCCAGCAGCAGGGCCTCGGCGCGTAGCATCTCCTCCAGCGTGAGCTTGCTGAGCTCTTCGCGATCCTTGTCCCCGATATCGCCGAACCAGCCGCCGTGCCTGAAGCCCTCATGACCGGTCGGGTCCTGGACGACTCCGTCGAGCGAGACGTTCTCGCTGACCACGATCTTTCCCATCTCGGTTCCCCTTTCGTTGGACGATTGCTCGCTGCTTTGTTGTGACGTC
Source organism: Solirubrobacteraceae bacterium (assembly GCA_052148275.1). GTDB lineage: Bacteria > Actinomycetota > Thermoleophilia > Solirubrobacterales > Solirubrobacteraceae > Palsa-465. Next base: position 6,553 of record JBKQIR010000329.1, read on the forward strand.
TGCCGCACGGAGAACTGAGCGGCGAATTTCGAGCCGCCCCGACGTCATTGGTCGTGGTGGCGACGGAAAGACGAGCCGATGCGAGGATGCGGGCATGACCGAGCAGGCTCTGGCGCGTGCGCGCGCCGGCGACGAGGACGCGTTTCGCGACCTGACCGACCCCTGCCGCCGTGAGCTACAGCTGCACATCTACCGGATCGTCGGCTCGGCTCAGGACGCCGAGGACCTGCTTCAAGAGACCCTGCTCGCCGCTTGGCGCGACCTCGAGCGGTTCGAGGGACGCTCGTCGGTCCGTGCCTGGCTGTACCGCATCGCCACCAATCGCTCGCTGGATGCCCTCCGCGCGAGCCGGCGCCGTCCGGAAGGCGTGCGGCGGATGACCGAGGTGCCCGAGCCGACTCGCCGAGCGGAGCCGATCTGGCTACAGCCCTACCCTGACGTCCTGCTCGAGGGCATCCCGGACGACACGCCCGGACCCGAGGTGCGCTATGAGACCAAGGAGGCGGTCGCGCTGGCGTTCGTCGCCGGCCTTCTACACCTCCCGCCGCAGCAGCGCGCCGCGCTCGTGCTGCGCGACGTGCTCGACTTCCGCGCAGCAGAGGTCGCCGGGATGCTCGATACCAGCGAGGCCTCGGTCAACAGCCTCCTGCGCCGCGCGCGCGCCGCGTTCGAGACCCGCCTGCCCGCCGCCGGGCGCGACCGGGCGCCGCTCCCGAACGCCAAGCGCGAGCGGGACATCGTCGGCCGCCTCGCGGACGCCTTCGAGGCGGGCGACATCGACGCCGTCGTCGCCCTGTTGACCGACGACGCCTGGCTGACCATGCCGCCCGAGCCCTACGAATACCAGGGCCACGACGCGATCGGCGCCTTCCTGAACGACCGCGCCGTCCGCCGCGGCACGCCCCTGCGGCTGGTGCCGACGCGCGCCAACGGCCAGCCCGCCTTCGGTTGCCACTGCCCGTCCCGACAGACCGAGATCGCGCGACCATACGGACTGCTCGTCCTCAAACTGGAGGGCGAACAGATCTCGACGATGACCTGGTTCGCCGACAGCAGCGTCTTCCCGCTCTTCGGACTCCCACGCATCCTGCGGTTTCGAGCTTGAAGGGGTCGCGGATGACGCGGTCCATCGGGTTAGAGGTCGAGCGTGACTTCGCTGCTGGGTTGCGAGCAGCAGATCAGCGCGGTGCCTGGCGCAGGCGCTTCGAGCGGGTCAGGCCGGTAGCTGACCTCGCCGCTGACCAGCCCCGTCTCGCAGGTGTGGCAGACGCCAGTCCGGCAAGCCCACATGACGTGGACGTCGCAGGCCTCGGCGAGCTCGAGCAGGCTCGCGAAGGCCGGATCCCACGCGACCGACAGGTTACTGCGGCTGAACGAGACAAGCGGGCCCGAGCCCGCCTCGCCGGCCGGCAGATGCGGAGCGCGCTCGTGCGCGCCGACGACGCCGGGCGTTACCGGGGCGCTGGGCCCGAAGACCTCCGTGCTGACGCGGTCGGGGGCGGCACCACGCGCCGTCAGAGCGGCGGCGATGTCGTGCATGAACTCGCCAGGGCCGCAGAGGTAGAAATCGGCTTCGATGGGAACGCCGGCCTCGCCGAGCACTTCGCCGGTTAGCCGACCGACGACATCGAAGTTGCGATCGTCCGGCCCTGGCTGGCTGTAACAGATGACGCGGTGGGCGTCGGGCAGCTGCTCCAGCAGGACGCGGGCCTCTTCTCGGAACGCGTGCTCGCCGCCGTTGCGAGCTCCGTGCAGCCACCACACGTGACGCGTCGAACGCTCGGCCGCAAGGGCATGAAGCATCGCCAGCACCGGCGTCGCGCCGACGCCCGCGCTGATCAGCACCACCGGGCGATCCCCAGCTCGCAGCACGAACGAGCCGCGCGGCGCGCCCGCCTCAATCACGTCCCCGACGCGCAACTCGGTGTGCATATAGCCGCTCGCTGCGCCGTGCGGTTCGCGCTTGACGCTGATGCGATAGCTCTCGGTGTCCGGAAGGCCCGACAGCGAATATGTTCGCAACAGGGGCGTCGTGCCGGGCGTCGGGCGCAAGCGAACGGTGAGAAACTGACCGGGTCGCGCGGGTGTTGCAAGCGCTCCGTCGACGGGCACCAGCCGCACCGAAATCACGCTCTCGCTCTCCCGGTCGATCGCTACGACACGCAGCCGCCGCAATCCCTCCCACGCAAGCTCCGACGGCCCACCGTCCGGCGCCTGCCCGAGCAGGTCGCGGAACGATCCCTGCCAGCCCTCGCTCAGCGCCGGGATCCGCAACGCGCGAATCAGATCGCGACGCGCCCGGTTCGGCAGGTACAACAGGCCGTCGATCTCCGCCACGGTCATCGCCTCCGGGCCGCGCTCGACCCGCTCGACCGCGTCCCCTGCCTGGACCTTGCCCTCCTCCAGCACCCGAAGATAGAAGCCGGGGCGATGGTGCGCAACGAGCAGCGAAGGCATCCGCGGCTCGCTCATGCGGATGCCGACCCGATAGCACGTGACCCGTGGCTGGCTGACCTCGAACAGCGCCGAGCCGATGCGGTAGCGGTCACCGATGCAGACCTCGTCATCCGCGAGCCCCTCGACCGTGAAATTCTCACCGAACTGCCCGTAGAGGAAATCGTTGCGGTCAAGAAACGTCTGCCAATAGCGGTACGACTCGATCTGGTAGACGAACACAGGGCGATTGACGCCACCGTGCCCCTGCAGGTCCCCCTGCCCGTCACCATCGACATTTAGGCGACGAACCATCCGCGGACCATCCACCGAGTCCTTCCAGATCCCCGTCCGAACCGTCCGCCCCTCCCACTCGACATCCCGCGGCATGCCGACGTTGACCGAGAGCAGCCGACCAGCAGGCGCACCCATTCTCCATGGTCTAGCACACCGCTCTTACCCGGCGGGTGAGCAAATGCAGCTTGGGAGCTCGGTGGCGATGCCACGGTAACATCTGCATGGGAGCCGGCGTCGCCGACCTTCCACGCGCATCCCGGGCGCGCTGCCTTAGCTGAGCCGATCCCGGCCGACGACGACTAAGGGCCCTGCGTACTCGAGCGTCAGCCGCGGCGACTGATCCATTCCCGGACCCTAAGTGCGGGGCTCATCGCGCGCAGGGGTTGACGGGCGGAGCACGAACGTATGGGACGTCAGGGCGGGCGAGCGCGCCCGTCAAGTCGCAGACGAAGAGCTGGAGCAACAGCCATGAACGACGTTCCCGGGTCGCAGTTGCCGGCGACCATCTACTGCAGCCTCGAGGAGAGCAGCTTTCCGGCGAGCCAGTTCTATGAGGATGAGAGCTGGGGCTTGGTGCATCGCACAGACCAGCCGCACACGACGATGGGCACATTCATCGGGGTCAAGGGCACCGACACGCCGAATGCGCCGGCGGTCGAAGGGGAGGTTCCCGGCGATGTCGGATGACCCGCTGCCCGAGCCGCCGACGGTCAAAACTGACGCGATTCGCGACAAGCTGATCGAGGATCTGTACCAGAAGCAGCTCGAGATCGCCCAGATCGAGCACGTGACGCGGGCCGACACGGCGCTCACACTCGAGCACGCGCGTGAGGACACGGACAAGGCCATCGAGGTCGCACGCGAGAACACCAAACAGGCGCTACAGAACACCCGCCAGGACACGGACAAGGCCATCGAGGTCGCACGCGAGAACACCAAACAGGCGCTACAGAACACCCGCCAGGACACGGACAAGGCCGTCGAGGTCGCACGCGAGAACACCGAACTGGCGCTACAGAACTCCCGCCAGGACACGGACAAGGCCGTCGAGAACGCCCGAATAGATGCCGACCGCGCGGCCGAGACCGCGCTTCTCAAGTCGATCCACGACGGGTACATCACGATCATCCAGGGCACGCTCGACCGGAGCGTCACGCGCGCTCAGTTCCTCACCGCGACAATCGGAGCGATCGCGACCACCTACACCGCCGTGCTCGGCGTCAACTACGCCGTCGGGAGCGGCAAGCCGGCCCCCGGCCGCGCGATCATCCCGGTGCTGGCCCTCGGGGTCGCGTTCGTACTAGCCAGCATCTACGTTGCCTACCTCTCGCCGAAGGCCAGGCGGCGCCGGCTGCTCCCGAGCGCTGTCGGAGGGACCGCAACTGCCGAGCGGCGGCTCGTGACGTTGATGGAGTGGACGTTTGCCGGCGTGCTAGACCGGGCGTGGGCGCTCCGAGGTTCGGTGGTCGCGTTCGCGATCGGAATCGCGCTGCTGCCGCTGCCGTTCCTCGAGATAACGGGTAGCGGCGAGGTTTTGCTGGTCCTCCTCGTCTGCGTGATCCCGACGGTGCTCTGGATCGTGAGTGAGCTGCTGCATCCCCGTCCTACCTCCGACGCCTACATCGCCGACCCCGGGGAATGATCGGGCTCGACCACTCGAGCGGCGACAACGGACCGGCGACGGCGAGAAGTGGGCAGTCCTACTGTTTACTGCGAGGGCGGCCCGGCCCACTCACCACGGAGACACGTTCGCCATGACGCCCACCGACGTACTGAAGCCCGACCACGCCCGAACCCGACGGCACTTCATCTTCACCGACGAGCACGACCAGCTGCGGGAGTCGATCCGGCGCTTCGTGATCGCCGAGCTACAGCCGCATGCCGAGGAGTGGGAGGAGACGACGTTCCCGAACTGGGTGTTCACGCGAATGGGCGAGCTCGGCTTCCTCGGGCTCGACAAGCCGGTGGAGTACGGCGGCCAGGGGGGCGACTACTACACGAGCCTCGTGCTGAGCGAGGAGCTCGCGCACTCCCACAGCGGTGGCCTGTCGATGGGCGTGGCGGTGCACACCGACATGGCGCTGCCGCCGATCCTCGCGTTCGGGACCGAGGAGCAGAAGCAGGAGTGGGCGGTCCCTGCGATCGCCGGCACCAAGATCCTCTGCATCGGGATCACCGAGCCCGATGCGGGCTCCGACGTCGCTGGGATCAAGACGCGCGCGGTGTGGGACGGCGATGACTACCTGATCAACGGCTCCAAGATGTACATCACGAACGGCCACCGCGCGGACGCGATCGTCCTGGTCACCAAGACCGACCCCGACGCCGGCTATGACGGGATGACGCTGTTCCTCGTGCCGATGGACCTCCCGGGCGTGATCCGTGAGAAGAAGCTCGAAAAGCTCGGCATGCACTCCTCCGACACGGCGCTGCTCGCCTTCCACGACGTCCGGGTGCCGGCGAGCGCGGTGCTCGGCCAGGTCGGCAAGGGCTTCTACCACATCATGTGGGAGCTCCAGGGGGAGCGGCTGATCGGCGCCGCCGCCAGCGTCGCCGGCGCCCAGCAGGTGTTCGACCGCACGCTCCAGTACGCCAAGGAGCGAACGGCCTTCGGGCGCCCGATCGGCCGCTTCCAGGCGAACCGCTTCAAGTTCGCCGAGATGGCCACGAAGATCGAGACCGCTCGCGCGATGGTGTACGTGACCGCCTGGCGCTTCGAGAACGGCGAGTATCCGGTGCGCGAGATCTCGATCGCGAAGCTCAACGCGGCCCGGATCGCCGTCGAGGTGGCCGACGAGTGCATCCAGATCCACGGCGGTGCCGGCTACATGCGCGAGTACGGCATCGAGCGGGCCTGGCGTGACCTGCGACTAAACCGGATCGGCGCCGGAGCGGACGAGATCATGCTCGAGGTGATCGGACGCTCCTACGGCTTGTGACGTTCGAGACAGCTGCAAAGATCACCGGAGTGGAATCCGTTCGTGGACAGCTTCTGATCGCGGGTCCCGCACTCGGGGACCCGAACTTCTGGCGCACCGTCGTCCTGGTCGTCGATCACAACGAGGAGGGCGCGCTCGGACTCGTGCTCAACCGCCCGTCGGAGACGAAGATCGGCGACGCGGTCCCGGAGCTCCAGGGGCTGATCGACTCGGATGCGGACGTGCTCGTCGGCGGGCCGGTCCAGAAGTCCGCCGTGATCGTCCTCGCCGAGTTCGAGGACCCAAGCGAGGCCGCCCTGATCGCATTCGACGACATCGGCGTGCTCGGCAACGTGATGGCGCGCGAGGAACCGAGCGCCAGGATCCGCGAGGCGCGCGCGTTCGCCGGCCACGCCGGCTGGGGCCCGGGTCAGCTCGACGACGAGCTCTCCCGCGGAGATTGGATCCTCGAGCCCGCGCGGCGCAGCGACGCGTTCGCGGAGCGTCCGGACCGGCTGTGGCCGACGGTGCTCACGCGCAAGGGAGGGAGCTACGCGCTGGTCGCCCGGATGCCGGCGGATCCGACGGTGAACTAATGCCGGAGAAGCACGCGCACGGGCACGCGCACGGCGCCGGCGGCCACGTGCACGATCAACGCAGCGCCGACGCCGGCGCGCTGCGCACGGCCCTGGTGCTGATCTGCGCTTTCATGGCGGTCGAGATCGCCGCCGGGTTGTATGCCTCGTCGCTGGCGCTGCTCTCGGACGCCGCGCACATGCTCACCGACGCCGCGGCGCTGGCGATGTCGCTGGTCGCGGCGACGCTCGCGCAGCGCCCGGCGGGCGGCTCGATGACCTACGGCCTCGGCCGGGCGGAGATCTTGAGCGCCGCCGCAAACGGAATGACGATGCTCGTGCTCGGCGTGCTGATCGCGTACGGGGCGGTCGCGCGCCTGATCTCGCCGCCCACCGTCAACGGCGGGGTCGTCCTCGTCGTGGCGCTCGTGGGCATCGTCGTGAACCTCCTCGCCGCGCGCATCCTGCGTGGCGATGAGCATCAGCGCAGCCTCAACGTCGAGGGCTCCTACCGTCACATCGTGACCGACCTGTTCGGGTTCGTCGCGACGGCGATCGCCGCGGCGGTGATCCTCGCTACCGGCTTCGATCGAGCCGACGCGATCGCGTCGCTGCTGATCGCAGCGGTGATGCTGACCGGCGGGTTCGGGCTGGTACGGGCATCGACGATGATCGTGATGGAGGCCGCCCCAGCCGGACTCGACCCGCAGGAGATCGGGCACGTGCTCGCCGCTCAGCGCGGCGTCGTCGAGGTTCACGACCTGCACGTCTGGGAGGTCACCTCCGGCTTCCCCGCCCTCTCTGCGCACATCGTCGTGAACGCCGATTGCGACTGCCACGAGGTCCGGCGCGGGCTCTCACGACTGCTGGAGGACCGCTTCGAGCTCGCCCATACGACCCTCCAGGTGGAGCACGCGCGAGCGGCTCAACCGCCGCTCCAGATCGAGGTGGCGCCGCGCCAGGAGCGCGGCGGTCAGGAGTAGACTCCGAGCATGCAGGATGTACCGGTCACGGCAGCGAACGGGGCCGCCGGATGAAGGTCATCAAGCCCGACCAGAGTCGCGACACCCCGCGCGGCGTCGTGCACGCGGGCGAGATCTCGCAGGCCACCGCGGGCGCCTCGAACATCTACATGGGCATCTTCCGTGTGCCCGCCGGCGCCCGCTCGCGTCCGCACTACCACGAGAACTGCGAGAGCGCGGTCTACATGCTGGCGGGGCATCTGGCGGTCAAGTGGGGCGAGCACCTCGAGCACCAGCTCGAGCTCGAGCCCGGCGACATGGTGTACGTGCCGCCGCGCGAGATCCACATTCTCGAGAACCCGTCCGACACCGACCACGCCGAGTACGTCGTCGCGCGCGACTGTCCGACCGAGGACGCGGTCGTCGTCCCCTGGGCGGGAGACGGCGCTTGACGAGCGACGCGAGCGGCGTGAGCGGAGACCGCACCACCACGGGCGGCGAGGGCGCGCTCACGGGCATCGGCGCCGGCCGGATCATGTGGCGCTACTGGCTGCCGGAGGGCGAGCCACGGGCTGTCGTGGTGATCGCGCACGGGCTCGGCGAGCACGGCGGCCGCTACGCGCACCTCGCCGCGAGGCTCGTCGCTGAGGGCCATGCCGTCTACGCGATCGATCACCACGGTCACGGACGCTCCGACGGTCCCCGCGCACGCGTGTCGATCGACGACGCAGCCGAGGACCTCGACAGGCTCGCCGCGCGCACCGCGAACGAGCACCCCGGCCGCCCGCTGTTCCTGCTCGGCCACAGCATGGGCGGCGCGGTCGTTCTGCGCTGCGCCGCGCGCCATCAGGATCGGATCGCGGGGTTGATCCTGTCGGCCCCGCTCGCGCAGGTTGACGGGCGAGCGCCCGTCAAAGCGGCCGGACGGCTGATCGCGGCGGTCGCCCCCGGCCTGCCGCTCGCTCGCATCGATCCCGAGCTCGTGTCCCGCGATCCCGCCGTCGTCAGCGCCTACGTCGAGGACCCGCTCGTCTACCACCAACGGCTGCCGGCGGCGACGGTCGCCGAGCTCGTCCGGCTCGTCGATTCGCTGCCAGAGGAGATCACCGCGATCACACTGCCGACGCTGCTCATGTACGGCACGGCTGACGGTTTGTGCGCGCCTGCCGGCAGCGTCATGATCTCGGAGCGGATCGGATCCCGCGACCTCACCGTGACCCCGTACGAGGGTCTCTACCACGAGATCCTCAACGAGCCCGAGCGCGAGCAGGTGCTCGACCAGATCTGCTCGTGGCTTGCCGCGCGCGTCGAATAGGATCGACGCAACACAGCCAAGGGAGGGAGGGACAAATGCTGTCCTACGCACACGGAACGAGCACGACCCCGTTGCTTGCCGAGACGATCGGCGCCAACCTCGAGCGCACCGCGGCGCGCTTCCCGAGCACCGACGCGCTCGTCTCCTGCCACCAGAGCGCATCGTTCACCTACGCGCAGTTCAACGCGGCCGTCGACGCACTCGCGAGCGGCATGCTCTCCGCAGGGCTCGAGCAGGGCGACCGCGTCGGCGTGTGGAGCCCGAACCGCTACGAGTGGGCGCTCGTGCAGTACGCGACGGCGAAGCTCGGCGTGATCCTCGTCAACATCAACCCTGCCTACCGGGTGAGCGAGCTGCAGTACGCCCTCGCTCACTCCGGCTGCCGCTGGATCTTCACAACCTCGACGTTCAAGGGTGCGAGCTTTGAGGAGATGGTGGAGATGGTGCGCCCCGATCTGCCGGTGCTCGAGCGCTCGATCAGCTTCGACGGCGATGCGTGGCGCGAGCTGGCGGACGGTCCGGTGGACGCCGGCGCGGTGCGCGCGCGGATGCAGGAGCTCGACTTCGACGACCCGGTCAACATCCAGTACACGAGCGGCACCACGGGCTTCCCAAAGGGCGCAACGCTCACCCATCACAACATCCTCAACAACGGTTACTTCATCGGTGAGGTGTTGCACTACAGCGAGCATGACCGGGTGTGCATCCCGGTGCCGCTCTATCACTGCTTCGGGATGGTCATCGGCAACCTCGCGATCACCACGCACGGCGCATGCATGGTCTACCCGGCGGAGGCGTTCGACCCGGTCGCGACGCTGAAGGGGTGCGCCGCGCAGCGGTGCACGAGCCTCTACGGCGTGCCGACGATGTTCATCGCGGAGCTCGAGCATCCGAGCTTCCCCGAGTACGACCTCAGCTCGCTGCGCACCGGCGTGATGGCAGGCTCGCCGTGCCCGATCGAGGTGATGAAGCGCGTCTACGGCGACATGGGGATCACCGAGATGTCGATCTGCTTCGGGATGACGGAGACCTCGCCGGTCACGACGATGGTGCCGATCGACGACACGCTCGAGCACCGCTGTGGCACGGTCGGGCAGGCGATGGCCCACGTCGAGATCAAGATCGCCGACCCGAAGACCGGGCGCACGCAGCCGCGCGGGGAGACCGGCGAGTTCCAGGCCCGGGGCTACCCGGTCATGCGCGGCTACTGGAACGACCCCGAGCGCACCGACGACGTGCTCGACGCGGCGCGCTGGATGCGCACCGGGGACCTTGCGACGATGGACGAGGACGGGTACGTGCGGATCGTGGGGCGGATCAAGGACATGGTCATCCGCGGCGGCGAGAACGTGTACCCGCGCGAGATCGAGGAGTTCCTCTACTCCCATCCACATGTCGCCGACGTGCAGGTGATCGGCGTCCCCGACCTCCGCTACGGCGAAGAGTTGATGGCCTTCATCGTGGCGCGGCCGGGCACCTCGCCCGATGCCGAGGCTGTACGCGACTTCTGCCGCGGCCAGATCGCGCACTACAAGATCCCGCGTTACATCAAGTTCGTCGACGGCTTCCCGATGACCGTCACCGGCAAGGTGCAGAAGTTCAAGATGCGCGAGACGGCGATCGAGGAGCTCGGGCTCGAGCAGGCCGCGGCCGTGCAGACGGCCTGAGAGCGGCGAGCGCCTGCTTCCAACCGAGCGTCGGGAGCAAACGTCAGAGGCTTTTTTTGATCGAACCTCGTTATCGAACCGGCATGGCGGGTATCCCTCGTGTGTGCGTCCGCACGCCGACCCGGTAGGCAAAGGCAAACCTACATCCGGTCCATCTAGAGAACCGGTAGAGAGACGGCGTGTTCGGCGGGACGCCGTCTCCTCGCGGCCCGGTGGATGGGCTCGGTTCGCCGAAAGCTCTTTCAGGGAGGCTTGGAATGCTCACACGGATGTGATCGCCTGGCAGACCGAGCGGGTTGAACACGGCACGTACTCGGGGTGATCTCAATTGGTTCAGTTGCCAAGCCTCGCGCGTCGTCTGATTGGCGTTCTCTTGGCGATGTGGGGGCTTGGCGCGATCGGAGCGACGGCGCTTCCGGTCTCGCCGGCGCTGGGCGATCTCCCGGGGTGGGGTGATCTGCCGGGGCTGGGCGATCTGATCGACATGGACGCATGCAACACGTCCCCGCTCAGCCAGCCGTTTGCGCCCTGGGGCGATTCGGCCTTCTACGAACTCGCGCCCGGCGGCGATTTCACAAGCCCGGCGTGGACACTCAGCGATGGTGCCCAGATCGTCTCGGGCGGCGCGCCATACGCAGCGACGGGGGCTTCCGGCTCGTCCTCGCTGTCGCTCCCGGCCGGGGGGTCTGCGCAGTCGCCGTCGACGTGCGTCGATGCGGCCTACCCAACGATCCGTTTCTTCATCGCCGGCAGCGGAACGGTGGCTGTCGAGATCCTGTCCGGAGATGTGGTCATTCCCGCCGGCATCACAATCGCGACCGGCGACTGGCAGCCCACGCCGGTGATGATCACCGACTCAGCGGTGGCGGGCGCTCTGTCGGGCGGCACCGCACAGATCTCGTTGCAGCTCGTCGGCATCGGCGGCAACGCGCAGGTCGATGACGTGTTCATCGACCCGTGGAATCGTGGCCCCTGAAGGCAGGTCGGAACGCGTCGCAAGGATTAGACGATGTACATCGACTGCTACTCCACCCCGGATGCGGAGCACCTCCTCATCTCTGCACGGGAGCGCTACTTTGAGCGTGGGCACGCCGCTCGTGCCCTGATCACCGAAGCGGTCGGGGCGGCGGCGTTTCTCGCCGGCGCCGGCGCGCTCGCCGTGCTCGGCCCGTGGACGCGTTCGCTGTCGCTTGCCGCACTCGCCGTCAGCGTGCTGGCATACATGGTGGCCGCACGGATCAGATTCCCGGTCGGCAGCGCGTGGACCGCTCCGACGCAGCTGGTGTTCGTGCCCATGCTGTTCGTGCTGCCTACACCGCTCGTGCCGCTGCTGATCGCCGCTTGCTCGGTCGGCGATCTGTGGCCATCCGTGCTGCGGCGCCGGCTGTCGCTGACAGGGGTGCTCGCGCGCGTCGGGGACAGCTCCTACTCGCTGGGTCCGGCGCTCGTGCTCACGCTTGCGGGTGCGCAGACGTTCTCATGGGAACGCTGGCCGCTGTTGCTGCTGGCGTTCGGCGCCCAGGTCGTCTGCGACGCCACCTGGGGGCTCGCGCGTACGTGGTTCGCGGACGGGATCAAGCCATCTGTGCAGCTGGTGATGGCATGGCTCTACCTGACCGATGCCTGCCTGTCTAGCGCGGGGCTCCTGATCGCGGCTTCCGCCGTGCAACGACCAGGCCTGATTCTGCTCGCACTGCCGGTGCTGGGCCTGCTCTCGCTCTTTGCCCGCGAGCGTCAGCAGCGTCTCGACCAAGCGCTCGCTTTGAGCACCGCCTACCGCGGCACCGCGATGCTCCTCGGCGACATCATCGAGACAGATCACAAATACACAGGGATCCACGCTCGCGAAGTCGTTGACCTGTCGCTGATGGTGGCCGAAGCGCTCGAGCTCAACTCGACCCGGCGGCGCAACCTCGAGCTAACGGCCCTCCTACACGACGTCGGCAAGATCCACGTTGCCAACGAGATCATCAACAAGCCCGGCAAGCTCGACGCCGCCGAGTGGGGGATCATCCGCCAACACACGCTCGACGGGGAAGCCATGCTCACGCAGGTGGGCGGAACCCTCGCGAGCGTCGGACGATACGTCCGCTCCTCGCACGAGCGCTACGACGGCGAGGGTTATCCGGACGGCCTCGCGGGCGAAGCGATCCCGATTGAATCGCGGATCGTGTCCGCCTGCGATGCCTTCAACGCGATCACCACGACGCGCTCCTATAGCGTCGCCCGGTCGACATCCGAAGCCCTGGCGGAACTGCGCCGATGCGCAGGCACCCAATTCGACCCGCGCGTCGTAGCAGCGATCGACCGCGTGTTGACACGCCCGGCCCGCGCGTGGGCCGACGCTCGCGTCGAGGCTGGCTAGAACCGGACCGGCCTGACGCTCGCGCCGCGAGCGACAGGCCTGACGCTCGCGGCGCGACAGGCCTGACGCTCGCGGCACCGATGTAGCACGCGTATGGCGGCATCTGGACCGTCCGGCACGCGGCCGGTCCGATGCTCGCTCCTGCGGCACGCTCGCGGCGCTGGAGCGCGCGCGATCGGCCAGGCGTCCAAAGATCGCGTGGACGCTAAATCAACAGACGTATCACGCCAGCAACGAGACCTCACGAGCTCCGATCGCCGGTTCGATGAGAGCGATTGTGAACTCTTCAACTGACAACTTAATTGCCCGCGAGCTGCCCGCTCCGGCGACGACCACACCCTCGACGACTCGAAGGCTGATGGCCGTGCCCGCTGCGTTGGCTGGCTTCGCGCGCTCGCGGCGGCTGCAAATCCGCTGCAACGGTTCGATCGTCGCTGCTGCGTTGATCGCGTGCTTCATGCTCGTGCAGGCCAGCGCTCCTGCAACCGCGAGTGCGACGAGTGGTCCTAACCTCGCGTTGGGGCGTCCCGTGGCAGCCTCGTCGGTGCAGGACAGCAGCTTCCCTGCAAGCGCCGCGGTCGATGGAAGCCTCTCAACACGGTGGTCGAGCGCGTTCAGTGACCCGCAATGGATCTATGTCGATCTCGGTGCCGAGTACAACATCAGTGAGGTGGACCTCAACTGGGAGGCGGCGTACGCCAAGGCGTACCAGATCCAGGTCTCCAACGACGCCACGAACTGGACGACGATCTACAGCACGACCTCGGGGACCGGGGGCGTGAACGACCTGACGGGCTTGTCGGGCACGGGACGGTATGTGCGGATGTACGGCACCGCGCGCGCCACGTCGTGGGGCTATTCGCTGTGGGAGTTCGCCGTCTACGGGACGCCCGTCGACCTGGCGTTGGACCGCCCGGTCGCCGCCTCCTCGGTGCAGGACAGCAGCTTCCCGGCAAGCGCCGCAGTCGATGGAAGCCTCTCAACACGGTGGTCGAGCGCGTTCAGTGATCCTCAGTCCATCTACGTCGATCTCGGTGCCACGTACAACATCAGTCAAGTGGTCCTGAACTGGGAGGCGGCGTACGCCACGGCCTACCAGATCCAGGTCTCCAACAACGCGTCGACCTGGACGACGATCTACAGCACGACCTCGGGGACCGGTGGCGTGAACGACCTGACAGGCTTGTCGGGCACGGGACGGTATGTGCGGATGTACGGGACCGCGCGCGCCACCTCGTGGGGCTACTCGCTGTGGGAGATGTCGGTCTACGGCAGCCCAGCCACGACCGCCACTCCGACCACGACGTCGACCACCACGACACCGACCACAACGTCGACCACCACCACGACACCGACCTCGACCACCACCTCTCCGACGACGACGTCGACCACGACCACGACGCCCACCACGACGTCGACCACGACCACGACGCCGACCACCACGACAACCTCGTCGACCACGACGACCACGACGTCGTCGAGCGC
>JBKQIR010000330.1:0-7054 GCA_052148275.1 Solirubrobacteraceae bacterium
CGTTCTCACCTACCTGCAGAACGTCGCGACTGCCGCCCACCACCGCCTCCCCATCCCCTCGCTCGTCCCTACATAAAGTCACGCAGGAACCCCAGCCATCACGGCGACACCCCGTGAACGGCAACGCCCGACGGGACGTTCGAGTAGCAGCCGATGATCGTGACCGCCTGCGCCCGCAGCGTCCAGTAACAGTTCGGCTGGGTCTCGGTGTCGCGGTTGTACTCTTCGCTGCCACTCGGCAGCGCGGGCGAGGTTGCGCACAGGTTCGCCATGAACGCCGACAGCGACGGCACGCTCGTGTCGTCGGAGTTATCGCCGTCGTGGTTGCCGGGAACGCCGACGATCGGGACGTTCAGGTGCGCGTAGGGCTCGTAGAACTGGCTCGGATAATCCGCCTCGTCGCCATTGAAGTAGACGAGATCGCCGACGTGGTAGACGAACGCTGGCGCCGGAGCGGGCTGCGCCTGCATCGCGTTGGAGACGTGGTTCTGCGGGTCAGGGTCCTTCACGCCGCCAGAGTCTCCGATCACGAAGAACGTCATCGGCGTCGAATCGGTGATGCCGAGCTCCGCGGGCGTCGCTCGAAACGGCGGCTGACCGGTCGGGGCGGGGAGCGGCTTGGTGTCCTCCGTGGCAGCCGGCGTCTGCCGCTTGCGTAGCTGCTCGCGGGCGGTGCTCGGGGGAATGCCGAAGCGTCGGGACATTGGTTCTCCTCTTGGTTGATCGCGGCTACAACGAGCGTCGCGCTGCTCCCGGGCCAAGGCGCCGACGTGCGCTCATTTCAGCTCCTGGCAAGCTACGCCACCCCTGCGGCCCGGCGCGCGGCCTGATGGCGGCGGTCGAGCACGTCGGCGATCTCGTCGTCGATCCGCTCCGGGCGCGGGGCGGCGTAACGGGCGGTGGTGCGCAGATCGACATGCCCGAGCCTGGCCGAGACGGTATGCACGGGCACGCCGGCCTCGAGGCAGTGGGTGGCCCAGTAGGCGCGTAGCGCGTGTGGGTGCGCGAGCCGGTCGGGCACCCCGGCCGCGTGGCAGCTGCGGCGCACGAGCCGATGCACGCCGACGGCAGACAGCGCCAGCGGCGCCTCGTGCCCGTGGCGGCCGAGGCGCACGAACAGCGGATCCTCGTCGAGTAGCGCGACCCCGCGCGCGAGCGGGTGGACTTTGAGCCACGCCTCGAGCGCCTGCTGCACGGCCATGGGGACGGGGACCTCGCGCTCGCGGCCGCCCTTGCCGCGCACGAACAGCCGGTAGTGACGGGCGTTCGACCGGGGACGGCGGAGATCCCGGGCGCGCAGACCGCGCAGCTCGGCGGAGCGCAGCCCGCAATCGCCGAGCACGCGCAGCAGCGCGTAGTCGCGTTTGCCGGCGAGGGTGCGGCGGTCCGGGACGCGCAGCAGGTTCGCGTAGTCGGTGTCGGTGAGCGTCTCGGGCGGCCCGGGCTCGTGACGCGGGACCCGCACACCCTCGATCTGGTCCTCGCGGCCGAGGTCGCGGGCGAGCGCGCGGATCATCGCTATTTTCACGCGCGTGGTGGCCGGCGCGGCGGGGCGCCCGCCGCGGCCGCCGGCGCTGGCGAGGTGCCGGGCGTAGGCGGCGATCACGTCGGTATCCAGGTCGCCGACCAGCGGCGCGCGGCCGAGCTCGCCTGCGAGCCAGTCACCGAACGCGCGGAAGATCGCGGCGTACTGCCGGCGCGTGCCCGCCGACGCGGCCCGAGCGGCGATCCGCTGCGCCTCGCCGAACAGGTTGCGCTGCTCGATCCCCTCCAAAGCCGGCGTCGCGATGACCGCGACATCCGCGAGCTCGCCGGCGATCACGCCGTCGACGAGCTCGAGCTCCACCGGCGGCTCGGGCGGGGCGAGCAGCAGCTGCTGCGTCTCCCCCACCGTCGCGGTGCCCTGCCTATTCGTGAAACCTCGCATTTCGGGTCACGTTAAACCGACCCTCGGACGATCTCCTAGCCTGAGCGGCCGGGATCTGGGTGGTTGGCTCGGGTCCGTAAAACGTAGCTATGTCGAGCTTGGAAAGACTGTCAGTGATGTCAGCGTGGATGCTCGATTGACGTCCGATGACACCGCTATGTTGCTCGTGTCTTCGATGTCAGTGATGTCTTCGGCTTATAGAGCGCGTCGGGTTCGGCTGCCGTCCTCGGGTGTGGACTCGTGGACGGTGATCGGCCCGGATCTGCGGCCGGTCGCGGTCGTTGACGAGTATCTGGGGTGGTTGACCGGGATCGAGCGGTCGCCGAACACGCTGGAGGCGTACGCCCGTGACTTGGGGCTGTTCTTCGGGTTCCTGTCGGAGCGTGGGCTGGATTGGCAGGCCGACGTCGATGTCGCGGCGCTCGGGGAGTTCGCGGCGTGGGCAAGGCGGCCGGCGGCGAATGTGGTGCCGTTGAGCGAGCAGGCGGCGCGTCGGTCGACCACGACGGTGAATCGGATGCTGACGAGCGTGGTCGGCTTCTACGAGTTTCACGGCCGGCGGGGGAACCGCCTGGCGACTGAGCTCGTGGTCAAGACGCGTTACGGGCGGGGTGGCTATAAGTCGTTTCTGGCGGGGATCGCGCCGACCCAGCGCCGGGGGCGTGCGGGGCGGTTGCCGGCGGAGCGTCGGTTGCCGCGGACGCTGACCTTGGAGCAGGTCGCGGCGGTGATCGACGCGCAGACGCGGTTGCGGGACCGGTTCCTGTTCGCGTTGTTGGCGAGCACGGGGATGCGGATCGGGCAGGCGCTGGCGCTGCGCCACGAGGATGTGATCTCGTGGGAGCGGCGGATCGTGATCGAGCCGCGCGAGGGCGCGCCGGCGCGCGCGCGTTCGAAGCTTGGTGGGCGCGCGTCGGTGCCGGTCCCCGGGGAGTTGATGCGGTTGTGGTCGGATTACATGCATGAGGAGTACGGGGATCTCGATGCTGAGCATGTGTTCGTGAACTTGTGGGAGGGGCGGATCGGGCGGCCGATGAGCTACGCGACGGTCGAGAAGCTCGTCGAGCGGACCCGTACGCGGGTCGGGTTTCATTTCACCGCGCACATGTTCCGCCACACGTACGCGACGGTCGCTTACCGTGATGGTGTGCAGCTGGAGGTGATCGGCGCGGTGCTGACGCATCGCTCGCCGAGCTCGACCGGGATCTACACGCATCTGACCGCGGAGGATCTCCGCCGCGCATTGGCGGAGCGCGGGGTGCTTGACCGCGTCGGGGATCTCGTCGCATGAGCGCGCGGGCCGCTGCTCGGACGCTGGCTGGCGGCGCGCCGGCTGGGTGGGAGGCGTTGTGGGATCGTGATTGCTGGCCGCATGACCTGCTGCCCAGCGCCGACGCGCAGAGCGAGCATCGCGGGTCGCTGCGGTTTGACCGGATCACCCAGCCGTGGCTGCGGGAGGCCGCGAAGCGCTGGACACGCGCGCGGCTGCTGGCCGGCACGACGTTCGGCTCGATGCGCGTCTATCTCTATGACCTTGTCATCTTCAGCGACTGGCTGGCCGACCATGCGCCGGGCGTGCACGGGCCGGCGGGAATCACGCGGGTGGTGCTG
This sequence comes from Solirubrobacteraceae bacterium, assembly GCA_052148275.1. Taxonomy (GTDB): domain Bacteria; phylum Actinomycetota; class Thermoleophilia; order Solirubrobacterales; family Solirubrobacteraceae; genus Palsa-465. Next base: position 3,539 of record JBKQIR010000330.1, read on the forward strand.
GAGGACTATCTGCTGTGGGTGCGCAGCGGTCCGATGTCGAACGCGAGCCGCCGTCGGCATGTGTGCGCGGTGCGCCAGTTCCTCGCCGAGCAGGCCGAGGACGGGCTGGATGGGCTGCCGCGCGGCGCGGTGATACATGGCTCAGAGCTACCGGGGGTGCCCAGCCGCCCGCCACCGGGGATCGAGAAGGCGGTGTTCAAGCAGCTGATCGACCCGGCGAATCTCGCGCTGTTGGCGACCGAGAAGCAGCGCACGGCGATCCTGCTGCTGGCGCACACCGGGCTGCGGGTCAGTAGCGTGGTGACGCTCGCGCGTGACGCGCTTGAGATCGGCTCTGACGGGCAGCCGTACCTGCGCTACCGCAACGTCAAGTTCAAGCGCGAGGCGATCATCCCGATCGGCCCGCAGCTGGCCGAGCAGATCCGCCGCCAGCAGGTGTACCTCGACGCGGCTTACGGCTCCGACGGCACCCGGTTCTTGCTCCCCAACCCTCCGCCGGGCGAGCGCGGGCACCAGCGCGGCCACGGTGGACAGCGGCACATCGCTACCACGAGCGTCGCGCGGCTCGTCAAGCACTACGTCCGGATCGCGGACATTCGCGGCAGCGACGGCACGCTCGCGACATGGCTTCACCCGCACCGCTTTCGCCACCACCTCGCAACGAGCCTGGTCAACGATCGGGTGCCGCTGCCGGTCATCCAGCGGATCCTTGATCACAACTCGATCCAGATGACCTCCGTCTACGCCCAGGTCAGCGACGAAACGGTCAAACGCGAGATGACCGGCTGGCATGAGCGGATCAACATCCACGGCGAGCGGATCGCGCTGCCGCTCGAGACCCCGCTCGCGCAGGCCGCGTGGATGAAGGACCACATCGCACGCGCCAAGCAGGCGCTCCCCAACGGCTACTGCGGGCTGCCGCTCGTGCAGTCCTGCCCGCACCCAAACGCCTGCCTGAGCTGCGAGAACTTCCTCACCGACGCCACCTACCGTCCCGTCCACGCCCACCAGCTCGCCGAAAACCAGAGGCTGATGGCCGAGGCGCAGACCGCCGGGCAAGCCCGCCGGGTCGAGTTGCTGCACCGCGACGTCGACGCGCTGACGCGCATCCTCACCGGACTCGACGCACTCGATCCCGCCGAAGCACCCGCACAGCAGGAGACCGTTGATCTCATCGAACTCGCCAGGCGAGACGCATGAGCGACGAGCGCAGCACCGCCATGCGTGCCGAGCGCAGCACCGCCATGCGTGCCGCCGCCAGTCGGCGGACCGCCAACGCCGAAGCGCGCGTGCGGACCGCGCTCGCAGCGTTCGCGAAGTCCGGCACCCAGGCCAGCTTCGTCACGATCGCCGCTGAGGCGGGCGTCAGCCGGCAGTTCCTCTACACCCACCCCGAACTGCGAGCCGAGATCGAGCGCCAACGAGCCCAAGCCGTGCCACGTCTGCCGTCCCGTCGCAGCGCCGACAGCGACTCCGCCCGCGCACGACTACGTGCCGCCCTCGAGGACAACCAACGCCTCCGCGACGAGAACCGACTCCTCAAAGAAGAACTCGCCGTCGCCCACGGAACCCTCCGAGAACTCCGCCAGAACCGCCCACCCACCATCGCAGCTGCGCGACCCTAGCCGATCCGGCGTCGCTCGTCGACCCGCTCCTTGAGTTCGTGTCCCCAGGGGCAAAGGAGAAGCCAGGCAACCGGTAGCTGCCCCTTACCCGAAGGACGGCCGACGTTTGGAGTCGACCGAGGCGATTCGCGAGCGGGATGGGGGGTCTTTATGCTCGTTCGGTGCGCGTGCTTCTTGGCTGCTCGCTGGGTGGGCTCGGCCACCTCACGCCGGTCGTGGCGGTAGCTAGGGCGCTCGGTCGTCTCGGGCATGACACGATCGTGCTCGTGCCGCCCTCGCTGGCTGAGGCCGCCGCCGACGCGGGGGTCGCATTCAGAGTGGGAGGTCAGCCCCCGCATGCGACGATTGATCAGATGTGGGAGCGGGTTCGAACGGGGCCGCCGGAGGCCGTCGCCGGACTCCTCGATCGTGAACTGTTCGCTGACCGTTGCACTGCTGCGATGCTGGCCAGCGCCGCCGCTACCTGTGACGATTGGCGGCCTCGGCTTGTTGTCCGCGAGCCGTGTGAGTACGCCACCGCGGTGGCCGCGCATCGCGCCGGCATTGCTCAGTTCCAAATCGGGATCTCACAAGCCGCGATCGAGCACCGCGTTCTGGAGATGGTCGCTGACACGCTCGAGCGTTACACGACCGGGGTCGCTGCCGCGATTGCAGCGGCCCCCTACCTCTGTTCCTTCCCGGTATCGCTCGATCCCTCCCCGTGGTCGGACACCCGCCGTTTCCGTCAGCCGGCTGGTGATCCTGGGCCGCTGCCCCACTGGTGGCCGACAGACACTCGGCCGCTCGTGTACGTGACTTTCGGGACCGTTCTCGGTCATCTGCCGGAGGCGCGGTCGGTGTTTCGCACAGCGCTTGATGCGGTTGGGCAACTGCCCGTACGCGCCCTTGTCACGGTCGGTCGAGCGATCGACCCGGCGGCTTTGGGTCCGATTCCACACAACGTTCACGTCGAGCAGTGGGTTCCCCAGAACGACATCCTCCAACGTGCCAGTCTGGTCGTTTGCCACGGTGGATCGGGCACGACCTTCGCGGCGCTCGCCGCCGGGGTGCCCCTCGTTATGTGCCCGCTGTTCGCCGATCAGGCCGCGAACGCCGCCCTCGTTCACGGCAGCGGCGCTGGCGTTGCGCTCGAGGCCCAAAACCGCGCGCCGGGCGCGCTGAGTAGCCTCGGACCCGACGACGTCGCACCTCTGCGAGATGCAATGGGGTCGGTCCTTCGTGACCCGCGCTATCAGCAGGCAGCAAGACGCGTTGCCCACGAGATCTCGCTCAACCCAACACTCGAAGAGACCATCGCACAGCTACTGGACAGCCGACCGACCGCCGGATCTTGACCGATCCGACCGCCGAGCGGCTACCGATCCCCACACTCCGGAAGCGACGCTGAGACTTTCCCCCTATTGAGCAGTGCAGAAGCCCGGCCTGACGGACGCGTTTTGCCTCTGTTCCCCCCCGGGGCGAAGCGGTAGTCCTGTCGAAGACTCTCGGCCCTGAGCGGTTCTGACAACACGCCCTTCGCGGAACCCCACCCGTCCTCAAAGCATTTCTCCCGAGGAAGTATCGGCGTCTGGCCCGTCACCCCCCTCCCCGATGCCCAATCCCGCGTCAAGCGCCCCCAGGCTTTGGGGGACTGCCGCCGGCGCATAGCTGAACTGTTGCACCACAACCCTGGCCTCCGATGACATGTCAACCACGTCGATCATCAGCCAATCCCTGGCCTGTCGTGGGCACCGCTCCACATAGACGTAGTTTTCAGACCCGAGCAGCTCCCTTTCCGCACTTCTCGATCGTCATTTCTCCCCCCACCCTTCGGCGGTCTGAGCAGCCTGGAGTGAGAGCGCTTCGAGTTCGCTGAGAAGCTCGCGTAGGCGGCGGTTGTTCTCGAACCAGG
>JBKQIR010000331.1:0-2564 GCA_052148275.1 Solirubrobacteraceae bacterium
CTCGACTTTCGTGATTCAGGCGGCGAGGGATTCCGGTGATCTCTGGGGATCGGCGAGTTTCGGGTTGGTGGTCATTGGGGGTGCTTGTGTCCGAAACTCGTTGCGGATGAGTTCGCGGCGGAGCGCGGTGAGCATGTCGGCGTAGCTGACGATCGCCTTCTGGCGGTACCACGGGGACGCTTTGCGGCGGGCGGCGAGGTCAGCGTCGGGGTCGCCGTAGACGGCGTACCACGTGATCGTGATTGTTTGGGCGAGAAACCCGAACGGGACCGTCCTCTGCACGGCTTTCTGGACGCGATTGCGGGCCTGTCCGACGCCGTGCGCCTTGGCTTCCTGATGGCAGGTCTCGATCGTCCAGCGGCTGTCGTAGCGGGCGATCAACGGGGACGCGCTTACCTCGGTGTCGGTGCTGGCGAGCGCGACGTCGAAACCTTCGCTGCGGCCGGGGTTGCGGATCAGGATGACCTTGACCGCGCGCGTGTAGAAGGGCGTGTACCACAGGCACACGAACTCGTGGACGTGCGAGGTGCGCTCGCGCCCGTCCGGGGCGGTGATCGTGACCGCCATGAAGGTCGCTGTGCTGGCGATCTGCGCGAGGGTCGGGAGCTTCGCGCCCTTGAGCGGGGGGCGGCCCTGCTGGCCGGGGCGCCCGACAGGCGCGAGCTTGTGCACGCGGGCGTTGGCGCGCATCCGTGTGGTCACCGTGACGCGCTCAGGCAGCCCGCGCCATGCCCTGCTGGCGTATGCGCCGTCCATCACGAGCTCCACTGTCCCGGCCGGGAAGCGCGCAAGGACGATGTCGATCAGCGATCTTGCGAGCTCGGGCTGTGAGGGTCGCTCGCCGTCAAGCTCGGGGCGCGCTTGGTCTTTGGGCCGGAACAGTCTGAACAGGACGGGCAGAGCGACTGGCCGGCCGCCCAGGCACGGTAGCGTCACGACGAGCACGACCACGACCCAGCAGTTCCCCCACCGGGTTCTGCGCCCGGATCCTTCCGGTTGCGCGCCGTCGTGCAGGTAGTGCGCGCCCCACACCTTGCGTCCTGAGCGCCCGAAAAGGGTGTCATCGAGCGCGAAGCGAAGCGTGCCGTCCGACGCGGCGAACACCGTCACCAGGAAGTCCAGCAGCGCTAGCCCCACCCCGTCGGGATCCCACGAGCGCCGCGCGAAGAAGTCATGCGCACGGCTGTGATGCCACACGCCCGCGAGCCCCGCGGATTGCGGATTGCAGCATCCCGGTGACCGTGCAATCCCGTACCCGGCCGGTGAACCCGACCAGCAGCATGCTGAACGTCTCGAAAGTAGGCTGGGAAAAGCAGCCCCGCAGCAGGGACAGCAGACCAGCCAACGAACTTGGAGCCTGAAACACGGCGGCGACCCCCCGGATGAGCAGGCCACGAAGAAGGCGCGCCAACGCCCCGCGGCCGATGGACCTTGTCGCCCACCGGATTCGGGGTCGCCGCCAACCCTCCTTCAGAGCGAGCAGCGGCTAGCCTGCACGCGTGCAGGATCTTCAGTCGATCAACCGCGAGCTGGACGGCGCCCGTGAGCGCGCTGAGCACGACACGTGCGTTCGCCTGATCACCGCCGCGCTCGCGCTACCCGAGTCCCAGCCGGATCGCGCGGGGTATCTCGACGAACTCGCTTACTGCTACGAGAAGCTGGGTCGCTTCGAAGACGCGATCGATGCGATGCGCGCGGCGGTTGCCGCTGGCTGGGACGGGGAGCTCGATGATCATCCCAGCGCGCAGGCGTTGATCGCCGACCTGCTGCTACGAGCCGGACGCGAGCAGGAGGCCAACGAGGCGTGGCTCCAGGCAGAGCGCGAAGATCCCCACAACCCGTGGGTGCACGCCGCCGCAAGCGACGCCTACACGAACGTCGGGCTGCACAGCAAGGCGCTGGCGTGGCAGACCAAAGGGCTGCAGCTGGCGCTCGCGGCCGGCGAGGAGGAGGGCGAGCTGGCCGGGTCATTGACCGGGCAGCGGGGCGAGACGCTCGACGTCCTCGGCCTGGCGCCTGACGAGCTCCAACTCCGTGCCGAGGAGCTGATCGAGCTCCAGGAGCAGCAGGATCGCGAGTCCGAACGAGAAGTCCTACGCAACTGGAACCAGCCGCAGACGATCGCGCCGCAGCAGACGTACATCAGCCTCGCGTGGTTCCCACCCGACCAATACTCGCAGGCGCTACAGACCTGGCCGAGCTTCGCCGAGGACTACGAGCACGGACCCTACGCGGCGTACCGCGCACGACTCGAGCTGCTCCTACGCGATCTCAAATCCCAAGGCGTCAAGCAACTCGGGCTCACACCGATCACGATCGATCCGTACCTCACCTGGTGCACCCAGCACGCGCGCGATCCAGAACAGTCCGACACCCGAGCGAGCTACGCCAGCGAGCTGGTCGAGCGCGGCGTCGTGAACCCATGGCCACCAGAGCGCAACAAGTCGTGCTGGTGCGGCAGCGAACGCAAGTACAAGAAGTGCTGCCTCCGCGCCGGATGACCCACCGCAACCCCGTCGCCGCTACGCCACCTCACACCAAGCGAAAATCACGAAACTCGAGAT
>JBKQIR010000332.1:0-59636 GCA_052148275.1 Solirubrobacteraceae bacterium
GCTGCCCCTCCGTGAGGGCGAGCGGGTCCAATCGGTGCTCTCGACGCGAGACTTCACCGAGGGCAAGTTCCTGGTGTTCGCCACTCGCAACGGCCTCGTCAAGAAGACCGCGTTCCTCGCCTACAACACCCCGATCAAGGCGGACGGGATCATCGCGATCAACATCCGTGATGACGACGAGCTGATCGCGGTGCGCCGTACGAGCGGCAGCGACGACATCATCATGATCTCGCGCTCGGGTCAGGCCTCGCGGTTCAGCGAGAGCCAGGTGCGTGCGATGGGCCGCGACACGAGCGGCGTGCGCGGCATGAACGTCCGCCAGCGCGGCAACTCCGTGCTCGCGATGGACGTCGCGCGTGACGATCAGGAGCTGCTCGTCGTCACCGAGAACGGCTACGGCAAGCGCACCGCGATCTCCGAGTACCCTGTCAAGGGCCGGGGGACGATGGGCGTCAAGACGATCACGCTCACCGAGAACAAGGGCGCGCTCGCTGGTGCCCTCGTCGTGCGCGAGCACCAGGAGCTCGTGTTCATCTCACAGAACGGCATGGTGCAGCGCACATCGGTGCGCGGCATCAACCGCTACGGACGCGCCTCGCAGGGCGTGCGGGTGATGAACATCGCCGACGACGACCAGGTCAGCGCGGTCGCGCTCGTGGTCGAGTCAGATACGGACACCGACGCCCCGGTCGCCGAATAGCCATAACATCGGGACGCGATCACTCACGCCGCGAAGCGCTGTGCGGACCGCGCTCGCGCGCGCGCGGCTTCGGTCTCCCGATCCTTCGGTGCAGCCGAGGTCTCGAGCTCCGACAGCAAGCGGGCCGACACGGCGGCGATCTCGTGCACCGCGTGCGCGAAGGCCTCCTCGTTGGCGCGCGAGGGCTTGCCGAAGCCGCTGATCTTCCGGATGTATTGGAGTGCGGCAGCCTCGATCTCGCTCTCGGTCGCGGGCGGCTCGAAGTTGTAGAGGGTGCGGATGTTGCGGCACATGCGCACAGGGTAGAGCGCCCGGCCCCTTGTCGAGAAGGGTGCACGGACGCCGTGAGATCCTGACGGGGACGCGCCGCGGCGCGGCCGGCTCCGGCAGCTCGTCGAGGTCGACCGGGTGACCGAAAAGCGAGGGCGCGGTCGACCGGGTCATCGAAGCGCGTGAGGGGCGCCGTCGACGGCGGCGCCCCTCACGAATACTGCTCTTGGCTGGCTCACCGCACTGGGTTCACGTGACCGGGTGGGACGAGCTCCGGCACCCAATGCAGCGGTGTCCGGGTGGGACTCCGCTAAGCGGGGTCAGCCTCCGAACCTAGCGGCCGGACACCTCCAGGGTCCCGCAATGACTGTCAGACAGGGCGGACCACCTCCTTTCTCTGGTAGGCAGGAGCTTAGCGAACGCGCACGACGGGCACCGCCACTACGTGCGAATTGCCCCAAGCCGCGGGCGCTACGAGGCCACCGCGCCGCCGCGCGGCTCCTCACGCCGCGAGGTATTGGCGCCAGGCCGCGGGGATCGTCGGGCTGGCGACCTGGATGAAGACGTGCGGGCTCGGCGTGCGGGGCTGGGTGAGGAGGTGCATGCCGGCCTGCCGCGGAAGCGCGTCGCCCTTGCGGCGGTTGCACGGCGCGCAGGAGGCGACGATGTTGTCCCAGGTCGAGGTGCCGCCCTTCGAGCGCGGCACGACGTGGTCGACGGTGAGCTGTGCGCGCGAGCCGCAGTACTGGCAGGTCCAGTTGTCGCGCGCGAACACCGCCCGGCGGGTGATCTTGCGCCGATGGGTATCGCGCGGGATCCGCACATAGGTGACCAGCCGGATGACGACCGGGCGCGCGAGCGTGGTGCTGCTGGAGTGCAGCTCCCACTCGGCGCGTTCGAGCAGCTCGGCCTTCTGCTTGAGCAGCAGAACCACGGCGCGGCGCACCGTGCATACGTTGATCGGCTCGTAGGTCGCGTTCAGAACTAGCACCCGCCCAACTTCAGGCCCGCGCCGCTGGTGCTCAGGAGGCGGCGCGGACCACAGTGGCGCTGGTATCTGGGTGCCCATCGCAGCGCGAAGTCTAGCGGCGACGCTGGCGGTATCAGCTCGCTGGCGGCGGCGACTCGTCGACGGGCTCGCCGTCTGAGCCGCGGCGACGCCGCTCGAGAAGCTTCTCGAGGCCGCCGATGATGAGATCGAGGGTGAACTCGAACGCCCACTCGGGGTCGACCGCGTTGCATAGCCACTCCTCCGCTTCGCAGACGTGCGGGAACTCGGCGGCGGGGAGCGTCGCGAGGAACGCGCGCGCCTCCGCGCTCCGCGCCTTCTGGAGGGGATTCCCCGATGGGGTCGCGACGTTCGTCTCCAGCAGAACGATCGCGAACGCGAATCGCTCGAGCCGGCACTGCAGTGTCGCCGCCTCCATGACCGAGAACCCCGCGTCCCGCAGGACGCCGATCAGGATCTCGACGACCCGCATCCCGCTGATCGAGCCCGCGCTGAGACCGGCGAGCTCGAGCGCGGGGAGCACGGGATGCTCGAGCAGGATGCGCCGGTACGAACGGGCGAGCTCGAGCAGCTTGTACTGCCACGGGATGTCGTCGTCGAGAGGCAGCTCGAGCTCCTCGAACGCACGCTCGCTGATCGCGTGCAACAGCTCCTCCTTGCTTGCGACGTAGCGGTACAGCGCCATCGGCGTGACGTGCAGGTCGGCCGCGAGGCGCCGGAACGTCACGGACTCGAGCCCCTCGCGGTCCGCCTTCGCGAGCGCGGCGTCGACGATGATGCTCCGCGAGAGGGGCCTGCGCGCGATGTGAGATCCGGCGGCCATCCGTCCTTGACAGATCATAGCGTACCCGTATACGCTGTATGCGTACACGGTATACGTACGTCGTCGACGTACACCGTATATGGCGGCTCGGCACGGGACGCGAGCCGCGCGGCGCATCGCAACCAGCCCAGACAGCGCGAAAGGTGCTGAGCATGAGTGGAGAGAGATTGGGCCCGACCGGACGCGTGGCGCGGTATGCGGCGCGGCGCCCGCGGGTGGTGATCGGTGCGTGGGCAGCCGCTGTGGCGCTGTCGCTGCTGCTTGTGGCAACAGCCTTGCAGGGCCTCTCCTCAACCGGCTACGCGACCGGCACGACGGGCTCAAATCAGGCCGCGGCCGCGATTGCGCGCGCGTTCCCCGAGGAGAACCGCAGCGCGGTCACCGACGTCGTCGTCGTCTCCTCGCGCGAGTTGCCGGCAGCATCGCCGGCGTTCCGGTCATTCGTGGGGAGCCTCGCGGCCCGCCTCGCGGCTCACCCCGACGTGCAACGCGTACGGACCTACCTCGAGGGCGCCGGCTCGCTCGTCTCACCCGACGGTCACGCCACGCTGATCCAGTTGTCGGTCGGCTCCGACGCGGCGATCCGGCCGCTCGTCGCCGACGTGCAATCGGCGGCCCGGGTTCGGCCGTTCGCCGTTTCGATCACCGGCGATCACACGGTCGACAACGATTTCAGCACGCTCTCCTCGCGTGACCTCGGCAACGCCGAGCTCGCCTTCGGGCTGCCGGCCGCCTTGATCGTGCTGGTGCTCGTGTTCGGTGCGGTCATCTCCGCACTCGTCCCCGTGCTGCTCGCGATCCTCTCGATCCTCGTCGCGCTCGGCCTCGTCGCGATCCTCTCGCTGCAGTTCGGCCTGTCGGTGTTCGTGGTCAACATGCTCACGGGCATGGGCCTCGCGCTCGGGATCGACTACTCGCTGTTCATCCTCTCGCGGTTCCGCGAGGAGCGCGCGCTCGGCCATGGCACGGAGGATGCGATCGCGCGCGCGGGCGCCACGGCCAGCCGGGCGGTGCTGTTCAGCGGCAGCACGCTCGTCGTTGCGATGTTCGGGATGCTGCTCGTCCCTACCTCGGTGATGCGCAGCCTGGCGGCGGGGGCGATCGCCGTCGGCATCGTGTCCGTCGTCGCCGCGCTGACCCTGCTGCCGGCGCTGCTCAGCCTCCTCGGCGACCGGGTGAACGCCCTGCGCGTCCCCCTGCTCGCCCGCAACATCGGCGGCGCGGATGCGGCCGAAAGCCGCTTCTGGCGACGGGTCGTCACCGCGGTGCTGCGACGGCCGGGTATCAGCCTGGCGCTCAGCGTCGGATTCATGCTCGCGGCAGCGGCACCGTTCCTCGGCCTGCACATCGGCGCGACGGGCGTGACCACGCTCCCGGATTCCATGCCCTCGAAGCAGGGCTACCTCGCGCTGCAGCGCGACTTCCCCACGCAGAACCCGGAGCCGGTGCAGATCGTGGCGGTGGGCGGCGGGACACGAGCACGCGCCGATCTCGCCAACCTGGAGCGCCGGCTCGCTGATCAGCGGCGCTTCGGCCGTGGCGCGGTCGTGACCGCTCCGGCCGCCGGCGTTGCGGTCCTGTCGGTGCCGATCCAGGGAGATCCCGTCGGCGCGCCCGCGATCGCTGCGCTCCGTGCGCTGCGCGCAGACACGATCCCGGCGATCTTCGCGGGGAGCGGCGCAAGGGTATACGTCGGCGGCAAGACCGCGATGAACGTCGACTACTTCGACGCGGTGACCGGTCCCACGCCGTACGTGCTCGCATTCGTGCTCGGGATGAGCTTCATCGTGCTGTTGATCGCGTTCCGCTCTCTGGTCGTCTCGCTCGTCTCGGTGGCGCTCAACCTGCTGTCGGTCGGCGCGGCGTACGGTCTGCTGACGCTCGTCTTCATCCACGGCGACGGTGCCGGGTTGCTCGGCTTCCAGCGTACCCCCGTGATCGAGGCGTGGGTGCCGCTGTTCCTGTTCTCCGTGCTGTTCGGGCTCTCGATGGACTACCAGGTGTTCCTCATGAGCCGCATCCGCGAAGGCCACGATGCCGGCGACTCGACGCGCAAGGCCGTGTCGCACGGCGTGGCATCGACGGGCAGGATCATCACCGGCGCGGCGCTGATCATCATCGTCGTGTTCTCCGGCTTTGCGCGGGGACAGCTGGTGATGTTCCAGCAGATGGGGTTCGGCGTCGCGGTGGCGCTGCTGCTCGACGCGACCATCATCCGGTCGATCGTGTTGCCGAGCCTGCTGGGCCTGCTCGGCGAGCGCACGTGGTACCTGCCACGGTGGCTGAGCTGGCTCCCCAGAGTCGACCTCGAGCACCGGGGTCCGCCGACGCTCGCCGGCAGCGGCGCGCCGCGGGGCGGGCTCGGCGGCCGCGCGCTGGCGCCGGAGTGAGGAGCATCGAGCCGGCTCAGGAGGCCGACGGGAAGGACCCCAGGACGCGCAGGACCTCGACGCGCTCGCGCAATGCCGCGAGCGCGTCAGCCACGTGGGCGTCGTCGTCGCGCCCGTCGAGGTCCGCGAAGAACATGTAGCTGCCGAGGCCCTGCTTGCGCGGCCGCGACTCGATCCGCGTGAGGTTCACCGCGCGCGAGGCGAGCTCGGTCAGGCACGCGACGAGCCAGCCGGGGGACTCCGAGCCGGCGCCCCAGAAGACGATCGCCGTCTTGAACGGCTCGGGAGCCGCGCCGGCGGCCCCCCCCGGTCCACTCTCCGGTCCTCCTCCGAGCGGTCCTGCGTCGGGCGGTCCTGCGTCGGGCGGTCCTGCGTCGGGCGGTCCTGCGTCGAGCGGTCCGCCGAGCGGTCCGTCGGGCGGTCCTGCGTCGGGCGGTCCGTTGGCGGGCGCGAGCCAGACGAACCGGGTCTCGTTCCCGTCAACATCCTCGACGCCCGCCAGCAGCACCTCGCACTCGTAGACCTCGGCCGCGTACGGGGTCCCGAGCGCCGCCCAGGTTCCGTCGCGCTCGGCGACCAGCCGCACCGCCTCGGCGCTCGAGGTCGCGGTGAGCACCCGCGCCTGCGGCAGCCTAGTACGCAGGAAGCGACTGCACTGGCCGAGCGGCTGCGGGTGAGAGACGACCACCTCGACGTCCGTGAGCGCGATCGGCCGGCGCGTGATCAGGCACTGGCGGATCGGGTGCACGAGCTCGCCGACGATCGCGACGTCGTCGGTCTCGATCGCGAGCGTGTCGAGCGTCGCGTTGACCGATCCCTCCAGGGAGTTCTCGATCGGCACGAGCGCCCGGTCAACGAGCCCGTCGTGGACCGCCAGGACGGTGTCGTAGATCGTGCGCAGCGGCACGAGCTGCACGTCGAGCGCGCGCGTCGCGGCGCTGACCGCCTCGTGCGTGAACGTGCCCTCGGGGCCGAAGTAGCCAATCCGCACGGGCCCGTCCTCCTATGCGGAGGCGCCGTCCGGTGCCGCTCCGCCGTGCAGCGCCAGCCTGACCGCCTCATCCTCCTCGGGCGAGAGCTCGAGCTCGGGGGTGCCGTCGCGCACCTGCTTGGCGTACAGGCGTGCGTGGTCACGGTGGTGGATTGCCGAGAGCACGATCCCCGACCGCGTCGCGTCGAGCAGCGCGATGGAGGTCGACTGGCGCCCCGACATCTCGCCGTAGGCGTCGTAGCGGACGAGCGCGCGGTAGGCCACGGCGCCGTCGAGGCGCTCCTCGGCGTGCGTGACGCGGGCGTCGAGGCGCGTCGCCACGTCGTGCACGTAGTCGGCGAGCGAGCGGAAGTCACGCTCCAGCGAGGCGGCGTGTGTGACGAGATCCTGCTCGTGGTCGCCGAGCACGACGCGCTGGGCGCTGCGCACGCGTCGCAGCGCGATCGCCAGGCCGACCGAGGTCGCCAGGCCCGCGACCGCCAGCGTCCCGGCGGCGATCGCGACGATGCCGACCGTGCTGCTCAGATCGTTCACCCCGAACAGGATAGGCGCATCGAGCGCCCAGGCCAGAGCCCGCACCGAGCGGCGCGTCAATCGAGCAACGTGACCGAGGGCGTCAGGGGAACGTGATCGAGTACGTCGCCGAGTTGTTGGAGATGTTCGTCTCCCCCTCCACGGGCTCGACCTCCGCAGTGACCTGGTAGGTGCCCGCTGCGGGCGACGACGGGAGCGTGACAGGGCAGGTCGTCGTCTGTTGCTTGTAGGTCTCGGGGATCGTGTACGTGGCGCTGTCGGTCGTGTCGGCGACCGACACCTTGCAAACCACGTCGAACTCGTTGAAGTCACCGCCGTTGGTGATGTTGAGCGTGAACGTCGGCGGCGGGCTGGCCGCGACCGGGTTGCTGCCCGTCGGGTTGAGCTCCGTGCCGGCGACGCTCACGGAGTTGAGCGAGTGGCCGTGCAGACCCGGGACGAACGGATGGGACGAGCTGCTGCTGGAACCGCCGATCGGCGTTCCCAGCTTCGTCGCGACGAACGAGGGCGTCAGCCAGCCGAGGTCGGTGATCACCTGCCCGCCGTTGATCACCTCGCCGTTGGCGCCGCCGACGGCGATCCCGTTGCTGGTGAGCGCGTTCGCGATCTCGGGCACGACGTAGTCCTTGTAGATCACGTCGGAGGCGTAGAACTGGGAGTTGGCGGCCGTGATCGCGTTGATGGCGGCCTCGCGAGTGCTGGTGCCGACCGCCGGCTCGATCTGGCGCGCGATCGCAGCGGTCGCGTCGTGCCGCATCTGCAGCGTCAGCAGCAGGTTCTGCTGAGCGGTCGCCATCTGGTCCGGAACGCTGAGCCCCTGTGCCTGGGCAAGCTGCTTGCCGGCGGTCGTCGCGAGGCTGTCGAGCGCGCCCTTGAGCTGCACCTCGTTGCTCGTGTTCGCGCCGCCGGACAGCTTCGCGAAGACCTGCTGGCCGTTGCTGTTCGATTCCTGCATCAACGAGTTGACGCTCGTGTTGTAATCCTTCAGCGAGTTCTCCGTCTGGGCGGCAGAGCAGCGGCTGATGCCCCAGGCGGCGAGGATCACGAGCAGGAGCAGCCCGACCGCCGCGATCGCGCGTCGGGTCTGGATCGACTGGTCTCGTGGCGGGCGTCCGCGCCCTGAGGGGGGTCGCCGCCGCGGTGGCTCCTGCCGCTGAGCCCTGCGCGGCGGTTCATCCGCCTCGTCGAAGAAGGACAACGATCTGCTCCTTGCGGATTTTGGAAGAACCCAGTATGACCTTTGTGCTCATTCGACTTTCAAGTCCGCAAGCCTTCATGCAACCGTCAAGCGAGCACATCCGCCGCAGGTCCGAGAACCCGATGCGTGGAACAGTGCAACCGACGTGAGCAGCAGCCAGACGCCGACCGCGGGTGCGGCGCGAGCTCGCGCGGCCCCCGCGCACGCCGCCGCCGCCCAAGAGCTCGTGCTTGGTCGCTACCGCCTGCAGCGACCGCTCGGGTCGGGCGGCTTCGCGACCGTCTGGGCGGCGCGCGACGAGCGTCTGCAGCGCGACGTCGCCGTGAAGGTGCTCCCGCGCGACCGCGTGCTGCTGCGCCGCTTCGAGCTCGAGGCGCGCGCTGCGGCGCGGCTTTCGGACCCCGCGATCGTGCTCCTCTACGAGGCCGCGCTCGACGAGCAGGCGGCATACCTCGTCTCCGAGCTCGTCCGCGGCAAGAACCTTCGCGACCTGCTGAATGCCGGGCGCCTGTCCGACCGCGACGTGCTGCAGATCGCGATCTCGATCTGCGATGCGCTGGCGCACGCGCATGCCGCGGGCGTCATCCATCGCGACGTCAAGCCCTCGAACATCCTCGTCCCCGCCCGCCGCTCGAGCGCCGGCGCCGCCGCCAAGCTCACGGACTTCGGGGTCGCGCGGGTGCTGGGCTCCGACAGCCCGACGCAGACCGGGGAGATCGTCGGCACCGAGGCATACATGGCGCCCGAGCAGGCGCTGGGGCGCGAGGCGGATGCGCAGGCCGACATCTACGCGCTTGCGCTCGTGATCTACGAGGGGCTGACCGGCGTCAATCCTGCAGCCCCTCGTGGGCCGGCGAGGCACCTGCCGCCGCTGCGCCGACAGCGCCGCGGGATCGCGGTGGAGCTGGCGAGCGCGGTCGACCGTGCGCTGAGGCCCGATCCGCTGCGGCGCGGGACGCTCCAGGAGCTGCGTGCCGGCCTCGCGGCCGGGTTGCAGCGAGCCGACGAGATGACCGGAGTGATCACCGCGCGCGGCTGGCTCGGGCGCCCGGCACCCGAGCCCGACGGTGCGGACGGCGAACCGCAGCGCCCGGGCCGGGAATGGCAGGACGCGTCCGCTCGTGACGCCGGCCCGCAGGCCGGCGTCACGGACAATACGCCTCTCAGCCGACGCGACCTGCCGCTGCGCGCGCTCGGATCGCTGTGCGCGGCGCTCACCGCGTGGTGGCTGTGCGTGCACCTGCTGAACCGCTCTCCGCTCGCGCCCAGCGCGGTGGCGCTGATCGCCGGCGGCGCGGTGCTGGCGCTCCCGCGGCTCGCACTCGCGCTCGGCGGCGTGACGCTTGCGGTCCTGGCCGTCGCCCAGGGCCTTCCGGGCGCCGCGCTGCTGCTGGCGCTCGTGCTGGCGCTCACCGCGTGCTCGATGCCGCGTGACGGCCGCGCCTGGCCGCTGCCGGCGGGCGCCGTGCTGCTCGCCGCCGCGTCGCTCGCCGGCGCCTGGCCGGCGCTCGCGGGGCGCAGCGGCGCGCGAGCGTGGAGGCGGGCTGGGATCGCGGCCGCCGGCTACATGTGGCTCGCCGCGGCGTCCGCGCTCGTCGGGCGCATGCTCTATGCGCCCGTGCACCCGGCCTTCCCGGCGCCGGCGGTCTGGACCGCTTCGTTGCAGGTGACCCTGCACGACGTGCTGCTCGTGATGCTGCACAGCGGGCTGGCGGCCGGAGCGGCAGTCTGGGCGCTCGCGGCGATGCTCGCGCCGCGGGTGGTCAGGGGGCGCTCGCTGGCGGGCGACGTGCTCGCGGCCGGCGCCTGGGCAGCCCTGACGCTGCTCGCGACGGATCTGTGCGTCGGGCTCGCGGCGAGCAGCGCGCCGGCCGGTCCGCCGCGAGGTGCGCTGCTCGGCGCCGTCCTCGGTGCGGCGATCCTGCTCGCGCCGCGTCGCGATCCGCTCGCCGGTGGGCGGGCGCGCTTACCGCTTGCGAGCAGGCGAGTTGCGTAGCATGGGAGGTTAGGTGAGCCTCGTCAGATGAGCGTCCTCAGAAGCCTCGAGAGCAAGTTGGCCGACCTCGTCGAGGGCACGTTCAGCCGTGTCTTCCGCTCCGAGGTGCGTCCCGTGGAGCTCGCGCGCAAGCTCGCGCGCGAGATGGACGCCCACAAGTCCCACTCGCTGTCGCGCACGTATGTGCCAAACGAGTACCGCGTGTACCTCTCCCCGCGTGACCGCGCCCAGTTCGAGGGATACGAGGAGAGCCTTGTCGACGAGCTCGCCGCCTACCTGCTCGAGCACGCGCGCCGGGAGCGCCTGGCGCTTCCCGCACGGCCGGTGATCACATTCCAGACCGACGAGCGGCTGGGTCTGGGCCAGTTCGGCATCCAGGCGCTGGCCGTCAACCCGGAGGCGCCAGAGGGGCCGGCGCCGCGGGCGCAGGAGCCGCCGCCACGCCGGGACGGGAACACCGTCATCTACGGGAGCATCCCGGACGACGGGAGCCAGGGCCCCGCCGTGCCGGCACCGCAGACCTCGGCGGCGCGGCGCCGGGCGGTGCTGCTCGTCGGCGGCAGGCGGTTGGTGGTCGGCGCCACCGGTGCGACGGTCGGGCGCAGCCGCCAGTGCGACATCGTCGTCGATGATCCGAACGTCTCCCGCCAGCACGCAGAGGTGCGTCCGGACGGGACCGGCTGGCTGCTGGTCGACCTCGGCTCGACGAACGGCTCGCTCCTGAACGGCAGACGGATCGACCGGCCCGAGGCTCTCGAACCGGGGGACACGATCGAGGTGGGCACCTCCGTGATCACCTTCGACGTGGAGTAGGCAGTGCTCGGGCCAGTCTCGGTCGGGCTGAAGTTCGCCTTCCTCGCGGTGCTCTACCTGTTCCTCGCGTGGGTGGCGCTCAGCTCCCTGTTCGATCTGCGCCGCGGCGCTCGTCGCAAGGACGTCTGGGCGCCGGACGCAACGGGCACCTACGCCGCAGCGAGCGCACCCCTGGCGCCCGCCGAGGACTTCGAGCCCCGGCTCGTGGTCGAACGTGCGGCGGGGCACTCGCCCGGAATCGCCTACGACCTCAGCGAGGGCGCTACCCTCGGGCGCGGTGATGTCGAGATCCAGCTCGACGATCCGTTCGCGTCCGCCCAGCACGCCAGGATCACGCGTCAGGGTCGTGCGGTCGTGATCGAGGACCTCGGATCGACCAACGGCACCTACCTCAACGACGAGCCGCTGACCGGGCCGCAACCGCTTCACGAAGGTGACCGCATCAGGATCGCCGACAGCGAGTTCCGCTACTTCCAATGACGAGATCAGCGCCATGCTTCGCGCAGTAGAGACGGTCGCTGCAACCGACACCGGCCGCCAGCGGCGCGGAAACGAGGACGCCGCGTACGCGCAGGCGCCACTGTTCGTGGTCGCCGACGGGATGGGCGGCGCCCGCGCGGGCGAGGTCGCCTCGAGGATCGCGGTAGAGATGTTCGAGGCGGGCCTGCCACCGGACGGCCCCCCGGAGCGCCGGCTGACGGCGGTCGTCAAGGACGCCAACCGCGCGATCCACGAACGCTCGCGCTCCGAGCGCGAGCTCGACGGGATGGGTACGACCCTGACCGCCGCCTACCTCGACGCCGACAGCGTTGCGATCGCGCACGTTGGCGACAGCCGCGCCTACCTCTTCCGCGACGGCCAGCTGAGCCGCCTAACCGAGGACCACTCGCTCGTCGACGAGCTCGTGAAGGCCGGCAAGCTCACCGAGGAGCAGGCCGCCGAGCATCCACAGCGCTCGATCATCACGCGCGCGCTCGGGCCCGAGCCGGACGTGGCCGTCGACACCTGGAGCTATCCCGCGCGCGCCGGCGACGTGCTGCTGCTCTGCAGCGACGGCCTCACCTCGATGATCCCCGAGACGCAGATCGCCGAGCTGCTTGCCGGCGCGGCGTCGCTGCAGGGGGTGGCTGGCGCGCTGATCGACGCGGCGAACAATGCCGGGGGGCGGGACAACATCACCGTCGTGCTCACCCGCTTGGGGGAGGACGACGCCGAGGCGGAGGGGGAGCAGCCGACGATGGTGGGCATGGCGCCGGCGCAGCATCCCGCCGGCCCCGGTGACGGCGCCGGCCCCGGTGACGGCGCCGGCTCCGAGGGCGCCGCGGCGCGCGGCGCCTCGGCCCGCGGCCCCGCTGCCCGCAGCGCCGCGGCCCGTCGGGCTGACCACGGCGGCGGGCCCGGCGCTCCCTCCGACGTTGGCACCGGGGCGCTGTACGGCGCAATGCCGCCTGCGCCGCCGGCTCCGCGGCGGCGTCGCGCGCGCCTGGCAGCGACTCAGGGACTCGTGCAGCGCCGCCCGCCACAGCGCCACCTGGGCCGCCTCGGCAAGGCGGTCAGCGCGTTGATCGCGACGGCGATCGTCGTGTTCCTGTTCGGCGGCGGCGGCTACCTCGCCTCTCGCCAGCTGTACTTCCTCGGCACCAACGCGCAGGGGATGGTGACCGTGTACCGCGGCTTTCCGTACGTGATGCCGTTCGGGATCCGGATGTACGAGACGTTCTACGTGTCGGGCCTCCCGGCGCAGCTGATCCCGGCCGACCGGCGCGCGACGCTGCTCAACCACGACCTGCGCTCGCAGACGAGCGCACAGAACCTGATCAACGATCTCGAGCTCGGCCAAGTCAGCGGATGAAGGCGCGCAACCGTGAGCTGGCCGGGCTGATCCCGGCCTCGTTGCTCATCACCGCAGGGTTCGCGGCCGTGTTCATCCAGCGCTCGAACCAGATCTCGAGCGTGTCGCTGACGCTCGGGCTGATCTTCCTCGGGCTGTGCGTCGCCGGGCACATCTTCATCCGCATCGCGCTGCCGCATGCGGACCCGTACATCTTCCCGCTCGTCGCGGTGCTCGCCTGCTTCGGGCTGGTGATGGTCTATCGGATCCAGCCGTCGCTCGCCCGCTACCAGGCGCAGTGGTTCGTGCTCGGGCTGGTCCTGTTCGCCGTCACCGTGATCGCGTTCCGGGACTACCGGAAGCTCGAGAACTATCGCTACGTGATCGTGATCGGGTCGCTCGGCCTGATGCTGCTTCCGCGCGTGCCGGGGATCGGATACTCCGTCAACGGGGCCTACCTCGGGATCCGCGTTCCCGGGCTCCTCGTCTTCCAGCCGACCGAGTTCGCGAAGATCGGGCTCGTCATATTCCTCGCGAGCTACCTGCGCGACACGCGTGAGGTGCTCGCCTCCGGGCCGCGGATCCTAGGCGTCACGCTCCCTCCGATCAAGCAGTTCGGTCCGGTTCTGGTCATCTGGGGGATCGCGATGCTGATTCTCGTGCTCCTTCACGACGTGGGCTCCTCGCTGATGTTCTACGGCGGCCTGCTCTCGGTGCTGTATGTGGCCACGAACCGTGTCTCGTTCGTGATCGTCGGCCTGGTCGCCTTCGGCCTCGGCGCGTGGTACCTGGGCACGCACATCCCGCACATCGATTCGCGCGTGCAGGAGTGGCTGCATCCCTTCAGTCCGAGCCTGTACTACGCCAAGACCGGCGCGAACAGCTACCAGCTCGCCAATGCGCAGTTCGCGCAAGCCGCCGGCGGCCTGTTCGGACAGGGCTTCGGGCGCTCGCTGCTCGTCATTCCCGGGTCCAATCCGGTCGCACCCCTGCTGCCGGTGCCCTCGACGGACATGATCTATGCGGTGATCACCGAGGAGCTCGGGCTGTTCGGCGCGTGCGCGCTGCTGATGACCTACCTGCTGCTGATCGCGCGCGGCTTCAAGGCCGCGATCCTCTCCACGGACTCGTTCTCGAAGCTGATGGCCGCCGGTCTCAGCGCGATCCTCGCGCTGCAGGTGTTCGTGATCGTCGGCGGCGTCACGCGCGTGATCCCGCTCACCGGCGTCACGCTGCCGTTCGTCTCCTACGGCGGCTCCTCGATCCTCGCCAACTTCGTGCTGGTCGCGCTGCTGCTGCTCGTCTCCGATCGGGCGCGGCGGGAGGCGGTCCGGTGAACGGAGCGATCGCAAAGCTGTTCGGGTTCGTCGTGCTGCTGTTCGCGCTGCTCGTGGTGTTCACCTCCCGCTGGACCGTGTTCCAGGCGAACGCGCTCAACAACAACGCGCTGAACAAGCGCACCTTCCTGCTCGACCTGACGATCAAGCGTGGGCAGATCCTCGCCGACAACGGCGAGGTCCTCGCCGAATCGGTTCCGGCCGGCGGCGGAACCTGGAAGCGCACCTACCCGACCGGCTCACTGTTCGCGCAGGCGGTGGGCTACGCGATTCCCGCCGAGGGTCGCTCCGCGGGACTCGAGCGCTCGTGGGCGAGCGCGCTTGAGGGGAGCCCCACCGGCCTGGCGACGATCTTCGGGACGATCAACACCACCAATCAAGTCGGCAACGACGTCTACACGACGCTCGACCCGAAGGCGCAGCAGGTCGCGATCGACCAGCTCGCCGGGCGCACGGGCGCCGTGGTCGCGCTCGATCCGCGGACCGGCGCGGTCAAGGTCCTCTACGCCAACCCGACCTACGACGACAACGATCCCAGCGAGCTCGGTCCCGGTCAGAGCACGTTCGACGACGCGCTGCAGGGGCTGCGCGCACCGGGCTCGACGTTCAAGGTCGTGACCGCCGCGGCGGCGCTCGACACCGGCGAGTACACGCCGGACTCGATCATCAACGGCAAATCGCCGATCATCGTCTCCGGCGTGCCGCTCGAGAACGACGCCGGCTTCAGCTGGGGGCCGATCACGCTCACGAAGGCGCTCACGTACTCGGTTAACACGGTCTTCGCCCAGGTCGGAGAGAAGCTCGGCATTAATACGCTTGCGAGCTATATGGAGCGCTTCGGTTTCTACGCAAAGCCCCCGCTGGACTTCCCGGCGGATGAGATGTCCGCCAGCGGCGAGGCGATCCCCACGCGGCGTGGGCTGCAGCCGCTGCCGCCCACGAGCGGGCTGATCGACGTCGGGCGCATGGCGATCGGCCAGGACAAGCTCGCCGTGACGCCCATCCAGATGGCGATGGTCGCCTCCGCAGTTGCCGACGGCGGCGTCCTGATGCGGCCGCATTTCGTCGCCAAGGTCGTCAACCAGGACGGCCAGATCGTGCAGAGCATCGCGCCCACCGTGCAGCGCCGGGTGATGAATGGCACCGCCGCCCAGGATCTCAGCGGCATGATGACCGACGTCGTCGAGGAGGGGACCGGCCAGGCCGCGAACCTCGACGGTATCCAGGTGGCGGGCAAGACCGGCACCGCCCAGGTCACTCCCGGCATCGACGACCCGTGGTTCATCGGCTTTGCCCCCGTCTCGCACCCGCAGGTCGCCGTCGCCGTCTGGTTGCAGGACATCCCCAACGGCTACGGCGGCACGTATGCGGCGCCGATCGCCGCGCAGGTGATCAAGACGCTCCTGGAGGAGGGACAATGAGCACCCGTCTGAGGGAGGGGCGATGACGGACGTCGAGATCGGCGTGCTCGTCGACAGGCGCTACAAGGTGCTCTCGCGCCTGGGCTCGGGCGGGATGGCCGACGTGTTCCTCGCCGAGGACGAGCAGCTCGGGCGCAAGGTGGCGCTGAAGCTCCTGCACCGCCGCTTCGCCGCCGACCCGGGCTTCGTCGAGCGCTTCCGCCGCGAGGCGCAGGCAGCCGCGGGGCTGCAGCATCCCAACGTCGTCAGCACCTACGACCGCGGCGCCTTCGAGGATACCTACTACATCGCGATGGAGTACCTGCCGGGCCGCACGCTCAAGCAGCTGATCCGTCAGGAGGCGCCGCTCGAGCCGGTGCGCGCGATCGACATCACCGTGCAGATCCTCAAGGCGGCCCGCTTCGCGCACCGTCGCGGCGTCATCCACCGCGACCTGAAGCCCCACAACGTGATCGTCGACGACAGCGATCACGCGAAGGTGACCGACTTCGGGATCGCCCGCGCGGGCGCCTCCGACATGACCGAGACCGGCTCGATCATGGGGACCGCGCAGTACCTCTCGCCGGAGCAGGCGCAGGGACTGGCCGTGCGCGAGCCCTCCGACCTCTATGCGGTCGCGGTCGTGCTCTACGAGATGCTCAGCGGCCGGGTCCCGTTCGACGGCGAGTCGGCGGTCACGATCGCGCTCAAGCACGTCTCTGAGGTGCCGCCACCGCTGCGCTCGCTCAACCCGGCGATCCCGCCGGACCTCGAGCAGGTGGTGATGTGGGGCCTCAACAAGAAGCCCGAGGACCGCCCGCAGGATGCCGACCAGTTCATCTCCGTGCTGGCGCAGCTGCGCGACGCGATCGAGGCCGGCGCTCGCGGACAGGAGACGGCCAGCATGTCGGCGATCGCCGCCGGGCTGTACGGCCCGGCGACGGCGGGGCTCCTCGCCGGGAGCGCGGAGGCGGCGAGCGCCTATGCGCTCGCGCAGGAGCCGGCGGCGGAGGGACAGCTCAACACCTATGAGGGCGAGGTCGACGGCGACCAGAACGGCGCCGGCGACGGCGACCAGGACGCGGAGCGATCCCTGCATGACGGGCAGCGGCGCCGGCGGCTGTGGCCGTGGCTGGTGGGATTGCTGATCGTCGCCCTGCTGGGCGGCGGCGGCGCAGCCGCCTACCTGCTCACGCGCCCGACGAAGGTGGCGGTGCCACCGGTCGTCGGCTACCCGGTGGCGGAGGCGACGACGATCCTCGACAACGACAACTTCCTGCCGTCGGTCATCTACGAGACCTCGACGTCTCCCACCGGCACTGTGTTCGCCCAGAACCCGATCGGCGGTGACCGCGTCAAGTCGGGCGCGACCGTCACCCTGAGCGTCTCTCAGGGGCCCGGTCAGGCGAGCGTCCCGCAGGTCCAGGGGCTGTCCGAGAGCGCCGCGAAGAAAGCGATCACCGAGGCCGGGCTGAAGGTCGCCACGACCGACATGGAGAGCTCCAGCACGATCCGCAAGGGCGACGCGACGCGGACCGACCCGACGTACGGAACGCAGCTCACCAGCGGCCAGGACGTGACGCTCTACATCTCGTCCGGCCCCGCGCCGGTGCCGGTGCCGTACGTGATCGGCTCGAGCCAGGGTGCGGCCGAGGCGCAGCTCAAGCTGGACGGCCTGCAGCCGAACGTGGTCAGCCAGACCACCACCAACGCCAGTCAGGTCGGCGACGTGATCAGCCAGAGCCCGACCGCCACGGCCAGCGTCGCTCCGGGCACGGTCGTGACGATCACGGTCGGGACCGCGTCGAACACGGCCCAGGTCCCGAACGTCGTCGGTGACACGTCCGCCGCCGCGAGTGGCACTCTGCAGAACGCAGGGTTCAACGCCAGCCAGACCACTCAGGACGTCGACAAGCCCAACCAGGACGGCATCGTGATCAAGCAGTCCCCAGCACCCGGCACCCCGGCAGCCAAGGGGAGCACCGTGGCGATCACCGTCGGCAAGTACAAGGCGCCGGTGACCAAGACCACCACCACCAGCCACTCGTCCACCAAGACCACCACTAGCAGGACGACCACCAGCACGAGCACCACCACCACCAGCTCTACCTCGCCGGTGACGACGCCGGTCAACTCATGAGCGCCGCGGCTCCTGCTGGAAGCCCTTCGCTGCGCGTTGCGGTGCTCGGCGGCGGGCGCTCCTCCGAGCACGAGGTCTCGCTCGCATCGGCTGCGTCGGTCGCCGAGGGGCTCGCGCAGGCCGGCCACGATGTGCGCCGGATCGAGATCGACCGCGAGGGCCGCTGGTACGAGAACGGCTCGGAGATGCTGATCGCCCCCGGTGGCGGGCTCGACGGAATCGACGTCGTCTTCCCGGTCCTGCACGGGCCGTTCGGCGAGGACGGCACTGTTCAGGGGCTGCTCGAGTGCCTTGACGTCCCGTACGTCGGCGCGGGCGTCCTCGCGAGCGCGCTGTGCATGAACAAGGTCGTCTTCAAGGAGCTGATGGCGCACGCGGGGGTCCCTCAGGTCGACTACCGCGCGGTCGATGAGACGGGCTTTGCGTCGAACCCCGCTGCCGTGCTGGGCGACCTCGAGGCACTCGGGCTGCCCGTGTTCGTCAAGCCCGCGCGGCTCGGGTCCTCGGTCGGGATCGCGCGGGTCGCGGCGGCCGGGGAGCTGCCGGCCGCGCTCACCGAGGCGTTTTCACACGACCCGCTCGCGATCGTCGAGGCCGCCTCGCCGGGGCGCGAGATCGAGTGCTCGGTGCTCGGCAACGCCGCGCCGATCGCCTCGCAGCCCGGCGAGATCCTGCTCGCCTCGGGCGAGCAGGGGTGGTACGACTACGAGGCGAAGTACACGGCCGGCGGGATGCAGCTGATCGTCCCGGCGCGCCTCACCCCCGGTTGCATCGAACGCGTGCGCTCGCTCGCCGTCGAGGTCTTCGTGCGCTCCGGCTGCAGCGGGCTCGCGCGCGTCGACTTCTTCGTCGAGGGCGAGGACGTGCTCGTCAACGAGCTCAACACGATCCCCGGGTTCACCCAGACGAGCGTGTTCGGATCACTGTTCGCGGCGAGCGGGATCCCATACCCGGACCTGCTCGACCGGCTGCTGCGGCTTGCCCTCGAGCGCTACGGCGAAGCCTCGCGCCACAGCTTCTGAGGCCCGGAAAACTGGCCCGGCCGACCCTCCCCGTTCAGGTAGGCTCACACCCTAAACGGTGTTGTGAGGGGAGGACAGAGGAAATCATGAGTGTTTCCGAGGTTGAGAAGGTTGCGGTCGTCGGCGCCGGGTTCATGGGCGCCGGGATCGCCGAGTCGGTCGCGGTCGCCGGGATCCCGGTCGTCGCGACGGACGTCGACGACGTCGGGATCGAACGCGCCTGGCGCCAGATCACCGCGTCGATGGGCCGGGCGGTGAAGACCGGGAAGTACGACCAGGAGACCGCCGAGGCGGCGCGCGCACGGATCGAGCTGACGACCGACATCGGCCGCGTCAGCGACGCGAACCTCGTGATCGAGGCGGTGCCCGAGCGCGAGGTGTTCAAGGAGCAGGCGCTCACCGCGGTCGACCAGCTCGTCGACGCGGAGACGATCGTCGCCTCCAACACGTCCTCGATGGCGATCGCCAAGCTCGCGGGGTACGTCAGCCATCCGGACCGCGTCGTCGGCCTGCACTTCTTCTCGCCGGTGCCGGTGATGGGCCTCGTCGAGGTCGTCCAGGCCCTCGATACGAGCTCGGGGACGATGGAGACCTCGAAGGCGTTCGTCAACAAGCTCGGCAAGACGCCGGTCGTGACCAAGGACCGCTGCGGCTTCGTCGTCAACCTGCTGCTCGTGCCCTATCTGATGGCGGCGGTCCGGATGCTCGAGCAGGGATTCGCCACCCGCGAGGACATCGACGCCGGCATGAAGCTCGGCTGTGCGCACCCGATGGGGCCGCTGACGCTGTGTGACTTCATCGGTCTCGACGTCCTGGAGGCCGTCTGCGACTCGCTCTACGAGGAGTTCAAGCGCACCGAGTACGCCGCCCCGCCGCTGCTGAAGCGAATGATCGCGAGTGGCCGGCTGGGCCGCAAGTCGGGTCGCGGCTTCTACGAATACAGCTGAAAGGCCGGGCTGGATGCCCGGCTGTGGACTGTGCCGCGCTGCGTCTCTGGATTCTTGGAGCGGAGCGCAGCGCGGCGCCTCCTGGCCGAGCTCAGCGGTACAGGCTCAGCTGGTTGAGCCGCACGGTCTCGTTGTTGCCGAGGTCCGTGATCCACAGCAGGTAGTACGTGTATGACGCCGCGGCGACGCTCAGCGGGATCGTCGTCTGATCGACCATCACGGTCGGCGCCGAGAGCCGCACCCAGCCGGCGTCCGGCCACTGCAGCGGCGGGACGCTCGTGCGTCCGTACACCGTCGCCGTGAACCCCGGCGTCGTCGTGAGCACCTTCAGCTCCTTCGCCGCAACCGGCGTACCCACCTCGACGTACAGGCCGGTGCCGGCCTTGTCGAGCTTGCGGGAGTAGTACTGCTGCGTCTGCCAGGGCGTCGTGGAGCCGTCGATCGCGTTGTCGGCGCCGGGTGCCTCGTCCGTCGGGCTGCCAAGCGGGTTGAACCCCGCCGCGCACGTCGGGCACAGACGTACCGGCGTCAGCGACGCGACCACCGGCGACGGCGCGTGGTGGTGCTTGACGTGCGTCGGCGTGTTGCCAACCAGGAACCAGACGACGGCGGCGACGGCGATCGCGATGATTCCGCCTGCCGACAGCAGCCATCGCGCGCGGTGGCGGATCGGATAGGGGACGCGCCGGCGCTTGGCGCGGGGCAGTGTCCGCAGCACGCTCGTGACCTCGCCGGTCGCCTGTCCTGCCCGCGCGGTCTCGATCGCGAGCACGTCCTCGAGATCGGCGATCAGCTGCTCGGCGTTCTCGTAACGGTCCTGCGCGCGCTTCGTTGTCGCCTTCTCGATCAACGCTGCCAGCGTCGCCGAGACCTCCGGCCGCTTCGCGCGGACGTCGGGGAACGGCTCGCGGACGTGCTTCATCGCGACGACCACCTGGCCCTCGCCCTTGAACGGCACTTCGCCGGTCAGCATCTCGTACAGCGCGACGCCGAGCGAGTAGAGGTCCGACTGTCCGGTCACCACCTGCCCGAGCGCCTGTTCGGGCGAGACGTAGTCGGTGGTGCCGATCACGCGGCCGTCGGCCGTCAGCCCGTCCTCCTCGAGCGTACGGGCGATCCCGAAGTCGGTGACCTTGACGGACCCCTCCTCGTCGATCAGGACGTTCTGCGGCTTGACGTCGCGATGCACGATCTGGCGGGCGTGGGCTGCCGCGAGCGCGCGCGCGATCTCGATCGCATAGGCGACCGACTCTGCGATCGGCAGGCGTCCGAGCCGCCGGATCCGCTCCTTGAGGTTCTCCCCGGCGACGTACTCGAACACGATGTACGGCTGACCGGCGTCCTCCCCGGCGTCGATCACCCCGACGACATGCGCGTGCGACAGCTGGGCGACCGCCCGAGCCTCGCGGCGGAAGCGCGCCAGCTGATCGGCGTCACCGGCGATCTCGCGGTTCATCAGCTTGATCGCGACGCGCCGCTGGAGTGTCTCGTCCAGCGCGCGGTACACGGTCGACATCCCGCCGGCGCCGATGCGCGCCTCCAGCCTGTAGCGACCACTGAGCGTCGTTCCAAGCAGGGTGCTCATCTGCAGTCCTATTGTGAGCTACCGGCGGCGGTGTCATCGGCAGTTTGTGCGAGTGCACGGCGCTGTGCACGTCGCCACAGCACGAGCGACGCGAGCGTGATCCGGTACGCGGCGTACGGTGCGAGCGAGCGGTCACGCTCCACCTGCCGGATCAGCCAGGTCGAGGCGAGCGTCGAGGCGAACGACGCGGCGGCGCCGGCCGCCAGCGCCTCGCGCGCCGCGTCGGGGACCCCGCGGCGCCGCAGGCGAAGCCCCTTGAGCAGCGTGGCGCCGGCGATCACTGGCAGCGCGACGTGGCGGGAGAGGCGGTTGGACTCCTCGCGCGTGAACCCGCGCAGTCGCGCGGCGGCGAGCGTCGCGCCGTTGCGCGAGACCCCCGGCATCAAGGCGCACGCCTGCGCGACGCCGAGCCACAGCGCGTCGGCGACGCCGGCCTCGCCGCGACCGCGCCGCTGCGGCGAGCGGTCGGCCCACGCCATCACGACGGACCCGCCGATCAACCCGGCCGCGATCGTCGCCGGCGTGCCGAGATGGCGCTCGATCGGGCGCTCCAGCCCGTAGCCGACGATCGCCGGCGGTGCGAACGAGAGCGCGATCAGCATCGCGAGCCGCGGGCTTGCGTCGTGCACCGCCTCGGCGACCTCGCCGCGGAGCGTGATCAGCAGCGCCGCGGCGGTACCGGCGTGCAGCGCGACCTCGAAGGACTTCCGCAGCTCGTCGTCGAGCTCGGCGTAATCCCACGACAGCAGCCACGGGATCAGCGTGACGTGGCCCGAGGAGGAGATCGGCAACAGCTCCGCCGGACCGTGCAGCGCGCCGAGCGCCAGCGCATGGCCGAAACGCAGGCGCGCAGTGCCCACCGGCGGGGAGTCCATCAGCCCGCGGTGCGCTGTGGTGCGCGCTGCCGGCGCCGGACCAGAAGGTATCCGAGCGCGGCGAGCAGGAGCGCGGCGGCGGCGTAGTCCACGTAATCGAGGTTGTGACGCCAGGATTGCCAGTCGCTGCCCACCGCCCGGCCGAGGAACGCGAGCCCGACGACCCAGATGATCGAGCCGATGGCCGCCAGCGAGATGAAGCGCCAATAGGGCATCTTGGCGATGCCGGCGGCATACGGGAAGATCGATCTGATGAGCGGGAGCAGCCGCGACACGATGATCACCGGCGCGCCGTAGCGCTCGAACCACGCATGCGCCATCTCGAGCTTGCGTTCGCTGATGTGCAGTGGGCTGCCGGGGCGCGCGAGGACCTCGTGCAGGCCGTAGTACGCGATCGCGTACGCGATCGTCGCGCCGATCAGATCGCCCGCCACGCCGGCGCCGATGATCCCAACCATCGAAAGGTTGCCCTGGAAGACGTTGAAGCCGGCGAACAGCATCGTCAACTCGGTTCCGGGCACGCCGACCACCGCGGAGCTGATCATCAGCCCGGCGACGCCCCAGAGCCCGAGGCTGTTCACGACTTGCGTGGCAACGGTGACGAAGGTGCCCGTGATCGACGCGGCGTCGAGCATTCGGCGATCAAGCGTAGTGGGTGCGACCGAGTAGGGTTATGCGGGCATGCCGATCCCGCTGTTCGACACGGCCACGCCACTGGCGCCGCTGCGCGACGAGATCCTCGGCCGGATCGCTGCCGTCGTGCGGACTGGGCGCTTCATCCTCGGCCCGGAAGTTGCGGCGTTCGAGTCGGAGCTGGCGGCCTACGTCGGGGTGGCGCACGCGATCGGTGTCGCCAACGGCACCGATGCGATCAGCATCGCCGCGCTCGCCGTGGGCGTAGCGCCCGGCGACGACGTGGTGGTGCCGTCGTTCACGTTCTACGCGACCGCCGAGGCGATCGCTGCGATCGGCGCGCGACCCGTGTTCTGCGACGTCGACCGCGGGACGCGCAACGTCACGCGAGAGACGGTCGCGGCGGCGATGACCTCGCGTACGCGGGCGATCGTCGCCGTCGATCTGTTCGGAAGCCCGGCGCCGGGGCCTGAGCTGAGGGACCTGGGCGTGCCCGTGATCGAGGATGCGGCGCAGGCGATCGGCGCAAGCCTCGACGGGACCCGCGCCGGAGCGCTCGGCGACATCGCGACGTTGTCGTTCTTCCCGTCGAAGAACCTCGGCTGCTTCGGCGACGGCGGCGCGATCCTCACCGACAACGACGAGCTCGCAGCGATGTCGCGCGCCCTGCGCTTCCACGGCTCGCGTGACAAGCAGACCTTCGAATACGTCGGCTTCAACTCGCGCCTCGACGAGCTCCAGGCCACGATCCTGCGGGTACTGCTGCCCCAGCTGGACGGCTGGTCCGCGGGACGCCGAGCGGTCGCGGAGGCGTATCGCGCCGCCGGCATCGACCAGTACGTCGGCGTGCCGGCGCTGCTGCCGGAGGCGATCTGCGCGTGGCACCTCTATGTGGTGACGCATACGCGCGCCGACGAGCTGCTGGCGGCGCTCAACGGCGCCGGCATCGAGGCGCGCGGCTACTACCGCGTGCCGCTCCACCGTCAGCCGGCGATGGCTCCGTTCGCCGGTGCGGGCTGCGAGCTGCCCGTCACCGATGAGCTGGCGCGCACGAACGTCGCGCTGCCGATGAGCCCGGTGCTGAAGGCCGAGTCGGCCGCGCAGGTGGTCGCGGCGCTGGCGGACTTTGCGCGCGCGTGAGGCGTCGGCGCGCGCGAGGCGCGGCGAGGGGCAGGTGAGGCGCGCGTGAGAGTCTGGGTCGACTTCACGAACTCGCCGCACGTGCTCGTGCTGGCGCCGGTGATCGAGCAGCTGCGGGCGGCGGGGCACGAGGTGGAGGTAACCGCCCGCGACTTCGCGCAGACGCTCGGCCTGTGCGCGCGGCTCGGAATCGAGCACACGGCGATCGGCGCGCACCGCGGCGGCTCGCTGAGCGCCAAGGGGCGCGGGCTGATCGACCGGTCCCTGGCACTGCGGGCGTTCGCCACGGGCCGGCGCTTCGACCTCGCGCTTGGGCACGGCTCCAACGACATCACGGTGGCGGCGGCCCTGCTGCGGATCCCCTGCTCGACGATGTTCGACTACGAATGGGCGACGGTTCAGCACCAGGTCAACTGCCGTCTGGCGCAGGCCGTCGTCGTGCCCGACGCGATCCCCCCCCGCCGGCTGCGGCGTTACGGCGCCGCAGGCAAGCTGAAGCGCTATCCGGGCCTCAAGGAGGAGTACTACCTGGCCGCCTTCGAGCCCGACCCGGCGGTGCTCGCCGAGCTCGGTCTCGACCCGGTGGCGCCGATCACCGTGATCCGCACGCCGCCTGCCGTTTCGCTCTATCACCGCTTCGAGAACGATCTGTTCGGGCAGGTGCTGGAGCGACTGCACGGCTCGCAGGCGGTCGTGCTGCCGCGCACCGACGAGCAGCGCGCCGAGCTCGCGCGGGCCGGTGGCTTCATCGTGCCCGAGCGGGCGATCGACGCGCAGTCGCTGATCGCCTACGCCGACCTCGTCGTGTCCGCCGGCGGGACGATGAACCGGGAGGCGGTTGCGCTCGGGACGCCCGTCTACACGGTGTTCGAGGGCCGCCTCGGCGCAGTCGACGAGCAGCTGATGCAGAGCGGCCGCCTGCGCCGCCTGGAGCGCGCGCAGGACGTCGCGCCGGTCAAGCGCGAACGCAATACGATGGTCCCGCAGCGGATCCGCCGTGACCCTGCTTTACTCGTCGATCTACTCGCAGCGCCGGCGCCGGTGGCGTGGCGGGCGGTGCCCGGTCCCGAGCCAGTAGATCCCCGACGCTCGATTGGGCAAGCAGCATGACACGCATGGAAACGACCACTCAGAGCTCCTCGGCAAAGACCAACGGAGATGGGCCGGCAAAGCTCGGCACGGGGTCCGGGGCAGGCGGCCGATCTGGTGGCAGCGGGCTCGGAGCGATCATCCGCTCCCCGTGGGCGCTTGTCTGCCTCGGCCTGCTCGTCGTCGGCACGGCGCTCGCGTTCTGGGCGCGGACCAGCCCGGGATACGACCCCTACGGGTGGCTTGTGTGGGGCTATCAGGCGCTGCGGCTGAAGCTCGACCTGGCGGGCGCGCCGTCGTGGAAGCCGATGCCGCTATTCTTCACGCTCCCGTACGCGGCCTTCGGCCATTTCGAGTTCCGGCTCTGGATGGTGACCGCGGTCACGGTCTCGCTCGGCGGCTTCGTGATCGCCGGCCACATCACCTATCGGTTGCTGCGCCAGGGCTCGGAGGATCGCTGGCCGGCGATCGCAGGTGCGGCGTTCACGATCGCGACGATGCTCGGGATCGTGCAGTACTTCCATTACATCCTGAGCGCGCAGTCGGACTCGATGCTGACGACGTTCGTGCTCCTCGCGATCGACCTGCACCTCAGCCGGCGCTACCGGTGGGCGTATGTGTTCCTCGTCGGGGCGTCGCTCGGGCGCCCGGAGGCATGGCCGTTCCTCGGCCTCTACGCGCTGTGGGGCTGGTTCCGGGTGCCGGGGATGCGTGCCTTCGTGGCCGCGGGGATCGTGGTCGTCGGCTTCATGTGGTTCGGCTTCCCGCTGCTCTCGCACAACTCGCCGCTGACCTCCGCCGACCTCGCGCAGAATTCACCGAGGAAGCTGCACGGAAACAAGATCACCGGGACGCTCGGCCGCTTCCACGACCTCAGCTACTGGCCCGTGTTCGCCGCCGCCGGGATCGGAATGGTGCTCGCGGCGCTGCGGCGCAACTGGGCCGTGCTGGCAATCGGCGGTGCGGCCGCGCTGTGGGTGCTCGTCGAGATCGCGTTCGCACTGCACGGCTTCCCGGCGGTGCCGCGCTACATGTTCGAGGCGATTGCGGCGACGATCGTCGTCGGCGGCGTCGGCTTCGGTTGGCTGCTGCAGGCGGCGGCCGGGGTGCTGCGCCGGGGCGCCGCCGCGGCGGCACGGGTGACCGCCGCGGGCGCGCTGCTCGCCGTCGTCGTGCTCGTCGGCTTCCTCGTGCCCGACGCCGTCGCCGGCGTCCGCTGGGAGCGCCACGATCTCGCGCACGAGCGCAAGCGCACGACCGAGATCCACCGACTCGACGCCGCGATCAAGGCCGTCGGCGGCTACCAGCACGTGCGCTACTGCGGGCGCCCCGCCACCAGCGTCGAGTGGGCGAGCATGATCGCCTGGTACACGCACTACAACGTCGGCAGGATCGGGTTCGAGGAGCACAAGGACCTGTTCGTCGAGCATGCTCCGACGATCTGGTTCACACCTCTGGAAAACGGCTGGCTGATGCGGATCTATCACATGGACCCCGCCAAGCGGGCGACGTGCGCGAACCTTGTCAACGCCTTCTACCTCACCACGCCCGCGCATCCCGGCGGCATCCTGCTGAACCCCAGACTGCGGTAGCCGCAACGACCCTTAAGGCGGGGCTTAGCGGCTCCGGGACTAAAATGCGTGCTCCCATGCGCCGGCGGCTCAGTACCGCGGCCCTCCCCGTTCACCGACATTCCATCCCGCAGCTACTGGTGGACGGCCTCCTGGTCGCCATCGCTTACTTCCTCGCCTTCTGGCTCCGCTTCGAAGGGAACTTCCACGGTGTGGGCGCCCGCTACGAATCGCTGCTGAAGGACACGATCGTGTGGGTCGTGCTCGGCACGCTCGTCGTGCTCGCTGCGTTCGGGGCCTACGAGCGGTCCTGGAACTACGTCAGCCAGCGCGACTACATGGCCGTGGTGAAGGGGCTCGTGGTGGCGACGGTCCTGATTACCGGCGTGATCGCGTTCCTGCATCCGGTCAACTACGCCGGGCCGCCGGATCACGAGACCGTCCCGATCTTCGTGCACGGCAGGATCCACATCCGCCACATCACCGTGCCCGAGAACGCGACACCGGTGGAGCCACCCTCCAGCGTGATCGCGCCGTTCCTGCTGCTCGCGCTCGCGCTGCTCGTCGCCGTGCGCTTCGCCGTGCACCTCGTCCGCGAGGGGCGCGTGTACAGCTTCCACTCGATCAAGGGCGCGCGCGACGTGCTGATCGTCGGCGGTGGCGACGGTGGGCGGCTCGTCGTGCGCGAGTTGATCCGCAACCCGCAGCTCCGCCTGCGCCCCGTCGGCTTCATCGACGACGATCCGCGCAAGCGCAGGCTCAAGGACGAGCATGGCCTGAGGGTGCTCGGCACGACCGCGTCGGGTGACTTCGAGCGGGCGCTCGACGAGGTCGAGCCCGACGAGGTCGTGATCGCGATCCCGTCGGCGCCCGGCACGCTGCGAGCCCGCGTCGTCACCGCGTGCCGCAAGCGCGGGATCCCCGTGCGCACGCTGCCGACGGTGTTCGAGCTGCTACAGGACGGCGCCGGCCAGATGCGGATCATGCGACAGCTGCGCGAGATCCGCGTCGAGGACATCCTCGGGCGCGAGCCGGTCCGGATGGAGCTCGAACGGGCCGGGGCCTACATGGTCGGGCAGGTCGTGCTCGTCACCGGCGCCGGCGGGTCGATCGGCTCCGAGTTGAGCCGCCAGATCGCGCGCGTCGGGCCGCGCCGACTCGTCCTCCTGGACCACGCCGAGGACAACCTGTTCGAGATCACGCGTGAGCTCGCGGAGGAGCGCCACGTTCGTACGGCCGTGCCGGTGCTCGCCGACTGCCGTGAGGAGGAGCGGATGCGGGAGGTGCTCGCCGAGCACCGGCCGACGGTCGTCTTCCACGCGGCCGCGTACAAGCACGTCGGGATGATGGAGATGAACCCGGTCGAGGCGATTCGCAACAACTCGCTCGCGACGCGCCTCGTCGCGCGCATCGCCGGCGAGCTCGGCGTGCAGACGTTCGTGCTGGTCTCGACCGACAAGGCCGTCAGGCCCGCGACCGTGATGGGCGCGTCGAAGGCGTTGGCGGAGTGGGCGGTGGAGGCAGAGGCCGCGCGCTGGCCGCAGACGCGCTACGGGACCGTCCGCTTCGGCAACGTGCTCGGCTCGTCCGGCTCGGTCGTGCCGATCTTCCGCCGCCAGATCGCGGCGGGGGGCCCCGTTACCCTCACCGACGAGCGCATGACGCGCTATTTCATGACGATCCCGGAGGCAGTGCAGCTGATCATCCGTGCGGGCTCGCTGCGCGACGGCAACGGGGAGGTGTACGTGCTGGAGATGGGCGAGCCGGTCAGGATCGTCGATCTGGCGGAGGCGATGATCCGGCTCTCGGGCCTCGAGCCCGGGCGTGACATCGCGATCGAGGTGATCGGCGCACGTGCGGGCGAGAAGCTCCACGAGGACCTGTTCAACACCTACGAGCGTCCGCAGCCGACGCCCGCTCAGAAGATCGTCCGCGCCGAGCGCGAGCATCTGTCCATGGCGTGGGTGCAGGAGACGTTCGCGAACCTCAACCTCCTGGTGCTGGAGGGCGACGCCGCGGCGCTCGCCCGGCACGTGTCCGAGCTCATGGCTTCGCGCCTCGCCCCCGCCGAGGCGCCCGGCACCACGGTGGCACCGTAGACTGGCCTGCTTCCGATGGTCTCGCCACCGTTCGCCCTCTCCGTCCACAGCCTGTTGAACTCGACCGGCGCCGATGCCGGCTTCGCTGCGATCGCCGGCCTGGCGATCATGGTGCTGCTGTTCTTTGCGCAGGCGCGCGAGACCTCCAGCCTGCGCTCCTCCCTCGAGCACGCCACCGAGCAGATCGAGTCGCTCGAGGCGCGCCTGCAGGCCGTCGCCCGCGCTCAGGCGGCGGCGGCGCAGACCGCCGCCGCCCAGGCGGCCGCCGCGCAGCGCGCCACCCGTCCCGGCGTCCCGAGCCCCGCCGCGGCGGCGATGGCAGCCTCCGTCCGGACACGGTTCGCCGGCGTCCCGGCGCCGTCGATGCCCGCCCTCGGGGGCCTTCCGTTGGCCACGCTGCCGCCGTCCGCGCCCGCCTTCGCGGGCGCGCCCGCGCTGGGCGCCGCAACGCGATTGATCCCGGTTCGCCAGACGCTGCCCTCGGTGCCGGATGTCACCCGCGCGTTGCCCGCAGCCGACGTGACCGCGGTTGTCTCGCCGGCCGCCGCTGCCGCTGCCGCGGCCGCCGCGGCCGCCGCGGCGACGATCCCCGCCACCGCCGCGGCTGCGACTGCCGCCGGTAACGGCGAGGGCGTGCCGCACGGCGGACTCCTGCCGCACGCACTGTCCGCTTCCGGAGCCTCCGGCGGGGTTCATCCCGCCGACGCGACGCTCGCGGTGCCGCCGCCGCCCGGCTTCGCGGGCGTTCCGGCGCCTGCCGCTGCCGCCGCGGCGGCGGCCGGTCACCCGGGTGGCCCGCTCGGCTCCGGACCGGCCGTGCCGCCGCCACGTGTGTCGATCCGCAAGCCACCGCGGCCGAGCGCCGCGCGCAAGGTGCCCCCGCGGCTGAGCGAACCGCGCCGCGCGCCGACGCGCTCGCTTGGCGCGCGCGTCGCGCCGTTCGTGATCGGCCTGGCGGCGCTCGTCGTCGGTGCCGCCGCGATCTATGTCGCCACCCGCCCGAGCGGCAGCTCGGCCTCCGCCTCACAGCCGGCGCTCACGACCACGAGCGGGGGGACCCACCCGAAGCATCCGTCCAAGGTTGTGCCGTTCAATCCCGCAAGCGTGACCGTCGCCGTGCTCAACGGGACCGATATCGCGAAGCTCGCCTCCGACACGGGGCAGCACCTCGCGACGATGGGATACAAGGAGGGGACGATCCACGACGCCCCCAACCAGACGCACACGACGACGATCGTGGCCTACGTCGCCGACAATCGGAGCGACGCCGTGCATGTCGCGCAGGCGCTCAAGCTCCCGACCTCATCCGTCCAGGCGGTCGACTCGGCAACGCTCACTGTCGCCTGCCCGCCGCCGAGTGCACAGTGCGCCGCGGACGTGGTCGTCACGATCGGCCAGAACCTCGCGAGCACGCCCACCAGCACCTCCACCTCAACAACGTAAACGGACCCAACATGCTCGATCTCCTCGAACTTCCCCAGCGGAGCCCCAAACCGCGCCAGGACGGGATCACACACGTCCTCGATCGGGGACTGTCACTCGCCCAGATCGACTCGCTGGTCGAGGTCACGGGCGGCGCGATCGACATCGTCAAGCTCGGCTGGGGGACGCCGGTCGTCACCGGCAACCTCGAGGCCAAGCTCGCGCGCTACCGCGACTGCGGCATCCCGGTCGTGTTCGGCGGGACGCTCACGGAGCTCGCGATCGCCCAGGACCGGCTCGAGGCGCTGCTCGACACGATCCGCCGTCTCGGCCTGCGGCACATCGAGATCTCAGACGGCACGATCACGATCGCGCACGAGACGAAGCTCGAGCTGATCGCGCGCCTGTCGAAGGAGTTCATCGTTCTCTCCGAGGTGGGCTCCAAGGACGACACCCGGATCATGGCGCCATATCGGTGGGTGGAGCTCATGCAGAGCGAGTTGGCGGCAGGGGCCTGGAAGGTGATCGCGGAGGCGCGCGAGAGCGGCACGGTCGGGATCTTCCGGCACGACGGCGAGGTGCGGATGGGACTGATCGACGAGATCGTGCACCACGTCCCGCCCGAGAAGCTGATCTTCGAAGCGCCGCGCAAGGAGCAGCAGGTGTGGTTCGTGCACCGTCTCGGTCCGAACGTCAACCTCGGCAACATCGCACCCGACGACGTCCTGTCGCTCGAGACGATCCGTCTCGGCCTGCGCTCGGACACCGCGCTCGACTACATGACCGCGCCGGGCACGCCGGCGCTCGCCACGCCGTTCGGTGATGCCGGCTGAGCTCAGGGCCAGCGAGGAAAGCATTGCGGGCGTCGGCGATCACAGCGTGCTGCTTGCGCGCCACGGCCAGACGGACGACAACCTCGAGCCGATCCGTGCGCAGGGCTTCAGCGACACGCCGCTGAACGCCGTCGGTCGCGCGCAGGCCGACGAGCTCGCCGAGAAGGTCGCCGTCCTGCGCCTGCGGTCTTTGTGGTGCTCGGATCTGAGCCGCGCGGCGGAGACGGCGAGGATCGTCGGTGAGCGCATCGGCCTGGCGCCCCGGCCCGATTCGCGGCTGCGCGAGGGCAACCGCGGCGACTGGGAGGGCAGGCGGTTCATCGACATCGCCCGTGATGACCCCGAGAACTACGCCGCCTGGCTGCGCGCCGGCGAGAGCTTCCGCTTTCCGGGGGGCGAGTCGTTGCGCGAGCACTCCGACCGTGTGCTCGCCGCGCTCGCCGAGATCCGCGCGAGCGGCCCGTGGCCCGCGCTCGTCGTCTGCCATCGCGGCTGCATCCGGATCGTGCTTTGCAACCGCGACCCGCGCGGCCTCGATGCATTCCACGACTACGACATCCCCAACACCGGGGTGGTGCCGTTGTGAGTCGGCTGCCGGTGGTCGCGTTCGCGACGCTCGTCCTGGCCACCATCGCCGCCTTCGTCATCACGCAGCATCTCAAGGTCTCAAACCCGCTGATCAACGGCTCCCCGCGCCCGGACCCAGCAGCGATCAATCCGATCGGGGGCCGTGTCTGCCGGGACACCGCGGGGAAGCTCGTGAGCTTCAAGCGCACGCGGGTCTCGTTCTTCCTGCAGTCCCGCAGCGACACGGTGATCGTCGAGATCGTCGACTCCAACGCACAGGATGTCGCGACGATCGCCTCGGGGAGGTACATGCGCGTCGGCCAGCGCGTGCAGTTCAGCTGGAACGGCCGCGAGGGCGCCCACAGCAACGGTCCCGTCGCCCCCGACGGCACCTACTACTTCCACGTCGCGTTGCAGCACGCGGGGCGGGCGTTCACGCTGCAGCAGCCGATCACGATCCTCACGACCGCGCCGCATCCGGCCGTCACACGCGTCTCGGTGATCACGCCCGCCGCCGCGCCCGGGTCGGGCGCGGCGAGCGGGTCGGCCACGGCGAGCGGGTCGGCCACGGCGAGCGGGTCGGCCGCGGCGAGCGGGTCCGGGACCGGCTCGGGGCCGGCGGTGATCGCGCCCCCGGCTCAGGCGGTGGCGATCCGCTACCGGCCCGGCAACTACCGCAATGCCTACATCCACATCTACCGCACCGATCTGCCGGGCCGTCCGCGTCTTCTCGCAAGCTTCCGCGTCTTCGCCCGCCTGGGAAAGGGGACGTGGAACGGCCTGATCGGCGGGCGACCGGCGCCGGCGGGCACCTACCTCGTGGGGATCGTGGTCACCGACGCCGCCTGCAACCTCGGCGCCTTCCCGCCGGTCAACCCACCCGCGCCCGGCACGACGCCGAACACGGGCGTGACCGTGCTCTACCTGGCGGCGCAGCCGCCGCTCACGCCCGTCCCGGCGGGCGCCTCCCCCGGCGTGCTCGTCAACTCCGCCGGCCGGCCCTATGCCTGGTCGCTGCGCCGGGCGGGAAGCGCGCAGGTGCTCGCCCGCGGCGCCGCCTCGAGGCGCGCGGTGCTCGACGGATCGGTGGTCGCGCTGCGCGCGAGGATCCCTGCTCGCGGGGCGGGCCTGTACGAGCTCTCGATCACCTCCGGCGCGCGGCGCACGGCGGTGCCGCTGCTCGCAAGCGCCTCCGGTCGCCGTGCCGCGGTGCCGGTGCTCGTCGTGCTTCCGGCGCTCACCTGGCAGGGCGAGAACCCGCTCGACGACACGGGCGACGGCCTCCCGGACACGCTCGCCGACGGCCAGCAGATCGACGTCCAGCGCCCGCTGGTGGGCGGCCTGCCGCCCGATCTCCAGGGTGAGGCGGCGCTGCTCGCCTACCTCGACAGTCGCCACATGGCCTACCAGCTGACGAGCGACCTCGCGCTCGCCGAGGGCGTCGGACCGCGGCTGAGCGCATACCGCGGCGTGGTGCTCGACGGGAGCTTCCTGTGGACCCCGCCGGTCCTGCAGGCGATGCTGCGCGCATTCGCGCAGAACGGCGGCCGCGTCCTCTCGATCGGCATCTCCTCGCTGCTGCAGAGCGCGCCGCTGATCCCGGGCGCGAGCGCGACCCTCGCCGGCCCGCCGAGCCCGCCCGCGACACGTGACGTGTTCGGCGCGCAGCCAGGTCCGGTGAGCACCGGCAACACCGAGCTGATCACGACACTGCAGGACCCGTTACGCATCTTCACGACGACCTCCGGCGCGTTGAGCGGCTTCTCGAGCTTTCAGACGCTGGCGCCGCCTGCTACCGCGCTCGCGTCATCCGTGTCGATGGCGGGGATCGGCACGATGGCCCCGAGCATCATCGGCTTCCCGCTCAGCCGCGGGATCGTCGTCGAGATCGGCCTCGTCGACTTCACCGCGAGCCTCGCCCACGACGTCGACTCACAGGAGCTGATCGGCCGGCTCTGGCAGTTGCTCTCCGGCGGCCGCTGAGTGGCCGCCTATCTGAAGCGCCTCGTCAGCTCGCTCGGCGCTTACCAGATCGCCGACGTCGTCTCGAAGGTGCTCGCGATCCTGCTCCTGCCGGTCTACACCGGGCGGATCGACACCGCCGAGTACGGCATCGTCGAGGCTCTCGCGACGTTCGTGATCTTCGTCAGCATCGTCGTGCGCTTCGGGATCATCGAGTCCTTCCTGCGCTTCTACTTCTCCGACGCGGACCCCGAGCGCCAGAACGCGCTCGCCCGCCGGGCGGTGCTGTTCCTGCTCCTCACGACGACGATCGCCTGCGTGATCATGGCGATTCCCGCCTCGGAGCTCTCGCATCTGATCACCGGACGCCGCATCCCCGGCACGTTCAGGGTGGCGGTGCTCGGTGTCTGGGCGTTCACCAACCTCGAGCTCGCCTACGGGCTGCTGCGCGTCGACGAGCGCCTGCGCGCCTACATGACCGCCTCCCTGTGCAACGTCGGCCTCACGGTCGCCTCCTCGGTCGTGCTCGTCGTCGTTTTGGGCAAGGGCTACAACGGGCTGCTGATCGGCAACTACGGCGCCTCGACGCTGGTGCTGCTGGGTTTGTGGTGGACGATGCGCCACCGGCTGCTGCCGCGCCGCGCCGGCGGCGAGTCGCTGCGCACGCTGCTGCACTTCGGGCTGCCAACGGTTCCCGCGGAGGCGTCCGTGTACGCGCTCAACCTGCTCGACCGCCAGTTCCTCCTGCACCAGCACGCCTCCACGCAAGCCGGGCTCGCCGCCGTCGGGCAGTACTCGATCGCGGTCAAGATCGCGGGCGCGGTCGCGTTCATCACGCGGGCGTTCCAGTACGCGTGGCCGCCGCTCGCCTACTCGGTCACCGACGACGCCGAGGCGGCGCGCCTGTACGGGCTCGTCACCACCTACTACGTGGTGATCAGCGGCTGGGCCGTCGCCGGGCTCGCGCTCGAGGCGCGCTGGATCGTCCGGATCCTCGCGCCGCACACCGGGTACTTCGGGGCGTATCGAGCGGTGCCGTGGCTGTCGCTCGGTTGGGCGCTGTACGGCCTGTGGGTCGTGTTCCTCGTGATCGCCGCCCGGGCGAGGGTGACGCGCCGCAACTTCCCCGCCGCGCTCGCGGGGCTCGTGGCGAACATCGTGCTGCTCGTCGTCCTCGTGCCCCCGTACGGGATCGCCGGCGCCGGGATCGCGTTGTGCGGCGCCTACGTCGCGATGCTGACCGCCATGCACCTGCTCGTCCGCAAGGCGTTCACCGTCCACTTCGAGTGGGGCCGGCTAGCGCAGGTGACGTTGCTGATCGGCGCCGTCGTCGTCGCGGGCGAGATCCTGCTGCCCACCTCCGGCGCGCTCGGGTTCCTCAGCCGCGCCGCCATGTTCGCGGCGATCCCGCCGCTGTTGCTGGCGACCGGGTTCGCGCACCGGCAGGAGATCGAGCAGGCGCGGATGCTGCTCGCGCGCGGCCGGGCCTACCGCAGGAGGAGCGCGTGAGCGCCCCGCCCGCCGGGCCGGACCTACCGCAGGAGGAGCGCGTGAGCGCCCCGCCCGCCGGGCCGGACCTACCGCAGGAGGAGCGCGTGAGCGCCCCGCCCGC
The DNA here is from genome assembly GCA_052148275.1 of Solirubrobacteraceae bacterium. Classification (GTDB taxonomy): domain Bacteria; phylum Actinomycetota; class Thermoleophilia; order Solirubrobacterales; family Solirubrobacteraceae; genus Palsa-465. The sequence goes on from JBKQIR010000332.1 coordinate 34,790, forward strand.
CGGGCCGGGCCGCCCGCCCGTCAGTGTGGTCGTCCCGTTCGCCGGTGACCGCGAAGCCGCACAGGCCGCGCTCACGATGCTCCGCGGGCTGCGCACGATCCCGGGTGACGAGCTGATCCTCGCCGACAACAGCGGCACGGCGCCCGCCGGCGCCGCCGGCGTACGCGTGATTCGCGCCGCCGGCGAGCACTCGCCCGCCCACGCGCGCAACGCCGGCGCGGCCCATGCCGGCAACGACTGGATCCTCTTCCTCGACGCCGACACGCTCGCGCCCGCCGATCTGATCGACCGCTACTTCGTGAGCGCGATCGCCCCCGACGTGGCGATCCTCGCCGGCCAGATCCTCCCGGCTCCGGGGGCGCGGACGCTCGCCCAGCGCTACGCCGCCTCACGCAACTTCCTGGACCAGCGCGCGCACCTGGCTCACCCCTATCGTCCCCGCGCCGCGGCCGCGAACATGCTCGTGCGCCGCCGAGCGTTCGAGATCGTCGGCGGCTTTCGCGAGAGACTGCGCGCCGCTGAGGACACCGACCTCTGCTGGCGTCTGGCGCCGCTCGCCTGGAGGCTCGAGCTGCGCGAGGAGGCCGCCGTCCAGCACGAATACCGCGCCTCGATCGGCGCGCTGCGACGTCAGTGGCGCGCGTACGCCGCCGGCCGCGCCTGGCTCGCGCGCCAGTACCCGGGCTTTCATCCCGAGCCGGCCGTGACCCGTGGGCTGCAGCGTGCCGTCGATCGGATCGGCGCCCGCGGACGTGGCGGTCCGGCTACTGGCCTGCGGGCCAGTGGCCGGGGGAAACCCGCTGCCGAGGGAGGCCGGTGCCAGCGCGCTGCCGAGGGACGCCGGCGCCAGCGCGCTGCCCAGGGAGGCCGGCGCCAGCGCGCTGCGTTCCTCTTCATCGACGCGGTGCTGGCGGTCGAGGAGCTGATCGGCCTGCGCCTCTCCAACGAGCCGCCGCGGGCGCTGCGAGACACCGCGCGCGGGGTATGCGCGCGGCGTCGCCGGGAGCGCCGGTGATCCGCGCGGATCTCGTCGACCCGTCGGCGTACACGCCGCCCTACGACCACGCCCTCGCGGCCGCGCTCGCTCGTGCCGGCGCGCGCGCGCGCCTCGTCACGAGCGAGTTCGCCTACGGCGCGGTCGCGTCGCCGGAGGGGTACGAGGTGCGCCGGCAGTTCTACCGCCGCGCGCCCGGCGCTCCCGGATCGCGGCTGCGTCTGGCGGCAAAGCTCGCCCAGCACGTGCCGGACATGCTCGCCTACCGCAGGGTGGCGCGCGGCGCCGATGTCGTGCACTTCCAGTGGTTGGCGGTGCAGGCGCTCGACCGTCACCTGCTGCCGCGCCGGCCGCTCGTGCTCACCGCCCACGACCTGCTGCCGCGCGAGCCGCGACCCGGGCAGCTGCGCGCCCAGCGGCGGCTCTACGACGCGGTCGACGCGGTCGTCGTGCACTCCCAGTACGGCCGGCGCACGCTCGTCGAGGGCCTCGGAGTGCCGGACGGGAAGGTGCACGTGATCCATCACGGCGCATTCGAGCACCTCACCCGCCAGCCCCGCGAGGAGCCGCTGCCGGCGGAGCTGAAGGTTCGCCCTGGCCGGCCCGTGGTCCTGTTCTTCGGTCTGCTGCGGCCCTACAAAGGCCTCGAGGTCCTGCTCGACGCGTGGCGCGGGATCGACGGCGCCGAGCTGTGGATCGTCGGGCGCCCGCGGATGGACCCCGCGCCGCTGCGGGCGCGGGCGAGCGCGAGCGTCCGGTTCGTGCCCCGCTTCGTCCCCGACGCGCAGCTGCCGGCGTTCTTCCGCGCCGCCGACATCGTCGTGCTCCCGTACGCGCGCACCGAGCGCTTCGACCAGTCCGGCGTGCTCGCCGCGGCGCTCGCGTTCGGACGCCCGATCGTCCTGAGCGACGTCGGCGGGTTCGGCGAGGTGGCCGCCACCGGCGCGGCGCGGCTCGTGCCGCCAGGGCACGCCGAGGCGCTGCGCGCGGTCCTGCTCGAGCTGCTCGGAGATCCCGCGGCGCGCGATCGTATCGCGCGCGCCGCGCTGGTGGCGGCCGGGGGCGTCTACTCGTGGGACGCGGCGGCGCGGGCGACGCTCGAGCTCTACGGCGCGCTCTGCGCCAGAATCGGGCGCGCATGACGGCGATCGTGATCGTGTTCTGGTGCTGCGCCGGGCTGCTCGTGTACACACAGGCCGGCTACGGCCTGCTGCTCGCGCTGCTCGCGCGGGTGATCCGCCACGCGCCGGCGGCCACCGGGGTGCAACCTGGGAGTGCGCACGATGTCTCCGTGATCGTCGCCGCCTACGCCGAGCAGGAGGTGATCGCGGCGCGTGTCTCCAACCTCCGCGCGCTGGAGTACCCGCCGTCGTCGCTCGAGGTGATCGTCGCCTGCGACGGCTCGCCCGACGAGACGGTCGCCCGGGCGCGCGCCGCCGGCGCGGATCTCGTGCTGGAGCTGCCGCGCGGCGGCAAGATCCGCGCCCAGAACGCCGCCGTGCGCCGTGCCCGCGGCGAGATCCTCGCGTTCTCGGACGCGAACGCGAGCTGGGAGCCGGAGGCGTTGACGCGCCTCGTCGCGGCGTTCGCGGACCCGCGCGTCGGCTATGTGTGCGGCGACGTGCGCTTCGTCAACGAGCGCGGCACCAACCAGGAGGGGCTCTACTGGCGCTACGAGATGCTGCTGCGGCGGCTCGAGTCCCGGCTGCGATCGGTGACCGGCGGCAACGGCGCGATCTACGCCACCCGCCGCGAGTCCTACTTCGAGGTCGACCCGATCATGGGTCACGACCTGTCGTTCCCATTCAACATGGTCAAGCGCGGTTGGCTGGCGGTGTATGCCCCGGATGCGCGCGCGGTCGAGAAGATGGTTCCCACGATCGAGGGGGAGTTCGCCCGCAAGCGCCGCATGATGAGCCACGGCTGGCCGATCGTGCTGCGGGGCGGGATGCTCTCCCCGCGCGGCTACGGACCGCTGTACGCGCTGATGATCTTCTCGCACAGGGTGCTGCGCTACGCCTCGCCGTTCCTGCACGTGCTCCTGCTCGCGGCCAATATCCTCCTCGTTGGGCACGGCTGGATCTACGATGCGTCGCTGGCGCTGCAGCTCGTGGTGCTGGCGGCCGCGCTGCTCGCGCCGGCGCTGCCCGCGCGCCCGCTGCTCCTCGCGCGCTACTACGTGCTGACCACCGCGTCGCTGGCGGCCGGGCTGTGGGACTGGCTCGCGCATGGCACGCCTGCTGGCTGGGAGCCTGCGGGAGGTACACGATGAGCCTATGCCTCGGCCGGGGCGCGTGATGATGTGTTGCGAGCCGGCGGGGGGCAACCGATGATCACCCGCGCGCTCGATCTGACGCTTGGGCTGGTCGGCTCGGTCCTGACCGCGCCGCTGGTGGCGCTGCTCGCGCTCGCGGTGCGGCTCGAGTCCCCCGGCAACCCGATCTACACCCAGACGCGCGTTGGCCGGGACGGAGCGATGTTCCAGATCTACAAGCTGCGCACGATGATCGCGGGCGCCGAGTTCAAGGGCGCCGGGCTCGCGATCCAGCGGGGCGATGACCGCATCACGCGTATGGGGGCGCTGCTGCGCCGCTACTCGCTCGACGAGCTGCCGAATCTCTGGAACGTCCTGCGCGGCGAGATGTCGATCGTCGGGCCGCGCCCGACGATCCCCGTGCAGGTGCAGCAGTACACGGCGCATCAGCGCGGTCGCCTGGCGGTCAAGCCGGGGATCACCGGCTGGGCCCAGGTCAACGGCCGCGCCGCGCTCCCGTGGCCGGAGCGGATCGAGCTCGACCTCTGGTACGTCGAGCACCGCACGCTTGCGCTCGATCTGCGGATCCTCGCGCGGACGGCGGAGATGGTGTTGAGCGGACACGGCCTCTACAAAGGAGAGAAGGGCGGATGGCACCCACCGAGCGACTAGCGGGCTCCACCGAGCGCGACCCGCACGTATCCGCTGCGCCGGTGGCCGGCTCGGAGCGTGACCCGCACGTATCCGCTGCGCCGGTGGCCGGCTGGGAGGGCGACCCGCAGGCACCCGTCAAGCGTGACATCGGGATCCTGCTGACCGGCGTCGGCAAGCGCTACGACATCGTCTCGGCGTTCGCTCAGCATGCGACTGTGATCGCGGCGGACCCGAACCCGCTCGCGCCGGCGCAGTACGCCGCCGACGACCGCGTGTCGGTGCCGCGGATCGAGGATCCCGCGTACGTTCCCGCGCTCGCCGAGCTGTGCGAGCGCCACCACGTCGGCGCGGTGATCCCGCTCACCGACCTCGACATCGAGGTGCTCGCGCACGCGCGCGAGGCGGACCTGCTCCCGTCGCTCGTCCCGGGGTCGGAGGTCGCCCGCGCGACCTTCGACAAGTACGAGGCGCACCTGCTGCTGCAGCGGTTGGGGTTACCCTCCCCTCCGACGGTCCTGCCCGGCGACCCGGTGCCCTACTACCCGGTGATCGTCAAGCCGCGCCAGGGGTCGGGCGCGCGCTCGATCATGCGCGCCGACGACGCCCGTGCGGCCGCGTTCTTCGTCGACTACATCAAGGAGCCGGTGATGGTCCAGAAGGCGATGGACGGCCCCGAGTTCTCGATCGACTGCCTGTGCGATCTGGATGCGCGCTGCCTGAACGCGATCCCGAGGACGATGATCGAGTCGCGCGGCGGCGAGTCGATCAAGGGCACGGTGATCAATGATCCGGAGCTGATCGACCTTGGGCGGCGCGTCGTCGAGGCGCTCGGCGTGCGCGGCCCCTGCACCGTGCAGGCGTTCCGCGACTCACAGGTGGGAATCGGCATCACCGATGTCAACACGCGCTTCGGCGGTGCGTTCCCGGCACCGATGTACGCCGCGTTGCCCGGTCGCACCTATCCTGAGCTGATCGTGCGGATGGTGTCGGGCGAGCGGATCCAGCCGCACGTCGGAGAGTTCCGCGCGGGCGCCACGTTCGCGCGCTACTACTGGCAGCTGGAGCTCGATCGCGACCTGCGGCCGACGGGCCGGGACATCGTGCTTCCCGCCGGCCCGCCGCGCCCTCGTTGAGTTGCACGATGCGCTTGTCGACTGGCGTGCAAATGTCTCCGGGGGAGGAGCGTTGGACGTTGGTGTTCATAGTGAACGCTTACGTCCAAGGCTCATGTAACGGAGAGCCTCTGGGGGTCAGCAGTTCACTCCCCGAGCCGGAGCGGTACCGTCTGAACCCCCACCCGCCCCCTTTACACCAGGAGGACCGATTGATGGCCAAAGCTCCACGTTCGCTCACAGGCAAAGTCGTCGCGATCACCGGCGGCGCGCGCGGGATCGGCCGCGCCACCGCGGTCGCCCTGGTCTCCCAGGGTGCGCGCGTTGCGGTCGGCGACATCGACGAAGAGCTCGTTCAGCGCACCGCCCAGGACCTGGGTGGCGGCACGATCGGGCTGAGGGTCGACGTCACAAGCCGACCGAGCTTCGAGGCGTTCCTGAACGAGGTCGAGACGCGCCTCGGTCCGCTCGACGTGCTCATCAACAACGCCGGCATCATGCCGGTCGGGCCGTTCGCCGAGGAGTCGGACGCGACTGCCAAGCGGATGATCGACATCAACCTGCACGGCGTGATCTTCGGCTCCAAGCTCGCGCTGGGGCGCTTCCTGCCGCGTGGGAGCGGCCACCTCGTCAACATCGCGTCGATCGCCGGCAAGGGCGGCGCCGCAAACGGCGCGACCTACTCGGCGACCAAGCACGCGGTCGTCGGGCTGTGTGACGCACTGCGCCAGGAGCTGAAGGGCTCGGGCGTCGGGATCACCGTTGTGATGCCGGTCGGCGTCAACACGGAGCTGTACTCGGGCGTCAAGCAGATCCGCGGCATCAAGACGCCGGAGCCCGAGGACGTCGCGCGCGCGATCGTCGACGCGCTGCAGCACAACCACTACGCCGTGTTCGTGCCGAAGGTGATGGACCCGCTCGTGCGCAGCGCGGCGCTCCTGCCCACCCGCCTCGCCGACATGGTCAATCACTTCCTGCGCGTCGACCAGGCACTCGGTTCGCCGGACAAGGCGGCGCGTGCTGCGTACGATGCGCGCCTCGCGCAGACGATTGCGCAGGCCGAGGAGGAGGCCCCCGCAGCCGAGCAGGCGCCGGTGCCGGGAGGCCAGCGGTAGTACACGACGCCGGCGGGCATAGGTGAGCGAGCGTCTGACCTTGCGCGCGTATCAGGAGGAGAAACCATCCAAGGCACAGTGAACGCCCTCCGGTGGCTCGAGCGCTGATCATCGTCGACTTCCAGAACGACTTCACCCCGGGCGGGGCGCTGCCGGTGCCCGCGGGTGATCTCGTCGGCGCGCGTATCGCCGAGCTCGCGGCCGGCGGCGGGTTCGACCTGATCGTCGCCACCCGCGACTGGCACCCGCCCGATCACTCGTCCTTCGCGAGCCACGGCGGCCCCTGGCCGGTGCACTGTGTTGCCGGGAGCGAGGGCGCGCAACTGCACCCGTCGCTGCACCGCTCGACGGTGGACGTCGTGATCGACAAGGGACGAGACCCGGCGAGCGACGGATACTCGGGGTTCGAGGGGACCTCGCTCGAGCGCGTGCTCCGCGATCACGACATCGACGAGGTGACCGTCTGCGGCCTCGCGACCGACTACTGCGTCAAGAACACGGTCCTGGACGCGCTCGCGATCGGGTTGCGCGTCCGCGTCGATGAGCGCGGGATCCGCGGCGTCGACGTCCACGCCGGCGACAGCGAGCGCGCGATCGAGGAGATGCGCGGGGCCGGCGCGACCATCGAGACGTGATCTCCCGGGGTTGCGTGAGGTCTCGCGGGGTTACTCGAGGTCTCGCGGGGTTACCGAGGTCACCCGCTCTGAGCGGGCATGCTCTGCAGCCTCGCCGTGGGAGAGGATCACCGGCCGTCCGGAGCGCTCGTCGACGCGGGCGAGGCGGATCCCCAGCCTCGCCGTGGAAGAGGATCACCGGCCGTCCGGAGCGCTCGTCGACGCGGGCGAGGCGGATCCCGTCCACCTCGTGGTAGTGAGCCGCGTAGGGGAAGTCGGGCAGCCCCTCGAACGCGCTATCGGGTGTGCGCCGGCACGCGATCATCGTCACCGACGCTCTTCACAGGGCATGCGGACGATGCTACGCTGTCGCTCAGTTTCGATGCAAATTGCGCGCGACCGTGCGGCGAACTGAGGTTGGGCCACGCCGCTCGGCCTGGATTTCGGTGCAGGACCATCTCGCTCGCGGCTGATCACGCAGACAGGCATGAGCGCATACTCTTCTCTCGGTCCGGGCCCGCCGGATCGCGCCCTGCCGCTCCCGCCGGGCACGCAGCTCATGGGTGCCGGCAGCTGGCTCCGCACCCAGCTGATAGGGCTGATGGAGACGATCGAAGCGCATTACCCGGTGCTGCACGCGGCGCTGTGGCTGATCGGGTCCGACGGGCAGCGTTACTCGATCCGCGATCACCCGGTGCTGGGCACGTCGCATCCGTGCTGCTCGACTGCGCTGCGCGGGAACACCGGCAAGCTGCAAGGGGCGCTGACGCTGTTCGTGGAAGGTGAATGCGGGCCGGACGACACCGAGCGCGCGTTCGTCGAGTCCGTCGCCTGGGTCGCCGGCCTGGTGGTCGAGAACGCGAGCGCGGGCGAGTACCGGGCGCTGCTCGACAGGGTTCCGGCGATCATGTACATCGCCGATCCCGGCATGCACGGGCGCTGGCACTACGTCAACGCCAAGATCGAGGGGATTCTCGGCTTCACGGCGGAGGAGTGGAGCCTCGATCCGCTGCTGTGGGCGCGCCAGCTGCACCCGGACGACCGCGAGCGGGTCCTCGCCGGCGAATCGACCAACGAGCTCCACGGCGTTCTCGATCCGCTGGCGAGCGAGTATCGGATGCTGCACCGCGACGGGCGCACGGTGTGGGTACGCGATGACGCGCTGCTCGTCGGGGACGACGTCGGCCGCCGCCGCTGGCACGGGATCCTGCTCGACATCACCGACCGCAAGCTCGCCGAGCTCGAGCTCGAGCGCCGCGCGGCCCAGCAGGCGGCGGTCGCACGGCTGGGCGAGCACGCGCTCGAGCGCGCTGCGATCGGCGAGCTGCTCGAGGAGGCGGTGATCGCCGCCCGCGAGTTGCTCGACGTCGACGCGGCGCTCGTCGCCGAGCTGCTTCCCGACCGCAAGACGTTCAGGTTCCGCGCCGCCAGCGGCACGCGTCTCCAGGACGGCGGCGACGCGGTCCTCGACGGCACGCGTGCGCAGGCGATGCGCACCGTGCTCACCGGTGCGCCCGTGGTAGTCAGCGACTGGACGCGTGAGGATCGCTTTCCGTGGTCCGAGCAGCTCGCCGAGTTCGGAGTGGCGAGCAGCGTCTCGGTGCCCATCACCGGCGTGGACGGTCCGTTCGGGGTGGTGGGCGTCCACAGCACGGTGCAGCGGACCTACGCGGCCGGTGACATCGATTTCATCCAGTCGCTCGCGAACGTGCTCGCGGACGCGATCGAGCGCCGGAGCACCGAGGACGCGATCGAGCACCGGGCCCTGCACGATCCGCTCACCGGGCTGCCGAACCGCGTCCTGTTCCTCGACCGTCTTCAGCATGCTCTCGAGCGCATGCGACGCCGCCCCGGCGCCCGCGCGGCGGTTCTGTTCATCGACCTGGACAACTTCAAGCTCGTCAACGACAGCCTCGGACACCATGCAGGCGACGAGCTGCTGGGAGCGGTTGCCGCTCGCCTGAAGCAGGTCGTACGGCCGACCGACACCGTGGCGCGGTTCGGTGGCGACGAGTTCGGCCTGCTGCTGGAGGAGATCTCAGACGAGCGCGAGGCAGTTGCGATGGCGGAGCGGATCGGCTCCGTGTTCGCGCGGCCGTTCCCGCTCGCGCACAACGAGCACTTCGTGACGACGAGCGTGGGGATCGCGCTCGCCCAGGGCGGCGACCTGCCGCAGGACCTGATCCGTGATGCCGACGCCGCCATGTACCGCGCCAAGGAGCGCGGGCGGGCACGCTACGAGCTGTTCGACGAGGTCATGCGTGGCCGCGCGATCGCGCGGCTACGGATCGAGAACGACCTGCGTCGCGCGATCGAGCGCGACGAGCTGCGGCTCGCCTACCAGCCGATCGTGTCGCTGCGCGACGAGTCGATCGCGAGCGTGGAGGCGCTGCTGCGATGGGATCACCCTGAGCGCGGGCCGATCCCGCCGAGCGAGTTCGTGCCCGTGGCAGAGGAGAGCGGGCTGATCGAGCGGATCGGATGCTGGGTGCTCGAGCGCGCCTGCCGGCAGGCATCCGAGTGGGCGCAGCTGCGACCGGACGCCCGGCCGATCGGGATCGCGGTCAACCTCTCGCCGTTGCAGCTCTTACACGAGAAATTCCCCGAGATCGTGAGCGAGGTGCTGAACCGTAGTGGCCTCGAGCCCTCGAGCCTCAGCCTCGAGATCACCGAGACGCTTCTGCTCGGCGAGTCCCGATCGATCAGCGAGGCCCTGCGCCAGTTGAAGGCCATCGGCGTGAGGCTCGTGCTCGACGACTTCGGTACCGGATATTCGTCGCTCAGCTACCTCACGCGCCTGCCGCTCGACGCGCTCAAGGTGGACCGCGCATTCGTCGCGCTCCTCGGTGGCGAGTCCTCTGACCGGGCGATCACCGAGGCGATCATCGCGATGGCGCGGGCGCTGTCGCTCACGGTCGTCGGAGAGGGAGCCGAGACGCCGTGCCAGGTGGCTGCGCTCAGACGCCTCGGCTGCGAGCTCGTGCAGGGCTACGTGTTCTCACCGCCGCGCTCGGCGGGCGAGATCAGCGCTCTCCTCTGCGACGCTGCCCGCCTGCGGCAGTTGACGTAAGCTTGCGCGGCGATCATCGGGCCGGGGTCGGCGTGAGAGCCGAAACGGGCTCTGCGCCAGAGGCCGCAGAGCAGCTGCGAGAGTGCACGGTCACAGCCCGCTAGGGTTGTGCACGCTGCCCGGCCAGTCGGTGCGCGGGTGCTTCGGCTATCCTCGCCATGGCAGAGGTCAGCGATTTCTCAGCCTTGGCCACGGTCGGGGTAGCCGGAGGTCAGCTGTCGCTGAGAAACCCCATTCAAGATTTGAAGGCATTGTGAGCTATGCGGATCCTCGTACTTGGTGGTGACGGTTATCTCGGTTGGCCGACCGCCCTGCATCTGGCGAACCTCGGTCACGACGTCGCCGTCAACGACAACTTCGCACGGCGTGGATATGACGTCGAGATGGGTGTCGAGAGCCTTGTGCCGATCGCGACGCTGGACGAGCGGCTCAACGCCTGGACCGAGCTGTCGGGTAAGACGATCAGGAGCTACGTCGGCGATCTCTGCGACGCGAAGTTCGTGCACGAGATGGTGCGCGATTTCCGTCCGGAGACGATCGTGCACTTCGGAGAGCAGCGGGCGGCCCCGTACTCCATGATCGATCAGTCGCATGCGGTCTACACGCAGACCAACAACGTGGTCGGCAACCTCAACGTGATGTACGCGATCGCGGACTTCAACCGTGACATCCACCTCGTCAAGCTGGGCACGATGGGTGAGTACGGCACGCCGAACATCGACATCGAAGAGGGCTGGTTCGAGGTCGTGCACAACGGTCGCAAGGATCGAGTGCTGTTCCCGAAGCGTCCCGGCTCCTTCTACCACCTCTCCAAGGTTCACGACAGCCACAACATCGAGTTCGGCTGCCGTATCTGGGGGCTGCGGGCGACCGACCTCAACCAGGGGGTCGTCTACGGAGCCGACACCGAGCAGACCAAGCTCGACCCGCGGCTGACGACGCGCTTTGACTACGACGGCGTGTTCGGGACGGTGCTCAACCGGATGGTCATCCAGGCGGTGCTCGGGCACCCGCTGACCGTCTACGGCGACGGCTCGCAGACGCGCGGGCTGATCAACATCGTCGACACGGTCGAGTGCATCCGGATCGCGGCGGAGAATCCCGCCGATCGCGGCGAGTTTCGCGTGTTCAACCAGATGACCGAGTCACTGTCGGTTCTCCAGATCGCCGAAACGATCAAGTCGGAGTATCCGGGTGAGGCGACAATCGAACACGTCGACAATCCGCGTGTCGAGCTCGAGGGCCACTACTACAACGTCAAGCACTCGCGGCTCGAGCAACTGGGCCTGCAGCCGACGCTGCTGTCGATGGCGCTGATCGACCACCTGTTCGACGTCGTTGAGGCGCACAAGGACCGAGTCGATGTCAGCGCGATCATGCCGACCGTCAGCTGGCGCGCCACGCAGAGTCCGCTCCCGACCACCGCCGGCGCGCTGGCCAAGACGTGAGCGGCAGCGCACACGAGGCGCTTAGCCCGGCCGGCGCACGGGAGACCCTTCGCGGGAGCAGGATCCTCGTCACCGGTGGGTCCGGCTTCATCGGCAGGCAGTTCGTTGCGGCGCTGTCGTCCGCGGGGGCGCGCGTGCGCGTGGTGGACCTGCAGCCGCATCCCGATCCCGCGGTGGACGTCGTGCAGGGCGACATCGCGGAGGAGAGCGTGATCAACGCCGCCCTGGAGGGCGGCTTCGATGCGATCGTGCACCTCGCCGCGGTCACCTCCGTGCTGCGCTCGGTCGAGCACCCGGAGCTCACCTTCCGCACCAATGTCGAGGGCACGCACCGTCTCCTGGAGGGCGCGCGCGCGACGGGCGTCCCGGCGCTCGTGTTCGCCTCCACCAACGCCGTCACCGGGCCGATGGAGGCTCCGGCGATCACCGAGCGCGCGGCGCTGGCGCCGCTGACGCCCTACGGGGCGACCAAGGCCGCAGGGGAGATGCTCATGTCCGCGTACACGTCCTCATACGACGTGCGCTGCATCTGCCTGCGGCTGACGAACGTCTATGGCCCGGGGATGCAGGCGAAGGACAGCATCGTCGCCCGCCTCATGCGCGGGATCCGCCTCGGGACGACGTTCGAGATCTACGGCGACGGGCGGCAGGTGCGCGACTACGTCCACGTCAGCGACGTGGTCGCCGCCGCGCAGCTCGCGCTCGCGGACGAGCGCTGGCACGGCCCTGTGGTGCTCGGCGCCGGCAGATCGCTGTCGGTGCTCGAGGTGATCGACGAGGCGCGGCGAGTGACCGGTCAGCCGGTGCCTGTGATCCACGGTCCCGCGAAGGCGGGCGAGATGCCAGCCGTGATCGTCGACACCGCCCGCGCGCGAGCTCGTGGCTGGGAGCCGAGGATCGGCTTCTCCGAGGGTGTCGCGGGCGTGTGGGAGGAGTGGCGCACGGCCGACATCAACGGCGCGCTGCCGCTGCCCGGCGGTGCCGGGCTCCGGGCCGCCGAGGGAATCGTGGAGGGCGCGCGATGACGATCGCCGAGTCGAGCCCGTTCATCCTGGAGGACGAGGTCGCGATCCTCGAGCCGGGCGAGCGCGAGGCGGCTGCGACGTTCCTGCGCGCCAATCCTCCGGGCGCCGGCGCGCCGCTTGCGATCGTGATCCCCGCCTACAACGAAGAGCCGACGGTGGCCGAGGTGGTCCGCGAGATTCCCGCCGAGATCGCAGGGATGGCCTGCGAGGTGATCGTCGTCGTCGACGGCGCCAGGGACCGCACCGCCGCCGCCGCCGCGTCGGCCGGCTCGCTCGTGTGCGACGTGCCCGTCAACCGCGGGCAGGGTGCCGCCCTGCGTCTCGGTTACTGGCTCGCGCGGGCGCGGGGCGTACGGATCATCGTCACGATCGACGCCGACGGCCAGTATGAGCCGGGCGAGATCGCCGCGGTCGTCGCGCCCATCCTCGCGGGCCGGGCCGACTTCGTGAGCGGCTCGCGGCGGCTTGGCAGCGAACTGACCACCGATGGTGTGCGGCACCTCGGCGTGATCGTGTTCGGCGCACTGCTCACGGTGCTCGTCCGGCACCGGATCACCGATCCTGCCTGCGGTCTGCGCGCGATGCGCGCGGAGGTGACCGAGGCGGTCACGCTCGAGCAGCCGCAGTACCAGGCCTCGGAGCTGATGATCAGCGCCGCGCTGAACGGCTACCGGCTGGCCGAGGTCCCGACGACGATGCGCGACCGCGGCAGGCACGCGACGCTCACCAAGAAGGGCGGGAACCTCGGCTATGGCGTGCGGTTCGCACGCGCCGCGGTCCACACCTGGCGGCGCGACCGCAGGGCGGCGCGGAACCGGCTGCGGCCGGCGAACACCCAGCGGTCGTAGATCACGTACTTCACGACGAACAGCAGCGCCTGCACGAACACGTAGGCGGCCGTCACGAGCGCGACGCGGATCCCATGGTGCGCCGGGATGCTCTGCACCTGCCGGTTCATCCAGCCCGTGCCGACCGACGATGCGAGCACGCACAGCAGCGAGACGATCGAGTAGCCGATGACCTCGCGGGCGATCTCGACCCTGCCCTCGCGCTCCCAGGCCCAGCGACGGTTGAGAATCCAGTTCGGAATCGCGCCGGCGAAGAACGCCACGATCGACGCGGTCGTCGTCCCGACGTGCATCACGTACAGCAGCGCGAACACGACCACGCTCGTCGCGAGCGCCACGACCGAGCCGAGCGCATACCGCGTGATCTTCACAGCATGCCCAGACGCTCGCCAGCGACGGTACAGGTTGCTGACCATCGGTTCGAGTCTACCCGAGGGGCGCTGGGGAAGTTGACACCTTATGCGCTTCTTAGGTGATGAGGTGCGTTTGACGGGTGCGCTCGAATCGGCTGCGCAACCGTGACCACTCCAATCGTCGCGTGCGTCGCCCGGCTCCCGCGGTAGCGTCCCACCGGTGCAGCTTCTGCAAACGGTTCCAGCGCACTTGACGCTGAGCGACGATCTCGTGATCGCCGCCGACAATCTGCCGGTCCTGCACAACCTGCCGCGCGACGCGTTCGACCTCGTCTACATGGACCCGCCGTTCAACACCGGCCGCGCGCAGTCGCGGGCGAGCATCGAGGTCGCGCGCGACGACGCCGGTCAGCGCGTCGGCTTCGGAGGCAGGCGCTACCGCTCGACGCTGCTGCAGAGCCTCAGCTTCGAGGACAGCTTCGGCGACTACCTGGCGTTCCTGGAGCCGCGTGTGCTCGCCGCCAGGGAGCTGCTCGCCCCACACGGGACCCTGTACTTCCACATCGACTATCGGGAAGCTCACTACTGCAAGCTGCTGCTCGACGAGATCTTCGGCCGTGACGCATTCCTCAACGAGATCGTGTGGGCCTATGACTACGGGGCGAAGCCACGCCGCCGCTGGCCCGCCAAGCACGACACGATCCTCGTCTACGTCCGCACACCGGGGGCCCACCATTTCGACGCGGATGCGGTGGAGCGCGAGCCCTACATGGCACCGGAGCTCGTCGGCGCCGAGAAGGCGGCGCGGGGAAAGCGTCCTACGGACGTCTGGTTTCACACGATCGTGCCCACCAACGGCGCCGAGAAGACGGGATATCCGACGCAGAAGCCCGAAGGCGTCCTGCGGCGGTTCGTGGCCGCGTCCTCGCGTCCGGGCGCGTGGTGCCTCGACCCGTTCGCCGGATCGGGAACGCTCGGGGCCGTCTGCCGCGCGCTCGGCAGACGCTTCGTGCTGATCGACAGCAGTCCGGTGGCGATCGACGTCATCAGCCGCCGCCTCGGCGGCGAGCGGCTGGCGCTCGGCTGCTGACGGGCCGCTCGCCCCCTCGCCGGCCGCGCCGCTGGCCCGCCGATCCGTAGGTGACTACTCCGTGACGAGCGGGACGAACCTGACGGGCTCATGTGGCTCGAACTCGAGCCGGTCGCCGCGGCGCCTGATCAGAACGAGGCGCTGGTCGCCCGCCCCGACCGGCGCGACGAGCCGTCCGCCGAGCGCGAGCTGTTCGAGCAGCGCCCCCGGAACATCCGCTCCGGTCGCGGCCGCGATGTTGATCGCCTCGAACGGGGCCAGGTCGGGCAGACCGCGAGAGCCGTCGCCGACGAACAGCCTGACGTTGTCGTAGCCAAGCTCCTCGAGAACGACGCCGGCGGCCGCGCTCAGCTCGGGGTGGCGCTCGATCGAGAGGACCTCCGCTGCAAGCCTGGCGAGCAGCGCCGCGTGGTAGCCGGAGCCGGTCCCGACGTCGAGCACACGCTCGCTGCCGTTCAACTCGAGCAGCTCCAGCATCCTGGCGACCACGACCGGCTGCGAGATCGTCTGTCCGGCACCAATCGGCAGCGCCGCGTTCTCGTAGGCGCGTCCACGGTGCGACAGGGGGACGAAACGGTCCCGGGGCACGGACGCGACCGCCTCGAGCACTCGCTCGTCGCTGATAGCGGAGCGCAGCGAATCGGCGAGCCGTACGGCGGCCTCGAGCACCGCGTCAGCTCTGGTGGAAGTACGCGAGCAGCGGGCGCAGCCGGTCGCGCAATATCTCGCGGGAGAGCTCCTCCACCTCGAAGCTCGCGTCCCCCTGCCGGGTCTGCACGACCAGGCGGGTGACCGGCCGCCGTCGCTCGCGCCGGGTGAGCGGCCCGGGCACGAACAGCTCCTCGATCTCCTCCCAGCCCAGGCGCCCGACAATCGTGTCGTTGGCCTCGATCAGATCGAGACCGTCAGCGGACACGCGCAGCTCGATGCGATGGTCCGCCGGCAGGTCGGCGACGCCGCTGAGATGGATCGCGTGCAAGCGCACCTCAGCGGGTTGAAATGCCGGGAGCGAATCGATCAGCCGCTGGAGCCGGCCGTTCGGCGGGTTGTCGTCCTCCTCATCGTCGCCTTCATCCTCCCCCGCCGGGCCCTCATCGGTCGCGGCGTCCTCGTCCTCGTCCTCGTCCGTCTCGGTGTCGGTGCCGGTTGATGCCCTTTCGGCGCCTGTGGCGGCGGCGGTGCCGGCGGCGGCCGTGGCTCCAGTCCCGGCATCGTCGTCGCCGCCGGCGCGCGCATCACCGGCACCTGCGAAGACCGGGTCGGCGGACGCGGCTGGATCGGCAGATTCGTCATGTTCGTCAGGCGGCGCCTGACCGGCACCTGCGAAGACGGGGTCAGCTGCGATCGCGCGCGCGCCCGGGTCTGCATCCACGGCGAGGTCGGCCCCGGCGGCCCCGGCGGCGGTGGCCCCGGCGGCCCCGGCGCCGGTGGTGGCGGTGGTGGCGGTGCCGGGGGCGCCGTCGTCGCCTTCCGGCTCGGAGACGGCCCGGGCCTCCTGCGCTCCATCGCCGGGGGTTGCCTGGCCCGGCGAGGATCCCGGCCCCGGGTCATCTTCGGATGGTGGCCGCCATGCTCCCGTTTGCTGACTCAGCGTCTCGAGCTCGCGCTCGTAGGACGGAGCTCCCACGAGCTCCTGGGCGCGCGCAACCGCCGGGTGTGTCAGCGCCCGCGCGACCGGGATTCCGAGTTGCTGTGCCCCGACGGAGGCCAGTGCTCGCCGCCACTGCAGCCCATCGGCCTGGTCGGCCGCGCGCTGCACCATCGCCTCCAGCCGCTCGTCGTCGAGCTTCAGGAGGTCGGCGTGCGTCGTCGCCGCCTCGCGGTAGGCGTCCCGCAGGCGCTGCACGAGCGCGTCACGGCCGTCGCGAGCGATCGTCTTCGCCGCTGACTCGAGGTCGGGGCGTTGAGGGGTCTGAGCCGGCGGACTCAAAGCGCTCCCGTCTCCAGGTGCGCCTTGACCTCCTGCAGGAACGCTCCGGCGTTTGCCCCGTAGAGGATGCGGTGGTCGCACGCGAGCGTCAGCACCATCGTGTGCCCCGGGACGACACGTCCGTGGCGGATCACGGGGACGTCCCGCACCGGTCCCGCCGCGAGGGCCGCGCACTGCGGGGGGATGATGAGAGGGGTCAGCGTCGCGATGTCATACACGATCGAATCCGTGACCGTGAACGTCGCTCCAGACAGCTCCGGTGGCGTGAGCTCTCCCTCCCTCGCCCGATGCGCCAGGGCCGTGAGGTCGAGCGCGATCTCGGGAGCCGACTTGCGATCGGCGTCGAAGATCGTCGGCACCACGTAGAGGGCCTCCTCGGCGATCGTCACCCCAACGTTCACTCGTGAGTACAGCTCGATCCGCCCATCACGGTATGAGCCGTTCGCGCGCGGAATCTCGCACAGCGCGAGCGCGCACGCCCGCACGAGCAGCGCGGTCGTTCCACATCCAAGCTCCGCCTCGCGCGTGAGGCACGCGTCCATGTCGACCACGGCGGTGAACTCGACGTTCGGAACCGTCGCGCGCGTCTCGGCGCTGCGTCTCGCGATCGAGCGTTCCTGCCGATCGAGCTCTATCGTTGTCACGTCACCTTTGCTGCCTGGCTGAGGAGGCAGCGGTGCGGTTGCGTCGCTCATCGAGTCTCAACAAATCTACTGCGCCGCTGCCGGTACGCGCGCTCGCGCACATGCGAGGCAACGCAGTTAGGTCAGACAACGCAATTAGATCAGAGGTCCCGGATGGCCGAGCGGCCTGCAAGCGCACGTGCGGCCTGCTCGACCGCGGTCGGTCCGCTGAAAACCTCTGCATCGAGCAGCACCGCGGGGAGCGTTCGCACCCCGGCGTCGCTCGCCCGGGCGCCGGCGCCGGCGAGCGCGCTCCTCACCGCTCGCGTCTGGATCCCCTTGAGCACCGCGGCCGGGTGCATCTCGCCGGCGGCCGCCGCGAGCAGCACAGTGCTCTCCTCCCCGAGGTCGCGACCGCCGGCAAAGGCCTGACGGAACGCGGCGAGCGAGAACGCGACCGCGCGTCCGGCCTGTTTGGCGAATGTCGCGGTCAGCATCGCGCGCCGCGTATCGGGCGGCCACACAGTCGGCCATCGAAACGGCAGCAGCCCCAGCCGAGCAGCGCGGCGCTCCACGCTCTCCCGGTCTGGCTGCTCGGGCTCGAACTCGGCACCGAGCACCGGCTCCCACTCCGGGGGGAGCGGCAGGGCCGCCATGATCCGCTCGGCCGCCAGGTAGCACTCAGGCCGCCCGAGGTCGTAGAAGAACACCAGCTCGTGCGGGCTCACCCGGTCAACCGTCCATCGTCAGGACGCGCAACGCGAGCAGTGAAACCAACCGGACCGCGCCGGCTCACCCGTGGATCAGCCAGCCGTCGGCGGCCCGGGCCGCTTCCATCACCGCTTCGGAGAGGGTCGGATGACCGTGGACGATGCGCGCGATCTCGGGATAGCCGCCCTCGAGCGCGTGCACGTTGACGAGCTCCTGGATCAGGTCGGTCGCCTTGGCGCCCACGATGTGGGCGCCGAGCAGCTGTCCGTACCGGGTCTCGCCGACGAGCTTCACAAGGCCGGTGCGATGGCCGTACACGGTCCCGGCGCCAACGGCGCCGTAGGGGACCTTGCCGACGACCACGTCGTAGCCCTGCTCGCGCGCCTGCGCCTCGGTCAGGCCGAAGCTCGCCACGTTCGGCGAGCAGAACGTCGCCCGGGGGATGTAGATGTGCTCGAGCGGGTGCGTGGGCAGCCCGGCTGCGTTCTCGACGGCGATCACGCCCTCGTCGGAGGCCTTGTGCGCAAGCGCCGGGCCGGGGACGATGTCGCCGATCGCGTACACGCCGGCGACGCTCGTGCGTTGGGCGCCGTCAACGTCGATCAGCCCGTCGTCGCGCAGCCGGATCCCGGCGCCGGTCAGCCCGAGCGCATCGACGTCGGGACCTCGGCCGGCGGCGATCACGAGCCAATCGCACTCGCCCGACTCCTCGCCGTAGCTGAACGTGACGCGACTCTCGCCGGACTCGACCTCCTGCACGAGTGTGCTGGTGTGGATCTCGATCCCCTGCTTACGCAGGCCGCGCTCGGCGAGCTTGGAGATGTCGGCATCCTCCGTGGGGAGCACCCGCTCGAGCGCCTCGAACAACAGGACCTCCGCGCCGAGCCGCGCGTACGCCGAGGCGATCTCGCACCCGGACGCTCCAGCGCCGACCACCGCGAGCCGCGAGGGCAGCTCGCGCAGCGCCCAAGCCTCCTCGGTGCCGATCACGCGCCCGCCGAACTGCGTGCCGGGGATCGGCCGCCCGACGGAGCCGGTCGCGAGCACGATCGTGCCGGCGCTGATCGCCAGATCTCCGATCGCGACCGATGGCGCGTCGGCGACACCGCCTCCGGCCCTCAGCGCGGCCGTGCCCGCGATCAACTCGATGCCGTTCTTCTTGAACAGACCCGAGACGCCTCCCGTGAGTGTCGCGACGACCTTCTCGCGTCGCGCGCTGACGGCCTCGAAGTCGATCGTCGGCGCGGCCACGTCGATCCCGAACGTGTCCGCCTCACGGATCTCCTGGACCACGTCGGCGACCCGGAGGACCGCCTTCGCCGGGATGCACGCATAGTTGAGACAACGGCCGCCGACCTTGTCCTTCTCGATGACGGCGGTTTTCATCCCCAGCTGTGCGGCGCGGATGGCAGCGACATAACCGCCCGGTCCGGAGCCGATCACCACGCAGTCATAAGAGCTCTCTGGCACGTCTGGAGACTATCCCACCGCCGCTGGGGCTGTACTCTCTGCGCCCTCGCCATGCAAGCTCGTGTCAAGCGGCGTTGTCAGTCACTTTTCTTCATGCGTCGGCAGCTGCAGTCGCCCGAGTACCCGCACCAGCTTCCAGAACAGGTACCCGGCAGCGCAGATCACCGCCAGGCAGACAAGCAGCCACGCGACGCTCGTCACCCTGATCAGCGCCAGCGAGAAGCCGAGGATGCCGATCGCCAGCAGCGTCTGGAAGCCCAGCACGGCCAGGTAGCTCATCTGCCACATCCCGGCTGCGCACGCGAGCATCAGCGCCGTGTAGACAACGACCACGCTCAGCGCCGGTTGCTGCCCGTCGACCTTGACTCCGCCCAGGTAGAGGCCGAGGGTCACGGCGCCGAGCGCGAACGCGATCAGCGAGCTGACGGCGACCGGCCAGGGGCGCTCTCCGGGCGCCAGCGGCGTCAGCGCGGCCCGCGCGGCGGCGTTTCGCTCCTCGGTGCGGCTCACCGCAACGACCCCCTCGCCCCGGGAGCTCCACCGGTGGACACGCCCGCCGGGGAAACCCCACTAACGGGAACGCCGCCGAACGCGGATCGCAGCTGCCGCGCGGCGCGCTCCGGGTCCGGCGCGTCCGTCAGGGCGCGGACGACCGCGACTCCCCGTGCGCCCGCCGCGACGAACGCCGCGACGTTGACGGTGTCGATCCCGCCGATCGCGAAGAACGGCTTGCGCGCGACCTGCGCCGCGTAGCGCACCAGCTCCATGCCGACGCCCGCCTGCTCGGGCTTGGTCGGCGTCGAGATGATCGGTCCGACGCCGATGTAATCCGCGTCGCTGCGCTCCGCGGCGTCGACCTCCTCGGGAGCGCTTGCGGACAGGCCGACGATCCGTTCGGGCCCCACCAGCTCACGTGCCCGCGCGACGGCCAGGTCGCCCTGCCCCACGTGGACGCCGTCGGCTCCGGCCAGGGCTGCAAGGTCGGGACGGTCGTTGATGATCAGCAGCGCGCCGTGCTCCGCGCAGGCTGCGCCGTACCGTGCGGCGGTGGCGAGGATGCGCTCGTCGCCGGCGGACTTCATCCGCAGCTGTACCATGTCGACTCCGCCGGCCAGCGCAGCGTGCAGCTGCGCGTCGGGCAGCTCGTCGCACACCAGGTAGAGGTGCGCGGATGCAAGGCGATCGCGCGGTGCGGCGCTCATGGCCTCAAGTGTGCCAGGACGCCGCAGGAGCGACCGGCCCGCAGGCCGGTCGCACGCAGGCCGCGTGAGTGAGCCGCGCTACGATCGGACGGCATGACGCACGACGTTGGCACGCGCGCGATGTCGGTCGACGAGCTGATCGACGGGTGGGAGGCGGCCTGGTCCGGTAAGGACGGCGATGCGTTCAACGCGGTCTGCAGGGAGAACGTCCACTATGAGGACCCGCTCGTCGCCGAGCCCCTGGAGGGTCGCGAGGCGCTCGTCGCCCATGCGTCGAGGCTGTGGGCGGCATTTCCCGACGCCCGCGTGCAGAAGATCGGCATGCGGCTCACCGACGGGCGCTTCGTCGCCGCGCCGTGCAAGCTGCTGGCGACTCATCGCGAGCCGCTCGAGGGCCTGCCCGCGACGAACCGCTTCATCGTCGTGCCCTGCGTCGTCTACTGCGAGATCGAGCGCTACCAGCTCCTGCGTGTGCGGGCGTTCTACGACCTCTACGACGCCGCCACGCAGCTTGGCGTCCTCCCGGGTCGCGGCTCGCTCGGCGAGAAGGCGCTGCTGATGCTGCGCGGCCTCTCCCTCCGCGCCGGCCGCTGAATCCAGGCCGGCCGCCACGGCTCGATGAACATCGCGATACCGATCTTCGACAAGCTCACCGCGCTCGACGCGGTCGGGCCCTACGAGGTCCTTTCGCGCCTGCCGGGTGCAAAGGTGTCGTTCGTCGCGATCGAGCCGGGCCCGAAGCGCACCGAGAACGGCAGGCTCGCGCTCGTGGCCGACGATCCACTGCAGGCGCTGCCGCATCCGGAGATCATCGTCGTGCCGGGCGGGTACGGCACGCGGGCGCTGATGGCGGACGAGACGATGCTCGCGTGGCTGCGCGAGGCGCACGCGCACTCGACCTGGACCACGTCAGTGTGCACCGGCGCACTGCTGCTGGCTGCCGCCGGGATCCTCGATGGCCTGGAGGCGACGACGCACTGGCTGGCGCTCGACATGCTCGCCTCCTATGGCGCAACGCCGGTCAGCCGGCGTGTCGTGCAACAGGGAAAGGTCATCACCGCCGCCGGCGTGAGCGCCGGGATCGACATGGCCCTGACGCTCGCGGCGCGGATCGCGGGCGATCAGCTGGCGCAGGCGATCCAGCTGGGGATCGAGTACGACCCGGACCCGCCGTTCGCAGGCGGCTCGCTTGCGAGCGCCCCCGCGGACGTCGTCGCGCTCGTGCGCGCACGGGCCGCCGAGCTCGCGTAAGCCCGTGAGACGCCGGCATCCCGCGGCACCGTCGGCGCCGTGACCCTCGTCGCGCTCGCGGTGGTGATCGCGACCGCGATCGGCGTCGTGTGCGAGCGCAACGTCGACGGGGCGCGTGAGGCCTCACGTTGGGCGCTGCGGCTGATGCTCTATGCGCTCCTCCCGTTCGTCGCGTTTGTCAACTTCGCGCACCTGGAGCTGTCGGTCGCCGCCGGTGCCGGCCTCGTGCTCGCCTACGCCGGCCTCGCCGCGGCGGGACTCGCGGCGTACCTCATCGGCCGCCACGTGCTGCACCTGGCACGTCCCTCGCTCGGTGCGCTGATCTGCTGCGTGATCGTCGTCAACACGGGCTATCTGGGCCTGCCCATGACCGCCGCCCTGCTCGGCGCCGAGCATCTTCCCGCCGCTGTCAGCTATGACCAGATCGTCGGCAGCCCGACGCTGTTCATCGGCGCCTTCGCGGTCGGCGCGACGTTCGGCACGCGCGGAACGAGCGGCGTGCGCGAGCGCGTGCGCGTGTTCCTGACCCGCAACCCGCCGCTCATCGGCGTGCTCGCGGGCCTGGTCGTGCCGGCTTCGCTCGTGCCGATGTCGCTCGTCAACGCCTCGCACGCGGTGGTGATCGCCCTGCTGCCCGTCGGCTTCTTCACCGTCGGGGTCAACCTGTCCGCCGAGCGCCTTCGGGACGCGGCGCCGTTGCTCGCGCGCCCGGATCGCCGCGTCGCCGTCGCGGCCGGGCTGCGGCTCGGCGTCACGCCGGTGCTGCTGGGCGCCGTCTCGGCGCTCGGTGTCGCGATCCCGAGCGCCTACGTGCTGCAGGCGGCGATGCCGACCGGCATCAACTCGCTGGTCGTGGGTCAGGCATTCGGCCTCGACCAACGGTTGATCGCCACCGCGATCGTCTGGAGCACGGCCACGGTCCTGGTCGCCGGCCTGCTGATCTCCCTACTCTGAGCGGGACTCGCACCGTACACTGTCCTGCTTGAGCGTCATCGCGACACGCACGAGCCGAGCGCGCCCGAGGCACATGCTCACGGGCGCCGAGCTCGCACCCGATGAGCTGGCCGCGCTGATCGACCGCGCGATCGCGCTGAAGGCAAGCCCGCTCAGCTCCGACGTGCTCGCGCGCCGCACGGTCGCGCTCATCTTCCAGCAGCCCTCGACGCGTACGCGGGTGTCGTTCGAGGCGGGCGTCACCGAGCTGGGCGGTCATCCGATGGTGCTGCGCGGCGAGGATCTCCAGCTCTCGCGTGGTGAATGGGTGCGGGACACGGCCTACGTGCTCTCGCGACACGTCGCTGCGGTCGGCATCCGCACCGGCTCCGACGCGTTCGTCGCGGAGCTCGCCGAGCATGCGTCGGTGCCGGTGATCAACATGCTCACCGCCGGGCACCACCCCTGTCAGGCGCTCGCGGATCTGATGACCCTCAAGGAGACCTTCGGAGGGCTCGATGGCCTCACGCTCGCCTACGTCGGCGACGGCAACAACGTTGCGCGGTCACTCGCGATCCTCGGGGCGCGCGCCGGCGTCGAGGTGCGGGTCGCCGCCCCGGACGGCCATCAGCTCGAGCCGGTTGCGGGCGTGAAGCTGACCGACGACCCGCGCATCGCGGTGCGCGGGGCCGACGCCGTCTACACCGATGTGTGGCTCAGCATGACCGACGACCCCGCCACCACGGCGTCCCGGCGTCTGGTGCTTGCGCCCTACAGGCTGGACGAGGCGCTGCTCGGCCAGGCGGCGCCGCACGCCGTCGCCCTCCACTGCCTGCCGGCGCACCCCGGCGAGGAGATCACCGAGGGCGTGCTCTACGGCCAGCGCCAGCGCATCTGGGACCAGGCCGAGAACCGCCGCCACGCGCAGAAGGCGCTGCTCGAGATGCTCGTCTCGAGCGCCGGCTGACGGTCGCGAGATGGATCTCCAGCCGGCAGAGCAGGCCGCGCGGTCTGCCGAGGAGCTGCCGGCACAGCGGACCGCGAGCGTGCGTCCGCACCGCGGCGACGAGCTGCAGCTGACCGTCGATGCGCTCGCCTACGGCGGGGCGGGCGTCGCCCGGCTCGAGGGCTATGTGGTGTTCGTCGCCGGCGGGATCCCGGGCGATGTCGTGCGCGCCGTCGTCGGTCGCTCCAAGCGCGCATACGCCGAGGCGCGCGCCGTTGAGATCCTGCAGCCGAGCCCCGACCGGATCGCGCCTCTGGCAGACCATCCGGGTGTGCCGTGGCAGGTGCTCCCCTACGAGCGCCAGCTCGAGGTGAAGGCCGCCCAGGTCACCGACGCGCTGACGCGGATCGGACGGCTGCAGGGCTACGACCTCGAGCCGATCGTGCCCGCCGAGTCCCAGTGGCGCTACCGCAACAAGCTCGAGTACTCGTTCGGGGAGGGCGGCGATCCCGGCTGCCCCGAGCTGGTGTGCGGGTTCCACGTCGCGGCCGGCGGAAACCGTGTCGCGCCGATCGAGGATTGCCTGCTCGCGTCCGAGCGCGGGAACATCGCGCGGCTGGCCGCCGCCAGCTGGTGCCGCGCAGAAGGGCTCAGCGCGTGGCAGCGCAGCCGCCCCGCGCGCAGCGAGGCGCCCTCCGAGCGTGGTGAGCCGGAGGGCTCGCAGGCGGGGGGGCGCAGCGCGAGAACTGCGCGCGATGCGCGCACCGGCCCTGCAGCTGACGGGCGCGCGCGTTTGCGCAACCTGGTCGTGCGCGAAGGGCGGCGCACGGGCAAGCTGCAGGTCCGGATCGTGACCACCGATGGGGAGCTCGACGCAGGCTCGCTTGCGGCGGCGCTCAGCGACGCGCTCGCCGAGGACCTCTCGGGCGTGCTGTGGACGCGCTCGCGCAGTCTCGCCGAGACGACCGCGGGCGGTGAGACGGAGCTCGTGTGGGGCGACGCGGAGCTCCCCGAGCGGCTCGGGGAGCTCGATCTGCGCATATCGGCCGAGGCGTTCTTCCAGACGAACACCGAGATGGCAGAGCTGCTGTACGGGATCGTCACTGGCTACGCCGCGCTGGAGGGCTGGGAGCGCGTGTACGACCTGTACTCGGGGATCGGCACGATCGCGCTCACGCTCGCTCCGCGCGCGGGCGAGCTGTGG
>JBKQIR010000333.1:0-7404 GCA_052148275.1 Solirubrobacteraceae bacterium
GATCAGATCCCAACCCTGGCCCTGAGGTCCCGCGAACCTCGTGATCAACCGCCGCTGAACCTCCGGCGATTCTCTTGAATCCTCATTGCGGTTCTGACGCGAGACACGCACGATGCCAATCGCTCGCGGGAGCGCCGCTGCGCCCATCGGGTCCCCTCCATTCTGTCGCCGGTGGGTCCATCTCCACGGACTTGAGGCTATAGGGTTTTAGGAACGAGCGTCGACACGCGCGCGTAGCCGATCAGGTCGCTTGCGGCGCGCACCATATCGCCTGTTCGGTCCATGCCGAGCATCGTCTCATTACTCCCGGACAGCTACAGGCCGTGACGCAGCCGGCTATGAGACGGGTCGTGACGGGTTTTGAGACGCGGGTGGCGCGTCTCACGGCGGCCGTCGTGGAAGGGGTCGTTTTCGGGGCGGTTTCGTCCGACAGCCCTGAGAGAGTTTGCGGACATCGCTACGCTCGCGCCCAAGCGATTAGGCGACAAGCGCGATCAGCGCTCCGGTTGCTACGGCGGTGGCCGCGATTCGGTGGGTCTTGCGGTGTCGATTTCGGAAGGTGGCTGCAACGCCGTCAGAAGGCGTCTGCAATGGCTTCTTGGTGGTCTTCCCCGGCAGGTGGCGCCGCGAAATCTTGGGCTTTCTTCCGCGTCGCCACGCGGTAGGCCGTGATCGGCGTGCTCGCGCTGCTGCGTCGCCTCCGATCCACAAGCCTAGCCGAGGTCGGCGACGACTAGTGCTTCGACTCCGTGCGCCGCTTGCTGGGCGCAGCGTGTTCGGACGTCGAGCAAGCAGATGGCGACTCGGGCGCGTCTGCTCTTCGCTGAGGCGGACATCTCATCTGGCTCGAACAGGTGCCTGCCGTGCCCGCTCTTTTGTGATTGCGGGCACGCGGTCGACATCGCGTCATGCTTCTGCATCGCCCCGCCCGTTAGCTGCGAGCTGGAGGCAGGTTTTTGGCGACGAGTAGGTAGGCGACGACGAGGCGCATGAGACCCGCATTCGCGCTCCCGCGGGTGTTGAATGGTTACGCTGAGGATTGCCGTCCGAGAGGGACCTGGCCCACAGTTCCCTCGGGGGCCGTGCGGCAGTTCTTCTGATCGTCATTTGACAGTGTGCGGTGGCGCAGCGGGTAGTTGCACCGTGACGCTGAGCCCCCCGGCGTCCCGGGGGGTGAGGGTGAGGGTTCCGTCATGGGCCTGGACGATGCTTTTGACGATCGCCAGGCCGAGGCCGACGCCCGCGTGGTCGGTGCGGATGCGTTCGCTGCCGCGGAGAAACGGCTCGGCAAGCGTCGAGACCAACTGTGGCATGACCTCATCGCCGGTGTTCTCGACGGTGAGCACCACGCTCTCGGGGTGAACGCTGGTGGTGACCCACACGGTGCCCTGTTGGGGCAGATTGTGGACGATCGCATTGTGCACGAGGTTCGTAGCCATCTGCAGCAGGAGCGCGTGCGAGCCGATGGTGGGAGTGAGGTCGCCGGAGGTCTCGATGGCGACGCCACTATTCTCTGCGAGGGGGAGGAGGGTTTCAGTGGCTTCTTCTGCCATGAGGGACAGGTCGACGTGCTCTCGGGTGAAGGAGCGTTGGCCGGCGCGGCTGAGCAGGAGCAATGCTTCGGTGAGGTCAATCGCTCGGGTATTGACCTCGTGGAGGTGGTCGACGAGTTCACCGTTCACACGGTTCGGATCCTCGCGGGCCACGTCGAGGAGGGTCTGCGTGAGCGCCAGCGGAGTGCGCAGCTCGTGGGACGCGTTGGCTGCAAACCTCTGCTGCTCGGCGACGTGCTCTTCGAGCCGCGCGAGGAGGCCGTCAACGGTGTCGGCGCGATCCTTCAGCTCGTCACGGGGCCCCGAGAGTGCGAGGCGCTCGTTCAGGTTGCGCTCGGAGATCTGCCGCGTCGTCGCCGTGATCGTGCGCAGCGGGCGCAGGACCCGGCCCGCGACCAGCCAGCCGAGCGCGATCGAGACCGCGGTCATGATCGCCAGCGCGATCCCGGATTGGATGAGCCCTTGGTGGAGACCGTGGGAGTTACGTTCGAGGGACTCGACGTATCTTTGGCGCACATTGCGCGCGACGTCCGGGTTCGCCAAAACATGGTTGAGGGCGCTCGGATTGGTCGACCCGTGCGGAGTCCCGGTCGCGACGATCAGGTCGACCCCGGTGTTGCTGCGGAAGAGGAGGTAGGTCGTCCCGAGCAGCGCCACTCCCAAGACGAGGAAGAGGCCGCTGTAGAGCAGGGTCAGGCGCAGGCGAACGGTTCGCGCGGGCAGATGGCACATCCGACGTGGGGTGAGTCTGGCGAGCGGTAGGCGGGGCATCCTCAAACCGGGGGCTCTATCCACTGTCTCCTCGCTCACGCTCGGTGTCTGGTCGGGGGCTGATGCGGTATCCGGCGCCGGGCACGGTGGTGATGATCGCGGGTTCGCCGAGGCGTTTGCGCAGTGTCGAGACGGTGATGCGCACGGCGTTGGTGAACGGGTCGGCGTGCTCATCCCACGCTCGTTTCAGGAGCTCTTCGGCGCTGACGACTCCGCCTTCGGCAGAGATGAGCACTTCGAGTACCGCGAACTGCTTGCGGGTGAGCGCGACGTAGCGGCCGTCGCGGTAGACCTCGCGGCGAAAAGGATCCAGACGCAGACCGGCGATCTCTCGCACGGGTGGCCGGTGGTGGGCGCGGCGGCGGTCGAGCGCTCTGAGACGCAGCACGAGCTCTTGGAGCTCGAACGGCTTGGTGAGGTAGTCGTCGGCGCCGAGCTCGAACCCGGAGGCCTTGTCGCCGAGCTGGTCAGCCGCGGTGAGCATGAGGATCCCCATGCCGCTGCCCGTGGCGACGATGTGTCTGGCGATCTCGTCACCGGACGGCCCGGGGATGTCTCGGTCGAGGACGGCGATGTCGTAGGTGTTGACGCTCAGCAGCTCCAGAGCGGTGTCCCCGTCACCGGCGGTGTCTGCCGCGATCGCCTCGAGGCGTAGGCCGTCGCGGATCGCTTCGGCCATCAGGGGCTCGTCCTCGACGATCAACACGCGCATGCGGTCGGATATTGCCAGTCCGGATATATCGTCGGCATATCAACAAACGCATACGTTCTGGCAACACCAAGCCATCTTCACTAGCGGCGTGGCCTACAGCCCACCCGCACGAGCAGAAGGTCGTTGGAGCCGACCGACCGTGTACCGCGCGCACCGCTGGCGCCTGCTGCTCGGCGTCGTCTTGGTCCTGCTTCTCGCCTACACGGCTGGCCAGCTGCTGAAGGACACGGGCCGCGTGCGCGCGCCGACGGCCCGCACGCGAAACGAGCAGCGCCGCACCTACGTGTCGGCGGTGAGCTGGCCGCTGCAGGGGCAGGCGGCGTTGGTGCTAGGGAACGGCCGGCCGGCGGCGAGCCCGGGGGAGCAGCCGGTCCCGATCGCCAGTCTGGCGAAGGTGATGACCGCCTACCGGACCCAGAAGCGCTACCCGCTGAGCGGCGCACAGGACGGGTTCACGATCACGATCACCGCGACCCAGGCGCAGGCCCTGGCCCACGACCGCGCCGAGGGCCAGTCGGTCGTGGCGGTGGCGGCTGGTGAGCAGCTGACCGAGCGCGAGCTGCTGGAGGCGCTGTTGATCCCGTCGGGCAACAACATCGCCTGGATGCTCGCGGCCCAGGTGGTGGGCAGCGAGACGCGCTTCCTGGCCGAGATGAACGCCGAGGCGCGTACGCTCGGGATGGACCACACGATTTACACAGATTCCAGCGGGTTTGATCCGAGCACGGTCTCCACTGCCGCCGACCAGCTGCGCGTCTTCCAGCAAGCGATGCGCTTCCCGGTCTTCCGCCAGATCGTCGCGATGGCCAGCGTGACGCTGCCGGTCGCCGGGACGATCGCCAACTTCAACCCCCTGGTCGCTGAGGGGTACGCCGGCAAGACCGGGTCGGACTCGCGGCTGGGGGGTGCCTGGCGTTCTTTACCCAGGTGCCCGCCGCCGGTCGGGAGCTGATCGCGGTCGGCGTGGTCCTGGGAGAGGGGGAGGGCAGCAACACGTCGGTGCTCCTCGCCGCCGCGGGCGAGGCCACCACGCAGCTGGTCGAGTCCGTCGCTCCAGCAATCCGTGTGCGCGCGATCGCCGCGCCCGGCGCGGGCAGCCAAGGAGGAGACGCTGGCAGACACGGCCCTCTGCTGTTGCTCGCTCGCGGTCGCGCCTCGGCGCAGAACTGACGTCAACGCACTCACTATCCATAGGAGAACACATGAATAGAAGGCGACGGCCGCTGGCCGCCCTTGCCCTGATCGCCATGGTCGCCTTGATCAGCGCGTGCGGTTCGACCGCGCCCGCCGGAACCGCCAGGGGCATCAACACCGCCGCCGATGCCCAGAAGGCGGTGAAGTTCGCCAAGTGCATGCGCAGCAACGGGGTCAGCCAGTTCCCTGACCCCGACGCGGCGGGCAAGATCACCATCGATGCAGTAGCGAACGGCTCGTCGCTGAACACGAGCACCCCGGCGTTCGAGCAGGCCATCAGCGCGTGTAAGAACCCGGGTTCTGCGACGGATGGGATTCGACTCGTGTCGATGAGCGGCCCATTTGGGGTGGGGTCCGGGAAGTCCTTCACGCCGTTGGCGCGGATGCACTGGGCGAACTTGAGGGCCGCCGCCTGCTCCTGGAGGCTGCGCTTGCTGCCCATGAACCTGCACCGTCCTGACACCGCGATGGTGTGGTATCGGCGAGAATGTGAGCCTATCGAGCTCGATGACTACCTCGCGATCGCCGCGGCCCCGCTCGGCGTTGACACCCGCGGCGATCGTGCGGATCGCGAACATTCCCCTTGGCGAGTTTTTGAAGTTCCTGGGAACGATCGACCGCGAAGTCCCAACGGCCTCGAGATCCACCTGATTCTCGACAACTACGCCACCAACTATCGATCGCGGCGATCAGGTTCGTACGACGCGGCCGCGTAGCCGTCGAACTAGCAAGGCAAAAGTGAGACGCTACAGTAGTTGGGTCACTGGCGATCGTAACCCCGCGGCTGGCGCTCGGGCATCCAGCGGCCGGGTGAAAGCGCGGGCAGGCCAAAGGACGCAGGCGAGGGCTTGCCCGGCCGTGCGCGCGAACTCCTCGTTATGGGAACCCCGGCAGGTCGAGCGCCGTGGCCGGCGTCCTACCCCCGGGGGCGTGGCGGATGCGAGCGTCGGTGGCACGCTGTCAATGTTAAGGTCAGCCGGACAGCAGACGTGAAGCGTCTTCGTCGACCATCGCGATCTCGTTGTTCTGGTTGACGTGCACAACTCGCGGCTTATACGAAGCGAGATCCGTCTCATCGTAGGCGCCGTAGGAGATGATGATGATGGTGTCGCCACGGTGCGCGAGTCGTGCGGCCGCCCCGTTGAGCTTGATCTCTCCCGATCCGCGTTGCCCGGCGATCGTGTAGGTCTCAAAGCGAGCGCCGTTATCGACGTCGACCACGGCGACGAGCTCGTGCTCCAAGATGTCTGCGGCGTCCAGCAGGTTGGGGTCGATCGTGATCGACCCGACATAGTGCAGGTCGGAATCGGTGACCGTCGCGCGGTGGATCTTGGACTTGAGCATTGTTCGCTGCATCTGCATCACCTCGCTGTGAATCCCTCGCTCGCCCGTAGCGAGCGCGGTCGCGGGCCGAACTGGCTGATGTACTCGCGTAGCGTAGTCCGTGGCCGTCCAGACGCGTGGAGACCTCGAGGGGAGCGATCACTGCCGGCTCAAAGATGTTGAGCGGAGCTTCGGGTGGGCCTGGCCAGGGGATCGAGTACGTGCTCGACGTCAGGACGAAGGGCGGGGAACTGTTCCGCGCCACGACGACGACGAATTTTGGCCATTGGCGGATTCTGGTCGAGGGGCAAGCCGTCAACGTGCTCTACGACGCCAAGCGGCACGCGGTCAAACTCGGCGACGACAACCGGATCGACCATCACGGGAGCGACCGCGAGCAGAAGCATGCGCTGGACGAGCTCGCGGCGCAGTCGCCTGGCCCAACTCCACGCTCAGGGCGCGCTCGACGACGAAGAGTTCGCTCGTGCCAAGGCGCGTGTCCTCGGCGAGGGTTGAGGGGTTTGAAATCTGGCGAAGAATCGGGGCGACGTCGAGGTCGCGGCGGCTGCGTTCGTCGTCGTCGAGGTATTCGCTCGTGTAGAGGGATCGCTGACGCCAGATCACGTTCGGTTCCGACAGTCGTCGATCCTAATCGAGTCCGGCGGCTGCGCCAGCCGCATGATTGCTTTCCTCACGCGGCCCGCTGAACGCTAGCGAGCGGTTCGGCGACAACCCGCGGTGTCGGGACATGCGACATCGCCAGACTCCGCGCGAGGTCCCTGGTTTCGAGCATCCGCGTGTGGACCCAAACTCGGACCGGCTGCTACCTACTCCGGGTTTCAGCGCGCGAAGGGACTCTGCCGAGCCGCAGCCCCCTGAATGGGTTTGCCAAAGGTGTACTACGATCCCCGCCACACGCGGAAGCGCCGAGGACATGAGGTTGGTATGCCGGAGTCTCACGCCCTAAACGCGGTCAGACGCGCTCGGCGCGTCTTTGACGGCCTGCTGGTCCAGTATCCCAACGTGGTCGGCCTCGGTGTCGGCTACCGTCAGGTTGCCGGTGAGTGGACAGCGGAACTGGGAATTCAGGTCTACGTGTCGCGTAAGTATCCGAAGGCCTCCCTGCGCTACGAGCAGACGTTGCCGCCCTTTCTCCCTGGCCCGGACGGTGAGACGATCCCGGTAGACGTGATCGAAACGGGCATGTTTCATGTGTCGCAGTTGCCTGACGTCGCAGCCTATCGCCCGCTAGAGGGCGGCTGCAGCGTCGGGGGTGTCGCGGAGTACGGCGCCGGGACTCTTGGCGCCTGGGTGGTGGATAACACGGATCAGGAGATCGTGTTCCTCACCTGCAATCACGTCCTATGGCCAGATGCAACCCAGGCGCCCAATGATCTGCGGTCACGCAGCCCGCTCCGTATGATGGGGGTGTCGTCGCACAGGGGCCGCAGAGCGACGTCGTCGGCACATCAAGCGGGTGCTTCCAATTGCCGTTTGGACCGGCGCGACCGCGCCCTCGACCGCGAACCCTGCTGACTGCGGCATCGTGTCCGTCACGGTGCAGGCTGAGACGGACGTCGTGGAGATCGGGCCAGCGATCTACGCCGTCGGCACCGCGGCAATGGGTGATGTGGTGCAAAAGCGCGGCCGCACAACTGGGCTGACCCAGAACGGCACGGTATTTGCCGTTGACGTTACCTACACGGCCACGGGCTGGCAGAACCAAAAGGGTGCGGCTCGTCTGGAGGGACGTTATGCCTCGCGTGGGATGACGCTGTTGGCGTAGCGTAGGTCGTGGTTGCGGTGTCGTTCTTGGGCGAGGTGATATTCCCAGTAGGCGTTGAAGTCGTC
>JBKQIR010000334.1:0-13861 GCA_052148275.1 Solirubrobacteraceae bacterium
CTATCAGACCAAGCCTTCTCATCGCCTCTCTCGGATAATTCTCTCCGCAACCGGACCTGTCCGCGCGGGGAACCAGCGGAAGGTCTGGATCCCAAGCCGCACGGCCTCAAATACTCGCACCGCAAGAGATCATGGCTCGTCACCGAGCCCCCACGGCACAGCCGCGACCTACAAGCCGCGGCCAAGGCTTTGGTGCGGAGCGGCGGTCGGCGTTTTCTGGAGTCGAGCACGCGCTGGCTCCCTGACTTCCGCAGGCGAACAGGCTCCGGGCCGATCGTCGAGGCGGCCGGTCGACCGAGGCGCTCGGGCCAGCCTTCCTGCGTTAGCGTGCGCGCGCGGGTACTCGGGTCGTCGAGCATGCGCTGACGGAAGGATGTGAAGTCGATTTCGACGTCGTCGGTTTGCGCC
Source organism: Solirubrobacteraceae bacterium (assembly GCA_052148275.1). Classification (GTDB taxonomy): domain Bacteria; phylum Actinomycetota; class Thermoleophilia; order Solirubrobacterales; family Solirubrobacteraceae; genus Palsa-465. Next base: position 409 of record JBKQIR010000334.1, read on the forward strand.
ACGTGCAACGACGTCGAATTCCGTCTTGAGGGTCGTCGCTTTCCGCCTCACGCTTGCAGCCGAACGGCATCGCGGCTAGCGTTTTCACTCGCGTGCAGGCCGCGCGAGCGAAGAACGGCGCCGCGCGAAGCCACGTACGGCAGCCTCCTGATGACCGAGACCAGGGCTCGCACCGAGGCGTGCATAATTCTTGATGTGCCTACGCAAAGCATGTTGGCGGTTGCGGCGCCGGGGCCTTGCTCGCACGCTCGGCTACTGGCGCGCGCGACGATTGAGATGTCGCCGTACGAGTAGCGCGCCACGGGGGCTGGGAAAGCCGAGGCGATCGTCACTTGGCCGTCGCGGCGTGATCGCGTTCGTGGCAACGTAATCACGCCGGCGAGCGCCGACGCGCGTGGGCTCGCCGTCGATGGAATAATCGTGCCGACGTCGCGCGGCGGCCGCTCGCGGCAGGGCTCATGAGCGCGCGCGAGTCGTCGTTCGGCGCTTGTGGGTTTGCGTTGGCGATCGTCTCGGTGTGGGTCCTCGATGCTTGCGTTTTGAGGGAAGGCGGTGTGGTCACCGTCGGACTGCGAGCCCGATCTGAAAGCGGGGTGCGGCCTGGGGCGTCGAACAGGTCCGTGCGGTTCCGCGTGAACGAGCTGGGGTGCTCGCCTATTTGGGCGCATCCAGACCAGCTAACTCCGCGGAGTTGGTGTGGCGGCTCAGCCGGGGAGCCGGAAGGTGAAGAGCGTGTTTGGGCGCTGGATCACGTGCGCGTGCCTTCCCGGGCGCGTTGCTGCTGCGGTGTGCCGAGGATGCGGGCGATCGCCTCGGCGCGGGTGCGCGAGTTGGTCTTGGTCAGGATTTGGCTGATGTGCCATTTGACCGTGCCCGAGGCGAGGAACAGCCGTTCGCCGATCGCCGCGTTGGTGAGGCCCTCGGCGACCAGTCGCATGATCTCAAGCTGCCGGGCGGTCAGCGGCGCGTGCGGTATGTCGGACGGCTCCTGCGCGGTGCGCAGCGCGAGTTGTTGGAGTTCGTTCGCGCGTCGTCCGAGCTCGGCGGAGGTGCTCTGCAGCGCCTCCTGGGCGAGCTTGGCGTCAGTGATGTCCTGCACGACCCCAACAACACGGATCGGCTGACCGTTGTCGTTGACCACAACGTCACCGTAGCCGCGGAGGTTGCGGACTCTGCCGTCGGCACGGATCGCGCGGTACTCGACCGAGTACGACGATCGTTCGGCGATCGCGCGGCCCAGCGCCTGGCGCACGAGCGCTTGGTCCTCCTGGGCGACGAGCCCATGCGCGGCCTCGGAGGTGCCGTCGAACTGGTCGGCCGAGAGCCCGTAGATCGCGAGCATGCCGTCGGAGAACGCGACCGAGTCATCGCTGAGGTCCTGCTCCCAGCTGCCGATGCCGGCGATCCGCTCGGCTTCGGTGAGCCTTGCGCGGCTGGCGCGCAGCTCGTTCTCGGCTTGTCGTTGCGCGGTGATATCGGAGTCCAGCTCGATGATCGCCAGTGCCCGGCCGTCGGCGTCGCGTTGCAGCGCCTGCCGGCTGGAGACGAGGATCTCGCGCCCGTCCTTGCGAACATGCCGCAACTCGCCACTCCACTGTCCATCGCGCGCGAGCGCCTCGTCGACGACTTCCCGGGAGTCCGGGAACACGGTGGCGAGCAGCTCGTGCGTGACCTGCCCGATCGCTTCGACGGCGCTGTAGCCGTACACGGCCTGCGCCTCCCGGTTCCAGAAGCTCACCCGACTCTCTAATGGGTCAAAAACGATAACCGCGTCGTGCGCGAGATCCAGCAGCTCGGCGCGCAGCGCGAGCTCCTGCTCGGCTTGCCGGCGCGCTGTCACGTCACGGATCGTGCTGCAGATCAGCGTCTCGTTCTCGTCGCGGAGTGGGCTGAGTGAGATCTCGACCGGGAACTCGCTGCCGTCTTTGCGGCGGGCGCACAGCTCGAGCCCGTCGCCCATCGGCCGGGCTCGGGGGCTCTTTGTGTAGGTGGCGCGGTGCTCGCGGTGGCGGTCGCGGGACAGCTCGGGGACGAGCACTTCGTTGGTCTGGCCGATCAGCTCCTCGCGCGTGTATCCGAACAGCGTTTCGGTCTGGGCGTTGACGAGCTGGATCTCCCCGTCGGCGTCGATGATCACGATCGCATCGGGAGCGGATTCGATCACATCGCGGAACCTGACCTCGGCCGCCGCGTGCGCTTGCTGCGCGATCCAGCGGTCGGTGACATCCCGGTACGAGACGACGAGGTTCTCACCTATCGGGGCGACCATGACGTCGAACGCGCGCTCGGCAAGCACGGTGCCAGCCCACGCCCCTTGGACGCCCAGCAGTTCGCTTGTGACCGGCTCGCCGGTCACGGCCACCTGACGGTAGAACTCGAGCCGCTCGCTGCGGAAGGAGGCAAACAGCTCGCCGACCGCGCGTCCCAGCAGCTGATCGCGGTCTCGCTCGACCAGCGTGCAATACGCGTCGTTCGCGTACTCGTAGCGGAAGTCGACGATCTCACCACGATCGTCGTGAACGGGTGAGAAGATCACCAACGAGTCGAGCATCGCCCCGACAGCGGCTTGGAACCGCTGCTCGCTGGCGTGCAGCTGCGCCTCGAGGAGATGCCGTGCGGTGACGTCTCGGGCTGAGATCACGAGCTCCGCACCCAGCGACGCGATGGTGACATCCAGGATCGTGCGCGGCCCCACCGGCGCGTTAGCCGAGGCGACGCTCTCGTCGCGGGACGGCTCGCCGGTCAGCGGCACCTCGCGACACGCCGCGAACCGGTCGCTGCTGGTGAACCCGGTGAACACCTCACCCATCCGGCGGCCGAGCAGACGTTCACGCGCGAGGCGGACCAGGCGACAGTAGGCGTCGTTGACGTACGTAAAGCAAAAGTCGACGAGGTCGCCCGCCTCATCGCGGACCGGGGAGATGATCGCGATACCGTCCGGGGTCGACTCGGCAGCAGACCGTAAGCGCGCCTCGACCGCTGCGATCTCGCGCTCGGACTGCTCGCGGTCGGTGACGTCGCGGCTGATTGTAAGCGCGACCTCGTCGTCGGCCATCAGCTGGATCGAGATCTCGAGTGCTCGCACGGTGCCGTCCTTGCAGCGGATCTCGATCTCGGACGGGCCAGCGCGGCGCCGGTCGGCATTCGTGGACACCAGTGAACGCTGTGCATCGTCGGCGATGAGGCCGACCTCGGTCGCGGTCCGGCCGATCAGCTCCTCGCGGCTATAGCCGGTGAGCGCGCAAAACGACCTGCTAGCCCCAAGAAAGCGTCGCGACGAGCAATCGCTGAGCGTAATCGCATCCAGCGAAAGCTCCAGCAACCCCTCGAGCAATCCACGGTAGCGCTCTTCCCAGTGCCCAGCAGTCGAGCCAGACGCCCGCCGATGCTCAACCGCGGGTTCGTCGACGGGCTCAAGCATGCGACTCATCGCCGGCACACCACGTCACGTTCGAACCCGAGATATCGCCGATACACGGCGCCGCGGCCGCCCGCTTCGGCCGCTGGAGCGCAGCATCTCCCGATAGCGCCTCCGAGCGCCATGCCTGGCATTGCCTCCAATCCCGGTCCGGCCGTTGGGCTGGATGCTCACATCATCGACCGTGTCTGAGAACCGCACACTCGGGATCCGTTCTCTAGCCGAAGCGCTCAAGCTTCATAACATTTGCCGATGTTGGAATATAACCGATCGCGTTCGCGAGAACCTGCCGGGCGGCCGGTATACGCATGCCTATCGGGCAGTGGCCCGACCGCCTCGGAGTCTGCAGACTCCCGTTATGAGCACGATCAGCCTCTCCACGCTGGACCACGAAGCGCCAGCCGGTGCGCTGGTCGCGGCTGCGCCTAGCGAACCCGAGCGCGCGCGGACCAGCCACGACGCGCGAGCGCTGGCAGCAGAGACCCTTGCAATGACCCCTCGCACGATCCGCGTGGACCTAAACAGACACGGCGCCTGGGAGATCACGCTCCCTGTCGGACTCGACCCAATCAAATGCGAATCCCTCTATGAAGCAAGGCGCGCGGCGTACCGGTTCGCGGCCCGCTGGCATCCCTGCGAGGTCGTCATCTGCGACGCCTACCACCGCGTGACGCACCGCCAGCCGATCGACAGTTACGAGGATGCAACCGCATACTCCGATCACTACTCCCAAGCCGATCGCGGGCTGTGCTTCGCATGACCACCAACCGCACAGCGACTCAGGACAGCCGCGCGAGCTGCGAAACGCTCGAGGAAGCCGAAAGAGTGGCGTATATCTGCGCGGCCTACCAGCAACCCTGCGAGCTCGTTGCCTGCGACGCCTATCACCGCGTGCTGCTCGACGCCAACACCGATCAGGCGGCCACGCAAGTACCGAAACTGGTGATGCTCGCCGCTGATCGCGCGTAGACGTTGAACCGGCCAGGGCGAGACTCACGCGGAAATCCGCTGACATCAAAGCTTCGCGCGGTGCCGTTCTTCGCTCGCGCGGTCTGCGCGCGGGTGAAAGCGCTAGCCGGGATGCCGCTCGGCTGCAAGCATGAGACGGAAAGCGACGACCTCGAGGCCGAGATCGACGTCGTTGCATTTGGCGCCAAGCACCGACGTCACGCACGCGTCGAGGCCACTGCACGCCACGTCGTTGGATCGCGCTGCGAGCATAAACGTCGTGGCCGGCGTCGAGGTCGTCCCGTTCCGCACCAGGCGATGGCGCGGCGAGTGCGTCGGACTGCCGCATCGCATGGAAAGGAGCAGCGCCCAGCATGTTCGATCGGCGGCGAGTTGTCACCGGCCGTGCGGTGGCGTACCGTCCCGATTATGACTGTGCCGTTGTGACCGCTGGTGTTGCAGCTTCTCACCGTTGAGCCGCGAGACGTCGGCGCGGTGGCGCGCGAGCTGGCTCGGCGCGGATTGTCACCGGCACTGCCCGCCCATCAGGCCGCGATCGCCACGGTCGGGCGCCTGCAGCAGGGGGGCCTCGTTTACACCCGCGGCGCGGCGCGCCCGGCGGGTCTACCGCGTCACAGACCGCGTGCGACGGGAGCTTGCCTTCCATCGAGGCGTTGCGCCGCACGCTGGCGGATGGCTGAGGTCCCGACCGTTGGGTGACGCCGAACCGACGTCCGGTCGCGCGCCGCCAGGATCGGCGGCGTGCAGTGTCGCGTTGGACGAGCTGAGGTAGTCCGCTGGTGAGCACCGGGCTGCTCCCGCGTGCCCAAGCTGGACGGCGTACGATCCGCTATTGCAGCGTCGAGAGCAACGCGACAAAGTCCCGGAACTGCTGCGGGTCGCTTAGCGCAAGGCCGGCAAAGGAGGACATGGGCGCGGTCGGGTTGCGCAGCCACGACGCGATCGCGCGAGCTGAGATAGCTGCCGATGTGAGAGAGCGGCGGTCCCGGGCCGTTGTTGCCGTATTTGTCGATCGTGTGGCAGAAGGCTAGGCAGCCGGCGCGGCCGATGACCGCTTCACCGCGCTTGAATGCGCCTGATCGGCCGGGCCCTTCGTTCGCGGCGGGCTGATCGCGACGACGTTGGGCAACCTGAGGTCGGATTTCGTCTGCGACGATCCCCCGCCGCCACACGCCGCTACACCTCATCTAGACCCATCGACGCCAGCACGAGCGCGACGACGGATGCGCGAACGCGAACCACCGCGCAAGTATCAACGATGCGGACCTCCGGACACGCGTAGGCGTTAGCCCTCTGGCCCGCCGGCCAGATAATCGTCCTGCCTGCGACTCCGGACTGCTCCTCGAGTCCATTGCGGCAGTCTGGGCGTCGCCGGCGCGCGTTGGTGCTCTACGCCAGGAGCGGTTACGTTGGCCTCGGCCTCCCGCAGCGTCTCAGCGCGCTCGCCGGGCCGTGTCGGCGCTGCCGCTCTCGTGCTTGCCTCCGCTCGCCTCACGATCAGTAGAGGGCTGCCTAGCTTAACTACCTACATGCATGCATGCGCGATTTTCAAGAACCTTCGCGCAACAGTCGCGGCGATTCGGCTCTGACACCGGGGAGCTCGCGGCAGACGTCGAGCGCCGACCGCGAGCCGCGGTCAGCTCCCGCTCGCTATCTACTACCGATAGCTGGGCTAGCCGGGCGAGCCGAAGGGCTAGCCGGGCTAGCCGGCCGCTTGCCGGTTGGACAGCCCGCAGGCCTCTGCGGCCCGCTCGAACGCCGGCGAGTTGGGGTCGAGCCCCGGGCCGAGGTCCAGCGACTCGTGGCCCCCGTTGAACGTCGGATCGGGAAAGGTCGGCAGACCGTCGCGGCGCATACAGGCAGCGTCGGCGAGCGCCGAAGCTTCCTGAGCAGCCGAGACCGTCGGTCCGGGACCGCCCGGCGGCATGTACTGCTTGCAGACCTGCTCCGCGTGTCTGAGCGCGGGCCCGGCGAACGGCTGACCCATTACGACTATGCTCCCGCCCGGCTGTACCAGCAGGCCGCCAGGGAACCCGACGCCGCCGCCGTTCGGACCCTCGCGCGGATCGGGGAAGCCGCTCACGCCGTTGGCGCGCATGCACTTCGAAAGCGAGGCCGGGACATTGGGCGGTCCGTACGGATACTTCGGGCTGTTATACGCCGCTGATCCGGAGCTGCCGCAGGCGGCCACGACCACGACAGACACAGTTGCGACCAGGAGGACCGCCGATGCGCGGGACGCCACGTCCTGGTTATACCCACACGGGAGTAACACGCGCGTAACGACCCAGTGCCCAGCGCAGAACTCCTTTCAGCATCCCATGCGATCCGCCCATAGCCGGCCCGGCCTCCAAGGGACCGCGGGACGCCGCGAAACCCGCATGTCGCGCAGAGCGGCGCGAGCGGATGGCGACAAGGCGCCTGGCGGTCCGAGTTCAGGCTGCGAGAAAGTCTTTGAGAACAGGTGCGGTCGCGTCGGGGTTGATGTCGTGGGTCTGTCCCGCGAGCGTGCAGTGCAGTCCGTTCGGCAGGGCGCTCGCGACAGCTCCGACTGCGTTGCGCAGCATCGGTGGACTGTTCTCGCCGTCGATCACGAGCGTCGGCGTTGTGATCGAGGCGATCAGGCCGTCCGGTAGCGTGAGGTCGCCGACGATCGCCGCGTCATACACGAGGGTGTGGGCGATCGCTTCAAGCGCCGGGCGGGACGGCGCCTGGCGCAGCTCGACAACTACGTCCTCCGGGACCCCGATCGCTTCGGCCTGGTAGAGCTCGACGGCATCGCCTCGTCGACCGGCGGTGACCAGCTCGGCGAGCCGTCCGACGAAATCCGCCGGCAGCGGTGCGCGACTGTCATCGACGAGAAACGGCGGCTCGTAGAGCACCAGCTTGGTGAGCTTAAGGCCATGAGCGGCAGCCTTCATGGCGAGTGTGGCTCCCGAGGAGTGACCGAATAAGGCAGCCGAGCCTCCAGCGTCTGCGAGCAGCGCGTCGAGATCCTCGATCTCGCGCTCAATCGAGTAGGGGCGAGTGTCGCCGCTGCCGCCGCGACCCCGGCGGTCGCAGTTCAAAATCGTGAAGCGCTCCTGCAGCGCCGCGGCAAGCGGCGCGGTCCTCAAACGGCTGCAGAACGCGCCCGCGATCAAGATCACCGGCGGTCCCTCACCGAGTTGATCAAACGCGATCGCGGTGCCATCAGCTGACGTCACACTCCTCAACATTGGCGATCTCCTGTCCGGTAGGTGGTGCGCCGCCCACTGGTTACCCGGACGTCGAGCGTGAGCCAAGCGAGTTCACGGGACTGGGCGTTGTCTCACGACCGGTTTCCAGACGGCGATGACTTTCGGGATGATGCGAGGTTGTCCTGCGACAGCCGTCCTGACATCGGCAGAACGGTGCCGATTCTCCCGTCCGGGGCCTTACTCGCCGGTCTCGGGGCCTTATTTCAGTTCTGCCGAGCGAAGTCTCGCCGGAGATTCCAAGCATATGACGACTCACGGTGGTGAGCACACCTGCTTCTTGCCATAAGCGCGGATCCGTAGCAAGAGCCGCCGCGAACGCGATCGACGCACGCTTGCTGTCAACTACTCGGATCGAACACGCCAGCAAGGACAGCCAGAACCGCAAGGGTGCGGCTCTTCTGGAGTAAGGCAGAATCCCCGGAGTCGCGGGCGATCCGGGGGAGCAGAGGGCGCGGTTGCCCCGCGTTTTGCTCGTCTGGAGCCGCGGTCAAGTCCTGACGTGGCATGCCCGCCTCGGCGGCTGCTGGGATTGACTCCCTGCTCCGACGACCACAGCGACCGACGGCGACCCGAAATTCCCGTGGTTACGGGAGATTTGCCTGTTTCCGTCCTGGCCTTCCCGGTCCCTCCAGAAGAGCCGCACCCCTTCTCCTCGAAGTGCTTGTTGAAGCGCTGCAAGCACAAGCGTGCTCTTGAGCTCCCTCTCTGGCGATTGGGATCGCACCGGCGGGAACGAGGCGACGATTGGGTTCACGCGACAGGGATCACGATGCAACGTCGAGCACTGGTGAGTGCTCCGCTCGTCAAGTCGAGCGCCGGGAGCTCTTGCTGAGCAGCGCGGACGACCGGGTCGACCAAGCGCCGCGCCCGCCGTGGCGCTTGCTACCGCTCGTGATCGACCGGCCACCAGCCGTCAGTTGCGCTTACTGGGCTCGAGCACGCGCTCGCTCCTCCCTTGATGTTAAACCAGGGCTGCGGGCCCATCGGTCCAATCTCGCTCGCGGGCGGCTCGAGCGACACCTGGCTTTAGCGAGGGGCGGGTCGTGGTCCCGGCTTGTCGGAGACCCGCTTTGCGGCCGACACGCAACTTTGGCGTCCCGCCGACGGTGTGGCTCCAGCCGGTTCGACGCGAGCGTGTCGCGGCGTCGTAGGACGTGGTTGTGGGCTTCCGCATCGCTGGGGAGGAAGAAGTCCGCCCGTCATCGCGCTGGAGGCGTCGCAGATCGTGTGGTTCGGAGTGCTGTGGCCAGACGCCTCGTGGGAGACTGAAGCCTGTGACAGCGACCGCTCGGATCAGTCGCATGGATACGGAGTTCGGTTCAAGCACGCGTGCCGTTCGCGCTCCCGACCCGCGGCTGCGGTCGTTGATGTACAGGGATTTGTACGGATTCGATCTGCGCCGCGCCGGCTTCTCGAGCTGGCTGGAGCCGCCGCGACCGGCGGTCACGTTGATGATCGACTTGGAAGGTTCGATCCGCGCTGATGGCGAGCGGCTCGCGAGTGCGTGGGTCGGCGGCCTTGGCGAGCGTCCGACGGTGGTCGGCCTTGGGGGCGGCGATTACGCGTCGGTCGATATCGAGCTAACGCCGCTCGGGGCATACACGGTCCTCGGCCGGCCGCTGGCGGCGCTGGCGGGCGAGTGCGTCGCGCTTGAGGACGCGTTCGGGCGCTGTGGCCGCGAGCTCGCCGACCGGCTGCGGGAGGAGCGAGACTGGGACGCGCGCTTTGACGTGCTCGAGCGGTTCCTGGTCGGCCGCGTCGCGGTGGGGCCAGCGCCGACGCCGGCGGTCGCGTGGGCCGATCGCCGCCTGCGCGAGGCAGGTGGCAACGTCCGGATCGCTGAGCTCGCGGCCGAGCTCGGCTGCAGCCGCCGCTACCTGACCTCGAGGTTCAGAGCCGAGATCGGGCTGGGGCCGAAGGCCGTCGCGCGGCAGGTCCGGTTCGCGGGTGTCCGCGAGCGGCTCGCGCGCGCGCCGATGCGCCTGGCCGAGATCGCGGCCGCGGCGGGCTACTAAGACCAAGCCCACCTCAACCGGGACTTCCGCGAGCTGGCGGGAGTGACGCCGACCGAGTTCGTCGCGCGGCTGATCCCGGGCGGTGGCGTCGTCGGCGACGGGTTGTGAAGGACCGGATCCCATTTCTCCAAGACGCGCGCCGCCGGTCCGCCTAGCCTGCGCGACATGTCGACCCAGAACATCTTTCCCGCCCTGCGCTATCGTGACGCCGACGCTGCGCTGGCCTGGCTGACCGAAGCGTTCGGCACCGAGGAGCGGGACGTCTACCGCGACGGCGACGGCCGCATCCGTCACGCAGAGCTCAAGCTCGCCGACGGCCTGATCATGTTCGGCTCCTACCACGATGGCGGCTTCCTTGGCGGCAGCCCGCCCGACCCTCGCGCGGGCACGATCAGCCTTTACATCGCGGTTGGCGACCCCGACGCGGTCCGCGCGCGCGCGACGCGGGCGGGAGCCGAGGTCGTGCGCGAGATGACCGACACCGACTACGGCTCGCGCGAGTTCAGCGTCCGGGACCTGGAGGGCAACCTGTGGTCGTTTGGGACCTATAACCCGCTTGACCGCTGACGACACCCGCCGGGCTTGCGCTCGCGCTGCCGGACGCGGTCGAAGAGGACCACGACGGCCGCCCGTCGTTCCGCGTCGTCGGCAAGATCTTCACGACCATCTCGGACGAGCGGACGATGAACGTGATTCTCGACGAGCCGGCGATCCGCACCGCCGTCGCCGAGCAGCCGGACTGGTGCAGCCAGCGCTACTCGGGCAAACGGCTCGCGGCGGTCGCGGTCGACCTGGCGCGAGCGCCCGAGCGCAAGCTGCCACCGGCGCATAGGAGGGAAAGGTGGGGCGACCAGCCGCCCGAGAACGCGCTCTACCGCATGCGAGCAGCGTGAAAGCAGACGCCTGCTAGCACCAGGTCATCTGGCACTGCGCTCTGTGTCGGATGTGACCAGACGCAGGCGCATCCAGGCTCACACGTCGGGGCCTTTCGCCCCAGTACGTACACATGGCCGGCGCCGACGAGCGTCTTGTTTTGCGCGGCGAGGAGGGAGATAGCCGGCGCCCGGCCGCGGCGACTACCGCTGGGCGCGCTCGTGGCGACGAGCAGGTGCGTGCCTCGGTGCCGCGAGATCCGCTTTCGTGCTCGCGCGGGCATTGGAGCCCGGGACGGCTTCGTGACCGCGTGTGTCCGCTTGCAGCAGCCGCGGTCGTCGCCCCACCGCCACCGTCCTGGCTGCTGCAGGATAGGATGGGAAGCGTCGGACGGACGGGGTCGAAGGCGGACTGGCAGTATCGACCTCGTGGACTCGTTTCCGGACCCGGACTCACTTCGAGACGAAGAACTGAAGGACGCGCTGGACCTGCTCGTGGCGGAGCAAAGCGACCTTGCGATGGCGAACTCGGAGGACTCCTACACGCTCCACATCCTGCGCGGAAAGATCGACATCATCCGCGCTGAGCTGGTGAGGCGAAGACGCCGGCGCGAGGGCGGAGATGGACCTGGTGGTTCTGGTGGATCCCGCACCCGCGAGCCTCGACGGCCCACGCCACAACCTGGTGCCGGTGGTGCATCATTACCGGCTCCTCCGGGCGACTGGAGGAAGCTTCGGGTGAGGCGAACGAGGTCGGCGTCGTCGTAGGCGACTTCCTCCAGCCCTGTGTCGCCGCATGCGTAGATCGTCGCCTCTGGATACGCGAGGATGATCGGCGAGTGCGTGGCGATGATGAACTGCGACCCCTGCCGCACGAGCTCGTGGACCCGGCGCAGGCATGTGAGGCAGTTCTGCGTGGACAGGGCGGCCTCGGGCTCGTCGAGGAGGCCGGGCCTGCCGGCCTCAGACCTGGCCGCACGTCGGATTGAGCAACAGCTGTCTGTAGCGCCAGCTCCACCACAGCGCGCCAATGCTCGCGCCAGCGGTCAGGATGTCGATCAGCAGCTCGATCACCCCGGCGCTGTTGCTGGCGTAGATCTGGTGCTCGAGGTCATAGAGCATGTCCATCCCGAGCAGGTACAGTCCGGCGCCGGCGGCGGCGATGAGCCACAGCAGCGCGCTGGGCCGTCGGCGCCAGAGTTGGACGGTCGCGGCGACGATGGTGCCCAGCAGCCAGCCGTCAGCGAGCGGGAAGTCGTTCTCGAAGCTGAAGTAGGCCGGCGTCGTGCGGCTGGCCAGCAGCCCGCGATCAGACCACCAGAGCACCCAAAAGGCGACAAGCAGGCCGGCCGCGACGACGAGCCCGGCTTCCACCACGCGCCGCGACCGCCGAAACGCGATTGGCGATAGCTCAGCCATCCGGTCATCTTGGCGGGAGGCTCGGCGTGCTGTCCGGCGCGCGGAGACAGCTGACTCGAGGCTCGTGGGCGCGCTCATCCAGCAGCGGTCCTCATCGGCCTCCAGACCACGGGCGCGCTCACGCTGTTGGCGCCAGCGGCCGCCGTCCCGCGCGTCCGGCTGGTGCTGGTCGCAGGGACGCTCGCGGCGCGTTCCGGCTGGCTGACCGACGCTAGGGCGGTAGAACTGGACCTGCGATTGGATCCGCCCGTGTCTCGATCGCCGTCTGGCGGCGAAAGTGCTCGAGGATCAGCACGCTGACCAGCGCGACGTACAGACACCACAGCGACGTCAGTTCATCGACCCGCACCAGCGTCGTGGCGATCACGCCGATTAGGCTGACGAGCCCGAACCAGCGCAGATGTCGGCGGCTGGAAAGCAGAGTCGGACCGCACGTCGCGACGACGTAGAGGCACCCGATCGGGACGTCGTTCGGGGTGTGCGTCGTGTAGTCGATGCAACGGGCCTCTTCTCGCGCTCCGACCGGATAGGCCGTGATCTGCCGTAGCAGGTAGACGCCCAAGACCAGACCGAGACAGACCAAAGGCCGCATCCAACGCGAGCGTCGATGGTCCGGCTCGAGCAGCATGAACCCGAGCGGCACGATCACCGGCAGGATCGCGTGCGCGTAGACGATGTACGCCTCCTTGGCGGCGTCACCCAGTCCGCTGGAGACCTGGCCGCGGAGACCCAGCCAGACGACACCCTCGACAAGCTGGTGGATGCCGAACAGGAGCGGCAGCGCGCCGACGATCAACTCGCGCGGTGCGTGGACCCGACGCAACGTCTCAACGCCGACTCCAGCAACCACCACGCCCGCGGTGAGATCGGCCTCCGGGGAGAAGCACACAGGCGCTTGACCCTACGCGACGCCGACCGCCGGCCCCCCTCCATTAGGATCCATGCGCTCGACCCAACCACTGCCGGATGTCAGCGAGGCGATGGTGAGGACGCACGCCTCGCGGCCCAGCCCACCGATGCCGCGAGATCACCAGGCCCTCGACAGGACCTGGCTCGGACCCAGGCACCGAACAACGCCACCGCTGCCCGCCCGCAACGCTGAGACCACCGTTCGCTGATCGGTCGCATCCACCAAATCGACGAGCTCGGCACCGGACGCCCCGGCCGAGATCCGAGAGCGTCGGCCGGTGGATCCCAACCACGAGCGAGGCGCCGGCCACCAGCCCGGGACGGTTCCACCGCCGCGTTGCCCCGCAGAACAACCTGCAGGGAAACGAGAGCATGCTCGGCGCAGATCGACTCCCATCCGGACCAGCGCTCCGCCGCCAACGCGATCACACGATGTCGAGCCGCAGGCCCGCCAAAGCGATCCCAGTGTTGAATTCCGGTCGCCAGTGTGGGCGACGGCCCGCGTTAGGCTCGAAGGCTGAACCGAGGCCTGGCTCAAAAGCGATCTGACTCCCCGGCGAGGGTGTCTTCCGCGCGAAGTGTCGGCCTCGGTTCGTGCTTCGAAGGATCGGC
>JBKQIR010000335.1:0-8493 GCA_052148275.1 Solirubrobacteraceae bacterium
TTCGGGGAAACCGCCGATGCTCCTTCAGAGCGGCTGCCTTAACGCCTGCTCAGAGCCTCAAACCAGAGCCCTGCCCCGACAGGCCGCCGCCGCCACTTCCACCCCGAAAAGTGCGAAACCCGAGCTCGTCCCGATCCCTGGAAATCGAGTACCTGTCGAGGTCGCCCCAGCGTATCGCGACGGATTGCCCGCCGATCCGGTTCAGAGGTACCGGCTCGGCCGTGTCCAGGCCAAGGCTGAGTAGGCGCGGCTGAGCTGCTGCACATCGATCATTGCGACAGCCGCCCTGTACGCTGCTGGCCAAATGGTCGAGTCAACTGGCCGGGCGAACGACCTCTTTCTTCAGACGCCGATTGGGGGGCGAGCAAGCGTCAATATCCGATTGGCGCAAGAGCGACCGGGCTGGTCACGGCTCTACTACCGTTTGGTGCCTTCCTTGACCTCGGGAACGATGCCCTCGGTCTTATGGAAATGCCCGGCTTTCGTCAGGTCGGCGGCCCCCAGGAATTCGATTACCCCGCCGTTGGCACCAAGCTCTCAGGGGTCGTGGTGCGCCATCGAGATATGAACCAGCTGGTCGAGATCTCTCCGAGAATGCGTGGTCGGACCTGTTCCGGGAACGCGTGGCGTGGGCCAAGGAGCAGGCCCCAGCAGCAGTAGCAGGTGACGCTGCTCCTGGTCGATCTAAGCGACGGCGAGGAAGTGACGGGGCTCGTCGCCGCGGGCTCGCCTCGATGCCTCGCAATCCGGGCGTGGTTCAAGGATTATCTGCCCGATGGACGAAGTCCCGGGCGGCGAAGCCGAATACGAGAGCTTCTGGCGCGTCGTACCCGTCGTCGCCCTGCCGTTCCCGTTCCATCTTTTCCGCTGCCCATTCGTGGAGCGCCACCTTCGCGCTCTCCAGGACGTCGGCGCGCAGCCAGACGACTATGCGACTCCCGAGCAGCGTTCGCGCGCATTCCGCTTGTTCGTGCCCGATGTCGCTGCGGGCCTCACGACCTGCCGCTACCACCAGCCAGATTGGAACCTCGCTGCTGAGCGGGCGGTCGAAGCGGTGAGGCGCGGCCCGACCGAGGCGTGCTCTCGGGTCAGGAGATGCGGCCGCGACGCCGGGACTCGTAGTCGGAGCCAGGTGGGTCGTGCCGCGCCACAGCGCGCCAGCCCGGAATCAGGCCTTCAGGCCTTGGCGGTCGCGGACCGTCGAATATCGATCAAGCAGGAAGGCCTCATGCCGTACACGACTCGCCTGAGTACCACGACGGTGGAGCGCCCTCGCTGCACCAACCCCAGTCGTTCAGGGTGTCGATGAACAGCGTCCGGTCGTAGTGCAGATACGACTCGCCGAGTGCTGACCACCCCATCCCGCGGCACTCTGGCTTCGTGTCGCAGGTCGCGGACTTCGGCCGGTGCCTGTCACAGCGCGCAGAGCATCCCGCGGGGGCGGCCGAAGTTCCGCACCAGGGTCGCGTCGTGGAGCTGCTCGACCACGAGGTCGAGGTCTTCTGCCGCCTCGTCCCAGCTCTGAATCAGCAGCTCCGTTGTCGCCATCTGCAGGTAGATGGTCGCAGCCACCAGGCGCTGCTCGTTGTCGATCAATCCATTAGCGGGCCGTTGGGTCCAGCCGTCGACGATCCACGCCGATGAGGTTCGCATGAGTGATGAGGGTCTCGCTCTCGCCCCGCGCATCTATCGGATCTCGCCTTGGGCGACCAGGATCTGCGCCCCTTTTGACGGCCATCGTCGCGGTAGACGGCCTAATCCACGCCGGGACCGCCGCTGCGATCCCGGTCGCAGTCGTCTTAGTGGTGGCGTGGATGTCTGGGACGGAATGGTGCGGTCTTGTCGTGACGAGCGACGGGATCGAGAGCAGGATGGCGCGGCGCGAGAACAGATTTCGATATGCCTGGACGAACGTTGACGGCTTTGAGGTGGTCGACAACGGAGCGCAGGTGGCGATAGTGCTGCAACTACGTGATGGATCGCGCAAACTCCTGCCATCGACGCGGGCGTGGTCGTGGAATAGGCGCAAGGTCAAGCAGATCTACACCGCGCTCGCACAACAGCAGGCCGCCGTTCGAACGAAGTAGGCGGCTAGGCGATCGCAACGCCACGCCAGCAGCAACGGCGCCCGACGACTGCTCCGCAGGGATCCATTATTCCAAGTATCGAAGTATCCGATGATTGCTTCCTACGAGAGGAGCAGCGCGACCTGACTGCTGCCGCCTTGGCGAAGTGGTCGCGCGGGCTCCGGCAGGCGGAACGACTTCTCGCCAACAGTGGTCGTGAGCTCCGTGGCCGCGGTCGGCGAAGCAGTAGCAGCGTAGTCAATGGACCGCGGGGGGTTCACGCCTGGAGTCAAGCCTGCGCGGCTGCTGCTTCTGGGAACACGCAGGCGCGAGGTCGGCCGATGGTCGCGGCCGTGCGTCTGAGCGAAGGCACGTGGGGGTGTGCGCGGCCCGCCCCGGACCGCTGAGCTCGCCCGGATCCAGGAGTACTGACGGCGTCGCGCCGTTAGTGGTATGCGCACGAGGTGGCAAGTCTGCGCGACAGCGACGGGTTAGCGCAGAGTGTGGACCGGGATGCTGCAGTCCTCCAACCGAACTCGAGATGGTTGATCCACGACAGCCGCCCGGGTGCCCGCGAGGCGCGTACAGAAGGTCGGACCGTCGCAGAGTCAACCATCTGGGCGGCGCCGCGGCGCCTCAGAGGCGCCGCGATCAGAACTGGACGGTGACGGTCGATGTCTGTCTACGGGTGCCGTCCGGGCTGCTGATCGACACGCTCAGCGTGAACGGCGACGGCGCGGATAGCGTCCGCCCGAGCAGCATGTTCCGCCCGGACGACGTCAGCGCGATCGGCACCGCCTTGATGACGCCGTCCGGGCTGCTCGCGCCGCCGGTCGCAACCAGCACCGAGTCGCGGTACTTGACGGTCACCTTGACCTGGAAGTCCTTGCTGTGCTGCCAGAGCGGATCGGGGATCAGGATCACTCCGTTCCCGTGCGAGCGCAGCGGCTGGCTCTCGTCAATCAGGTCCTGGGTCACGGCGTCCAGCATCCAGTAAAAGAGCGGGTCCTCGTTGTCGGCGAACAGCGGGTCCGGCTGGTTCAGCTGTGGATCGGCCGTAAGGTAGGAGACGTTGGTCGGAGCGTGGACGGTGACCGGCGGCAGGTCCTTGCAGCCGTTCAGGTAGCCGCACGTCTGCGTCACCTGCCTGGCGAAGCCGAGCTCGTCGGGTCCGGCCGGGAACGGGTCGCCGCCGATTCCGACGCCCCCGTTCGGCGTGACCTCGCAATTCGATCCCGGCGGGCCTGAGGACTGCACGTACAGGCCGCTGAACGGCGCGTTGAGGACGACGTCGACGTCGCTCCACACGATCGGGCTCGGCGCACCCTGCCGCAACGAGAACACGCCGCTGCACGAGAGCCCCGCGTTGGGCGGCGCGTACGAACTCTGGACGTAGCCAGTCACGATCATGTAGGGCCGGCCGGCCGACAGCGTTGCATGCGGCCTGACAGTCGCGTCCTCGATCTCGACGAAGTGCAGGTCGACCCACTCCTGTCCGAAGTTCTTGTCGCCCGGCTCCGGGACGTAGTAGAGGTTCATGTCCCCGTGCAGCTCTGCGACCTCGTACCCGGTCGTCCGCTCGGCGGCGGCAGCACTGTCTGCGAACAGCCGTTCGGCGCGGATGGGAGCGGCGAAGGTCCCGGCGGCCGCCGACACGAGCAGGCATGCCATCGCGGCGACGCCCGAGCACAACAGCTTAAGCGGACAGAGTCTGGTCACCAACTCGCGCAACCCCGGCCGATGCTACCGAATGCTCAGCGAAGCGCTCGCCGGTCAGTGCAGCTGCTCAACGACCGACACGTCACCTCCAGCCTCTGCCGAGTTGGATCCGACCAGCAGACCGACAGCTCGGCGCCCAGGGATGCGGAGCGCGCGTGATCTCACTTGACGGCATCGCGAGTTGGCCGACAAACACCGCCCCAATTCCTGGAAGAGCCACCGGACTGACGCCATCTATGGAAGACAGCGGGCGGCACCGAATCGGTCGCAAGCTCGCTCACGCCCAGAACGAGCGGCGGGCCGACCCCGTCGCGCGCGACTGCTCTGCGGGCGAAGCAGCCATCGGCGCCAGTTTCGTCGTGCGTGGCTGACTGCTGCACCGGCCCGGCGGTGCATTCGTCCCGCAACTCGAACGGGGCCGCACCCGCCGCGCTATCGCTGCGATCTTCATCGGCAGTTGCTTCGGCGAAAGAGCGCTCGTCCGCGGTCGGCGATCCGGGCCATCGCAACGCGCGGAAGCAAGGCGCAGCCCCAGCGAGCCCCCGCCGGTCTGGCGCGATCGCATTCATCGCCGGGCTCCCGCTGCGCGCACGATCGGAATCGCGTGAAGGCGATCGTCGGCTCGTCCAAGCCGGAGCGAGCCCGGCCGCCGGAGAAGCGACTCAAAAGCACCGTCGTGCTTGCTGCGCTTGAGCAAGCACTTCGGAGAGAAGCGACGACCTCAAGTCGGAATTCGATGTCGTCTCTTGTGGCGCGACCTGTCGCCGAGGCTCTCGATTCGCGGCGTGGAGCCAATCCGACCCTCTCGCTCGGTCAGTGAGCGGCGCTTGTCCGTCTGGAGCGCTTAGGCGTCATCCGCCGCTGCGCGACGCCGATTCCGGGCTCGCTCTTGCGCGCGCGCCCGCAGGCGGCTGATAACGAGCCCTTGGAGCGCGCGTGCGCGAAGGCGGTCGCGGGCTTGGCGCTCGCTCGACGGCGACGGGCGCATCGAGATGCTGCCACTGGGGATCGAGCCCGTTTCCGGTACTGGGGCGTTGTCGTCGTTGGCTCTCATGAGTCCATAGAAGCGCGCGTGCCTAACAAGTTTCTAACGCGATTTGAATAAGACCGCAACCTTCGGCGCGCACCGGCGGCGTGTGAGCGTGACGGCAACGCTGTCGCTATGAATCGCGCCGGGGATTGGCTGTCGCCGTCCGCTTGTGGCATTCGCGGGGGCCGCGATCGCGATACTGACCGGCGGTCGCGCGCGAGCGACGACTGCAGATGTCTCTGGCAGAGAGCCGCGGTGGAAGCTCGCAGCGCCGCTGCCAGGCGACGCCGGGACCGCTGCACGCGATGGGCTAATCTCGGCCGCAGACGCGGCGCGAGCGCCGAACAGCGACTTGAAGCATGCTGGCAGTGCCGGGCGGGTCCTGTCGGTTCGCGTGCGGCTCAGGCGCGTGGCGTTCATGACAGATCGCGGGTAGCTGCGCCTGTCGGCGTGGCTGTTCTTCTTCGGGCACTCTCGCCGGCCAGCGTCGGTTCTCGCTGTCGTACCGTTCGCGTCTCCGGCGGTGCGCCGACTCGAGCACGCGGTGATCTGGTCCGCGCACCCGACGCTGCGAATCTTCTTCGTCGGCGGCCCGGCCGGGAACCGGCCCTGCGACCAGAGCTAGACCGCACGCGTGCTCCAGGGCACTCACGCCGTCGCCTTCATCATCCAAGGGATTCCTGCGCCAGCGACTCCAAACACGTTCTGATCACTCGTGGGGTATACGCGGAGCATTGTGGTGCGTCTGGCCAAACCGCTTGACGCCCGCGTCCTCGTCGACAGCACCGACGGGGGAGCGATCAACGTCGCGAGACATCCGAGCCTCCGCTCAGTCCAACGCCGCGGGCCCCCACCCACACGATCCGGCAACCCGACCGGAGTCGCCGTCCCACGATTCGCACCGGAAGCAGCGACGTGGGCACGGCAGCGCGACGTCGTTGGTAATTGGCGGGGACCATTCGACGAGGCGGTGGCCGGCTCATCGTCGCGTCCGAGGTCGTCGCTAACCGCCATGAGCGATACGTCGATTTCGGCCTGCAGGTCGGCGTATCCGTCGCAGTGCTTGCTGCAGCGCGGCTAGCGCCGGCGCTCCGGTCCGCCACCGCCCGCCGCTGGCGGTTGAGACCCCAGTGAGTCCGTCCTGACAGTGCATCGTGTGATCCGAACGCGCCGCCGCTCGCATGCGTGAGAAGGATGCCACGCCCCTCCCGACAGTCCGACACCGGATGGCAAACCGCGCGCGGAGGTGAGTCCCCGGCGGGCCAGCGCGACGTCCCGGCAGGGTCAGCGCGCGACGTACACCGTCGTCGTGGCCGGCTTCGTGGGTCCGGTCGCGCCGCTCTCGCGCAGGCAGCCGCCCACTGCGCCGAGGACGCTCTGCGGCAGCTGACCGGAGATCGGGGCGGAGAATGCGACGTGGCCCGCGACGAGCGCCGGTCCGATCACGTACCTGGCGTCGAACGCCGTGCCTTCGGGGCCGTGCTGCTCTGTGCGGGCGGCGCGCGCTGCGGCCGCCTGGGTGGGGAACAGGTAGACGTACGTCGTGTAGACCGGTGCCTGCTGAATGATCTTGGCGCGCCGGCGGGGAGCGTCCTGCTGCTCGAACGTGACTAGCTCGTCGCCAGGGTCGATGACGTCGACGGTCAGCTCCGGGGTCGACGCAAGGCAACCGGCGAAGTGTTCGAGCGTGGGGGACCCGATCGGCGCGCCGCATGACGTGACGCCGGCGCCACAGGGTGAGGGCCCAGGGTGTGGGTCCCGGAGCGACCCGCAGGCCGACAGGACCAGGGCGCAGAGCGCGACGGGGATCGCGTAGAGGGCGACTCGGGTTTTCGTGCGGACGTTCGTAGCCATGCACGGAAGGATGCCTCGCGAGCGTCGCGCGCGGTATCCGTGTTTTGCGCCGGCGGGTGCCGGTCGCCGACGTCGCAGGCGTTGGTGCTCGGCCGGAGCCAAGGGCGTCGCTCTGCGCCATCTGCCACAGGAACCGCTCGTCGACGGCGTCTGCCCGAGCGGGCCGAAGTCTCACCTCGGTCACCCAGTGAACGTAGCGCCGCCGCGGGCGGAGGGGACGGAGAAAAACGGACTGGCAGCCCGTTGAGCAACGCTCGACGAGGCCAAGCGCTGGGCGCTGGCGGCGGGTGCCGATGAGGTGTCGGTGTGCATGGCTCGCGGGGGACGTCGGTTGGACGTCGTGTTGATCGGGCGACCGGTTGCCGGACCGGTCGCGATTCGGTCGTGGTGTCGCCTGATGTGCCGGTCGGAGCGCTCGAGCAGTAGTTGGTCGCGCGAGCGTCATGTCTGGTTCGCGCTGCGAACGAGGTCGTTGATCAGCGCGCCGCAGCGCTCGGGGTCATCGAGGAAGGGAGCGTGGCGCCCCGGGATGATCTCGAGGTGCGCGTCGGGTATGAGCGCGCAGGCGCCTCGCCCGATCTCCGGCCCGCCATAGGGGTCCTCGTCGCCCCAGATCATCAGCACGGGCACCGCGAGCTGCCGCAGCTCGGCGTCTGAGAGAAAATTCTCAGGGCGGGGTCGCCCGAGCCGCATCGCGAGCCGCATGTGGCTGAGCATCGCGGTCCGAAAGCCGGGTTGGCGCATGCCCTCGTGCACGACCTCGAAGAACCCGTCGTGCGCGCGCTCGGCGGCGCGAGGGCCGATGACGCCGCGAGACAGCGACCGGCGCGTCGTTGAGACATTCGGCGAGCGGATCCGCGCGACGAGCTGGCCCAGACCGGGTGTGGAGAGCGCGGTGAAGAACGGATCGCCGTGCATGCCCGCCAGCGCGACGGCGGGGACGCCGAGCGATGCCACCGCGGTGACGCGATGCGGCGCGTCGAGCGCGAGGCACAGCGCCCACATCCCACCCAGCGAGGTGCCGACGATCGGCACCCGCTCGAGGCCGAGCGCGTCCAGCAGCGAGGAGAGCTGCGCGACGGCGTGCGCGCGTAGCGGTCGGGTGCTGTAGTCGAAGGTGTCGCTGAGCCCAAAGCCGGGGAGGTCGAACGCGATCAGCCGGTAGGTCCCCAGATACGGCATCAACGGCGCCCACGTCGACGCGCTCATGCCGCTGCCATGCACGAGCGCGAGCGGCGGGCCGTCGCCCGCCTCCAGCACCCGCACGCCAACCGGTGGGTCAGCCAGACGCACGCGCCGGCTCTGAACCTGCACGCCACACGCGGCAAACAGCCGGCGCTCGGCCTGCTCGAACGCCGACGTTGGGTGATCGTGTGCGTGCTGGGGCATGGCTCGGTCCTTTCGCGTCGTGGCTGGTCGGTGAGATGATCCCGGTCTGTGGAGAGTTTCGGTCTCGCGCACCGGATCAGCCGCAAGCAGGATCGGCTGCTTGACCGCCTCCGGGACCGGCGCGCCGCGGACGCAGCCCGCCTTCCAGGAACGGCGGACACCTTCGCCGCTCTGACCGGCAAGGAGTTTGCGTTGCTCGTCACATTCCGCGCTCGAGCGAGCCGGTGCCAACGCGGGTGTGGTTCGACCTCCACGACGGTCGCGTGTACGTTGATTGCCTCGCCGACGCCGGCAAGGTCAAGCGCTTGCGGGTTGCCGTTCACGGGGTGTCGCCGTGATGGCTGGGGTTCCTGCGTGACTTTATGTAGGGACGAGCGAGGGGATGGGGAGGCGGTGGTGGGCGGCAGTCGCGACGTTCTGCAGGTAGGTGAGAAC
>JBKQIR010000336.1:0-16538 GCA_052148275.1 Solirubrobacteraceae bacterium
ATCAGGAACGGTGGGCTGGAGTCCGGTTCGGGTGGTCGCGACCTCGAACAGGGCGAGGCGGGGGTGGGGTTGGGTCATGAGGCTTGGGCGTCGAGTCGCTGCAGGAGGCCGTCGAAGATCTTCTGTCGTCGAACCAGCGGCCGCTGCCGTCGCGGTGCAGCGCTCTGTCCTCTGAGCTACGGGCGTGGGGGAGGAGCCTCCGGCAGGATTCGAACCCGCACCTCGGCCGTACGACGGGCGCGTGCTTGCCGCTGACACTACGGAGGCGGGAGATGGAGTGGCGCGTGCCCAATTACCACGCAAGGCGCGGGCGTGGCCGTGCGGCGGGGCCTCGCGGTTTGCGACCGGCACGACCGGATAGATGCTGGAATGCGTCCCATGAGCGACGACGCCGACGCAACCCCTGCCGCGCCAGATCCCGACGACCACGTCGCCCGCCTGCAAGCGGAGATCGACGCCGTCAAGGCCCGGCGCGCGGGCTACCGCGCGGAGGCCGCCGAGACAGTCGCCCGCGGGGGTCCGACGCGCGCGACGGACGAGGAGCTGGGGACTATCGAGACCGACGACACGGTCGGCATGATCGCCGCTGACGCGAGCCAGGAGATCGGGAGCAGGCTGCGCAGTGTGATGTCGCGCTTCCGGCGGGGCCGGAAAAAGTAGGGCGGAGTCGCCATTCGACGAGCGGCGGGCAAGACGAGTAGTGGAGTTGATGGGACAACTATCGAACCCCTGAGCAGCGGGGTTCGACAGTCCGATCTCGCTCGTTTCAGGCCGGCTGTACGACCCGGCGCGGCAGGTCGACGCCCGACGCCGGGCGCTGATCGCCGCGGAGCACGTCGGGATCGAGATCAACCCCGCCGGGCCACTCGATCGTTCCGAACTCCGGGTCGACCCGAACGGCCTCGAACACGGCCCGGTCATCACGGATCGTGGCGAACACACCGCCGGCGGCGAGGAGGTGTGCGAGGTCCACCTCGTGCACGGCACCGTCGGCAAAGGACAGCCATATCCAACGGCCTTTCAGCGGCTCGACCTGCGCGATGGTCGTTGTGGAGTTCGTCATGGAAGTGGATCGATTCTCGCCGGCGTGTCCGGCACCTGTACCAGTGCCCAGTTCGCCATGAGCTCCTGCTCGTGGATCGAAGCCCATTCTCGCACGAGCCGCAACGCCCGCTCGGGCAAGCTCCGGCGGATGATCTCGCCCGACCCGATCGCGATCACGGCCTACTCGCCGCTATACACCGCGTGGAAGTGGGGCGGCGGGTGATCGGAGAAGTACATCCGGATCACGATCCCGTAGAAGCGGCTGATCGTCGGTACCTGCGGATGCTCGCAAGCCCGCCGGATGCCGCAGCTGCCAGCCCAGGAACGCCGCTCAGCCGAGCGGCTTTCCGGAGGTCCATGGAGATCATGGGACGGTTCTCGAACCCTTCAGCCCAGCCCGGGTAGGAACGGCTGACGGTCCGAGCTCAGGCCATGGCCGGCCCGCCCGCGGCGCCTCGGCCTGTTCTAATTGACGCGGTGGTAGCGCAGGTGGGTGACGCCCTGGGCGAACGAGCGCTGGTCGACGAGCTCGAGCTTCGTGAAGGGAGCGCCGGGCGAGAGGTACGGCGTGCCGCCGTCGACGATAACCGGGATGACGAACACGTGGTACTCGTCGATCAGGCCGTGCGCGGTCAGCTCGCCGGCGAGCGTCGGACCGCCGACGCCGACGCGCCCGTGCTCGATCGCGCGGATCTCATCGGCCGGCGAGGCTGTCGCTAGCCGCGCGTTCGGGCCGAGCTGGTCGTTCGTCGACGTGCTCGAGAACACGATCTTCGGGATCGGCCTCCAAAGCTCGGCGAAGTCGTCCGCGACGGCATCGCGGGCGTCGTCGTCGCCGTCCCAGTAGCGCATCGTCTCGTACAGCCGGCGACCGCACAGCTGCGCGACCAGCCCGCGAGTCCGGTCGTTGTGGAACTGGTGCAGCTCGGTGTCGGGCGCGGACCAGTCGAACGTTCCGTCCGGCCCGTTGACATACCCGTCCAGCGAGACGGACATCGAGTGGATCACCGTGCGCATGCCTATCGAACCCCTGATTCTTCTGCAGGCGCGCGCCCGAGTTCTTCAGCAAGCCCGATGAGGAGTCCTCCCGGCCCCCGGATGTAGCAGAGCCGATACGCGTCCTCGTACCGGACCACCTCGCTGCTGACAAGCTGCGCTCCGTACTCGAGAATCCGAGCGAGCGTCTCGTCGATGTCGTCCACAGCGAACATGACGCGCAGGTAGCCCAGAGCGTTCACTGGGGCGTTGCGGTGATCAGCGACCACAGGCGGCATGAGAAATCGCGAGAGCTCAATCCGGCTGTGGCCATCCGGCGTGCGCATCATGGCGATCTCGAGGCGCTGGTCGCCCAGTCCCGTCACGCGCCCAGCCCAATCTCCTTCCACCATGGCCCGCCCTTCGAGCTCGAGGCCGAGCTCGCGGAAGAACGCGATCGCCGCCGGTAAGTCGTCAACGACGATCCCCACGTTGTCCATGCGTAGAAGCGGCATATGCCAACTCTAAGCGCACATGCGCGATGTGCTCGCGTTGATCCGTCGAACCCATGCGACCACGCTGGGTCGCATGGCACGCGCCGGTGAAGCAAGCAAGCGTGGAGATGCCGGGAGTCGACCCCGATCCTCCTCGGTGCAAGCGAGGCGCTCTCCCGGTTGAGCTTCACCCCCGGGTGATGCGGACGGGTGACGGGTGGAGTCGAACCACCACAGCCAGAGGCGTAGGCGTTACAGGCCGGTGAGCTCGCCGATGCTCAGCGTCCGCCGCGTTGAAGGAGGTGGCCGGCCGGACTCGAACCGGCGTCGCCGGGATCACGACCCGGAATGTTTGCCTCTATACCACGGCCACAGCGGGGACGGCCGGGCTCGAACCGGCGGCCTCTCGCCTGACAAGCGAGCGCTCTCGCCGTCTGAGCTACGCCCCCGTGAAGAGTCGCGCGGGTGGGATTCGAACCCACGGTCTCGAGCTCATGAGGCTCGCGAGGACAACCGCTCCTCTACCGCGCAAGGTAGGTAGGTAGGTGACGTGAACGGCAGGGGTCGAACCTGCGACGCCCCGCGTTTCAAGCGAGCGCTCTACCGGCTGAGCTACGGTCACGGTGAATGGGCGGAGCCGGGCTCGAACCGGCGGCCTCCTCCTCATCAGAGAGGCGCTCTGCCAACTGAGCTATCCGCCGTCGACGTGCGCTTGTCTGTCCAGCCCCCGTCGGGCGCTCGACGCACATGCGGTCGCTCCGACGCGCTTCGGTCACGTATCTGGACGTTGGGCATTTCGCAACGAAGTTGTTTACGCCACTCACCTACCCTTCGGCCCTGGACCGCCGGCCTGGGGCGCGGCGTCCTACGTGGAGGGGTGTTGGAGCCCGGTGCTCGCACGGTGTCATTGTAAGTCGGCACGCGAAAGTAACACGTACATTCACACGCGAAATACAGCGCTACATCGTCGAGGACCTTTCTCTCTCAGGCGGGGCCTCAAGTGCGAATAGAACTTTTCAAGCTGAGCATCACCTTCTGGTTGGTAGTAGTTGATTTGCCTTCAGAAACAACGAAGGCGACCCATTGGTCGCCCTTTGCCTGCGTGGTGTCTGCGCTAGATCTAGCGAGAACACCTCGCGGAAAGGGCGAATCCGCTGCCGTACTGGCGCTCCAGATCGGAGCTATGCCGGCACGACTTGACCGACGCTATCGGCGCCGGTTCGGGGAGGAAGCTGGTGGGTGTGTAGCTGAGGTTTGACATAGCGTTGCCAGTTGATACAGCGCGTGATCGTAACTCATACTAAGGACGTCCGCAAGACCCGCGTGATTAAATATTTGCCGAGTTCACCGGGCTGTGTCAACCCGGACTCGACACTCCGCCCACGATGGGTGACCGGCACGTCGACGATGTCGACCCGCACGCGTTACAACCGCGACGCTTCGCGGCTTGTCAGGAAACCACCGCCGCAAGCGACTCCCAGGCGCATGGGCCTCATCTCCTACCACCGCGCGGGCGTGGCCAAGCGCCAGGCGCGCGCCGCCGTCCGTGCGTCGCGGCGGATCGGCGACGCGCTGCACGACGCGGAACGACCAACTGATCGAGCTCGTCAACCAGCAAGCGGAGAGGATCGAGCGGCTCGAAACCGAGCTCGACGAGCTACGGCAACGAATCGAGAACCATGAGCGCGCTTCGGCCAGCCCGGGTCCTTCCGTCCCCGACCAGCGGTGAGTTGTTGGCGATCGCGGTTTCCGACAGTGTTGGCAGCACGTGAGTGGGCTCAAGGTGATCAGCGGCCGACCGGCCGAGCTGGGAGCGTCATTGGCGGATCGGGTTGCGGAGCTCCGATGCGAGGACCCGCTTGCGCCGATAAACCTGCTGGTCGGCGCGTCGCTGCAGCGCCCATTCTTGGATCGGTGGCTGGCCGCGAGGCTCGGCGGGCACGCGAACGTGAGGATCTTGATGCCCGGCGACCTGGCGCTGCTGCTCGGCGCACCGGCGCTGGTCGCATCGGCGCGGCGGGCGCTGCCGCCACTTGCCGATCGCGTCCTGCTCGCTCAGGTCGCGCGGTCGCACACCGGGTACTTCGAGCCGGTCGCCGAGATGCCGGGGTTTGCCGAGGCGCTCTATCGGCTCGTGCGGGAGCTGAAGGCCGCTGGGTATGACCTCTCCAATCTCAGCGAACTGCTCGAAGGTGCGACCGATGCGCCGGCGAAGGCGGCGTCGCTGTCCGAGATCCTTGCGGCGTTCGAGGCGCGCCGCGGCGCGTTCTACGGCCCCGACGACGCGCTCATGGTTGCCGAGGCCGACCGGCTCGCCGGGCTCGGGCTGCTCGTGTGGGGAATGCTCGACCTGGCGCCCGCGCTCGAACGTCTGCTGGTGGCGATCTCCGCGCGCATGCCGGTTGAGGTGTTCGTCCCCGAGTTGCCGTCGACGGCCGACGCGCCCATTGCCGGGGCGCGCCGGCGACTTATCGCGTCTTGCGCGGGAGAGGTCGAGCTCGCAGATGGCAAGACGGCCGACACGGCGCTGGACCGCGTTCGCCGGCGACTGTTCACCCCGCCGGCGCCCCCGGCCATCGCCGCCGATGGAACGCTCTCGCTTGTGTCGGCGCCCGACCCGGCGCGTGAGGTCCGCGCGGCGGCGCGGGCGTGCCTGACGTGGGCGAAGGAGGGCCGCCAGTTCTGGGAGATGGCCGTGGCATACCGCCACGGCGACGCGTATCGGCCGCTGGTCGAGTCGGTGTTCATCGAGGCTGGGATCCCCGTGTATCTGCACGAGGGCTCGCCGCTGGCCGAGCGGCCGGTCGGGCGCCAGACGCTCGCGCTATTGGCGCTGTACGAGAGCGAGTTCTCGCGGCGGTCGGTGATGGACTTCATGACCGACGCGCGCTTCCCGAAGGAGCTACGCGACGAGTACGGCGGCATTCCGGCCGCCCGGTGGGACTCGGTGTCGCGCCAGGCGGGGATCGTCGGCGGCGCCGAGCAGTGGTCGAAGCGGCTGATGGCGCTCCAGGCGGACCTACAAGGCGACGGTGACGAGCCGGACTGGGTGAAGGACCGAATTGCCGACATTGGCGTGCTCGAGCAGTTCGTTGCCGACCTGCACGCCAGGCTCGCCGCGCGCCCGGGGCGGGCGCCGTGGGCGGAGCACCTCGATGACCTGCAGTCGCTGCTCGGCCGCTACGTCGCGCATGGAGACCAGGTGATCGAGGCGCTGCGCGGGCTCGAGCGGTTCACCGCCCTGGAGACAGAGGTCGACCACAAGCCGTTCCTGGAGGTCGTGCGCCGCGCGATCGAGACACTTCGATCAGAGGATGTGCTCGATGGACAGCCGGGCGCGTTCGCCCGCCGGGGCGTGAACGTGGTCGCCGTCAACTCGCTGGCTGGCGTGCAGTTCCAATGCGTGTGGATGCTCGGCGCCACTGAGCGCGCATTCCCACCACCGGCACGACAGGATCCGATCCTGCTCGACCCGGAGCGAGAGGAGATCTCGAGGCGTTCAGGCGCGCTGCTCGCGCCGCGTGGCGCCCGCGGCAGTGAGGAGGAGTTGCTGTTCGCGCTCGGCTGCGAGGCGGCGCAGCAGCGGCTGGTCGTCTCCTACGCGCGGCGCGCGACCGGCGAGAACCGGCCACGGTTCCCGTCGGTGTTCTTCCGTGAGCTGGCTTCCCAGCTCGAGGGCAGGCGCGTCTCGGCGGAGGAGGCGCCATTGCTGAGGCGGGCCGACGTCGAGCGGATTCCGGGCGACACGATCGGGGCGCCGATCCCGGGCGGGCGGTACGCGAGCGGCGCCGCTGTCGTCTCCACGGCAGCTGGCATGGCGGTGTCTGCCGCCGAGCGCGACCGCACATTCCTGCAGGCAAACGTGACCGCGGCTGTCGCGACTGCCACATTCGAGCGGGCGGCGCCACCTTTCAAACGGGCGCTCGAAGCGACGAGGGCGCGCTGGTCGCCGCGCTACAGCGAGTGGGACGGCGCGCTCGACGGTGCGGCGGTCGACGCGATCGCAACGATGGTGCCGGCGGACCGGACGTTCTCCCCGACGGCGTTCGAGAACTATGCGAAATGTCCGCAGCAGTTCCTGCTCGGCGAGCTCCTCCGAGTCCGGGGGGTGGACGAGCCCGAGCGCACGTTCCGGATCGACGCGATCCGGCGCGGGAGCCTGTTCCATCGGATCTACGAGCGCTTCCACGCCGAATGGGACGGACCGGGTCCGGCGTCCGTCGCGCCCGGGGCGCAGGGGCGCATGCGGGCGATTGCCGAAGAGGAGTGCGACGCGGCGGCCGCGCGCGGCGAGACCGGATATCCGGCGATGTGGGCGGCCGACCGGATCGAGGTGATCGAGGACTGCCTGCGGTGGCTGGAGGTTGAGCGCGAGGACCCGGACACGCGGCTACTTCCGCTCGGCGCGTGCGAGGCGCGCTTCGGCCGGCGGCACGCCGGCGAGCAGATCGGATCGCTGTCGCGCGATCAGCCGGTCGAGATCGATCTCGGCGGCAGGACGCTGAGACTCACAGGGCGGATCGACCGGATCACATGGGACCAGCAGCCGCCGACACGTTTCCGGGTGATCGACTACAAGACCGGCAAGGTCCGCGATGAGAAGTCAGCCCAGCTGCAGGGCGGGCGGATGCTGCAGCTGCCGCTGTACGCGCTCGCCGGGGCGCAACTGCTCGACGTCGACGGGGCCGCCGGCGAGGTCGCATACGTCTACCCGACCCGGCGCGGCGATTTCAGGACGGTGCGGTGGAGCGGCGAGGAACTGGCCGAGCGACGTGATGACGTCGTCGGCCTGCTGGTCTCGGTTCTCGACGGGGTGGCGCGCGGAGACTTCATGATCGCCCCCTGGAAGGACGACGGCAGCGCCTGTCGCTACTGCGACTTCAATGAGATCTGCCCAGGGGCGCGCGGCGGCTACATGAAGCGCAAAGCCGCCGACGATCGCCTTGCCCGGCTTGCGAGCGAGATCCGGAGCGTCGAATGACCGCTGGCAAGCTGGTCGATGAGCAGGCACGCCACCGCGTCGCGACTGCGCTCGAGGAGAACCTATGCGTTGAGGCTGCGGCCGGTACCGGCAAGACGACAGTGCTCGTGAACCGGGTGGTGAACCTGCTCGCCACGGGGACCGTCAAGGTCGATGAGTTGGTCGTGATCACGTTCACCGAGAAGGCAGCTGCCGAGCTCGCGACGCGCGTGCGCGACAAGCTCGAGGAGCGTGCAAAAGAGGCCAGCGGTCAGGAACACGACCGTCTGCAAGCGGCTGCGCGGGACCTGTACCGGGCGCACATCGAGACGATCCACAGCTTCGCCACATCGCTGCTGCACGAGCGGCCGGTCGAGGCGAAGCTCGACCCACTGTTCGAGGTGCTCCAAGGCCTCGCGGGCAGCCTCGACTTCGACGCCGCCTACGAACGCTTCCAGGACGATCTACTCGACAAACAGCTTCCCGAGCTCGAGTCGGCGCTCGCCCGCGGGCTCGGCCTGGCCGAACTTCGCCAGGCGTGCGAGCACGTCAACGAGCACCGCCACCTGCTGCCGCTGGAGCACGGCGCGATCGCCGACGATGACGTCGCCGGGACGATCACCCAGCTGCGCGAGATCACGGATGAGCTCCGTGACCTGCTGATCCGTCACCAGCCGCCCGGTGAGGACAAGGCGATCCCGGTGATCGAAGCGATCCTCGACTGGGTCGGCCGGCTCGAGGAGGCTGACCCGCTCACTCAGGAGCGGATGCTGATCGCGGGCGGTCCAAAGCCATACGCGAGCAGCGGCACGGCCGGCAACTGGGGCGGCGAGAAGCCCAGACTCAAGGAGCTGCGGGAGGATTACCACGCACTCGTGAGCGATACGGCGCTGCGATTGAAGTCGAACGCTCTGCTCGGCCTACTCCCGCACGTCGAATCGTTCGTAGAGACCTACGAAGACGCGCGGCGCCAGTCGGGGACGGCCGACTTCGACGACCTGCTGTTCTGGGCGCGCGACCTGCTCCGCGACGACCGCCCCGCGCGTGAGTACTTCCGCCGCCGCTTCCGCGCCGTCCTGATCGACGAGTTCCAGGACACCGACCCCGTCCAGGCCGAGCTCGCCCTGCTCCTCACCAGCGGCCAAGAGCCCGGCGATGAATGGCGCACGCTGGCACCCGTCCCCGGGCGCCTCACCGTCGTCGGGGACCCCAAGCAGTCGATCTACCGCTTCCGCCGCGCCGACATCGCCGTCTACGAAGGCGTCAAGGACGGGCCACTCGCCGGCGGCGCAGAGCGGATCTCGACGAACTTCCGCTCCAACGCGGCGATGCTAAAGGCGCTCAACGCAGTGTTCGACAAGGTGCTGCAACCGCAGCCTGGCCTGCAACCGGGAAACGTCCCGCTCGAGCAGCCGCCGGGCGCGCCCGCCGCCAAGCGACCGCCGGTGGTGCTGGTCGAAGGCGCCGTCGAGGGCGACGCCCCAGATGTGCGGAAAGCCGAGGCCCGAGCGCTCGCCGGCCTGCTGCACAAGCTGCACGAGGAGCGGTGGGAGGTCCGAGACCGTCGAGACGGCGAATGGAAGCCCTGCCGGTGGGGTGAAATGGCGATCCTGATGCCCGCGCGTACCGGCCTCGACATCTACGAGGAAGCGCTCGCCGGCGCGGGGATCCCCTACCGGCACGAGGGCTCGCGGGACTTCTTCCAGCGAGACGAGGTCCGCGACCTGATCTGGGTACTAGCGGCGATCGACGACCCGACCGACCGGATCGCGCTCGTCGGCGCGCTGCGCTCGAGCGCATTCGCGATCAGCGACGCGCAGCTCGTGATCCACGCCGCCCAGAACGGCGCGCTGTCGTACTTCTCAAAGCCCGGCGCAAGCGAAATCGTCAACGAGGCGCTTGTCGAGCTGCGCGAGCTGCACAACCTCCGGGCGAAGTTCTCGCTGGCCGAAGTGATCCGCCGCGTCGTCGAGCGAACGCGCCTCGTCGAATTCGCGCTGACCAGGCCCGACGGCGAGCAGGGGGCCGCCAACCTGCTCGCGATCGTCGACGACGCCCGCATGTTCGCCGCCGCCGGCGGGGGAGGGCTGCGAGCGTTCATCCGCCATGTGCGCTCCTCAATGGAGAACGAGGCGATCGAGATCGAGGCGACCGTCGCCGAGGAGACCGACGACGTCGTGCGGATCATGACCACGCACGGTGCGAAGGGACTCGAGTACCCAATCGTCGCGCTCGCCAACCTCGGCACGCGCCCGAAGATCGACTCCGAACCCGTTCCGCGGGAGGAGGAGTCGTTCCTGCACTTCCGAGTCGGGACCGAAAGCGGCTACGGACACTTCCCCACACCCGGGTACGAGCAGGTGTGGGAAGCGGAGAAAGCGCACTTCGTCGCCGAGAAACTACGCCTGCTCTACGTCGCGGCCACCAGAGCGCGCGATCACCTACTCGTCCCGTGCGTCGTCGGGCGGCTGAACGCGCCCCACTTGCTCGGCGAGTTGGTGCGGGCTCTGCCGGCTGACGACGAACAGCTCGTGCGGACGATCGCGCTCGACGAGCTCGAAGTGCAAGCGGTCGAAGCGCAGGCAAGAGACGAGGTCACCGACGCCGAGGTCGACGCGGCCGTGCTCGAGCGAGATCACTGGATCGACGGCAGCGACGCCCTCAAACATCGCGCCGCGGAGGATCGCGAGATCGAGACGGCATCGAGCCGGGAGCGCTCGCGCGGGCCGCTCGCTGCCGAGGTCGAAGCCTTCGGAGCCACGCTGCTGGTCGGCGACGGCCCACCGTTGCCGGTCGGCGACGCGGTCCACATGGTGATGGAGCGAATCTCGTTCCCCAACGGCGACGACCTCGAGCTCGTCGCCGACGACGTCTGCAAGGAGGGTGCGATCACTGAACAGACCAGCGACGTGGTCGCGATGTGCCGCGTTTGCCTGCAAGCGCCCAGCGTCCAGCGAGCTGCCGCGTCGCGGCGCTACTGGCGCGAGGTCCCGTTCGTTCTCAGCCGTGCCGCAGACGGCGCCGACCCGGACCGGGGCCCGCTCGTCAACGGCCGTGTCGACCTGGTCTACCAGGAGAACGACGAGCTCGCCGTCGTCGACTACAAGACGGACAAGAACGTGACCAAGGAAAACGCCGAAGAGCATGCGCTCGAACACCACTCCGGGCAGGCCGAGGTCTACGCGCAGGCGCTCGCCGCCGCGACGGGGATGCCGGTCCGCGAGGTCGTATTCGTGTATTGCAAGGCGGGCACCGAGGTACGGCTGCGCGAAGGCGCGGTCGTGCGCTGACGTCTGCATCTGGTGAGCGACGCACGGCCCGCCCAAGAGGTTCGTGTGCGGGTCCGGCCTCGTCGCGGCCCGGACCGAGACCAACATCGATTTGATCACTCAGCTCGCCGCTGGGCAGGGCGTGCCGGTGCGATGATCGTGGCCCGCCGGTCGGCGTCGTCAACGAGCGGATCGCTGGCGCCAAGGACCTGGCATCGGTCAGTGCCCCGGTGCACCCAGAGCGACGCCGTCCACGCCGCCAGACACGCATCGATCAGGTCCTCACGGTGCTTGTAAGCGCGATCTGCGAGTGGGGAGGGCTCGTCGATGAGCTGAGCCGTCAAAGGGTGTGAGCGCAGGTCGAGCGACGACGAGGCGTTTCGCAGGCCGGCAATCCGGGCGATGAGGACATCGCAGTTCTGGGCGCGCAGCGGTCGCCAGGCAGCGACACTTAGACGCCTGGGCTTGCGTTTGTAGAGCGGACGTTCGGTGTCGTACCCGAGCTCCTCGGCGCCCACCGTCGTCGTGTAGGGGTAGCACTCGCTCACGATGCGGCCGTTCACGCTCGGACCGGCCGTGCCATCCGCGTAGGACCAGCCCGCCGCTTCGAGTTCCTGTCGCAAACGAACACCTGCAAGCCTCCGGCTGCTCCGGTTTGTCGAGTTCGCCGACACCTTCCAGGCCCCGTAGCGCTGTCCGACCTGCTTCTCGCAGAGCCGTTGCCCGTCGGCATTGAGGACGATCAGCGGGGCGTCGACGAACATGACGGCGCGATCGGTCGCGTGCCGGCTAGCCCACGCCAAGGTCGCAGCGACACCCGTGGTCCACCCAGCGTCCACTATCGTTCCGTCTGGCTCAGCAGCGACGACGCCAGTCTCGTTCTCCTCGCCGCCTTCAGCCCAGGCGAGGTCGACTCCGAGAATCCTCACGAGCTCGTTCAGTCAGCGCGCCATCGCGCGGTCAGGAGCAACTCGTGGGCCTCCTGTCGGCCATGCCGCGCTCGGGAGCGAGCCGCGACGACTTGCGAGCCCGACACCGAATCACTTCCAGAGCCGACGCCAGAAGCCCGCACGACCGAGTGCGCGACCAATGACCATGTTCTTGGCGCGACAGCCAGCATGCCCGGTGCGGACCGCGCGGCCGGTCGCCGACAACCGAGCTGCTCGGTACAGAGTGCCGGTCAGGGTTCGATGACGTGCCATCCGGACCTCTTTCGATGGATGTTGAAAAGCAGAACCAAGTGATGCACAGCAATGCAGCGGTGGTTGGAACGGTGGCGGTCACCGGGGCTCGAGCTCGACGATTTCGCCCTTGATCGCCCAACTCGTGTCGACCGGCTCATCGGCCAGTAGCTCTCCGGCCACGCACATGTCGTCTGCCGGGTTCCATTTGACCCCAGCTCGGTATGAGCGCACGAGCTGTCGAACCGTTCCGAGCACCGCGTGGCGCTGGTCGAGGAGCAGCGCCTCGACCTCTGCAGTTCGCGCGGGCACAGTCTGGGAGATGCGCCCCGCGACCGCGTTGAGCTTTGAGGCGTCGGCGTGGGCTTGAAACGCGCAGATCGCGCCATCGACGACGCTCTTCACGAGCGTGCCGATTACCGGCGTCCGTCCGCACGGAGGTCTGATCACGAGCCTAACCGCGAACGGTGCGTCTGCGGCGCGGGTTGCGTCGGCGACCACGGCGTGCGCACGGCGGAGGGCGAGCCACACCTGCGCGAGCCGCTTGTCGCCGGCAAACGCGCCGAGGTCGACCCAATCCCAAATGGCGAGTTGGCGGCCATCCCGCCAGCTGGAGAAGCCGCTGGCGCGTGGCGCCAGCTCGTAGCGGTAGCTGTACGGGTACTCGGTGCCGTCTGGGGAGCCGGGGGCGTCGCTCGCGAGTTCAAACCGGAGGCCGTACCGGCCCGTAAGCCCGAAGGAGCCGATGTTGTAGATGAGGAGGTTCTCGACGTCAGCATTGGGCCGTTTGGCGCCGAAGAACGACGAACTCAGGACCTGGTCGTGCGCAGGATCGAGCTGGCTCACGCTCGCCCGAATCTGGGCTCGGAGCTGCTTCTGCCACGCCGGGGGCCGGTCGAAATGGATGTAGTCCTCAGCCCACGCCTCGACGATCGGCCGGCCCGGTGACGGGCCGAGGATCTCAGTCCGGACATCCGGTGCCGTGTCGCCACTGGCGTCGCGCCGCTTGCCCGCGGGCCGGACATCACCGGTGCGCCTCGAGCCGCGAGACTCCGGTTGATCTCGTGCCGGGTGGCAGGTGCCGCATCGCCTGATCGGTCCGCCGGCACGGTCGATCGCCCAGCGCTCGAGCTCGGAGAACTCGGTCGAAGAGACCTTGACGTACTGGTCGGTCAGGCCCCCGCCTCGATCGCCGCCGATCGTCCAGCATGAGGCGCGATGCAACCGAGCGTCGCTCGGGTTGTGGCTGCGAAGGATGTTGATCACGTAGCCATCCGGATGCGTCGCCAGCCAGGAGCGGTAGTCCGCGTCGCAGTCCCGAAACTCCTGCCAGCTCACAGCGTGTTCCCATCGCCGGGCGCCCGAGCGAGATAGGCCGTGGTCATCGGCGCATCATCGACGATCGCCCAACTCGCGGGGGCGCGTTCGCCGCTCCATGAACCGGCAGTCACGCGGCGCTACACGCATCGCCTGTCAGCAGGACTGAGCGAACACATAGAAGGTGTTCCACGCAACCCAGACCAGGAGCGCGGCAAGCAGAACCAGCATCACGAAACACACGGTCAGAGCAGCGGCAAGCACGGTTGCGATGATCCACGCGAGGGGCTTCGGCAGCCGAAGGCCGCCCTGATCGGCCGAGTCCCAATCGCTGGCGCGCTGGTTCGCCGTGTGCCAGTAGTACTGGGCTTGATACGGCCTGATCCGGCAAGTCTCAACGACTCGGTACGCTATGTGGGCGCGCACGATCCGCACAGCCGAACGAGCTCGCATGGTGTCGGAAGAAGACAGAGCGTTCGAGCGCGCGGTCATAGCGCGACCAACGGTCGTCGTCGACGGTCTCTCGCTCGAGTCGTTCGAAGCTGCCGAGATCGCCCCTCAACTTGTCCATCGCGTGCACGAGCAAGGCTTCGCGTGTTACTGGTAGGACCGGGCTGCCGTGTTCGAGGCAGCCGTGGTGGGAAAGGATGATGTGGAGCACCGACTGCGCCAGATCCGGTGGGAAGTCAGGGATGTCTCCATCAAGATCCCCAGGTGGCGGTCGCGGAGGCTCGCGAGCAGCTCACTGACTTGCCGCTCGAGCTCGCCGGCGGTAGCCGCCGGCCCAGCGAGCAGCTGCTCCCAATCGACCTCGGGCGGAATGCCGAGCGCGTCGACAGTCACCTGTGGGCCGTAAGTCGGATGCCTTGAAAAGGTGCCGATCACCCTGACCGGATCGCCGATCCTGGCGGTCGCGCATGCGTGCTCGACCTCATCCCACACAAACCCCGTGACGACCCCGGTGCGGTCGGCCAACGACAGGCGCATGTAGTCGGCGCCGGCGCGGGTCTGTCGCCGCTGGATGTCACGGACAAGAAGCACTTGATCAACGACGTTGCCGTCCTCGAGATCGCGGATCCCGGCGACCTCAGTTCGGTGTTTGAGAAGTCCCATGCCGTTTGAGTCGGAGCGTGTGAAGAGTTCCTGACGTGGCAGTCGCCCGACATCGCTCCTGCGGCGAAACCGGAGGAATCCCGCGCGTGCGGCGTTGCAGACTCGACGGAGGAATGTCAGATCGAGCGGCTCGCCGACGACGACACGCACATGACGTCCATCGCACCGAGGACCTGAGTGCCTCAGCAGCAGCAGCCGATCCGCGTGGTCGTCGAGAAGAAGGGCGGCTGCTTCAGCGGCTGCGGGACGACTCTCGCGATCATGGTCCTACTTGGTCTGACGATCCAGTACTGGCACGTCGCGCTCGGCATCGTCGCGATTGCTGTGGTCACGGCGATGGTCCGGTCTTCGAAGGAGCGCGACAAGGCTCGGCACCGCTCCGGGCCGCGGGACCCATGGCTCAACGAGGTCGCGGTCGCGCTCGCCGATCTGGGGTTGAAAGAGGTGGCGCGCAACACCGGGGAACAGCTTGGCGGGGTCCCGATCGACGGGGACATCGGTCTGGAAGTGGAGCGGCTCAAGGTCTACGTGACCCTGTTCTCCGACCAGCGGCGCGCGCGTCAGGCCGAGCTCGGTCTGCGGGCGAAGCCCGGGGTCCGGGACGCCGTCTCCAACGGCGCGACCGCGATCAAGACCGTCGATCGTGTCGTCTACGTTGCGAACGGACGCGGAGGTGTGGTCGACGAGTTCCGCCTCGACGAAGTCGTCCGCGTCGTCGGACGGCTGGCGGTGCCGCCGCCGCTGGCCACCGCACGTGTGCCGCCTCACACGGTCACCGTCGCGCCACCGAGCACGTGGCCGATCGTTGCCGCGCCGGGCTCCGATGTCCTGGAGCAGTTGCGCAAGCTCGGGGAACTTCGCAATACCGGCGTGCTCACCGAGACGGAGTTTGAGGCCAAGAAGGCTGAACTTCTCGCACGAATCTGAGACTGCAGAACCCTCAAGGACACCGACGTCAGCAGCCTCGCGAAGGACTTGTGGTTCGCTGACGAGAGCTTCGTTCGCGATTTACGCAAGGCTAGGCCTATCTGTCAGGTGCGGCGCGCGCGGGCGACCGTGCGTATGTGATCGAAGAATCAGCCTGTGGGTTCGATGCGCCGGCGAGGAGCCTGACGCTCGACGAGCACAACGGAATCACCTTCGCGCTGTTCCGCGAGCGGGCGCTGCAGATGCAGGCCTTCCATTCGCGGGCGATTCGGTGGCCGACGGAGCTCAAGCGGATCCCGGACTTGGGCGTGCTCCTCGCCTCTGGCAGCAACCACCGCTCCCAGACGCACGTCGTCAACCTTGGCGCTGCCGTCTGCCGTGTGTGACTCGGCGACGGCGCGGTGGAGGACCAGCCTCTACGCCTCGGAGATCGCGGCGCTGGACCACGCAGAGCGCGACTTGCGTGCTCTGTTCCCCCGGCCCGATTCCAGCGATGATCGCTTGTCGAGCCTGGTTCGGTTCTGGTATCGCGCCTCCCACGGCGCCGACTTTGCGAGTCGCAAGATCACGGTCCCGGAGTTGTCGGTTTCCGCACTCGTCTGCACGGATGTCCGCACTCCCCTGCACGCCCGCCGGAATACGCCGGTGCGCTAAGCTCGCACGCGGCGAAGTCCTTGCTCCCCGCGTCAGTGAGCGGCAAGGAAAAGCGCGAGCAGGCTAATCTATAAGCAGGATCGCGGGGAAAGCCAGGCGTCATCAGCGCGCGGCGCGCACGACGTGATCACCGGGATCGCCGCCGCCGCCGGACTCGAGGATCACGTGACCGCGCATGTCCTCCGGCATTCGTTCGCGACCACGCTGGTGCGCGGCCACCGCCGACCTCGTAGTGGCCGCCGAGCTGCTCCGTCACGCGCGGTTTGAGAACCACGCGGCTGTACACGCGGCCGAGCGCCGAGGATGCTCGTCCATCTTTCACCTCGCCGTCGCGCACAGGAACACAGGTCAGATCGTCCCGCCGCGCATAGGAACCCAGACAGCCGAGATGTTCGCGGTCCTCTGCACTCGGCCTGGAAACACTCCACAATTCGTGCAGGACCTCCGAGAGCAAACGCGCGGAATCCAACGGTTTGTATTGGGTGCAGATCTCCTGGAGGGACTTATGCTGCTCGGGGGATGGCACCGTTGGCGTAGCGTGATTGGTGGACGCGTTGTTGTTCTTGGGCGAGGTGGTATTGCCAGTACTGCTCGAAGTCGCCGT
>JBKQIR010000337.1:0-17411 GCA_052148275.1 Solirubrobacteraceae bacterium
GTCGCTCCCGTCGCGCAGCACGACGAACGCCTTGCAGACCTCGCCCCACTTCGCATCCGGGACACCGATGACGGCGACGTCGGTGACCGCCTCGTGGCGCAGCAGCGCCTGCTCGACCTCGATCGTCAAGATGTTCTCGCCGCCGGAGATGACAACGTCCTTGGCGCGATCGAGCAGCTGCACGTAGCCGTCCGGATGCATCACGCCGAGGTCGCCGGAGTGAGGTGTTCACGTGTCCTCATCACCCAGGTGCCCCGCGGCCTCCGCAGCGGTCCCGAACGAGAATCCGCTCACGCCGACCCCGTCGCCGCCGACCCCGTCGCCGCCGACATCTCGACGTTCGCTTTCTCCCGTGAACGTCTCAGTGTTGACACAACGGCCGGCATGGTCGTCACGTTTGGCGTGTCATGTTCGACGCTCTTCCGGCGATGTTACGTCCGATGCCGAACCGTGGCCGAAGAGCGTCAGGACATGCGTGCAAATTCGGCCAAGCCCACCTCGTGAAGGGGGAGTTGGCGCGATTGGCCGTTGCGCAACACCTGTGTTCAGCATCGAACAGTCCGCCGCGCGCGGCTGCAACGCCAGGGCGCTGCAGCACCGCGTCGCGATCGAGCGGCTGCACCGTATGCACGAGGGTGTCTACGCGCTGGTCCCGCCGCAGCCGCTGTCCCGCTGCGTCGTGGTGCCTATCCGCCGCTCATATCTACCGCGTAGATGTTGACCGGCTCGATGGTGATCACGACGCGACTGTCGTCGGGCGGTCGTGGACTCTGAGATCGGCGTCGTACTTCGCACCGACCTTACGCGCAAACGCGTAGTCGTCGTCGGCTTGGATCCCTGCAGAGCCCCGGATCTCGAGGTAGCGATACGGGTTTGCGAGGTCGAGGATCAGGAGACTCCATTGCGGACGCACGCGAAGATTGCGTGTCTTCTTCCGCGACGTGTTGAGCGACATCTTGAGCTCGCCGGATCGAGCCGGCATGGGCGTCGAGGACCTCCGGCGGTCGCTTGTGCACCGCCGGCGCCTCGTCCGCGCCGCCGGCGACCAGGACGATCCCCTGCTCGCGCACGCGCGCCTGGGCATCCTCGGCTACGTTGACGCTGTGTCTTGGCAGGTCGAGTAGGAACTAGCGGTCGCACAACCTCACCTACGACTATGCCAGCAGAACCGTCGTTCGTGTACGCGATGCTTGTCGCGCAGGATGCGTGCCCAAGCGCTGACGCTGGCCTCGTCACGAGCACGCTGACATGTACCTCCCTGCGCTCCCAACAGGTGCACTCGCATCGGCGATCACCGATAAGGCTCGGGCTTGACCGATCGCGACCGATCCAACGCGGCCCGTACCCTGATCAACGGCTACGAGGGTGCCGCGGACTGCTCCGCCGCACCCTCGAGAACATCGCTGTGGCGTTGTCAGCCGATGTGAAGCAGGTTCGCGATCCCTACCTCGCCGCTGCCCATCACCAGATATCCCCACCACGAGGTCCCGGCCGTCAACCCTGTCGTCGGGAACGTGACCTCGTGTCCCGTGGCGGCGCCGGACGCGACCGGCTCGGCGACGCACCGGGGCGACGCGGTCGACACGATCGTGTAGTGCCCATTGATGATCTGAAAGTCACTCTGGCTGCCGTTCACGCACAGCTCCAACTCTCGGGGCGCCCGCGCGCCCGTCCAGGCCTGGCTTGTGACGGTGCCGCACGCCAGGGCGACCGTGCCACGGGAGCCGGGTGCGATCGTCCCGGGCGTGAACGCCGTTGCGGGATATGGGGTGCTGTACCCCGGCGAGGTGATCGAGCCGCACGGCTGGCCGATCCGGCCCGGAGCCGAGCCCGACCCGGCACTCGGGCCCGACGTCGATCCGGTCTGGACCGCCGGCGTCACGATCACTTCGCAGAAGCCGCGGCCGGCAGAGCCCGCATCCTGCGACCACGTGTACGGCTCCCCATCGACGCAGTCGTATAGGCCGTCGATCACGAGTGGCCGGGTCGTCCCGGGAACATGCGGGGTTACGGTCCAGTCGACATTCGGCCTGCCGTTCTGTCCGCTGTGACCGGACGGCACCCAGACCGTCATCGGCAGGCCGGTCCCGACGAGCCCGAGGGCGGTCGGCTGGCTGCCCATGCCGTTGTTCTAGTGGTAGGTGCTGATCGAATCGACACAGTACACGCGCCCGTTCGTGCTGAAGCTCGGCGTGCCGCCGCCGCCGCTGACCGCGCCGCCGTTCCAGTTGTCGAACAGCGTGATCTGTGAGCCGTTGCAGGCGTAGGCTGCCGATGCCGCTCCCGCAGCGTGACCCCCAACAATCCTGGCGCGCTTGGCGGGAAATCCGCAGAGAACCTCACCGCCGCTTGGATCCACACGCGGCATAGGCCGTGGCCGTCGGACCGAGAGTTCTGCGACCACGTCTCAGGGCTCGTGGACGCGCAAGTGTAGGTGCCGTCGAGGATCGTCTTGCTCGAGGGGCGTGCGATCCAGTTCCTGACTGGCATGTCGCGCCCACTCAAGTCGGTTGCATGCCGCGTCCAGACGACCGCGTGCCCGTCCTTCTTGAGTGTGATGACGCCAGGTCTGGCCCCTTCGTCGTCGTTGTAGTGGTACGTGGCGACCGCCACCAGGCAGTCGGCCTGGCCGTGCGTGCCGAAGCTCGGCTCGGTGCCGCCGCCCGTGACGGTCTCGCCGTTGTAACTGTCCAGTATCAGGCGCTCGGGCCCGCCGCAGTCGTACCACGACCGCGGGTTCAGGCCGGGCTTGCCGGTCGTACCGGGCGTCGTCGTCGTGGTCGCTGTGGTCGTCGTGGTCGGGGTCGAAGTCGTGGTCGCTGTGGTCGTCGGCGTCGTCGCTGTCGTCGTGGTCGACGTGGTCGGCGTGGTCGACGTGCTGGTCGTTGCCGCTGCGGCGATGCCCGTACCCACCAGTGAGGTCGAGCCGATCACCGTCCCGGGGTTAGGAACGGGGCAGTTCTGATACGGATACGCGTAGAACGTCACGACGCCCGTGCGCGGACCGGTCGCGATCGGCGTGAACGTCGCCTGATAAACGCGCGACTGACCGGGGTCGATCGGGACGAGGTTTGCG
Source organism: Solirubrobacteraceae bacterium (assembly GCA_052148275.1). GTDB lineage: Bacteria > Actinomycetota > Thermoleophilia > Solirubrobacterales > Solirubrobacteraceae > Palsa-465. The sequence continues at coordinate 3,077 of JBKQIR010000337.1, forward strand.
TTGACCGGGCTCGGAACCGAGAAGTCCGGACCAGGCGAGCTGGGCGCAACCAGGATCGCGCAGTCAGTCATATCGGTGACCGTGATCGATCGCGGCGCGGTGGTCGTAAAGACCGTCTGGTCACCGAAGCTGAGCGACCCCCGGCGACACCGACGCGATCGCCGCGTCCGCGGCGGAAGCGAGCAACCCGAGCGAGCCTGCCGCTGCGAGCGTGATCGAGGCGGTGACGAGCGCCCGGCGGCGACCGCGAGCGCGCAAGATGAACATTGGATCCTCCTGGGTTGTCGTGGCGCTCGCGCATGTCGAGCACCCGTTTCGCTTGCGGATCCATGGTCAACCCGCGGCGCCGCGCAAACCAGGCACCCTAGGTGTGGTCGCTCACCACCCGAGGGGTAGACGTCGCTCCTCAGGTACTCACGGAAGAGCGGGTCACTCAGATCGCTGGCGGGACGGGCGCCGGCGTCTGGACGAGTGGGCGTTCTGGTCGTGCCTGGGAGCGACGTTCCGCCACGACGCCGGCGCCGATGGCCGTACCGAGCAGCGGGCCCAACAGAAGCACGAGTAGGTAGATCTCGGTGCTATCGGGTTGAATTTCGTAGCCGTTCACGCTTGTTCGGTCGTGCGGGAGTCGGACTCGAGCGGGGTTGCTGCCCAGCTTCCGAGCAGTTGGAGCGCCTGCTCGGACTTGGTGCCGGGTTCGGCGGTGTAGGCGAACATGGTGAGCCCGATGTCGGCGGACAGTTTCATCGCTTCGTAGGTGAGTTCGAGGTCGCCGACGATCGGGTGATGGAGGCGCTTGTTGCCCGTGTCGTGGTAACGGACGTTGTGAGCGGCCCACTTTGTGCGGAAGATCTCGCTTTGGGTCGACAGCTCCCCGACGAGGTCCGACAGCGAGCGGTCGTGGGGGTCGCGGCCGGCTTCGGATCGCAGGATCGCCACGACTTCGTCGGCCACGTGGTCCCAGTCGAAATAGAAGTCCTCGGCGCGCCGGTCCAGGAAGACGAACCGTGCCGTGTTCGCCGGGCGGCCGGCGGTGACGTAGGTGGCGTAGAGGGCGTAGCCGAGTTGGTTGGCCGCGAGGATGTCCAGACGTTCGTTGCGCACGAAGCCCGGCGCGCTGGTCATGGCGTCGAGGATGCGCTGCACACCGGCGCGGATCGGTTGCTTGACCGGTCGGCGGCGACGGGTCGCAGTCGCCGGTCGCGCTGAGCGCGCGAGGTCGAACAGATGCGATCGCTCGGCGTCGTCGAGTTGGAGCGCGCGAGCGAGGGCCTCGAGCACGCTGTCGGAGACGCCGCTCAGGCTTCCCCGTTCCACGCGGGTGTAGTAATCGACGCTGACTCCCGCGAGCAGCGCGACTTCCTCTCGGCGCAGCCCGGGAACCCGCCGGTGATCGCCGTAGACCGGCAGGCCCGCCTTCTCGGGGGTGATCTTGGCTCGTCGGGAGGTCAGGAACTCTTGGATCTCGCCTCGGGCGTCCATACGAGCAGGCTACCCGCATCCGGAGCAGGCTGGGAGGCCCTGTCAGTACCTGGATCAACAGGGACTCCCACTCGCGGCGATTTGGTGCTTTCTTGAATGTCGATGAACGAAATCGCACCCAAGGAGGAGATGTAGACGTGCGTGCTGCTGTCTTCAACGAGCCCCGCTCGATCAGCGTTACCCACCGGCGGGATCCGGTGATCGCGGAGGCGACCGACGCGATCGTCCGCGTTGTGCTGGCCTGCGTGTGCGGATCCGATCTGTGGTACTACCGCGGAGAGACCCCGTTCGCGCCAGGCCCGATCGGCCACGAATTCCTCGGTGTCGTCGAAGATGTCGGCTCGGAGGTGCACAACGTCCACCGAGGCGACTTCGTGATCTCACCGTTCGCGTTCAGCGACGGGACCTGCCCCCATTGCCGCCACGGAATCACGACGGCCTGTGTCACCGGCGGCTTCTACCCCTCCAACGGAGATGGCGGCCAGGGCGAGGGGGTGCGCGTGCCGTTGGCCGACGGCACTCTGGTGCGCGTTCCCGGCTCCGGGCACTCCGATGAGATCGTGGCGTCGCTGCTGACGCTCTCGGATGTGATGGCCACCGGTCACCACGCCGCAGTATGTGCCGCAGTCAAGCCCGGCAGCGTGGTCGCGGTGGTCGGCGACGGTGCGGTCGGGCTCTGCGGCGTGCTCGCCGCCGCGCGGCTCGGAGCGGAGCGGGTGGTCGCGCTCAGCCGCAACCCTGTCCGGCAGGCACTCGCGCGCGAGTTCGGAGCCACCGACATCGTCCCAGAGCGCGGCGAGGAGGCGACCGAAGCGGTCCTGCAACTGACCGGTGGGGTCGGCGTCGACGCTGTCCTGGAGTGCGTCGGAACGGGCCAGTCGATGCAGACGGCGATCGCCGTCGCCCGGCCGGGATCGATGGTTGGCTACGTCGGCGTACCGCACGGTGTCGATCTCCCCGTCGCGCAGATGTTCTACCGCAACAAGGGTGTGCTCGGTGGCGCCGCACCGGCCCGAACCTACATCCCGGAGCTCCTCGACGACGTGCTCGAGGAGCGGATCAACCCAGGGCGCGTGTTCGACTTCGAGACCGACCTCGATGGCGTCGCGGAGGCGTACGCGGCGATGGACGAGCGGCGAGCGATCAAATCGCTGCTGCGGGTCGGGACGATCTGAGCATGAGCGCGGCGCGCAAATCCAACAAGACGGCGGTGCTTGCGATCATCCTGGCGAGCTACCTGATGATCGTGCTGGACATCTCGATCGTCATCACCGCGCTTCCAAAGATCCACGGCGGATTGCACTTCTCAGCCACAGGCCTCTCCTGGGTACAGAACGCCTACACGCTCGCGTTCGGCGGACTGCTTCTCCTCGGCGCCCGCGCCGGCGACATCCTCGGCCGTCGCCGCGTTTTCGTCGCCGGCGTGGCCCTCTTCACGATCGCGTCGCTGTTCACAGGGCTGGCGCAGTCGGAGGGCTGGTTGATCGTCAGTCGCGCCGCACAGGGGGTCGGGGCGGCGATCCTCGCCCCATCGACGCTGGCGCTGCTGCAAGCTAGCTTCGACGCTGGTCATGAGCGCACGCGAGCGGTCGCCTACTACGGCGCAGTCGCAGGCGTCGGCGCGAGCCTCGGGCTCGTCCTCGGCGGCGTGCTGACCACGACCATCTCATGGCGAGTGGGGTTCTTTATCAACGTCCCGCTCGGGATCGCGATGGTCCTCGCCGCACCACGGTATCTGCCGGAGACCGAGCGTCATACCGGCAGGTTCGACCTCCCTGGCGCGCTCTGCTCATCGCTCGGGATGACGCTGCTCGTGTACGGCATCGTCCGCTCCGCCGCCGCCGGATGGGACGATGCCGTAACGATCGGCTCGCTCGCGGCCGGGGCCGTGCTGCTCGCGCTGCTCGTCCTCAACGAGCGGATCGCCGAGCAGCCGATCATGCCGCTGCGGCTGTTCAGGAGCCCGGAGCGCCCGGGTGCATACGCCGCACGGATCCTGTTCCTCGGAGCGATGATGGGCTTCTGGTTCTTCCTCACCCAGTACCTCCAGATCGTCGACAGCGACACCCCGCTTCAGGCCGGGATCGCGTTCCTGCCGATGACGGTCGTCAACTTCGCCGTCGCGATGGCCGTTCCCGAGCTCACAAGGCGCCACGGGAACGGGGTCCTGCTCGCCGGCGGCCTCACGCTCACGCTCATCGGGATGGCCTGGCTCAGACGGCTATCGGCAGGCACCGACTACTTGACCGGAATCGCATTCCCGATGGTCCTGATCGGCGCGGGACAGGGAGCCACCCTGAGTCCCTGGACCGCCGCCGGCATCGCCGGAGCCGCGCCCCGCGACGCCGGCGCAGCCTCCGGACTGGTGAACGTCGCCCACCAACTCGGCGGGTCGCTCGGCCTCGGGATCCTGGTCACTATCTCCGCCTCCGCCGGAACCGCGACGCTCACCGGTCACGACCTGCTCGCCCAACGCATATCGGTGTCGCTGATCGCCGGCAGCACGATGCTCGCGTTGGCCCTGATCGCAGTCATCACGCTCATCGTCCGCCCGCTCAGGCGCGCAGGCGTCCCCGACAGGGGGCTCGTCGCCGCGCCTTCCGCTGTTCCCGCAACGCTCGCAACCTCGCCGGCCGCATCGAGAAGGAGCCTCTGATGAGTACGTGGACCCCGAACGAGCTCGCTGCGATCGTGGCGCCTGACGAGCTTCAGATCGCCACTCTCGGGCGCGACGGCACGGTCCGAGACCCGGTGACGATCTGGGCTCTGCGACATGGCGACGAGCTCTACATCCGCTCGGTCAACGGACCCACCGCCGCCTGGTACCGGAGAGCCCACACCCACCGTCAGGCGCGGGTCGCGGCCGGCTGCGTCGTACAGGACGTGGAACTGGTCGACGCCGACCACAGGCTCGACGAACAGATCGACGCTGAGTACCGAACCAAGTACCGCCGCTACTCGGAGAACACGCTGGAGCGGATCACCAGCCCAAACGCGCGCTCCACCACGCTCAAGCTCGTCCCCGCCCCTCCGAACGAATCAAGGAGATGAACATGTGTTGAAGCGAACCCTTGGAAACAGCCTGGAGGTCTCCGCGCTCGGCCTTGGATGCATGGGCATGAGCTTCGCCTTCGGCCCGCCCCCGGACAGACGGGAGATGATCTCGCTGATCCGTAGCGCCGTCGACCGCGGCGTCACGTTCTTCGACACAGCCCAGGTCTACGGCCCGTTCACCAACGAGGAGATCGTCGGCGAGGCGTTGGAAACGCTCCGCGACCGGGTGGTGATCGCGACGAAGTTCGGTTTTGATCTGGAGGGGGCGATCGGGGCCGGGGCGCTGGACAGCCGTCCGGAGACGATCCGACGCACCGTCGAGGGCTCGCTCGAGCGGTTGCGCACCGACACGATCGACCTGCTCTACCAGCACCGCGTCGACCCGAAAGTCCCGATCGAGGACGTCGCCGGCACGGTCAGGGAACTAATCGAAGAAGGCAAGGTCCGCCATTTCGGCCTCTCCGAGGCGGGAGTGCAGACGATCCGCCGCGCCCACGCCGTGCAGCCACTCACAGCGCTGCAAAGCGAGTACTCGCTGTGGTGGCGCGAGCCTGAGCAGGCGATCCTGCCCACACTTGAGGAGCTCGGGATCGGCCTGGTTCCGTTCAGCCCGCTCGGCAAGGGCTTCCTGACCGGCGCGATCGACAGCACCACCGAGTTCACCAGCGACGACTACCGCAACACCCTCCCGCGCTTCGCCGACCGTGAGGCGCGTGAGGCAAATCTGGCGTTCGTCGCGCTGCTGACCCGGATCGCGGAGCGCAGGAAGGCGACACCGGCGCAGATCGCGCTCGCATGGCTGCTTCATCAGAAGCCGTGGATCGTCCCGATCCCTGGCACGACAAAGCTGTACCGACTTCAGGAGAACCTGGCCGCCGTCCAGGTCGAGCTCACGGCCGCGGAGCTGCGAGAGATCGGTGACGCGCGGATCGAGGCCGAGGGTGCGCGCTACTCGGAAGCCGCTCAACGCATGATCGACCGCTAGGAGGACCACATGCAGCTGACCAGAAGCTCCATCGCGACCGGAAGCGGACCGAGCGAGTGGTTCACAGGCGCCGTCTACGTCGACACCGTCACCAGCCCGACGCCGCCGTCACGCCTGCAGGCCGCCAGCGTCCACTTCACTCTTGGGGCGCGCACCACCTGGCACACCCACCCCGTCGGTCAGACGATCTACGTGACCGAAGGCGTCGGTCGCTGCCAGCGGCGCGGTGGTCCCGTCGAGGTGATCCGCCCTGGCGATCGGGTGTTCTTCGAACCGGGTGAGGACCACTGGCACGGCGCCGCCCCCGACCGATTCATGACCCACCTCGCGATGCTCGAAGTCGACGAGCTCGGCAACGGCGTGGCTTGGGGCGAGCATGTCACCGACGAGGAATACAACGCCACCCCGGCCGCAACCTGAGACGAACAGGAGAAAACCCCCATGCCTCCCACTGCAGAAGCGCAGCGCAACCACGACGAGCTGTTCCCCGGCCACGTCTCGACCATGAAGGTCACCGATCCCGAGCTGATCGAGTACTTCGACAACTTCGCCTTTGACGAGGTCCTCCGCTACGGCAGCCTTGATACCCGGACCCGCCTGATGGTGCAGCTCGGCTCCCTGATCGCATCCCAAGCCCTGAGCGAGTACCGGGTCATGGTCGGCGCCGCCCTCACCGTGGGCGTCAAACCGGTCGAGGTCAAGGAGATCGTCTACCAGGCCGTCCCCTACGTCGGCATGGGCAAGGCGTTCGACTTCATCCGCGCCACCAACGACGTCCTCACCGAACGCGGCATCGAGCTCCCCCTCGAGGGCCAATCGACGACCACGCCCGAGACCCGCGCAGAGAAGGGACTCGCGGTGCAGAAGGAGATCGTCGGTGCTGCTGCCATCGATCAGATGTACGCCTCCGCGCCTCAGGACGAGGTGCACATCCAGCACTATCTATCGGCCAACTGCTTCGGGGACCACTACACCCGCACCGGTGTCGACATCCCCACGCGCGAGCTGCTGACCTTCTCGATGCTCGTCTCGCTCGGCGGGTGCGAGCCCCAGGTCAAGGGTCACGTCGCCGCGAACCTCAACGTCGGCAACGACCGTAGTGTCCTGCTCAGCGTGATCACAGCACTGCTGCCGTTCATCGGCTACCCCCGCACCCTCAACGCGCTCCGCGTGATCAACGAGATCACCGGGGCGTGACCGCCTCAGACCCAGACAACGACGCTTCCGCGGAGGCCGTCTCAACCGACAGGAGCATCTATGCAGCAACGAATCCTGGGACGCACAGGCGTCTCGGTCAGCAAGCTGTGCCTCGGCGCGATGATGTTCGGCGAATGGGGCACCGAGGACCACGACGAGAGCATCCGCATCATCCACCGCGCGCTCGACGCCGGAATCAACTTCATCGACACCGCCGACGTCTACTCCGCCGGCGAATCCGAGGAGATCGTCGGCAAAGCGCTCGCCGGCGGCAAGCGCGCTGATGTCGTGCTCGCCACCAAGGTCGGCTTTCCGATGGGAGACGACCCGAGTCGCCGGGGCGCGTCCCGGCGCCGCATCATCAAGGGCGTCGAGGACTCCCTGCGGCGGCTGAGCACCGACTGGATCGACCTCTACCAGATCCACCGCCCCGATCCCAACACCGACATCGACGAAACCCTGGGCGCGCTGAGCGACCTCGTCCACCAGGGCAAAATCCGCTACGCCGGGCACTCGACGTTCCCCGCATCGGAGATCGTCGAAGCGCAGTGGATCGCCGAGCGGCGAGACCGCGAGCGCTTCCGCTGTGAGCAGCCGCCGTACTCGATCCTCGCCCGCGCGATCGAACACGACGTGCTGCCCACCTGCCAGCGCCACGGCATGGGCGTCATCGTCTACAGCCCCTTGGCCGGCGGCTGGCTATCTGGCCGCTACCGCAGAGAGGCCGAGATCACCGGACCCGCGTCCTCGGCGCGCCCGTCGCCTCGCTTTGAGTTATCCGACCCCGCCAACCAACGCAAGCTCGACGCCGTCGAACATCTTGCCGAGCTCGCCGACGAAACAGGAATGACACTCATCCAGATGGCAATCGGGTTCGTCGTACGCCACCCCGCGGTCACAGCGGCGATCATCGGACCGCGGACGATGGAGCACCTCGAGTCACAGCTGACCGCCGCAGACGTGACGCTTCCGGACGATGTGCTCGACCGCATCGACGAGATCGTCCCGCCCGGCGTGACCATCAACCACGCCGACAACGGATGGACCCAGCCGGCGCTGGCGCCCGACGCTCGGCGACGCTAAAGATCGGTTGTCGTTGAAAAACGCGCGGCAGAGGAGAGGTTACGAGCCATCGTCGTCGTAGGAGCCGGATTGATCGGTCAGGCAGTAGACAGGCGAATGAGCGACGCTCACGTTCGGCCGACGGCGCCGACCCGGCGGCTAAGCGAGGCAGCGAGTTGTGGTGTGGGAGACATTCGCCGAAAGGGACGCCTGTGCAAGGGCCTCGCGCCGAGGTCCCGGGCGCACGCGCTCGGCACGCTCCACTCGCTGATCGAGTTCGCGATCGACGAGGCAGAGTCAGCGTTCCGCAGGGGTGGCACGTGGTGCGGTCCCCGGCACCACCGACGGCACAGGCAGGCGAGCGACTCATCCCAAGACGCCGTCGCGGACCGTGGCTGCTGCCGGCCGCAGCACCCGCGTTACGCGGGCATCGCCGACCCCGGCGCGTCCATCAAAGGCGGCTGGTCGACGAGCCGCCTGTTCGCCCGGGAAGGCGACCCTGAAGGAGTTTCGCGTTGCCGCGCAGGCGCTCCAGGAAGCCGATCGTCTCTGGGATGCAGCGCGGGTCGCCGGCGACAACCCTCCCCCGGATCCAGGTTTCGGCTCGCGCGTGCGGGCGTTCGCGGAGGCATGCGAGAAGCAGGCCAGGTCCCTCAAGGCCGCGGCGGACGTAGGCCAGGGCCCTCAAGGCCGCGGCGGACGTAGGCCAGGTCCCTCAAGGCCGCGGCGGACGTAGGCCAGGGCCCTCAAGGCCGCGGCGGACGTAGGCCAGGTCCCTCAAGGCCGCGGCGGACGTGCCTGGCTTGGTCTGGACCTCGGAGCCTGACGCTCGCGAGATGGTGCTCTCCTATGAGCTGCGCGCCGCAGCCACCCGTCCCGGGCCAGCCCACCTGTGGCAGCGGTTTGACTCGGCCGTCCAATTGCTGGGCATCGCCAAGGAGGGCGTGACGATGAGCCTCGTCGCTACCGGCTATGCCGAGGTGGCGGTCGTGATGCACGAGATCGCCGACGCGGTCGAGGCGGAGGCCATCCCCCGGCGGGGGCGCAAGAGCGCGTGACCCTTGCCAGGCACCGCGGGCTGGAGCCGGTCCGGGAGATGGTCCGCCTTTCGCGGGACTGGGGCGGACTCACGAACGACCCCGGGGCGACTGCGAACCCCGCGGACGCGGCGACTGCTCTGTGGTCCAGCTCGGGCGGCGTGATGGAGCTCGGGAGCGGGTCAGAGTCCGGTTTGGGCGGTGATCCTGCGCGGGTCGACCGCCGCGGCGAGCGCTCGGTAGTCGCGGTCGTTTTGCAAGGCATAGGCCGCCACGGATGCGCAATCCTCGCGGGATCATCTGCTCGATCTCGGCCGAGCCCTTCCAGTCCTTGAGCTGGCGGCCGTAGAAGTCTCGCGCCTTGCCGTCGATCCCCGAGTCGAGATGCAGCCAGCCGAGGAAGATGTCGCTGCTGGCCTGCATCAGCCGCTGCCCGGTCACGACGCGCTCGCCGTGGTTTGCGACCCGCTCGGCCCGAGGAACTACTCCTCGAGCACAGACGCCTCCGCCTCCTTGAGCTGCAGAAACAACGGGTCCTGCCCGGAGCACGACCACTATGTGCCTAGTCGTCGTTCCTGAGACGAGACGACGGCGCCCAGGTGCCAACAAACGGTGGCGCGACGTGATCGTGCATGCACGGTGACCGTCCTCGTGCCGGGCCGCCGATCTCGTGGGGCCGGCACCCCGTGCCCGGGCCGCCGATCGCGTAGGGCCCCGGGGCGTCATCCGATGCGGATGATGCTCAGCCGTGAAGGCCTGGCAAGGTTGCAGCCGCACCCATATGGCGGGCGCCGTCCCGATACCGAGGTCTGATCATGAGCAAGCCGTTCAAGGGCATCATCAACGCCGATATCCGCGACTCGGTTCCTGACTGGGCGCCGTTTGAGCCTCCGAAGGCTCCCGAGGGCGCACCGAGCGTGGTGTACATGGTGCTCGACGACGTCGGCTTTTCGGCGATCGGCTGTTACGGCGGGCCGGTGCAGACGCCCCACATCGACCGGATCGCGGCCAGCGGTATCCGTTACACGCAGTGGCACACCACGGCGCTGTGCTCGCCCACGCGCTCCTGTCTGCTAACGGGCCGCAACCACACCCGCAACAGCATGGCCTGTATCACCGAGGCCGCGATCGGGTTCCCCAACGCGAGCGGCACGATCCCGCCGGAGAACGGGATGCTGCCTGAGATCCTCGGTGATCTGGGCTGGAACACGTACATGACGGGCAAGTGGCACCTGTGCCCGACCGACGAGATGCACCTGGCGTCCACGCGGCGTAACTGGCCGACCGGGCGCGGGTTCGAGCGCTTCTACGGGTTCCTCGGCGCCGAGACCAACCAGTGGCATCCCGACCTGGTCTACGACAACCACCCGGTCGACCAGCCCTCCCAGCCCGAGGACGGCTACCACCTGACCGTGGACCTGACCGACCGGGCGCTCGAGTTCATCCAGGACGCCAAGGCCGTCGCGCCCGACAAGCCCTTCTTCCTCTACTACACGCCGGGAGCGTGCCATGCCCCGCACCACGTGCCCAGGGAGTGGATCGAGAAGTACAGGGGGCGGTTCGACATGGGCTACGAGGTGATGCGCGAGCAGACGCTCGAGCGCCAGAAGAAGCTCGGAATCGTCCCCGAGGACACAGAGCTGCCACCCGTCAACCCGATCGGGACCCCACAGGACCGCACCGGCCCGGACGGAAAGCCGTTCCCGCAGCTCGACTTCACGCGCCCCTGGGCCTCGCTGTCCGCTGACGAGCGCAAGTTGTTCTGCCGCATGGCCGAGGTGTACGCCGGCTTCCTCGCGCACGCTGACGATCAGATCGGCCGCCTGCTCGCCTACCTGGAGGAGACGGAGGAGCTCGAGAACACGATCATCGTTCTTGTCTCTGACAACGGGGCCAGCGGCGAGGGCGGGCCGAACGGCTCGCTGAATGAGAACAAGTTCATCAACCAGATTCCCGATGACATCGAGGACAACCTGGCGATGATCGACGAGCTCGGAAGCCCGAAGACCTACAACCATTACCCCAACGGTTGGGCGATGGCGTTCAACACGCCATTCAAGATGTGGAAGCGCTACGAGTTCAACGGCGGCAGCTGCGACCCGTGCATGATCTCCTGGCCCAAGGGGATCAAGGCCAGGGGCGAGATCCGCCACCAGTACCACCACGCGATCGACCTCGTCCCGACGATCCTCGACTGCCTCGGCGTCGACGCGCCGGAGGCGATCAAGGGGCATGTGCAGAGCAGCTTCGACGGGATCAGCATGCGCTACAGCTTCGACCAGGAGTCGATCCCGTCTGCGCGATCGACTCAGTTCTACTCGATGCTCGGTTCGCGGGCGATCTGGCACGACGGCTGGAAGGCGGTCAGTACCCACCCGACGGTCGCCGGCTGGGGCCACTTCAACGACGACACCTGGGAGCTCTACCACGTCGAGACCGACCGCTCGGAGGTTCACGACCTCGCGGCAGAGCATCCCGACAAGCTGCGCGAGCTGATCAACCTGTGGTTCTCCGAGGCCGGCGCCAACGGCGCGTTCCCGCTCGATGACCGCTCGCCGGTGGAGATCATCACCACCCCGCGACCCCAGATCACCAGCCCGCGCGACCGCTACCGCTACTTCCCCGGCGTCGCCGAGGTCCCCGAGGCACAGGCGGTCAACATCCGCAACCGCGACTACATCATCGGGATGTGGATCGACATCCCGGAGCCGGGGGCAAGCGGGGTGCTGTTCGCACACGGCTCGCACTTCGGTGGCCACACCCTGTACGTCAAGGACAATCGGCTGCACTACGTCTACAACTTCGTCGGCATGCTCGAGCAGAAGATTGTCGCAAGCGAGGACCTCCCGGTCGGCGACAACCTCCTCGTGTCGGCCGAGTTCGTCAAGGACAGCGATCCCAACCCCGGCGTCTGCACGGGGACCCTGTTGCTCTACCACGGCGAGAAAAGAGTCGGCGAGGGGAGAATCAAGACCCAGCCCGCGACGTTCGGTCTCACCGGATCTGGGCTGACGGTTGGGCGCAGCCTCCACGCGATCACCTACGACTACCCAGACGAGCGCCCGTGGACCTTCACCGGCGGCAGGATCCACCTCGGCGCCGTCGACGTCAGCGGCGAGCCCTACGTCGACCTCGAACGCGAAGCCGCCGCAATGATCGCTCGCGAATAAGAGGCACCGCGCAGCACGCACTACTCATGATCCCCCGGCGATGTGACACGGCCGCTCTCCACCCCAACCGGACCAGCACGAACCGGGATGCGGTAAGACGCGCGTGCGGTCGTTCACAGGCTCCGCGTCCTCCCGCGGAAAGGCGGACTCGGGGCTATGCGGATACGTCGCCACGGACCGGCGCCGACATGAAAGCAGGGCCACCTCCGAAAACAGACGCCGGCCCTGCTCGTTGCCAGTTTCCACGCCCAAGTGTTCGGCGAGTCATCCGCTGGTCGCTCTTTGCGGGCGTCCCCCGCGCGTTCTACGATCCTGGCCTATGAGCCGCGAGGACATGGTCGAGATTCCGGCGGGGCGCTTCGGGATGGGATCGGTCGAGTTCTACGCCGAAGAGACACCTGTGCGCGAGGTCGAGGTCGGCGCCTTCGCGATCGACCGTGGACCTGTGACCGTCGCGCAGTTCGCCCGGTTCACCGAGGCGACCGGATACCTCACGGTTGCCGAGCGCTCACCCGACCCCGCCGACTACCCCGACGCCGACCCGTCGCTGCTCGTCGAGGGATCCGCGGTCTTTCACCCAACCCCTGGGCCGGTAGCGCTCAACGACCCCAGCGTCTGGTGGGCCTACGTACCGCGCGCCAACTGGCGCCACCCCTGGGGACCAGCCAGCGACAACTCTCGGCGCCACGATCACCCCGTCACACATGTCGCCTACACGGACGCCGAGGCCTACGCAGAATGGGCCGGCAAGATGCTGCCGAGTGAAGCCGAATGGGAGTACGCGGCACGAGGCGGACTCGAGGGCGCCATCTTCGCCTGGGGGAACGAGGAACGCCCCGGCGGTGAGCTGCTGGCGAACTCCTGGCAGGGCGACTTTCCCTGGCGCAACACCGGCGCGAAAGGCTGGCGCGGCACCTCGCCGATCGGCCTCTTCCCAGCCAACGGCTACGGGCTCTACGACATGACCGGCAACGTCTGGGAATGGACGACCGATTACTACTCACCCCGCGGCGCCGGTGTCGAGGAAACCAGAAGCCCCTGCTGTGACCCGCCCCGCAACCCACGCATCGCCAAACCGGACTCGAGCTATGACTTCGGCCAACCCGGAGCACACATCCCCCGACGCGTGATCAAGGGCGGATCGCACCTCTGCGCGCCCAACTACTGCCTGCGCTACCGGCCGGCCGCCCGCCAACCCGAAGCAATCGACACCTCCACCAGCCATATCGGCTTCCGCTGCGTGCTGCGGTAGCCCACCCAGCGTCGCGAATGCCCGACCTCACACCCGAGGCGGCTTCGTCCGGCCAACGTTTGGGTACTGCCACGCTCAGCCTGCAGGCCCAGGATTTCGGACGCGGACGACCGCGCGATTGCTTCTCCTAAGCCCGGGAAGGGAGATTCAATCGCGCCTCGCGCACCAGGACGCCTCGCATTTTCGGCGGCGGGGTTCATCCGATTCGAGAGATGTGCAGCGATCGGAGTCGCCCTAGCATGGCGCCGCTCGCGTGCGTCCAGAAGAGAAGCGGTTGATGAGCGTGCAAACCTAGATCCTGCCCAGCTGGCACGAAGGGACAGCGAAGCGGGCGGTCATCGAGTTCGTCCGGCAGACGGTATCTGGTGGAGTACCCGTCGAAGAGCGCTTGGCGGTGTTCGAAACGACGGCACGCTGCGGTGCGAGAAGCCGATGCCGGTCCAGGCAGAGTTCATCCTGCGCCGCCTGGCCGAGATGGCCGACCGAGATCCCGAGCTGCGGGCCCGCCAGCCTGGAAGGCCGCGTATACGCACGACCACGCCTGGCGGGAAGGTGCTCGCCGAGCACTACGCGGGCGACGACACGAATCTCCCGGCGCTCGCCGCCGGCATTCTTGCCGCAGTCGAGTTGCGCTGCGACTGCGAGAAAAGCAAACGGGGCCTTTTAAGAGTTTTACCGGAATTGGGCGATTTGCGAGCGCAGAGACCGCGAGATCGTTAGCTCGGCCCGGATGAGCTTAGTCATCAGCAAGCGGGTCAGTTATCTCTCTGCGGATCCGCCTGACGCTTGCGGGCGAGCCGCGGTTCAGCAAACGCGTCGAGATGGCCGCGTCCTGCAGTCGCCGCGGGGCGGCAGCGTCGCCTGTGGCCGTTTCGAGTCTCCGTCGCCGCGGACCAGCAGCGCCGAGGTTCGCTGGCGCATCGGTAGGGTCTGCGGCCATCCGACCGCAGACCACGCCGACGTAAAGATATGGGTGCGGCTCCGCTGGAGGGACGTTATGCCTCGCGCGGGATCACGCCGTTGGCGTAGCGTAGGTCGTGGTTGCGGTGTCGTTCGTGGGCGAGGTGATAGTCCCAGTAGCTGTCGAAGTCGCCGT
>JBKQIR010000338.1:0-9326 GCA_052148275.1 Solirubrobacteraceae bacterium
TCGGTCTGGTCGAGTTCGGCCCGGTTGGTTGGCGAGTCGTGCGCGCGATGCCGCCTGCCGGCAGCGCTTTGAGCAGTAGCGCGCCTCGGGCCGCACGCCCGCCGGCATCGATCCTGTACACCAGGCGCAGCGCTCAGGAGCGCTCAAGGCAGCGCGGCCCGAGCGCTCCCGCAGCCTCGCGCGAGACGCAGCCTGTCGATTTCAGAAGTCCTCTGCACCGGCGTCAGAAGCTGAGTGCACCGAGGCTCCTGCTTGCCGCGCAAACCAGGTCGCGGCGGCGCGTCGCAAGGAGGCGCCCCGTGAGACGAAAGGAGGTCTGGCGAAGGTCGCGGCAGAATCGGTCGCAAAGGTGCTCGGCGCGGCCCTCGCGTCGCTTCCCCTTTGCGCTCGATCCAGAAGCTAGGAGGCACCTCGATCCAGAAGCTAGGAGGCACCTCGATCCGAGTGCTGAGGCTCCTCAATGGCGACAGCGACCTCTAATTGGCAGTCGGCGGGTGCCAACAAGGCGGGCTGTCGCTTGATCAGGACGAGCGAAAGTCTCGGCGCCGTCGGCGGGCTCAGTGCTCCCCTTCCTCAAACTCAGCAACGAGCCGACCTCCAGTGTCGACGGCCGCTCTCCTCGGGCGAACGGCAGTCCGGGTGCTTGCTGTTCGGCCACCGCAGAGCCCGTCGAGCAAGCGGCCCTATCGCGCTGACCGCGTCGGACCGCCGTACCAGGGGCAGCTGGCTGCCGGGCCCGACGGCGGCTGGATCACGCCTGTACGGGTAACGCGACGGCGTGACCCTTCGTTTGAACGTGCACGGTTCGCCACGGAGTCGCCGGCTCGCCGGCTGGTGAGGTGCTTGCTGAGGTCGCGGAACTGGGCGACGAGCGGGGCTCCCCGGATAGTGGGGCGGTCCGATCGACGGCGCGAGGATGCGTGGACATCGGGCTGCGTTCAGAGCGACACCTGTAGTCGTCGCGAAACTCTACGAAGGACCCAAGCGATGAGGCGGCGTCTCGGGGTTGCGGTGGCTTTGATGTTTGCCATGGGCCGTGGCGCTCGCCGGCCAGCGTTGGTCGTGGTGGCGGCGGTCTGGTGCCTTGTAGCGCCCCCGCTCGCGCAGGCCGGTGCGATCGTCCAGCTTCCGAACAAGGTCCCGGCGGCGTTCAACGCCCAGGACGAGGTCCTGTCCGTCGACGGCCACCTGTGGGTCAACCCGACGACGGTGCTCGGGCCGCCCACCGCGCCGGCATCCGACCCGACCGCGACCTTCAAGCCGACGCTCGTCGGCGGTGCGACCGAACTGCTGAACGACAGCGGCGTGGTGGCCGGCACGGTGACGACCGGCACCGGCGCCACCGTGCCCGGCTACTGGGACTCGGCGCATTCGACCACCTTCACCGAGGTCAGCCTGAGCGGTCTGACGGTCTGCGGCCAGCCCGCGACCAGCGGGGCGCTGCTCGGCGTCGATGCCAGCGGCGAGGCGGTCGGCCAGATCGGCAACAACCTCACCAACCCCTGCTACGGCGAAGCAGGGCTGTACGTGCCGGCCGTCGGCGGGCTGCCCGCCGGGCCACCGCAGGTCGTCTCGACCATCGGCGGCGTCGCGATCAACAGTCTGTACGGGATCGGCGCAGCCTATGAGGCAGGCGTCGAAGGCCCAGCGGGAGGCGGAGGTGGTTACAGCCAAGAGCCGCTGCTGATCGCGCGGGCGGCGCAGACGGCGACGCCGATCGACTTTGGGGTCGGGATCCAACCGTGGTCGCCGAACGGGAACATGGCCGGCGCGACGACGGGCGGTAACGGAGCGCTCTTTCTGCGCCACGCTGACGGCAGCGAGACGCCCCTGGCCGGCGGCGGTGGCGTGGTCGGGGTCAACGACGCCGGGTACACGATCGGCGAAACCAACTGCTCGTCTCTGTCCCAGTGCACGAACCTGGAATGGAGCCCAACCGGCGCCGTGACGGCGATTCAGTCGGAGGTGCCCGCCGGCTCGGGCTGGACGATCGGGACGGTGGCGGCGATCAACGCCCAGGGTGACATCGTCGGTAACGGCACGATCAACGGCCAGAAGGCCGGCTTCCTGTTGAAGGCTGGGGCGACCGTCTCTGGCACCGTGTCCGGCGACCAGTGCAGCGACACCTCGTGCACCCAGTCGGGGTTGCCGGGTGTGACGATCATCGTGACCGGCTCCCCGACCGCGGGCGGCACCGTGACGCAGAGCGCCGTCACCGCGGCCGACGGGACCTGGTCGGTGACCGTCCCAGCGGGGACCTACTCGGTCGGGCCATCGCGCGACGGCAAGACTATCGACGGGACCGGCTTCGATCCGTTGCAGCGCGACGGGGTGGTGGTGCCGGCGACCGGGCAGGTCGGCGGACAGGACTTCCAGACCTGCGCGCTCGACGGGCCGGTCGGCAGCGCGGGCGACTTCTCCGCGGCGTCCGACGCGCTCGCCTCGCCCGGCCCGCTCGCGTTCGCCGCGGCCGCGCCAGCCCCGAGCCCCTGCAAGTCGATCTACACCGTCACCGTCTCGGCGAAGATCCCGCAGCCCCACCTCGTCGACCCGTCCCCTGATGCGCCCTACGAGCTCGCCACCGGCGGTGGCTTCAACCCGTCGAGCAGCAGGTTCTTCCGGATCAGCCGCGGCTACCCGGAGTGCCTGTCGGCCGCCACGGTGACGAAGTACAACAGCGAGCGGGCAAAGGCCGAGTGGTACACGTACATCGTCGGCGGTCCGCTCGGTTCGGTCACGGTCTCCTACGAGTGGAACCGCACGACGGGGGAGGTGTACGTCGTCGACGAGCCGTCCGAGACGAACGTGCCGCTGACCCGCAAGTTCGTCTACCGGATCACCGAGCCGAACGGGACCGTGATCCCGGGCAGTTGCGACGAGACGCATTACGTCCCGATGCTCGTCCTGCCAGTCGGCGGCGCCGACTACCACAGCACGCTCAGCCCGCGCGAGTTCTCGCTGATCGTCGTGTGGGGCTTCCCGTTCGAGCCGCAGGGCGTGCGCGTCGATCCGAACACGCTGTACGAGCAGGGCAAGCATCTGCTGCTCGCCCCGATCCGGGCGTATGACCACGCGATCGAGTCGCTCGTCGGCACCCTCGTTCCGCATGCGCCCCATCTCGTCAGGGCGGGCCTCGAGTTCGGCGCCTCGTATCTGCTCGGCACGGGGTTCATCAAGGCGGTCGAGGCCTCGCCCGTGCTGCTGACCGGGCTGTTCAAGACGGCGACGTACCTGCCGCAGGTCCTGGCCGGCGTCGAGGAGGCCGCCCACCTCCTGCACAAGGGACACAATCTCAACTCGTTCCGCGAGGCGGTCGGGACCCTCGCCGGCCTCGCCCTGAACAGCGAGTACCCGGTGATGGGCGCGATCGTCCGCGGCCACTTCGAGGTCTCCGGCTACCAGCAGACGGGGGTGGTGAACCCGGCGACCGGCCAGCCCGAGGAGATCCCGCTCGACAGCATGCTCGGCCTCTCGATCGCGACGACGAAGTTCCCGACGATCTCGGTCCAGGTGTCCCGCAGCGCGCTGGCCAACGACGATCCGAACAACAAGGTGACGAGCGGACCGCAGCCGCTGCCGTGGGCGTCGATGTCATCGCGTCAGCTCGACATCAGCAACACGCTCTCAGGCAACCCGCCCTACCTCGTCACCAACGCGGCGGCTAGCCACTACAGCGACGGCCTGCACGGCGTGCACCAGATCCACGCGAACACGTCGCAGCTGCCGGCACTCGAAGCCGCCGTGCACGACCACGCCGAGGAGGCGAGCGACTTCGTGGCGGAGGTGACCGAGGCGAAGTTGCCGAGCTGCGGCGCCTTCACCGCCCTGCCCGCGGTCGGTACGACAATCTGCTTCAAGTTCAACGACGGTCGCCCCTGACGCCTGCGATCGGCCCGGGTCCACCCGCTCGTGTACGCAGCGGTGGGTCACCACGAGACCGGGTCGTGCCCTGCCCCGAGCCAGGGGCATTCCTCGGCAAACCACCTGCGCGCGGCACCCAGGCCTGACGCGAACGCAACCGACGTCGCCGCAGCTCGCACGCACGTTGGGGCGCCATAGCGCCGACGGACATGTCGGACCGCACGCGCGTGAGCGAAGCGCCCACGAACTCGACAACGATGGCTACCGCGGTGCCCCGCTACAACCGCCCAGGAGCGGTCATGATCTCGGCCCTATCGCCGCTCCCGACCGCGACCGCTGTCGGACGGTCCTCATTCGACAGCCCCGGATTCGGCGACCTGCAGGGCTATCGCGCCGCCGCCACGATCTGCGATCGACGAGACCCCAGCCGCGATACCACGTGCTAGATCTTGTGACCTAAGGTGTCGGCACCAGCAGCCTCCGAGACGTCGCCAGCATCGAGATTGGTGACTGCTCCCATGAGCGAGCAGCACTCGCAAGGCATGACGGCGGAGCGTGTCCTGGTCCTCAAACCCAAGAACGCGCGAACCTCGGGTGTCGACGCCCGCTCTCACGGGCGAACGGCAGGCCGCTCGCGTGCTGTTCGGCCGCGGCAGAGCCGTCGAGCAAGCAGTGGCGTTGCGCCGATCGCGTCAGACCGTCGCACCCGGGGCAACCCGCTACCGGGCACGACCGGTGGCTGGATCACGACTATTTGGGTCACGGCCGCGCCGTCACCGCGTTGCGTTGCGAGTGGCAACGCTATCGACGTCATGCGTGGGCGAGATGGTTGCGGGTCGATGGCTCTCGTTAGAGGGTGGCGGGGTTTGTCTCTAGCATCGCGGGCGATGGACCGCCTGCTCGAGCGCGAAGCAGAGCTTGGGGTGTTGACTGGAATCGTCGACGACGTTCTCGCGGGCCGTGGCGCGGTCGTGCTTGTGGGGGGCGAAGCGGGCGCTGGCAAGACCTCGGTGGTGCGGGCGCTGCGGGAACGCGTGGACGCTCGTGTGCCGGTCTGGTTTGGCGGGTGCGAACCGCTGTCGGTGCCTGTTCCGTTGGCCCCGATCCGCGAGCTACTGGCGGTGTCTGGAGGCGACGGGGGCATGGCGGGTGACGAGGATTGGTTCGTGTTGGCCGAGGCATTCCTCGCGCGCCGGCCCGCCGTCGCTGTGGTGGAGGACGCCCACTGGGCGGATCCGCTGACGCTCGACGTGGTGCGGATCCTCGCCCGCCGGGCGGAGGCGGCGGGTGTCGGTCTGATCGTCACCTACCGCGACGATGAGGTTGCGGTGAACCCGGAGCTCGGCCTCTTGCTCGGGGATCTGGCCAGTCGGCCGGAGGTGCGCCGTATCACGCTGGCGCCGCTGTCGGAGCCGGCCGTGAACGAGCTGGCGGGTGGGAGCGGGCTCGATGGTGCCGCGCTGTCCCGTGCCACCGGCGGCAACCCTTTCCTGGTCGTTGAGTTGATCGCCGCGGGTGGGCGGATGCCGGCTTCGGTCCGCGACGCTGCGCTCGCCCGTGCGGGCCGGTTGGGAGGTGCCGCCCGTGCGCTGGTCGATGTCGCCGCCGTCGCCGGGCCGCGGGTGTCGCCCACCCTGTTGGAGGTGCTGGTGCCCGAGTCCGTTGGCGCGGTCGAGGAGGCGCTCGCGCGTGGGGTGCTCGTGATCGACGGCTCGTTGCTCGGCTTCCGCCACGAGCTGATCCGCGACGCGATCGAGAGCGCGATCTTCCCTCCTCGCCGCGCGTCGCTCCACGGACGGGTACTGGCCGCGCTTGAGGCCGGTCCTGACGGCGCCGACAATGCTCGGCTCGCCCACCACGCCGAACTCGCCGGCCTGGCCGGGCCGGCGAGTCACTATGCGCAACTTGCGGCAGCGGACGCCGGCCGGGTCGGAGCCCTGCGCGAGGTCTGGCGCCAATCCGAGCGCGCGCTACGTCACGGTGCCGGTCTCACTGTCGACGAGCGCTTCGAGCTATTGATCCAGACGGCACGCGCCGCCAACTTCTCGAGCCTGCAGATGGCCGACGGGGCCGCGGCGGCCGCGCGGGCCGTGGCCCTCGCCGATGAGATCGGCGACCCGGTCAAGCGGGCCCGAGCCCGGATCGCCCTAGCCGGGCCACTGTGGTCGCTGGACCGGCTCGAAGAGGCGCGCGCGGCCGCTGTCGAGGCGGTCACGATCCTCCAGGACGGCGGCGATGCCGGAGAGTTGGCGCGCGCGCACGCCTGCCATCTGAGGATCGAGGCGGCCGGGTTCGATCCCGCGGTCGTCGCCGACTCAGGCGCGGGCGCGCTCGCGCTTGCGGCCGCGGCTGGGCTCGACGACGTCCGGATCGATATCGAGATCAGCCTCGGCCTCGCCCGCGGACACCTCGGGGACCCGGCGGCGATCGAGCTGCTCTGGAGCGCGCTGCACACCGCGCGCGCCTCAGGGCTGACGATCCAGGCGATCCGGGCGTACGTCAACCTTGGGTTCGTCGGCGCCGCACTGCGCGACCACGCGACCGTTGAGGCGACCTTGCTGCAGGCGGTACCGATGTTCGAGGAGGCCCGGGCAATGTTCCCGCTTGCCGGCCTGCGGATCTCCGCCGCGATCAGCCCGCTCGATTGCGGGCAGTGGGATCGAGCGGCGGAGATGATCGCCTGGGCGCTCACTTTCCCGAACGAGCAGGCGGCGTTCGCTCGTGCGGTCGGCGCGGTCATCGGGCAGCGCCGCGGCGAACCGGGCGCACGTGCGGTGCTCGAGCGGTCATGGGCCGAGCTGGCGACTCTCCCCGACTGCTCGCGGCACGGGTTCGTGCGAGCGGCGCTGGCGGAGGCGGCGTGGCTGGAGGCGGAGCCGGGCCTGGCGCAGGCGCAGATCCGCTCGGCCCTGGAGTCACCGCGAGCGGCGCACTTCGTGCGGCCGTACGGCGACCTCGCCCTGTGGGCCTGGCGCCTGGGCCTGGAGTTAGAACCGCCCGCAGACGCCGTCGCTCCGGTGCTGCTCGAGCTCGGCGGCGACTGGCGCGGCGCGATCCAGGCGTGGCATGCGCTCGACGCGCCCTACGAGGCCGCGCTGGCTGCGCTGCCGGGCGATGATCGCGCGGCGCGCGATGCACTGGCCGTGCTCCGCGGTCTCGGTGCCACCGGCGCCGCGCGCGCCTTCGCCCGCGAGCGAGCCGAGCACGGGGCGAGAGCCCCACGCGGCCCGCGGCCTTCGACCCTGGCCAACCGCGCCGGATTGACACGTCGCGAGCAGGAGGTACTCGAACGCCTCGCCTCCGGCGCGACGAACCCGGAGATCGCGGCGAAGCTCTGCCTCTCTGAACGCACCGTCGCCCACCACGTCTCGGCGATCCTCGCCAAGCTCGGCGTCGCCAACCGCCAGCTGGCGGCCGCGCAGGCGCGCGAGCGCGGGCTGCTCCCCCAAGATGGGCCGATGCGAGAGCCAACATAGGCAGGCCGTCCGATGTCGCGGCGCGAGATCGCCCGTAGGTTGCTGTGGCACAACGACCAGGAGGCACCAGTGACCGTCGCAACCGCAACAAACGTCAAGAGCTTCTCCGCGCCGGACGACACACGCACGACAGACGGCGGGGGACGGATCGACTTCCTCTCGCTCGGCAGCGTCACCGCCGGCCGGGCCACGTACCAGCCGGGCTGGCGCTGGTCGGAGCACATGAAGCCGACCGCCGGCACCGACCTGTGCGCGATGACCCACGTCGGCTACGTCGTGTCGGGCCGCCAGATGGTGCGGATGGCCGACGGCACCGAACTTGAAATGAGCGCCGGCGATGCGTTCGTCGTCGGGCCCGGGCACGACACGTGGGTGATCGGCGACGAGCCCTGCGTCACTGTCGACTTCAGCGGGCTCGGCGGCCTGCTGCACGCGGACCACGCGTGATGGGCGCCTACCGCCTGTCCGAGATCGACGCCATGGCGTCTTTGCACGGCGGCGCGGTGAAGCTCGCCGCCGCCGAGCTCGCGATCGAATCGTTCGGCATGCAGCTGCTCGACCTGCCGCCCGGCTTCGACGACTACCCGGAACACGACCACGCCGACGATGCGATGGAGGAGGTCTACGTGACGCTCTCCGGGTCGGGAACGTTCGAGATCGACGGTCGGCCCGTACCGATCGACCCGTCGATGATGCTCCGGATCGCTCCCGCCGCGCGGCGGCGGCTCGAGCCGGGCCCGGACGGCGTGCGCGTGCTCGCCATCGGCAACACCGTCGGTCGCCCGTATGAGCGGCCCCCGCACTTCCGTTTGGAGGTGAGGGCATGACCGCACCGGCTCTCGTTCGCGCCCAGGACCCCGTCGCAGAGCCGACTGTCACCGACCCGCGTGGCGAGGTGCTGTGGTTTCTCGGCACGGTGGTGCGGCCGAAGCTCGTCGGCGAGCAGACGGCCGGACGGCTCGGCATGTGGGAGATCGTGCTCCCGTTGGGTGCCGCGCCACCGCTGCACTCCCACCCTCAGGACGAGACGTTCTGCGTGCTCGACGGCGACGTGACCATCTGGCTCGTCGAACACGACGCGATCAAGAGTGCCGAGGACATGGACACCTCTGTGCCAGGTTGGGTCGCCACCCACGGCCGCCGCTGTAGCGTCGGCACGGCCGCGTACGCGCCAGGCGGCACACCTCACACCTTCCGGGTCGAGTCCGACACGGCGCGAATGCTCGTCCTCTCGACGCCGGCCGGGATCGAGGACATGGTCCGAGCAGTCGCCGAGCCGGCTCGCTGGCCGTGGCTCCAGCCGCCCCCAGACGGCCCGCGGGTTGCGCCGGAGCGCCTTGCCGCGATCGAGCGCAAACTCGGCATGGTGCGCCACGGCCCACCTCCGCCGCCGATGCGTCCCTGACGCCCGGGTGCAGCCACCAACGGCTGATCATCGCTCTTTCGCACTCGACGCTGAAGAGTGACGAGCGCTCCGCTACGGTCTCAATCATCCGCTCCCGTTGAACCCGCTTGCGCTCGCCGAGCCAAGCGGTCACGCCGACGATGCCGGCCCGCCGGCTAGGCGCTACTCCGGTTCGGACAGCGCGGGCCACGTTGGGGATCGGGACGCCGGCGCTCAGAATGGCGCGACTGGTTGAGGCGATCGGCGCGGCCGGCCCACTTGCTCGGCTGCCCGAGCGCCGGCAGGCGAGCAAGCATCCTGAAGTTCTGCTCGCGCGCAGGAGCAGGCGTCGGCGCTGCCGCTCACGCCCTCCTGCTGCGGAACGAACTCGACGCTCTGGGCCGGTCCGGTTGCCAATTGCCGCGACGTGGATGCCTTCGTTCCAACTCGAGAGCGCGGACAGGCGAGGTCCAGACTTCCTCGGGTTTCGCACTTTTCGGGGTGGAAGTGGCGGCGGCGGCCTGTCGGGGCAGGGCTCTGGTTTGAGGCTCTGAGCAGGCGTTAAGGCAGCCGCTCTGAAGGAGCATCGGCGGTTTCCCCGAACT
>JBKQIR010000339.1:0-5273 GCA_052148275.1 Solirubrobacteraceae bacterium
TTGGCGAGAAGCGGGTGATCGTGAGGGCCTGGGGCGAGACCCGCTTCGGATCGCTCGCGGGTGTTCCGGGAGGAGCGTATGGCGCCGCGGCGCCATCGCATCGGGCCGGTCTTGCGGAACGCACTCCTCGGCCACTCGATGGAACTTGAGTGGTCCAGGGAGCCGCCCGTAATTTTCCGCTCATCGAGACGGCACTCGAGCGCCTTCGGCGGCCGTGCTGAGCAGCCGTCTCAGAGTGGCGAGATCGCCGCTGGCCGCGACGGATCCTGCTTCGATTTCGGCATCGAGCCGGTCGGGGCGGGCAATGATGCTGTTCAAGGTGATCGGATCGGCTCGTAGTCCGGCCCTGGAATGGGTTGGCTCGCCGGGCGTGATTTCGGGAGGGTTGGCGTCTGCGTTGACCGTCCATACCCGGTCGTCAAGCTGAAACCGGTAGACGCCCGCTGAGCTCACGCTCGCCGCGAGGCATCCGCGGAGGAACAGTAGGACGGATGTCGCGCTCAAGCTGGTCGTGCCGGTTGGGCGCGGCAATTCCGCACCCCAGGCCCCGAGGGCGTCGAGCACGCCGGTCAACTGGCGGCCGCGGTCGGTGAGCTCATACACGGTTGAGGCGGCCGGTGGGGGCAGCCGGTGACGGCGCAGTACGCCGCGGTCATCGAGCTCGTGCAGCCGGTCGGTCAGGAGGTTCGTGCTGACGCCCGGCAGCGCCCGCCGCAGGTCCGAGTAGCGCTGCGGACCGAGCAGCAGCTCTCTGACCACCAGCAGCGCCCACCGCTCCCCGACCACGTCGAGCGAGCGCGCAATGGGGCATGCGTCCTGGTAGCTACGCAGCGTCGCCACAGATCAGCCTCTCGTTGATCGTAGACGCATCTTACAAGCTAACAGTTGCTTAAAGCAACTACCTGCGCTAGGCTGCCGGTCCATGAGCCGACCTGTCGTGCACTTCGAGATCATCGGCCGAGACCCCTCAGCCCTTCGCTGCTACTACGCCGACCTGTTCGGCTGGGAGCTCCAGACTGGCGATGCGACAAGCCAAGCCGTCTCCGACCCCGGTCAGTACGGCTTCCTCGACGGACGCACCACGGCCGATGGTGCCGGGATCAACGGCGGGATCGGCGGCGGCCCAGCTCACGAGCCGCGCGTCCTCTTCTATGTCGCTGTCGCGAACGTAGAGGCCGCTCTGCAGGAGGCCGAGCGTCTGGGGGGGGAGCGGGTGATGGGCCCGGAGGGCACCCCTGGGCAGCTCGTAGTCGGCCGCTTCACCGACCCGGAGGGCAACCTCATCGGCGTTGCCGGCACCGCATGACCCAACACACATCGCGCGAAGCATCAAGCGCTTAAGCCGGCACGCCGTACACGCGCCTCATTCTGCTCGACGTCGCCGGTTGTGCGGGCAGCCAACCGTCGTCCTACGGGTCGCTAGCGCGGATGGGCGCTTAACGAGCCTGCGTGTCGGGGCGCTTATTCGGCGGCGACGGGTCGGTCGTGCTGGGGCCTTGGCGGGGGTTGAGGGTTCGTTCGGGCTCGCGCTCGGGGACGGTGGTCGTTGCGAGCAGCATGAGGGACTGAGCGCTCGGGTTACCGGGTGCGGCGTGATAGATCGAAAGCGTCTGGCGATCGGTGTCTGGGATCGGGAGCTTGGTGTAGGTCAGCTCGAGCCTCCCGACCTGGGGATGGTCGATCGTGCTCGTCCCGGTCCCCTTCGGCCGGACGTCGTGGCGGGCCCATAGCCGGCGGAACGGCTCGCTGCGAAGCGACAGCTCGCCGACGAGCTCGGTCAACCGAAGGTCGTCGACCTCGTGGCCGACGTTGGCACGCAGGGCGGCGACCGTGCTCGCAAGCGTCCGCTCCCAATCGGGCTTCAGCTCACGGCGGCGCGGATCGAGGAAGGCGCCCCTGACGAGGTTCTCGCCGACCGTGAACCACGGCGCGATCGCGGTCGCCAGCGAGTTAGCAGCGAGCACGTCGAGATACCGGCCGAACACATAAGCGGGCGTTGTCGTCCAGGACATGATCAGCTGCTCGATCGTCTCGGGCACACGCTCGGGTTTCGTCGTCCGGCGCGACCGCGAGCGCGGCCGTGGTGCGGCCAGCGCATGCAGATGGGCGGTCGCGTCTTCGTCGAGCTGCAGCGCCCGCGCGAGGGCGTCGAGCACCTGGGGCGAGGGGTGTTGATCGCGCCCCTGCTCAAGGCGGATGTAGTAGTCGGCGCTGACCCCCGCGAGCATCGCCACCTCTTCGCGGCGCAGGCCCGGGGTGCGGCGCCGCCCGAAGTCGCGCAGGCCGGCGTCCTGGGGACGGACGAGCTCGCGCCTGGCCCGGAGGTACTCGCCGATCGCGTTCGTCTCGGACATCGGTGAAACGATACGCCGCACCCGCGTGCTCATCCTGGGGGTGTCACTACCAGGACCACCAGAGCTCTGGTGCGCCGCGCCTTTCGGTTCGAAACTGCCCGGCATGACCGAGAACACCTCGATTCAGACCGGCTTTGGCGCGGACTCAACGATCTGGGACGTCGTCGACGGCGTCGACCTCACTGGCAAGCGTGCGATCGTGACCGGCGCCTCGTCGGGTATCGGGATCGAGACCGCGCGTGCACTCGTTGCCGTGGGCGCCGAGGTGACGCTGGCGGTCCGCGATCCCGTCGCGGGCGGGTGCACCGCCGCCGAGATCCGGGGCACTACGCGCGGGTCTCTGCGCGTCGGCCTGCTTGACCTCGCTGACCTCGCCTCCATCAATGCGTTTCTTGGAGCCTGGGACGGGCCGTTGCATCTGCTGATCAACAACGCGGGTGTGATGCGGATCCCGACCCTCGAGCTCGTCGGGCGCGGCTGGGAGCGGCAGTTCGCGACCAACCACATCGGTCATTTCGCCCTGACCGTCGGACTACACGACGCGCTAAAGGCTGGCGCGCAGGACGGCCGTGAGGCGCGGGTCGTGTCGCTCAGCTCGCGCGGCCATCTACGCTCACCCATCGTATTTGAGGACCCGTTCTTCAGCGCGCGCCCCTACGACGCGGCCATGGCGTATGGCCAGTCCAAAACTGCGAACATCCTGTTCGCGGTCGAGGCCCACCGACGCTGGTCATCAGAGGGCATCACGGCCAATGCCGTGCACCCCGGTGCGATCTTCGACACCAACCTGTCTCGGCATATGACGCCCGAGGAGCTCGACAGAGTCTGGGGGGGCATCCGCGAGCGACAGGCAACAGCGGGCGGACCGGGGATCAAGACCCGTCAACAGGGCGCAGCAACGAGCGTGTTAGTCGCCACCTCGCCGCTGCTTAGCGGGATCGGCGGGCGCTACTTCGAGGACTGCAACGAAGCGCGCCGGCTGCCCCCCGAGTTCCCCGCTGAGACTACGGTGTCCGGCGTCGCCGGATATGCGCTCGACCCGCAAAACGCCGCGCGTCTGTGGAACCTCTCCGAATCCCTGATCGGTTGACACCGCAGGCCGTCGCCAGCCCCGCATCCCTACCAGCACGCGTATCTTGAATCCCTGTGTAACGGGTCTCGCAACGCGCGGACAGGAGGCGCAGACCAAAGGAGAGCGTTAGAACGCTGATTCTCCGGTAGGCGTCGTAGCGCTGGGGCGCCGCGTTACGCTCGCGCGATGCCCGGCGAGTGGTCTGAGTGGGAGTGGGACGAGACGCTGTTCGCCGGAGCCGCCGCCTATTACGATCGCGGACGTCTCCCGAACGCTTCGGGGCTCGCCGATGCATTTCAGCGGACGCTCAGGCTCGACGGTGCAGGCCGGCTTCTGGATGTCGGCTGCGGGCCGGGCACGGTAACGCTTCCGCTTGCCGGCCTCTTCGGAGAGGTTGTTGGACTCGACGCCGATCCGGGGATGATCCAGCAGGCGCGCCGACTGGCTTCTGATCGGGGTGTGATCAATGCCACGTGGGTCTGGCGGCGGGCCGAAGATATGTCCGACGATCTCGGGATGTTCAAGGTCGTCACGTTCGCGGCATCGTTTCACTGGATGGACCGATCGCTCGTCGCCGATCTCGTCCGAGGGATGCTGGAACCGGACGGCGCAGTGGTGCACGTCGACAATCGCCACCAAGACTCCCTCGTCGGCGACGACACCCTTCCGGCTCCGCCGGTTGGGCGGATCGCCGAGCTCCGTCGTGGGTATCTCGGCCCGGACCGCCGAGCCGGCCAAGGCATCCGAAACTCCTCGCCCGGGGACGAGGCCGCGGTTTTTCGTGCTGCCGGGTTCGTTGGCCCAGAACTTGTTGTCGTGCCTGACGAGCGCAGGATTGTCAGGTCGGTGGATGACCTCGTGGCGGAGACGTTCTCGTTGTCCTCCACCGCACCGCACCTATTCGGCGAGCGGCTACCGCAGTTCGAGGCTGACCTGCGCCGAGTCCTCGCCGAGGCATCCCCTGATGGCGCGTTCGCAGTTCGTTTGCCCGATGACGAACTGAAGATCTGGCGAGTCGCAACACCGTAGCCGCGACACTCTTGCCGGGATACGCGACAAGACGAGGATGACCGGCCTGAGCAGCAAGATCCAGTACGGCATCACCCACCGACTACCGGCCGTGCTCTGATCTCAAGCCGCGCCCGCCGGCACACGGCGCGTTGGTTGCGCTTTGCGCGCCGAGCGTGTCGTTTGCCGGCCGGGGCGGCCGGGAGAGCCGGCAGGCGCGTGATGATTTGCGATAGTCGCTGGCGTGTTGCTGCTGATAACCGGCGCCAGCGGTGTTGGCAAGTCCACGGTCAGGGAGCTCGTCGCGCCTGAGCTCTCGCCGGCGGTTGAGTGCGTCGAGCTGTTGCAGCTCTGTGAGAGGCCATCGTCGATGACGCGCGTCTGGCGTCAGCAGACCGCCGAGGCGGCCGTTCGCCGGGCTGTCGAACTGCAGGCATGCGGGCGGCACCTGCTGCTCGCGGGAGATCCGGTGCCAGCCATTGAGATCGTCGCTGCACCGTCGGCACCCGCGCTCGACGCGATCGCGGTGTGCCTGCTGGACGCCGACGCCGAAGCGCAGGCCGAGCGTCTCGCGGCGCGTGGAGACCCTCCAGAGCTGCTGCCCCATCATCAGGCATTCGCCGACTGGATGCGTAACCAGGCGAGCGACCCTCTTCACATGACGCACGTCGTCTCCGACGCAGGCTGGGAAGATGCGCTGGCAGCGTCTAGACCTAAACCAAGCGTAGGAAGGTCTTGAGGATGCGGGGATGCGCGCGGAGGCCCCGTGTTTTCGGGGCTTTTGGGGGTGGTCGCGGCCGGAGTGCTTGTCGTCTGTGTGCGTTTTGAGGTGCGGCTGC
>JBKQIR010000340.1:0-8094 GCA_052148275.1 Solirubrobacteraceae bacterium
CGATGCTCGACGCGCTCTGTCGGGGCACGACCGATCCGGTGGTGCTCGCCGAGTTGGCGAAGGGTCGGATGCGCGCGAAGATCCCGGCGCTGCGCGAGGCGCTCGAGGGTCGCTTCGACGAGCTGCACGCGCTGCTGATCGGTGTGATCCTCGCGCACCTGGACTTCCTCGATGTGCAGATCGAGACGCTGTCGGGGGCGATCGAGGTGAAGCTTGCCCCTTTTGCGGCGGCGGTTGACCTGCTGCGCACGATCCCCGGGTTCGAGACCCGCACCGCCGAGAACGTGATCGCCGAGATCGGGACCGACATGACCCAGTTCCCGAGTGCCGATCACCTGGCGTCCTGGGCCGGCCAATGCCCCGGCAACCACCAGTCCGCCGGCAAACGCCGCTCGGGCCGCTCCCGCAAGGGCTCGAAATGGCTCAACCAGGCGCTCAAAGAGGCCGCAATGGCAGCCCTCCGAACCAACGGCAGCTACCTGCAAGCGCTCTACCGACGCAAGAAGTCCCAACTCGGCCACGCCAGGGCGCTCGGCGCGGTCAAACACTCGATCCTGTGCGCGATCTGGCACATGCTCACAACCGGCGAGCTCTACCGAGACCTCGGCGGCGACTACTACCAACGCCGAGACCCCGAACGCCAAACCCGACGCCTCATCGCCCAGCTCGAACGCCTCGGACACACCGTCACGCTTCAAGCAACGGCAACGGCAGAGGCGGTCGCGGCTGTCTGAGCGTTATTTTCCCCTCAGTTACCCATGCGGCGCGTGCGCGCCGCTCCCGCGAGCGATGAAAACGGACGCCGTGCCACCGGATTGTTGTGGATCTATGTTCGCTGGGGGTCACGGCTATTTTCTGAGCAGCGCGTTGTGCAGGCTCGACTAACCAAAACCTGCCCAGTGGTGGTTGTACCTCCACCACTGCTGGGCCTGGTAGGGGACGATGAAGCCGCCCTTGTAGTCGATAAGGCCGTTGGGATCCTTCGCCGTCAGGTTGAAGTAAAGGAAGGGATGCACGCCCGGCGTTGTGAGCGTCGCCGGCGCCCCTGGGATGCTGCTCGGCGTCGTCGTGTAGCCCGGCCCGCACACTTGCCCGGGATCGCATGCCGACACCTCGAAGACCGTCAGATTGAGTTGCATCGGCGTGTTCTCGTAGTCACCGTTGAGCAGTGACCGGCCGAGCTGAGCAAACATGCTGGCGCCGCTGTAGCCAACGAGGGTGCCGTCGAGCGGCCCGGGCACACCCAACAGATCGTCATCGAAGTTCTGGTAGGCGCCGGTGAACGGCAGCGGGATGAAGGCGAACCAGTTCTTTGGGTCCAACACCGACCAGCTCGGGCCTCCGATACCGGTGGTCCCCGCTAGTAACGGCGGGGAGGAATTGTCAAACCCAGGCGTGAACTGGCTCAGCAGCCAGTCGGCGGATGCATCCTCGCCCCCGGCGGCGAACGGGCCCTTGGCGAACCCAGTGATCTGCTGCCAGATCTGCGAGATGGCGATTTGCCCGCTCGCTAGCTGCGCCCAGGCTTGGGTGAACCACAGGGGAGCGTTCCAGCTACCGGCATACAGTTCGCGTGGAAAGACGTTGAAGCGCCCCGCGTACTGGCCGCTCATCTGTCGCCGCGGACAGCTTGAGCTTGAACACGATTTCTTCGCGAGCACGTTTAGATAGACAACTCCGTCGCCGCCCGGGCCGTTGCTGGACGCGAGCCCCGGAGCCCAGTAGCGCAGCAGGACGTGGCCACTGACGTCGGTCTGCAGGCCGGTCACGCCGCTCTTGAGCGTGGCGCTTGTCGCATTGCCGCACGTCGTGGAATTGCCGGTCGGACTCGGGCTGCAGAGGAATCCGAAGCCGGGAACGACATCGGTCGGGTACGGCGTATAGATCGTCGAGTTCCCAGTTACGAGCCGCAGCGGCTCCACCGTAGCGTCGACCGTCGCTCCCTCCACCGGCAGGTGCGTCAGATCGTCCTTAACCGTGACGAGCACATCAACGCAACCCGACAGACAGCTTCCCGCCTGCTGAGAGTCCAGCGACATACCCGCAGCCCAGAAGCTCGGCGCATTCTGGCTCGTATCGTCCACCAAACCAGCGTGCGGAGTGCTGGGTGCGAACGTGACAGACACGTCGAGTTTGCATGCGCTACGAGCCGTGGCCGCGCGTGCGATGGCCGCCGCCGTCCCGGCGATCGTGTCGCATGGCACCTGGAAGTCGACGTTAGGGATGTCGTGTGTGACGTTCAGGCCGCGCTGCGGTGGCGTCGCGTGCTTCCCGCCGGCCAACTGAGGCGCGATCGTGCACGGACCACGATCGAGAACGAACTCGTAGTCGCCCAGCGAGTTGGTCGTGGTCGTCCCGCCACTAGGGCAACTCGCATTCACGCGGATGCTAGGCAGCGGAACCCCGCCGCTTCCGGCGACCGTCACCGTGCCGGCGACCGAGTAGCGGGCCGTCCACGCCCAAGCCAGGGCGGTGCCCGGCCGCAGATCACACGGCGCCGCGCCGCCGCCCGCGGAGACGAACCACGCGCCATTCCCCTTCGGGACCTTGTAATTCACGTTCACGCCGGTGTTCTGAGGCGTGAGCGCGGTCGTTGAGTACTGCTCCTCACCGTACGGGCCGCTCCCAGACCCATTGCGGCCGCCGGTCGCGGTGAACAACCACGGCGTTGCCCCCTTGTTGATGTTCGTCCACAACGCACCGTACTCGGCGATCCCCTTCAGCAACGGCACCTGCATGAAAACGGCCTGCCCGCACGTCCCCGGCCCGAACGACTCGTCCTGGATCATCGAAACCGTTACCGGGATGCAATGACTTCCCGACACGGGAGGCTTCCCGGCGGCCGCGGGACAGCCGGACTCGAGCGGCTGCGGGCTCTGAACGATCTGGCTGCTCGCAGCCGCCACCGGCGAAAGCACAAGCGCTCCAGCGAGCGCACCAAGAAGCGCCATCAGCGCTACAGACAGAGACCTGACGGCCCAACGCCAACCTGACCGCAAGGCGCCCCCCAACATCGAACGGAGAACAGACCCAAACCCCTCATACTGCCAGACATATCTACCAGTTCCGCAATCGGTCGGCAACTCAAACTCGCACCCCGGCCGCGGAACCACGCGCGATCCACACACCACTGGCCATTCCCCGCAAGCACCCAACCAACATGCGCGATGCGCGAAAGCCGTCGAGTCGACCCCGTCGACAACCGTTCCCGGCATCGCCGCCGAACACCGGAGTCCGTCCGGCTCCGGCAAGCGCTCCAACAAAGCGACGAACAAAAGCGGCTTCGGCGACGTCGCTCGTGACGGCAGTGTGGGATCGGCGTACAGGTCGATACTTTTCAGCGCGGCCAGTCGAGCAGCGCGACGTCGCCCTGAGCCAGCGACGCAGCGCCGGCGTTTGCTCACGAGGACACGCACCGCAAGCGGTAGACCGCTAGTGCTCAGCAGTCCGTCGAAGTCCGGTTGACCGTTCGAGGCAGCGCAGACACGGCCCGCCGCCCATCTCCGGGGGTCGACGCTCACGATCGCTTCCGTTCTCGGACCACCACTCACCCGGCCATTGCTTCGGCGACGATCGCATCGCGGGTGTCCGGACTTCCGGGCTGGTCGGGGCGGCGATCGCTTCCCGTCGAGTTCTTCTCGTCGCAGGTCAGCAGTTCTCCGGAGCGTTGGCTTCGCAAGATACCGCTAGACAACGGGTGGAACGCTCGGCAGCTACGGGACGCGCCGGAGTGCTGGCGAGAGGATGGTCGGGTGATCGATCATCGTCTCCGAAGGGAAAGGTCATCGAACCTGTACTGCTGGACTGCGCCGGGCGCCGTCGCTCACCCGCGACGATCGCGAGCTTCCACGAGGGCCGCCCGCTCCGCAACAAAGGAGTCCGCTACCCCGCCGACCCACCGACCGTTGCAGAGATCATCGCGGTGATGCGCGCAGCCGGCGGCCATGACGACGGGGTCCGTCTGCGCGGGGTGATCGTTGTGCTCTGGCGTGCGGGCCTGCGGATCAGCGAAGCGCTGGCGCTAAGCGAGACAGATCTCGACCGAGCGCGCGGGAGCATCCTGGTGCGCCGCGGCAAAGGCGGCCGATATCTACACACCGCTGCTCCTGAATGTCCCGCTATCAAGACACGCCGTCCAGAAGCTCGAGGCGGCGGGGCCTCGGCTCCCGCCCTGCAGCGCCGTCCATGGCCAACTCCGCTCAACGGGTGGGTCGACATTCCGCAGCCAGTTGCAGTCCATCGACCCACTTTCCACGGGACGAGCGCGAAAGGAACCTCCCTCACGCATGTGTCGAGGGACGCAGCAGGTCTGAGACAAGCACCTGTGTCGCTCGGCGAGAGTAACGCCGGCCCGGGCCGCGCTGAGCCTCAGCCGCGGTAGTCGATGGTGATCTCCGGCGGCGGGAAGCTCTTGGTGAGGTCGATCCCCTGGAGCTCCATCACGTTGCCTCGGAACCAGGCATCGAAGGGGTCGGTGGATGTTGCCAATCCCTCAAACGCCTTGGCTACATCGTCGGCCTCGATGTAGACGACGCCGACATCTCCCGCGGGCGTGTGCTGGATGAAGGCGGCCTCTCGGGTGATCGCGTGTCGCCGACGCGACGCCTCGTAGGCGGCCTTGCGCTCGCCGTTGAGCGATTCCTGGTTGGCGTGGGCGAGTTCCAGCTTGCCTGGAAGGATGGGTGCTGCGAAAGCGATGCTCTGCATCTCGACTCTCCTGTTGGGAGGTGAACAAGGACGAGTCGCAGTCTCCGCGCTCGGTGCGCGCGAGACATCACTCAAACGCGTGATCTTCCGTCAGACGATTCAGAGGCCTAGTCCTGCGACGCACGCCGCGTCGTCACCGCGAGAGCCGACCGGGTGTTGACGTCGAGCTTCCGGAAGCAGTGGCGCAGGTGGGTGTTGACGGTGTGGGGCGAGATGAACAGGCGTTTGCCGATCTCCCGGTTCGTCAGCCCCTCCGCGACGAGCTCGGCGACAGCCAGTTCGCTCCTGGTGAGGCTTCCCCATCCCGTCCGACCGCGCGCCCGGCTCCCGCGAACCCCACGCCGTCCTCCGAACGCCCGGAGCGACGCGTTGTGCGCGCGCCGCGTGCCAGCCGGCGCCGAGCGCTTCGTAGCAATCGATCGCTTCGGAGGCCAGCACCTGGGCATCGGCAGTTCGATCGCAGAAAGCGAGCACGGCAGCCGCGTCCTCGCATGTTGCGGCGAGGTCAAGCATCCGTCGGCTGCAACGGGCGAGTTCCACCGCCTCCTGCATCCGCGCCGGGTCATGCTCGATCAGGCCGCGGCATCGCGCGGCTGCGCTCTGCACGCTTGGCACGGTGCAAGCGAGCGCCGCAGCCTGCTCCATCCCCTGAGCTACGTCACGCGCGAGACTGTCCTCGGAGAACTCGAGACAGAGGCGCACGAGGGCCGGTGACACGACGCGCATCGAGTAACGGCCTCCCCGACCGCCGTCGAGCTCCCAGGCACCACGAAGCAATTCAAGCGCCCGGCTGGGCTCGCCGAGGGCCTCCGCGAGCATCGCCTCCGCGTAGACGACGAGGCCGGCGTCGAACCCCGGGCGCGCGTGCGCGAACCGCACCTCCGCGGTCGCAAGCGCGCGCTCGGCGTCCGCAAGCGCCCCGCGCGCGACCGCGATCAGCGCCAGGTAGCTGCGCGCACGCGCGAGTAGGACCATGTTTCCGCGTGCCCTCGCGAACTCAATCGCACCCTCGAGTTCGGGCACCACCTCGCTCCACTCGCCCGCAACGAACCGGAGCTGCGCCGCCGCGAGGTTCACATCGGGCAGCGTCGTCGCCGAGCTCGGGGTCGTTTCGCACTCGACCGCGGCCTCACGCAACAGCTGGTCCGCCTCGTCAAACAGGTCGGCATCGGTGAACGACATCCCAGCGAGGAAGCGGGGGTTGCCCATCCGATCCATCCCGCCCGGCGCCTCGTGTGCGCGGTGGAGCGCGTCGCGGATGACCACCAACCCCTCGTCGATCCGCCCCTGGGCCATCAATGCAGTCGACAGCGCACACATCGTCCAGACAGGCATCGCGTCGTCGGAGCCGCGGTCGGCGAGCTCGAGCGCGCGGCGGGCCACCCGCTCGGCGCCACTGAAGTCTCCGGAGAACGTACGGCCGAAGCTGCTGTGCCCGAGGAGCCGAGCTTGCTGTGCCGGCGGCATCTCCGGCGAGCCCTGGAGCGCGGCCTCAACCTCCAAATCCAGCCGCTCGTCGCCGCCCTGAAGCGAGAGGACGACGATCAACACGAACCGGAGCCTGCCGCCGAGGGCAGGATCATGAGGGCGGGCGAGCAGCTCCGACGCGAGCGTGCCGGCCTGGGCGTTCTCTCCCGCGCCGAGCAGCGCTTCGACGAACTCGGTCTGCATGGCCTCGCGCTCGGGGTCTCCGTCGGGCAGAAGGCCAACCGCGCGGC
This sequence comes from Solirubrobacteraceae bacterium, assembly GCA_052148275.1. Taxonomy (GTDB): domain Bacteria; phylum Actinomycetota; class Thermoleophilia; order Solirubrobacterales; family Solirubrobacteraceae; genus Palsa-465. The sequence continues at coordinate 6,426 of JBKQIR010000340.1, forward strand.
GCAGCAGTTCGGCAGCGATCTCCGGAGAGCGCGGAGCCGCGTCGGCCGCGGCGCGGCGCAGCGACGCCGCGGCGGCTTCGTCCCCTGCAACGGCTCCAAGAATGAGTTGGCTTGCGACCTGGGTGAGCGGCGCGCCGGCAGCCTCGAGCGCAGCCGCCGCCTCACGGTGAAGTGAGACGCGCGCCGCCTCCGGGACCGCCACCAGCCACAGCACTGGCGGGCTGGCGCGGTGGGCGCCGCCGATGAGGAGGTAGAGCCCGACTCCGGCCGGGATCCCGAGGCAGCAGGCAGCGACCGCGGGGAACAGCTGCGCGGCGGTCAGTGCGGCGCTGATCTGCCGGGGGGTCGCGCCGATTGCTCGCGCGAGCGCGGCCGGGCGCTGCGCGTCGATCACCGTCGTCCAGGTGATGAAGATCGCGTTGACCGCGGCTAGGATCACGAGGATCAAGCTGAGCGCGATGACCAGTTGGACCGTCTGACCGGGCGCCCTCCCTTCGACGATGAATCCGGTCGTCGAACGCCGGGGAGTCCTGACGTCAACGCCGTGGTGGATCGCCAGCGCGGTCACCACCGTCGCGACGGCGATCGCGAGGCTCGCGACCGTGAGGCGGGTCCGGCGCGGGCGTCGCGCCGCCAGCCGCAGCCCGAGCAGCAGCGGCACCGGGAGTCGCGCCGACAGCGCGATCAGGACGGGCCGACGGCTCGGGGGCTGAGCGGCGTCGTTCAGCGAACCGATCGTGCTCGCGCGCGCCCCGCGAATCGCTGGGAGCGCCGTCGCGCCGATTGCGACCACGACCGCGGCGAAGATCACCTCGGCCACCATCGTCGCGGTCACGGCCGGTGCGCTGGCGCTGCCGAGTAGCGGGCTGCCGGAGTTCGCGAGCACCGGCGCGATCAGCTCGCCCGCGACCAGACCAACGATCGCCGCCGCGATCGCCAGCAGGAGGTTCTCCGCCAGCAGCACGAGCGCGACCAGCCGCGGCGTCGCGCCGACGGCCTTCAGCAGACCGACGCGCCTGGTCTGCTCGGCCATCCGACTGCCAACAACCACAGCGATGCTCGCGATCGCCAGCAGCGCGAGCAGCCAGGTGACGGCCAGCAGCACCGACTGATCCTTCCCGATCACGCTGTAATCATCGGTGCGGGTCTGTTGCCACGGCTGCACGATCACGGTCCCGTAGCTGCTCGCGCCGAAGATGCCGCCGGTGGGCCCGAATCCGAACGACGGCGCCGTTGCGGGGTCGGCCAGCTTCAGGCCGAGGACGTACCCGATCGGCTGTGCCGGTGTCACTAGCGCGACCGCCTCGGCACGCGTTAGCCAGACGAGCCCGGGGAGCGACGCCGGGTAGAAGGGCTGCTCGGTCGTGAGTGCGATCCCAGCGACCCCGAACGGGTGGCCGGACAGGCGGATCGTGTCGCCGACATGCAGTCCGAGCGATGCCGCGAGCCCCTGCTCGAGCACCGCGCCGCCGGACGCCGTCCAACGGCCGGCCCGCAGCAACGGCCGATCGGTCACCGACGAATCGAGATCGCGACCCTCCACCTCCCTTTCCGCACGTCTCGGGGGTCGTATCCGTCCCCCATGCGCGCGGTCGGGACGGATCAGGGCTGGCTGGTGTAGGCGCTGGCAGGCACTGCGAGTAGGTCCAGAAGTTGTGCTTGTAGTGGT
>JBKQIR010000341.1:0-2762 GCA_052148275.1 Solirubrobacteraceae bacterium
TCTGTCCCGTTCGACCTCATCTCCTTCATGCTTGCTCGGCATGTCCTTTCTCCGCCCATTTATCAACACAATCAACAGAAAAAATTACTACTGTTAACAACGTCTCAAACTAAATTGACAGAGAGGGCTTGAAGCAGATTGGTGATCGGGACCAACGGCGCAACTTTGCACGACAGCCTCCGACGCAAGGAAGAGCTCCTGCCATTCGCCGAGCTCGACGGTGGCGACCCGTCTGCAGTGCGTGACGCCTGGGCGAGGGGCCTGCTGGTCGTCCCTCTCCTTTGGTAACTGTCCCAGCCTGGACGTAGGCGCTCCTTCCGCTTCGCCATCGGCGAGCGGCAGCGGACGAGCCTGCGGCGAGCGCTCGCGCTGCCGTTCCGGAGCGGCAGCGGCGGACCGTCGGATCCGGTCGGTCCAGACTGTTGGAAGTAGCCCGATGGAGCGGTCTGGCTGGGCGGGGTCGATGGCCGCTGCTTTTGCGGCGATGCGACGGCCTCGCGCCCCGCTACTCGTTCTCGTCCCACGTGCTGTCCGCGGCTGCGATGCGGTCGCGCTCCTGCTGCGACGGGGAGGAGCTGACGAGCGTCATGCTTCGCACGCCGAGTCGTCGGATCAGCGAGATGGCTTTCGGCAAGCCCTGGTGTTAGGATGGCCGAGGTCGCTTGGTGCGACATTGGAGCCGCGTGGCCGGGCGGCGCGTAACTGGAGCAGTCGAGGATCGATGCAGCGTCTGGGACGAGTCAGCATCTGCGTGGTTGTTGTAGTTGGCGTGGCGGTGCTCGCGCAGTTCGTCGCTTCGGCTGCGGATCGTTACGCTCGTGGCTGGCGATTGAGGGAGCGTTGATGCTGGGACTGTGGCCGGTGTCCGGCGTCCGCCGAGCCGGCTTGGCCTCGTTTGTTGTGGTTGTGCTGCTCCTCGCCGGCGCATGGTTAGCGCCGTTGCCGGCGCTCGCGGGCTCGGGATCGAAGGTGGCCGGCCCTTCGTTTGTGCAGCCGGGAGTTTTCGGCTGCGGTGGGCAGCCTCCCGGCGGTGACGTCAGTCGTCCCACGGCCGCACAGGACAGGACGTTCTACGCGATCGCGGACAGCGCCGCGAGCTTTTACGCAGCCGAGACCCACTTTCCGGTAAAGACGGGTTGGTTTCTGTTCAGGTGGGGGGACACCGAGGGCAACAGTGCCGTCACCTGCGGGCTTGACAAGGCTCTCGCCCGAGGGACTACACTGCCGGCAAAGTGGTGCGAGATCGACATACTGCCGGGGTTGGCGCTCACGAAGGGCACGATTGCCCACGAGGTGTTTCATTGCGTGCAGCTGCAGATATTGGGGAGCGACGCTGCGTTTGAGGCGAAGGTCCAGAGTCGCACGTGGGTGATCGAGGGGGGTGCGCAGTTCGCCGCGTTGTCGTATCTAGCTCACGACCATGTGACCAAAGATCCTACGTATGACCTTGGTCAGAGCGGCTGCGGATATTGGGTCTCTCACCCAGCGACGCCTCTCTTCCCGGGCGGCTACAACGCACGCGGCCAAGGCTACAACGCGATCGGGTTCTTCGCATTGATTCAACAGGCCGGTGGCAATCCACTTGCAGTTATGCGCAACGTTATAGAGGCTGGTAGCAACGAGAAGGCGTATAACGCGGCGGTTTCTGGTCACGAGAAGGCCGTGCTTGATATGTGGGCCTCGACGATGGTGCGTGAGAATCCTCCTCGCGGCAAAGCTTGGGCATTCACCGGCAGCGTTTGCGACCCACCAGCCGAGTATCACGCGCCCTACACCGCAAAGGCCAACATCGTGACGGTCGCCAACGGTCGCAGCCAGGATCTCAAGGTGGCGCCGTACGCGGCAGCGGTCTACGAGCTACAGCCCAGCGCGGACATAACGGTGATTCCGGGTGCGGGTAAGCATGTTCGTGTAAGCGGCTTGGGGAGCAATAGTGCCATGATCGATGACGACGATCTCACGGCTTCCTACTGCACTGCGACGAATGAGTGTGCGTGTCCGGGCGGGACGCCGGCGTTCACAAAGGTGCTCGGTGCCCCGGGGCCGCCCCTGCCCGTCATCGCCATCACGGGCGGTCCCACCGGCGTGACGCTAACGATTCAAGGCCAGCAGTTCACGTGTCCGCCGCCCAACGCGTGCAACTTGCTGTCCGCGAGCCAAGTACAGCAGTGGTTCGGGGCTGCTGACGTGGACGACGACCCAGTCGAGTGTTTTCCAGTTATTGGCACACCGGAGCAGGGCACCTGGAGCGTGCAGGTGACGGCGGCGCAGCAGCAAATGGGAGAAGGCGGTGGCTCAATGGAGCTGGATGTCGATAACACCTACCCTGCCGGTTACCTTGCGAAGGAAGGAGCCGTGGCGTGGGGGCAGTCCGTCGCCTGCCCGACCACGCCGCAGGTGGTCAGCGGCGTCGGACAGGCGGCCTACTACTGCAGCCCCTACAACAGCAACCGCACCTGCTCATTCACCGCGTTCAGTGCGCAACAAGGCACCGACGAAATAGACGAACAGGACTCCTGCATCGACCCCCAACCGTCGGAAGCCTCCGAAGCGCCCCTCATGAACGTTATGCTCGCCAACCTCGCCAGCGGCTAGTCCTGCCCCCCTAACGCATCTCGGTGTGCACTCTCAAATCAGATGGGTGTGGCTCGTGTGGAGGGATGATGTGCGCCCTATGCGGTGAGGATTCGCGGCTGGTGCGGGCTGTGAGCGCTGGTTTCCTGCGGGTTTGGCCGCGCGCGGGGTTGTAGGTCGCAGGAAAA
>JBKQIR010000342.1:0-5906 GCA_052148275.1 Solirubrobacteraceae bacterium
GGGACTGCAGGGCGCCGAAGCGATCCTGAAGCTACGCGCCCTCGTCAGCAACGGCGACTTCGACAGCTACTGGGACTATCACCTCGCCCACGAACGACACCGCAACCACGACCTACGCTACGCCAACAGCGTCATCCCACGCGAGGCATAACGTCCCTCCAGACGAGCCGCACCCATATCAATATCCATCTAACCGGCCTTGGCGGAGCGTTCCCCACCAACTCCGGTTACATGGATAGCCCTTTGAGACGTTCACCTGCCCCAGCAGCCTGAACGTCGCCGGCGTGTGGGTCAGCAGGCCCGCCATGAACGCCACCCACCCCCACCCAGCCGTGCCCGCTTCAAGGGCGCCGTCAGACCACGTCAGCCCGGGCGTCAGGTCGGAGGCGACGAAGAACGGAACGTAGAGCCGCGGCTTGCCGCCACGGTATCTGCGAGCAACCTTGAAGTTGACCAGCGCGGCGACGGCGGCACCGTTCGGCAGGCCGGGCCGCGTGCCTACCTGCCGGCTCTCGGCGATACCGCGTGCCGACGTCCTGCTCGTCAGGTCCGTGACGACGATTTCCGGCTGTACGGACCTCAGCCGAAAACAGAGGGAGCAAATGGGCTGCAATCTGACCATCGATGCTCGCTGCGTACTCCGTCAGGGCGTGACGCGTCGGTGCAGCCGACGCGTATTCACGTACACGCGGAAGAGGACATTCGCGTGGCCGACGGTGAACTGCAGCTCGATCGCGAGCACCTTCGGGGACGTCGGGGAGCGGCGGCATCGAGTCAAGCCGGGCTCGTGCTCGTCATTTCAACCAACAGATCACCCATCGCTCCGGATAATGGAACAGGCTCAGCAGGGGCCCCGCCAGTCGCTGTGGTCGTCGGAGGAGCGAGTCAATCCCGGCAGCCGTCCGAGCGCGGTCACGCCAAGGCGCGGCCCGCTTCGGGTCACTGGTTCCGGGCAGCGGGGTGGCGCGCGCACCTCTCCCGACTCGGCGCTGTGCCAATTCGAGAAGCCTCGTGGATCCGCGGATACCCAGCCTGCGACCGTGACCGGTTGTTACGGGCAGTGATCGATGCTGACGGCAGCGCCGCTGGTGAGCGTCTGGTAGACAACGCAGTAGCGTTCGGTCAGCGAGAGCAGCTTCTCAAGCTGCTCCTTGCTTGCGGTGCTGTCCAAGTCGAAAATGAGCCGGATGGCACGGAAACCGACGGGCGCCTCGCCGGTCTTGTCGACGCCGAGCGTCCCGCGAAAGTCGAGATCACCCTCGGCTCTGACGGTCCCCGACACCGGAATCTCCAGCGACGTGGCGACCGACCTAAGCGTCACCCCGGCACAGGCGACAAGGGCCTGAAGCAGCATGTCACCGGAGCAGGCCAGCGCGCCTGATCCGCCCGTCGCCGGATGGAGCCCTGCCTCAACAAGGGCCCTGCCGGTCGCGACGGAGCATGAGATCGCCTGCTCGTCGAGCTCCCCGGTTGCGGTCAGGGTCACGAGCGCGGACGCGGGCTCGCTGCGGTAGCGCTCCTTGAGCGGGCGCTGAAGCGTCTGGAGCTCGGCGCGATCCACGCTGCAACGATATCGCGGGATGCACGAGTCTGGACAGGATGGCTCTCCGGGAGACTGCCGGACCGGTACTCGACGGCGGTGCCGAGTTGCCCCCCGCGCGCAAAGCTCAACCGAGTGCGCGGCGCCGTCAGAGCCGAGCAGTCCTGTGTCGCCAATACAGTCGCGGGTCGACGGGATGGGTCGCACGCGAATGCGATCGTGCGCCGAAGCGCCCTTTCCCCGCAAAACGGGGCGCGCAATCGCTCATGTTGAGATGCGCAACGAGGTTAAAGCGCGACGCATCGTCCATGCTCGCCTAGTCGGTCGGTTGGTCGAGCTTGGTGAGCAGTCGCGTCAGCGCGCGGAGGTCGGATTCCCGGAGGGGGGTGAGCGGCCCGGCATCGGTGACGAGGTTGTGCCAGAACTGCTCGCGGAGGCGCTCGCCTTCGGGGGTGAGCATCAGCGCCTTGACACGGCGGTCGGTGGGATCGGCTTGGCGCTCGAGCGCTCCGCGCCCAGCGAGTCGGTCGACGAGGTTGGTGAGGTTGGATGCGTCGTAGCCGAGCTGTTGAGCGAGCTTGCGCATTGGGATCGCCTCGCCCGGGATGAGGCGGAGCAGGACCTTGACCTGTGTAGCGGTCAAGCCAAGCGCGGTCGCGTGCGCGGTCCAGTGCTGGCGCAAGCGCTCCGTAATCGCAAGCAACCGGAGGTCTGCCTCGAGTACCAGGGCGAGGTACTGGTCGGGCGGTGCAGGCATGTCCGCGTACGTGCTCATCACGGTGCGACCTTACCAGCAGTCATGGTCCTATATAGTGGTGGTACACCACTAATAACTGACAGGGAACTGTGAGGTGCTCCAGGATGCAAGCCATCGTCATCGATCCAGACTCGCCTCGGCGCGTCGGCTTCCAAGTAGTCGAGCCACCCATCCCGCGGGCCACGGAGGCACTGGTACGCGTGAAGGCGATCTCGCTGAACCGCGGGGGGCTGGTGTACGGCGTCCACGCCAAGGCCGGGACACCCCTGGGCTGGGACCTGGCGGGAGTAGTCCTCCGGCCGGCAGCGGAGGGCGGACCGGCCGAAGGGACCAGGGTCCTCGGTCTAGTGCGCTCGGGCGCTTGGGCGGAGCAGGTGGCGGTCCCAACGAATGCTCTAGCGGAGCTTGAGCCATCTGTCACGTTTGCGCAGGCGGCGGCCTTGCCGATGGCCGGGCTCACCGCGCTAACAGCAATTGAGCATGGGGCCAGCCTCCTCGGCCGGTCGGTGCTGATCACCGGAGCCTCTGGCGGAGTCGGGCTGATCGCCTGCCGCCTCGCCGTGCTCGCAGGCGCAACGGGTCGTCGGCCAGGTACGAGTGTCACGATCAGCGCCACTGATAGAGGATGTAGGTGCTGATCGCGCAGTGATCGCCGACGACGTCGCGTCCGCGGAGCAGTTTGGTCCCTATGACCTGATCGTCGAGCAACTGGGCGGCCGTCACCTGGCGGAGGCCATGACCCAGCTCGTGCCCTCGGGGACCTGCGTCTCGATTGGCGTCTTCATCGGACCGGCCGGCTACCAGGTTCCAGTAGACATGGCGCGTATGCGACGGACCCCGGGTGCTTGCCTGCGCATCCTGAACGTCTATCAGGAGCTCGAGCAGGAGCCTGCCTCCATCAGGCTCTCACGGCTGGTCCGACTGGTCACCGATGGAAAGCTGACCCCACACCTCGGTGCTGAGGCGGACTGGCACGAGATCGGCAAGGTTGCCCAAGCGCTGGTCGACCGACAGTTCCCAGGTAAAGCGGTGTTGCACATCTCAGACGAAACCCGACCCGCCAACACAGCAGGCATCTCATCGGTCCAGAGCAACCGCCCTGCTCGTCGCCAGGAGCGCGGCGCACAGTCTTCTCGGCGAACGCGAGGTGCGCGCTCCGCGTCATGCGCCGCCATTGGGGCACGCAACCTCGCCGATGATGCAGATTCCGGGGCTGCGATGCCGAGAGCGCTCGTCCGGTCGTGGATGCGCTGATTGGAAGCGCCTGCATTGTGGTTAGCGGGTGTTGGTCGTCAGCTGCTCGGAGAGCTTCCACAGGCGGGCGGCGTTCTCTGGGTCGAGCGCGTATGGCGCAACTCCGCTTGCTCTTTGCTGCGAGAAGTTGGCCGGCAGCAGCTGAGCCTCGTTGCAGTCTTCGAAGTAGCGGCCGCCGATTCCATCGAGCTGGCGGGAAGTGGCGACGAGCACGGTAGTCGCGGCGCCCTGTTCACGGGTCTTGAACCCGAACACGCCTGACTGTTGTTGGCGCTCGCGGACTTGGGCCCACACTCGCTCGAGTACCTCCGGGCTCATGTGTCTGCTGAGGTTCGTCTCATAGATCGCGCCCGGATGCACGGCGTTGGCGGTGATGCCCTCAGGGACCCAACGCCGGTGCGCCTCGACGGCGAGCAGAATGTTGGCCGTCTTTGATTGTCCGTACGCGAGCCACGGGTCATAGGGCCGTTCGCTGAAGTGCAGGTCGTCGAAGATGACCGGCGAGCGCAGATGACCGCGGGAGCTGAGCGACACGATGCGTGCCTCGCCGTCGCTGTGCGCACCGGCTGCGAGCGCGTCGTGCAGCCCGTCGGTAAGGGCGAAGTGCCCGACGTGATTGGTCGCGAACTGGAGTTCCCAGCCGCGGTCGGTCAGCTCACGCGATGGCAGCGCCATGACCCCGGCGTTGTTGATGAGCAGGTGCAGCGGCCCTTCCCAGGCGGCGACGAAGGCGTGCACGGAGTCGAGGTCCGCGAGGTCGAGCCTGCCGACGCGGACGGCCTGGTTGCCGGTCGTGTCGCGGATATCGACGGCGGCCCGCTCGCCGGCAACCGTGTCGCGGACCGCGAGCGTCACATCGGCGCCCCTGGCGGCGAGCGCGCGGGCCGTTTCGATGCCGATGCCCGACGACGCGCCGGTCACGATCGCGTGTCGGCGTGAGAGATCGATGCCCTCGGCGACGTCCCAGATCGTGGACTCGGCGCCGAAGCCTGTGTGAATCACGGTGTTCTCGGTCATAGGGGCAGTGTCGAGGCGATCGACGGCGCCGACCAGAGATCTCCTGATCCTGGTAGTGACACCCCCAGGCTGAGCGGGTTCAGTCGCCGTATTGTTCAGAGCGTATGCCAGCGACGAACGTGATCGGCGAGTATCTCAGGGCACGCCGCGAGCTCGTCCCAGCCCGAAGACGTCGGCGTTCGGGACCTCGGGCGCCGCCGTACGCCCGGCCTGCGCCGCGAGGAGGTCGCGATGCTCGCCGGCGTCAGCGCCGACTACTACATCCGTCTCGAGCAGGGCCGTGACCAGCATCCCTCCCCGCAGGTGCTCGATGCCCTGGCGCGAGCCCTGCAGCTAGACGAGGACGCCACCGCGCACCTGCACGGTTTCGCACAGCCGCCGACACAGCGGCGACGTCGGACCAGCCGCCCGAAGCGGACACCGGCGGCGATCAATCAGCTGATCATGTCCTGGCCCACCACCCCGGCCTACGTCTTCGGTCGCTACCTCGACGTACTCGCCGCCAACGCATTGGCGACGGCGCTTGCGCCGTGGTTCACCGCCGGCGAGAACCTCGTCAAGGGCGCGTTTCTCGATCCGCGGCGGCGCGAGCTGAGGCCCGACTGGGAGCGATCACTCGGCGGCACCGTCGCCGCCCTGCGTGCCAACGTCGGCCCCGACATCGACGACCCGCGGCTGACCGAGCTGGTCGGCGAGCTCTCCCTGCGCAGCCACGAGTTCCGACAGCTCTGGGCGCGCCACGACGTCCGGCCCAAGGGCAGCGGCACCTCCGTGATGCACCACCCACAGGTCGGCCGCCTCGAACTGTTCTACACAAAGCTCCCGATCCCGGACACCGACCGCCAGACGCTTTCTATCCACCACGCCGCGCCCGGAACCCCCAGCGAGCGGGCGCTCGCTCTGCTCGCTACGACAACAGTCCGCGAGCGCGAGCCCGACCGGACGCTGACAGACTGATCAGCCGAACGGCACCATCGCGAGGTCGCCTTTGCGATCGCCGGCCACGGACTGCCCGGGAAGCCAAAGCGATCGCCGCAATGCCTCCGGCCGCGCAATCGCATCGTGGCATACGCAAGCCGCCCTCGACGAGGTCGTACCTCTGCGGGTGCTTGCTCGAGTGCGCGTATCGGGCGATCAGCAAGCGCTTGGTCGACCGCTGCTTAAGCGGACGTCCTGTGTCATCCCCCGTTCGGCGAAGTGCGGGGCCGTTAGGTCCTGGGAGGAATTGGAAAGAACATGCCAAAGCCCGAAGGCAAGCCGTTCGTGATTCCCAAGCTGATGGTTTGGGAGGCTTGGCGGCAGGTCAAGGAGAACAAGGGTGCCCCCGGAGTGGACGAG
>JBKQIR010000343.1:0-14792 GCA_052148275.1 Solirubrobacteraceae bacterium
CAAAGCAACCCCCAGCGTCAGCGCGTGAGCGTTCGGCCGCGCAGAACGACCATCAAACCCTCTCACTCCGCGCTCCACCGCGTCCTCGACGAACCGTTCGCCAGATCAAGCCCAGATTCTGCCGACGGCCATTACTGAGACAGGCTCTTAGCGCGAACGGCGTGCGCTCGCAGCTTCGCTGCTCGCACCTAGTCGCGCTCGACTCCAACAGCTCCGCGCGGGCTCAACGCCTCCCGCTGGATCAGATTCGGCGCTTGAAGACACCGCCTGCGCAAGGTCGATACGCGGCGAGAATCTCAGGCGGATCCTCGGACAGCAGACGCGGATGCACCACAGCGATCACCACCACCCCAGCATGCTCGAGAACGCACTCCGACGGATCCGCTTCGTGTCGCCCGCCAAGCAGGATCGGCTGACTCCCGTCGGCCGGGCGACAGCCGCGCAAACCGCGTCGAGGTCCTCATCACGCTCGAAGATGACCAATGCCCCGGCCCGGCAGCGCGCGTCAGGCCGTACAGCACCACGACCTCGCCCACCTCGCTGTGGCGCCAAGAAGCGCCTCGGTTACGTCCACGTCGGGCGCCGAAACCATCAACTCGGACCACACGTGCGCAAGGTTACCCACGACACCCAAATGGGGCATTCCCGTGATCACGACGGGGAATCGCGGTGATCGTTGACGCAGTGTGCCGCGCCGGCTCGCGGTCCTTGGCCGGAATGCGAGGCAGCTATATCCTTCAGGCGAGAGCCGTTGGAGGATCGCAGCGATGGTGCAGCTTGTCGCAGCTACCAGGCCACGAGGTCGTAGAACCCGTTACCTCGCTCCGGTTGCGCTCGTGGTCGTGGCCATCGCCTGCGTTGTAGTTGCCGTGAGCCCGCGGGGTAGCTCCGGGCCTCACTCGCGCGGTTCGGTAGCGAGCCAGGCGCCTGGCCCGAGCGTCCCTCCTTACTGGACGGTGCGTCCGGGCGATACGTACACGTTGATCTCCTTGAAGACTGGGCTGACCGTCGCTCAGCTCGAGGCCTTCAATCCGAACGCCGATCAGATGAGCCTCATCCCCGGGGAGCGCTTGAACCTGTGGGCGCATCCGCCGGCGCCGCGCCCCAAGCCGCTCGGGCCACTGTTCTGGACGGTGCGGAGCGGCCAGTCGTTCGGCTCGATCGCCGCGCAAACGAGCATCAGCATCGCGACACTCGAAGCGCTCAACCCGCGGTTGCAGGCCACCAACCTGCAACCCGGCGATCAGGTGAGGCTGCGTCCCGGCTCGGAGAGCTCGGGGAAGATCACGCTGACTGTCGCTCAGCTCGAAGCGTTCAACCCCCCCACCGGTCCGCTGCGTCTCGCCGAGAAGCTCCCGAACGTGTGGGGGTATCCACCAGCGCCACCCCTCAAGCCGCTCGGACCGCTGGTTTGGACGGTCCGCAGCGGCCAGTCGTTCGGCTCGATCGCCGACCAGACCGCGATCAGCATCGCGACGCTCGAAGCGCTGAACCCGCAGCTGCAGCCCGCCACGCTGCAACCCGGAGACCGGGTGAGGCTACGCAAGTGAGCTGACGCATCACACACGCGGGAGGTCACACCCGGCTACCAGTAGCGTCGAGAAGAGGAACGCCCCGCCCGCAACTGGCCGGTAGCACAAGTCTTAGCGTGTGGCGTTATCTCGCTGTTACCCATGATCCGGTACAAGCCGTTCAAAATGTGCGCCCTCATACCTCGACCAGCCCTCCCCGTCGCTCTCGCGGTCGTCGGCTCCGCCCTCGTCCTGGCCGCTTGTGTGTCCTCAGGGACGTCGGTCAGTGGCTTCGGTCCAGCGACTGCGTCGGCGGGGGTCAAATATGCGGGCTGCATGCGGGCGCATGGGGTGCCGAACTTCCCCGACCCGAGCTCGGTCGGCGGGGGAGTCCAGTTGTGGGGTTCCGGAATCAATACGCAGTCGCCCGCGTTCCAGTCGGCTCAGAGTGCGTGTCAGAAGCTTTTGCCTGGAGGGATCGGGGGCTCGGCGGGTGTCTCGGAGACGCGCATCAAGCAAGGTGTAAAGCTCGCCGCGTGCATGCGCGCGCACGGCATGGCGACGTTCCCCGATCCGACCACCTCGCCGCCGTCCGCGCTCCCCGCGCCGGACGCGGTGAACATCGGCGGTCCAGACGGCGTGTTCTCGCTGTTCGCGTCGATGGTGCAATCGCCCGCGTTCAAGCAGGCGGCGGCCACGTGCGGCTTCCCGGCCCCTGGCCACGGAATGAAAACGCCGGTGGCGGTGTCGGGCGGGTGAGGTCCGCGCCCGGCGGGTGAGGCCCGCGTGCAAGCGAGGGGCGACTGCGAAACGACGCAACCGGCCCGAAGCGCTCAGGCGGCCCCGGGTCCGGAACGGGTCTGCGGCGCGTCGACGGGCGGCTAGACACCGGCCCATCGACACCGCGCGCTGGTCGTCCTCTTCAAACGTGTCGGACGGGTCGCTCGTGATGAGCGCATCTGGGCGACGAACTGCCCGCGCGCGCGGGACCGTCGCTGGCCGGCCAAAGCAGCGACGAGATCGCTGCGTGCGCCGTCGGGGCCGCGCGGCTGGGACCGGGCGCTCAGTCGCTGTCGCAATCGTCCCGGTGTTGTGATCGGCCGGCCCGATGCCGGCGACGGTCGGAAGCCCGTTCGGGCGCAATATGCAGGGGGGTGTTACGCATGCCCACGGACGAGCGACGCCGGTTTTTCCCATGCCGGGTGTAGAATCGCTGTTGTGCTCGATGTTTCGATCGCGGATCCCGAGAATGTGCTCTCGCAGGCGACGCGAGGTCAACTGTTCGCGTTGCTCAGTGAGTTGAAGCGTCCGGCTGGCACCGCGGAGCTTGCCGAGCGCCTTGAGCTTCACCCGAACGGTGTGCGGATGCATCTCGAGCGGCTCGAGGATGCAGGTCTGATCGAGCGAGCCCGTGGCCGTCAGGCGCGGGGGCGGCCGCCGGATGTCTGGGCGGTCGCTGCCGATGCACAGCCTGGCGGCGATCCTCCGCGCGCCTATGAGGATCTTGGTCGGTGGCTGGCGCGTGCGCTGCAGGCACAGGCCGGCGTGCTGCGGGGGATCGAGGAAACGGGCCGGCAGATCGGGCACGAGCTCGCTCCGACGGATGCGGGCGCTGATGTTGATGCGTTTGTCACCGCGCTCGGCGCGCTTGGATTCCGGCCCAAGCTCAGGAAGGGCAGGCGCAAGAGCGGCCCGGTGAGCGTGTGCTTGCGTAATTGCCCGTACCGGGAGGCGGTCCGCGAGAATCAGCCCGCGATCTGTGCCTTGCATAAGGGCATCACCCGGGGTCTGATCGACGTTCTCGCTCCGGATGCCGAACTCACGGCGTTTCTGCCGCGTGACCCAGACAGGGCGGGCTGCACGATCGAGGTGAACGGGTTGGGCGCTTGATCGCGGTGAGGAGTCTGCTTCGACTCTGGTGATTGCGCCCTGCCGCCGCCTTGCTTGCTCGAGGTTCATGAGCTCCATTCGTCTCACCGGCTGCCGGCCCGGGTTGTCGTGGTTCTCAGCGGGAGTCTGATCGCGGTCCGGCGGCGCTTGATCGTTGCTCTGACGCCCGCGGTGGGCTGATCGCGGTCGATCCTGAGCAGCACGGCGAGGCAGATCGTCGCGGTGGCAGTGAGCAGCACGAATCCGAGGGTGTAGCTGCCGGTGAGGCTTTTGACGAGCGCCATCACGAGTGGTGGGAAGAAGCCGCCGAGCCCGCCGGCGGCGCCGACGACGCCGGTTACGGCACCGACGTCCTGCGGGTACCAGTGGGCGACGAGCTTGAACACCGCTCCCGTGCCGAGCCCGAGCGCGAACGCGACCGCGAGGCAGCAGATCGTGAGCGGCACGACGTGCTTGTAGGAGATCGCGAGGCCGAGTGCGAACAGGAGCACGGTGACGAAGCTGCTCTTGAGCACACGTTCGGCGCCGATCCGGTCTGCCAGCCAGCCGCCGATCGGGCGGGCGATCACAGCCAGGAGGGCGAACCCGGCGGCGCGGTAGCCGGGCTCGGTCTTGGAGAGGTGGTAGACGCCCGTGAGCAGCTTCGGCAGGTACAGGAACAACGCGACGAACCCGCCGAAGCAGAGGAAGTAGAAGAGCGTCAGCGCCCAGGCTTTCGGGTTGCCCTTGAAGATCCGCAGTGGCGCGGTGAACGACAGCTTCCCGGTTGGGGCGCCGGCGGGCGCGTCGCGCGCGAGCAGCCAGAAGACGACCGTCATGACGGCGCGGCGGCGACCCAGAACGGCGTGGCGAGGTTCCAGTTCTTGGCGATCTTCGGTGCGGTGAGCGCGGCGAGGACGGTGCCGCCCATGCCCACGCCGTAGATGCCGAGCGCGAAGCCCTGGCGCTCCTTGCCGTACCAGCGGTTTACGTACGGCACGCCGACCACGAACGATGCGCCCGTGACGCCGAGCAGAAAGCCGATCACGACGACGGCGGCGAACGTGTTGTGAACAGCGCGAGCAGCACGAGCGGGATGACGCTGTAGGCCATCAGCGCGGTGAACACGCGCCGGCCGCCGTAGCGCTCGGTGAGGATCCCCATCGGGATCCGCATCAGCGACCCGAGCACAACCGGGATCGCGACCGCGAACGCGAGCTGGAAGTCGGTGAGGTGCAGATACTTCTGGAGCGTCGGGTCGAGCGGGCCGAACATGCTCCACGCGTAGAAGCAGACCGTGAAAGCGGCCAGTGCGAGGCCGAGCGCCAGTGGGTTTGAGCGGGGCTGCTGTTCGGACATCGAGACCTCCTTGCTGGGTTGACGAGGCTGCCCTCCGGGTCTCGGCCCGGTCGACGCTGTGTCTGCCGGTCATCAACGCTGGGTGGGGCCTTCCGGACGCTTTTATACAGTATCACTGGAGAAACCGACTTGCATGGTGTATTTTCTACAGGCGTAACGTAGTAAACCGAAGAGTTCCTGCGCGGAATCCCGGACGACGCGGCGGCTTGCGGGTCGTAGCGTCCTGCCGGTTCCGCTGATGCGAGTGACGGCCTGGAGCGTAAGAATGCGAGATGACAAGAATCTGAAGCGTCGGGGCTCTGAGTCGCGAGGTCGGCGCGGCGCGAAGCGTGCGGGGCTCGCCTCGGATGCGCGCGCGGATGGCGCCGGATCGGCTGACGGCGGCCCGACTGGGCGTGCGAGCGTGGGCGGAGAAGGGCTTGCGGCGCGGCGGTTCTTCGGCCCCGATGGGCTTGCGACACCGTGGCAGGAGGTCAGGTCGGACTCGCGTGGGTGGGAGCGGTTCTATCGTCAGCGATGGCAGCACGACAAGGTCGTGCGATCCACGCACGGGGTCAACTGCACGGGGTCGTGTTCGTGGAAGATCCACGTCAAGGACGGGATCATCACCTGGGAGACCCAGCAGACCGACTATCCGTCCAACGGCCCCGAGATGCCCGACTACGAGCCGCGTGGTTGCCCGCGTGGCGCGAGCTTCTCGTGGTATGTGTATAGCCCGCTGCGGATCAAGCATCCGTACGTGCGCGGCGAGCTGCTGCGGTTGTGGCGCGCGGCGCGCGGCGCGCGGCGAGCACTTCGACCCGGTCGATGCGTGGGCGTCGATCGTCGAGGATCCGGAGAAGGCTGCGCTCTATAAGCGGGCACGCGGCAAGGGTGGGTTTGTGCGCGCTTCGTGGCAGGAGGCGGCGGAGCTGGTCGCCGCCGCGCACGTGCACACGATCGAGCGCTACGGCCCGGACCGGTGTGCTGGGTTCTCGCCGATCCCGGCGATGTCGATGGTTTCCTACTCGGGCGGAACGCGGTTTCTGTCGCTGATCGGCGGGGTGTGCCTGAGCTTCTATGACTGGTATGCGGACCTTCCGCCAGCCTCCCCGCAGGTCTGGGGGGACCAGACGGACGTGCCGGAGTCGGCGGACTGGTGGGATGCCGGGTATCTGATCATGTGGGGGTCGAACATCCCGATGACTCGCACGCCAGATGCGCATTTCATGGCCGAGGCGCGCTAACGGGGGCAGAAGACGGTGGTCGTCTCCCCGGATTACTCCGATCACACGAAGTTCGCCGACCAGTGGCTGCCGGCGCAGGCGGGGGGCCGACGCTGCATTGGCGTTGGCCATGGGGCACGTGATCTTGCGCGAGTTCTATGTCAAGCGGCGCGTGCCGTATTTCGAGCGTTATGCCAAGCAGTTCACCGACCTGCCGTTCCTGGTCGAGCTTTCAGAGCGCGATGACGGGTTGGTCCCCGGCCGGATGCTGCGCGCTTCGGACCTCGGGACCGGCAGTGAGCACGACGACTGGAAGACGGTCGTGATCGACACGGTGAGCGACCGCCCACAGGTGCCGAACGGTTCGATCGGGGATCGCTGGGGGGAGGAGGGCGAGGGCCGCTGGAACCTCGAGCTCGGCGATCTGGATCCCGCGCTGACGCTCCTGGGCCGCCATGACTCGCTGGCGTCGGTGCTGCTGGCGCGTTTTGATCAGCCGGGCGGCGCGGGCGTGCTGGCACGGGGCGTTTCGGTCCGCGAGATCGCCGGGCGCAAGTGCACGACCGTGCTTGACCTGATGTTCGCTCCGTATGGGGTCGCGCGAGCGGGCCTGCCGGGCGACTGGCCGGCCTCATACGAGGACGATGCTCCGTACACGCCGGCGTGGCAGGAGCCGATCACAGGCGTCAACGCAACCGACGCGATCCGCGTCGCGCGAGAGTTCGCGCGTAACGCCGAGCGGACCGAGGGCCGCTCGATGATCGTGATGGGCGCCGGCACCAACCACTGGTTTCACTCCGACCTGATCTACCGCGCGATGCTGAACCTCGTGATGCTGTGCGGCTGTCAGGGCCGCAACAGCGGCGGCTGGGCGCACTACGTGGGACAGGAGAAGGCCCGCCCGATCACCGGCCTCGGCGTGGTCGCGTTCGCGAGCGATTGGGTGCGCCCGCCGCGCCACCAGCCGGCGACGCCGTTCTTCTACCTGGCCACGGGCCAGTGGCGTTATGACCGGCTTGCCGGGGAGCAGCTGATCTCGCCGCTCGCGCCCCGGGACAGCAGTGCGAATCGTCACGCGGCGGACGCCAATGCGCTCGCCGCGCGCCTCGGTTGGCTGCCGTCGTATCCCACCTTTGACCGCAACCCGCTCGAGATTGTCGCTGCGGCGCAGGACGAGGGCACGCCCGTGGCGGAGTACGTGATCCGCGAGCTGCAGGCCGGCAGGCTGCGATTCGCGTGCGAGGCGCCGGACGCTCCGGAGAACTTCCCGCGCGTAATGACCGTGTGGCGCTCGAACCTGCTCGGGGCGAGCGCCAAAGGCCATGAGTACTTCCTCAAGCACCTGCTCGGTGTCGACAGCGCCGCGGTCCGGAACACCGAGACGCCGTCCGAGCAGCGCCCGCGCGAGCTCGACTGGGCCGATCAGGCGCCGGAGGCGAAGCTCGACCTGCTGACAACGCTTGACTTCCGAATGAACGGCACCTGCCTGCATTCCGACGTGGTGCTGCCGGCGGCGACCTGGTATGAGAAGGAGGACATCTCCACCACGGACCTGCACCCGTTCGTGCATGCATTCAACGCGGCGATCGACCCGCCGTGGGAGACGCGCACCGACTGGGAGATCTTCAAGGCGATCGCCGAGCCGTTCAGCACGATCGCCGCCGGCCGGCTCGGCACGCGCAAGGACCTCGTCGCCACCGCGATGTTGCACGATACCCCCGACGAGCTCGCGCAGCCGCTCGGCGAGGTGCGCGACTGGAAGGCCGGGGAGTGCGACCCGATCCCCGGCCGGACGATGGCGAAGCTGACCGTGGTGCAGCGCGACTACGGCGCTGTCGGTGAGCGTTACGGTGCGCTCGGTCCGCTCGTGGAGCAGGCCGGGATCGCGTGGAAGGGCGTCGGGTTCGACGCGGCTGCGGAGGTCGACTATCTCCGCGCGGCGAACGGCACGGCGTGCGGCGGCGCCGGCGATGGCCGCCCGTTGCTCGACACCGCGGCGAAGGCCGCCGAGGCGATCATGGCGCTCTCGGGCGCGACCAACGGTAGGCTCGCGGTGCAGGGGTTCCGGACGCTCGAGCAGCGGACCGGCACCCGCCTCGCAGACCTCGCCGAGGATCGGGTCGAGGATCGCCACAGTTTCCGCGATGTGTCGATCCAGCCGCGCAAGACGATCACCTCGCCGGAGTGGTCGGGGATCGAGTCCCGCGATCGGCGCTACAGCCCGTTTTGCGTCAACGTCGACCGGCTCGTGCCGTGGCGGACGCTGACCGGTCGCCAGCAGTTCTTCTGCGACCACGAATGGATGCGCGACTACGGCGAGGCGCTCGCGACCTACAAGCCGCCGCTCGACATGGCCGCGCAGCTCGGCGCCGACGCTCCCGGCGAGAACGGGCTTGCGGTGTCGGTGCGCTACCTCACGCCGCACTCGAAGTGGTCGATCCACTCGACCTACCAGGACAACCTGCACATGCTGACGCTGTTCCGCGGCGGCCCGGTCGTGTGGATGAGCCCCGTCGACGCCGCCACGGCGCAGATCGCGGACAACGACTGGATCGCGATGTACAACCGCAACGGTGTTGTCGCTGCGCGCGCCGTCGTCAGCCACCGGATCCCGCACGGCTGTGCGTTCATGTATCACGCGCAGGATCGCCACGTGAACGTGCCGATCAGCGAGACCTCGGGCACGCGGGGCGGCACGCACAACTCGGTCACGCAGGTGCAGATGAAGCCGACGCACATGATCGGCGGCTACGCGCAGCTGTCCTACGGCTTTAACTACTACGGGCCGACGGGCCGCGAGCGCGACGAGGTCACCGTGATCCGCAAGCGCCGTTCGGAGGTGAGCTACTGATGCGTGTCAAAGCACAGGTCGCGATGGTGATGAACCTCGACAAGTGCATCGGCTGCCATACCTGCTCGGTCACCTGCAAGAACGTCTGGACCAACCGCGAAGGCGCCGAGTACATGTGGTTCAACAACGTCGAGACCAAGCCCGGCGTCGGCTACCCGCAGAACTGGGAGGACCAGCAGCAGCGACACGGAGGCTGGCAGCTCGACAAGCGCGGACGGCTGCAGTTGAAGTCCGGCAGCCGTCTCAAGCGGCTGGCGAACATCTTCCACAACCCGATCTGCCGGAGCTCGATGACTACTACGAGCCGTGGACCTACGACTATGAGCAGCTCACCCAGGCCGGCCGCTCACGGCACCAGCCAGTCGCGCGCCCGATCTCGCAGATCGACGGGCGGCCGATGGAGATCACGTGGGGACCGAACTGAGAGGACGACCTCGCCGGCGGACCGAACAGTACCCCGCGTGACCCCAACATCGCCGGTCCGGGCGGCGTGCAGAGCGCCGATACCGCGTTGCAGGAGTCCGTCCGGGCCGAGTACGAGCAGGTGTTCATGGTGTATCTCCCGCGGATCTGCGAGCACTGCCTGAACCCCGCGTGTGTCGCGTCCTGCCCGTCTGGCGCGATGTACAAGCGCGAGGAGGACGGGGATCGTGCTTGTCAGCCAGGACGCCTGCCGTGGCTGGCGGATGTGCGTCTCCAACTGCCCCTACAAGAAGCGTACTTCAACTGGGCGACCGGCAAGGCCGAGAAGTGCACGCTCTGCTACCCGCGGATCGAGGTCGGGCTGCCGACCGTCTGCTCGGAGACGTGCGTCCGTCGGATCCGTTACCTCGGGCTCGTGCTCTATGACGCCGATCGAGTGGAGGAGGCCGCCTCTACGTCCGATATCACGAGCCTGCTCGAGACCCAGCTCGGGATCTTCCTGGACCCGTGCGACCGCGCGATTCAGACGGCAGCCCGGCGCGACGGGATCCCGCACGAGTGGATAGAGGCCGCGCAGCGCTCGCCCGTGTGGGCGCTCGCGATGAAATACCGGATCGCGCTGCCGCTGCATCCCGAGTACCGGACGCTGCCGATGGTCTGGTACGTGCCGCCGCTGTCCCCGATGACCGCAACGATCGAGGGGGTCGGCCCGCAGGCCGACCCCGACAGGCGCGATCCCGACGACGTGTTCGCGGCGATCGAAAGCCTGCGGATCCCGACCCGGCGTGACACGGAGCTGGCGGACGCGGTCGGGATGAGCGGCGCGGATATCGAGGACATGTTCCGGTTGCTGGCGATCGCCGACTACAAGGACCGGTTCGTAGTCCCGACCGCTCACCGCGAGCTCGCCGAGGAGCTCTCCCAGCAGCACCAGGGCGCCTGCGGCCTGCGGACCCGGACCCTGCCTGCCCGAACCAGAAGCCGGCAACGGCCGCAACGCCACGACCGGACACGTGAGCAGCGCCGTGCTCAGTATCGCCCACGGCACCGGCGCTGCGGGCCGTCTGAACGGCAACCCGCGACTTGCTGCGCTCAAGGCACGACGTGCACGCGAACGCCAGCGGCGCCAATTCGCACGCAAGGCGCAACGATGACCGCCTACAAGCTGATCTCGCTGCTGCTGTGCTACCCCGACCCCGAGCTGCACGCGCTCCGCGGCGAGATCGCGGCCGCCGCCCTCGAGCTCACAGATAGCGAAGGTCGGGCGATCGTCGAGTTCCTGCAGAGCACGTCCCCGTGGGATCTCGAGGACGCCCAGCAGGCGTACGTCCAGACATTTGATTTCAATCGCCGCGCGAGCCTGTACATGACCTACGCCTAACAGGGTGACCGCCGCCAGCGCGGGGTCGCGCTGCTCACGCTCCGGCGGCTGTACGAGCGCCTCGGGCTCGAGCTCCACACCGACGAGCTACCCGACTACCTACCGCTGATGCTCGAGCTGGCCGACATGCTCGACCCAGCCGCCGCCGGGGAGCTGCTCGGCGAGTTTCGCGCCGCGATCGAGCTCGCCGCCGCCGCGCTGCGCGAGCGCCATAGCCCGTACAAGCTGTTGTTCGCGGCGTTGAGCGCTCTTCTGGGGCCTGCGAGCGAGCAGCATCTCGACGGCGTGACTCGGCTCGCCGCACAGGGCCCACCGACCGAGGACGTCGGTCTTGAGCCGTATGCCCCACCTGAACTGATGCCGAGCGCAGGAGCATGCAGATGAGCCGCCTTGACCTGATTCTGTGGGTCGCGATCCCGTACATCGCGATCACTGTCTTCATCGTCGGGCACATCTGGCGCTGGCGTCGGGACCAGTTCACCTGGACGACCCGCTGCACCCAGCTGCTCGAAGGCCGGAGGCTGAAATGGGGAGCGATCCTGTTTCACGTCGGGCTGCTCGCCGTGATCGGCGGACACATCCTCGGCATCCTCGTTCCCGAGTCCTTCACCCGCGCGCTCGGCATTCCGGAGAGCGCCTACCACGCCATGTCGGTCGCCGCCGGCACCACCTCCGGCGTCGCGATGACCGTCGGGTTCCTGCTGCTCGCGCTACGACACGCGCAGGTCGCACGCGTGCGCCGCACGACCACGCGGATGGACATCGCCGTCTACATCGCGCTCGCGGTCATGATCATCAAGATGTACGCGACCGTCGGCGTGAACCTTCTCGGTCGCGGCTATGACTACCGGCTCACCGTCGGACCTTCTTCCGCAGCATCTTCACGCTGCACCCCGACACCGGCCTGATGGCCGGTGCGCCGCTCATCTACCAGGTGCACGTCATCAGCGCCTTCGCGCTCTACGCGCTCTGGCCATTCAGCCGCCTAGTCCACGCCTGGTCTGTCCCGGTCCGCTACCTCGCGCGCGCACCCATCATCTACCGCCGCCGAGGCTCGGGACCAGCCGCACCGCGGATCGCGCCCACGCCAGGCGAGGCGCTGCGCTAGCGTGCCGCGATCTCGCGATCATACCCCCGGTCGGGCGGTAATCGAGCCGCCATCGTGAGGGTCTTTGCGCTCCTCGCTCGGCTCGGAGCGGCGGCGAACCGCTCGTGCGGCGCGACCTGCCAGCGCATCATCCCGCCCCGGAACGGAGACAGCATGACAGACCCCAGAGGAGACAGCATGACAGACCCCAGAGCCACACTGATCGATCAGCTCGCCGCGCGTATCGGCACGGCTCCACTGACCGCGCAAGAGATCGACACGCTGCTCGAACTCGCCGGCGCAGCCGCCCACGGCACCGGCGACCGCACAAGCGCACCGCTCGCGAGCTTCCTCGCTGGCATCGCCGCCGCCAAAACCGACGACCGCGCTCGCGCACTGAACGAGATCCTCACACACATCGCCGCGATTGCGCCACCACAACAGACATAGCCCCCCAACGACACCCAACAGCGAGACGCCGACCCGAACCCGACGCGAAGGCGCCGGCCCGGACAAATACCTCCCGAAAGGCACACGACCGATGGAAACGATAAGCCCCGATACGCACGTCGCCGACCTTGTGCTGGCTGAGCCCAGCCGCGCGCGCATACTTGAGCAACTCGGCATCGACTACTGCTGCGGCGGACGGAAGTCCATCGCCGACGCATGTCAGACCCGAGGTCTCGACCCCGAGCAGGTGATTGCAGCGCTCACCGAGCAACCCGACAACGACACGGACGAAGCCGACTGGTCAGTTGCTTCGCTCCGCCAGCTCGTCGATCACATCGTCCAAGCCCATCACGGCTACCTCCGCAAGGAACTGCCGGCGCTCGGAACGCTCATCGCAAAGGTCGTCGCCCGGCACGGCGCGGGACATCCCGAGCTTCACGACGTCGCCACCATCTACGACGGGCTCGCCGCCGAGTTGACCCAGCACCTCGCGAAAGAGGAGCAGATCCTCTTCCCGATGTGCACCGCGCTCGAGGCCGGCGAAGGGTCGATGGCAGCCGTCATCGACCAGCCCATCAACGTGATCCTGCATGAGCACGACGAGGTCGCACGCGCACTCAAACGAATCCACGCGCTGACCGGCGGATATCGCCCGCCCGAAGCCGCATGCAACTCCTATCGTGCGATGCTGGCCCGCCTGGCGACGCTCGAGACGGACACGCATCTTCATGTGCACGAGGAGAACAACATCCTCTTCCCCCGTGCCCTCCAGCTCGCCAAAGCAAGGTGACTACGGAGGATCATGTTGACATCGCCCCCAGCATCATCACGCCGGCGCCTGAGGATCGATGAAGCGTAGCGAAGCACTCGCCCCGCTGTCGCGCGACCACCACTATGCACTTGTGGTGGCGAGCGCCCTCACCCGAGCCGATCAGCAAACCGCGCGGTCCTCCGCATTGCTCTTCGCCGATTTCGTACTCGAACACGTCGACGGCCACTTCGCGATCGAGGAATCCCTGCTCCTGCCGGCTCTGCCACACGACGACGGGGGGCGGTACCTCGCCGGGCGCGTGCTGGATGACCACCGATACCTACGCAAGGCGGCAACGGAACTGAGACGCGCAGATGAGGAGCCGAACATTGACTATCTCCGAACGCTCGGAGCCAGGCTCCGCTCGCACGTGCAACTGGAAGAGCGCGAACTCTTCCCACGTCTCGAGACCTCACTCGACGAGGCGTCGCTCGCGCAACTGGGCCCGCGGATCGCTCAATCGCTCCAGGAATAAGACGCGTGTCGGCATGCCGAGCGCCGGCCTTCGCTGCGGCACGTACCGGCGGCCAAAGGGCGCCGCAGGCGGAGTAGGCTGATTCGATGTACAACGTTGCGTTCTTCTTTCACATCGTTGGCGTTCTGCTGTTCATTTCCGGGATTGTCGTCGCCGGGGTGGCATTTGCGGCAGCGCGACGGCGCGAGCGCCCGGAGGACGTCGCGTTGCTCCTGGGGTTGACTCGCGTCGGCGTCTCGCTCGTCGCGACGGGCACCGTGATAGCCGGAGCGTTCGGGCTGTGGTTGGTGCACCTGGGGGACTGGGGGTATGGCTCCGCTTGGGTGGATGCGTCGATCGGGCTGTTCCTCGTCGTGCTGATCCTCGGTGCTCTCGGAGGACAGCAACCGAAGCGGGCTCGCTTGCTCGCCACCCGCCTCGCCGCCGAACAGACACCTCACAACGACGAGTTACGTGCTTTCCTTGACGACCGCGCAGCGCGCGCGGAGAACTACGCTTCGCTGCTGCTCGTCCTGGCGATCGTGGCATTGATGTGCTTCAAGCCATGATGCCGTCGACCCCACCGCTCGCGACAACTAGCGCTCCATCGATCTCAATCCCGTCGAACGTCCGTGGCGAACGTGGTCGTCTCGCGCGCCGCGCGAGAGGGCTGTCGTGGTTGAGCGTGGGCTGGATGACGATCGAGGCCGGCGCAGCGAGCAGCGCGGCGCTGCTCTCTGGCTCCGTGGGCGCTGCTTGGCTTCGGCATGGACTCACTGATCGAACTCGTCTCCGCGAGCATCATCATCTGGCGCTTCACAGGTTCTCGGAGCCAGCGCGAGACCTCCGAGCGCCGAGCGCAGCGGCTGATTGCGGGGTGCTTCGCCGCGCTCGCCCTCTATCTGCTCTACGACGTGTCCGCACGCTCGCCAGTGGCGCGCATCCGAGCACGAGCTGGCTGGGTGTCGCGGTCGCGCTCGCCGCGATCGTCATCATGCCTGTCCTCGCCCGAGCAAAGCACCGCGTCGCCGCCCAGCTCGACTCCTCCGCCGCCGACGGGGACGCCGTCCAGGCATCGCTGTGCGCGATCGCGGCAGCCGGTGTGCTCGTCGGCATCCTCGCCAGCGCCGCGCTTGGCTGGTGGTGGCTTGACCCGATCGTCGGCCTCGGTATCGCAGTGCTCGCCGTGCGCGAAGCCCGCGAGGCGTGGGCGGGCGAAGCCTGCGACGACTGCACTCCCGTCGGTTTCGGCACCGCTGCTAGGCCTAAACCAAGCGTAGGAAGGTCTTGAGGATGCGGGGATGCGCGCGGAGGCCCCGTGTTTTCGGGGCTTTTGGGGGTGGTCGCGGCCGGAGTGCTTGTCGTCTGTGTGCGTTTTGAGGTGCGGCTGC
>JBKQIR010000344.1:0-3558 GCA_052148275.1 Solirubrobacteraceae bacterium
GCCTCGCCCGAGCGATCATCAACCTGCGCGACACCGACCGCGTCGACTCCCTACTCGCCGCCGCGGCAATCATCGACCTCGACAGCCACTCGCGCATCCTCCTGCAGGCCTGCCTGATCCACACAGCTCTCATCCACACCGGCATCGCACGAACACCCGGTGGCCTGCGCCTCGCCGCCTGAAACGCCGCCTCGCGAACCCGCTCGCTCGGGGCTCGCTTGACAAGATCACCCGCATAATGGCCGAGCTGGGCTGACAGCGCTGGCAGGAGCGCCTGGACGTCCTTGCCGGTGCGGTGCCAATGGATGAGGGTGGCCACAGCAAAGCTGTGGCGTGCGTCATGAAGCCTTGGGCGGCGTGCTCTCGATCCCGCGGGGGGCTCGAGCCCAAGCTCGGCGGACGAGCCCGGCGAAGCTCTGCTCAAGGCTGCTCTGGCTCAGCCGCCGACCAGTGCTTGACACGAAGAAGCCGACGGTCACCGGGCGCGGCCAGTACCGATCCCGCAGGCGGGCATATCCCGCCAACACGTCCACGACCGTGGGATGCAGCGCAAGCCCCCTCGAGCGGTCGAACTTCGTCGCGATCACCCGCAGCCGTCCCGCCCCGAGGTCGACGTCACCGCGGTCGAGGCGCACCGCTTCCCCCGAACGCAGGCCGGTCACGACGAGCAGGCCGATGGCCGTCTCGATCGTCGCGGCGCGCAGCGCTGGGCGCAGGTGACGGCTCTCGTGCATGAGCTCAGCGATCTCCTGCGCGGTGTAGATGTGCGGTGGGACCCGTCGGCGCCCGCCGGGCAGCAGACCTCGGGGAGGCACCTCACAGCGAGGGTCAAGCGCGTGGAGGTAAGTGGCGAACCCCGGACGATGCTCAGGCGCTGGGCGTGACGCAGCGCTGTCGTGTCCGCCTCGACCGACCAGTCGAGCGCCGAGGCGACCGTCACCCTGTCGAGCCCGGCCCGCGCGAGGTAGGCGACGAAGTCCGCCAGCGGGCCATCATGGCCCTTCACGTGATAGCCGAAGGAACGGCGCAACGCGAGGTAGTCCTCGGCCATGTCGTGCAAGCTCGGGGCGGTCATCGCTGCACCTCCGGCCAGGGCTGCGCCAGCGCCGCGACCGCGGCAACATCAGCGGCGGCATAGATCGACGATGTGGCCTGGTCGACGTGGCGCAGGAGCTGGGCGACCTCCGCCATCGGCGCCCCAGCGCGCAGCGTCGCAGTCGCGAGCGCACGCCGCAGCGCGTGTGGCCCGACACGCGCCACGCCCGCCCGTGCACACGCCCGGTAGACGAGACTGCCGACCGCATCGGACGACAATGGCCTGATCGGTGCGGTGACGGTCAAGAACAACGAGCGTTCCGAGCTCGACGGCCGTCCCTCGCGGAGATAGGCGGCGATCGCCTCGCCAACCTCGACCGGCAGCGGCAGCCGGTCAAGACGGCCGCCTTTCCCTCTGATCGCCATCTCCCCGGCACGCCAGTCGATGTCGTCCAAGGTGACACGGCCAACCTCGCTGGCCCGCAGACCGAGCCGCAGCAGCACCAGCACGATCGCGCCGTCCCGCCGGCCCCTCGCAGTCGCAGCGTCGCAACCGGCCACGAGCCGCCTGGCGTCAACGGCTGGCAGCGCCGACGCCAACGCTGTCCGCGGCCACATCTTGAGCGCCGGGACCGCAGCCACGAGCGAGGTGGTGCTCCTCCCGGTGGCGTGCAGGAACCGCAAGAAGCAGCGAAGCGCCGTCACCATGCAGCGCAGCGACGCCCTCGACATCACGCTGGCGGCCGCACGGATCGTCGCAAGGATCGCGGCGCCATCGAGATCAGCAACGACGACCTCGCCGTCGGGGCGCCACAGAGCAAGGAACACCGCCACCCGGCGGGTGTACTGATCCGTCGTCATCGGGGTGAGGCCACGCTGAGCGATACACCAGCGTCGATAACAACCGAGAAGCTCAAGCTCGATGCCGAGCCTGCCAACGACGAGGTTGGGTGACGCTGGCGCCACACCGATCGAACGCAAATACGTCATAACCGGCCGCAGCGACCGAGCTGTCCGGCACCTCGACCGGCTCGGCCTGCGCTCTGCGAAGAACTCATCGATCGCCTCCCCTGTCAAGTCGCCGGCCCCCAGGCCACCCGCTCCCAACCAATGGCTCACCTCGGCCATCAGGCCCATCAACAGCCGCGCTCGCTCCGTCGAATAGCCCTCGCCAACCAATGCCGCCCCGAGACCACCACCGAACGGAACCAACGGTCCGTCCGCCTCCACCCCACACGCCCTTGTCATTGCCGCTCCTCTTGTCCGATGAAGCCGGGAGCGTGCATCACCACCAGTAATGCCGCGTCAAACGACGGCGCCGCGCTCAGCGATCCCTCCCGAGCAGGCCACCGGCCACCCGATCACCAACGACGCGGCATTACACGAAGCTCGGCATTGAAGGGCATGTCGCGGTCGATCCCGACAGCGAGCTGATCACCGCCACGACCGTCACCGCGGGCAACGTCGGCGACGCGCAACCGGTCGATGAGCTGCTCGCCGAGGAGCTCATCGACCCGAGGGCCCCGACCGAGGGTGAGGCGCCTGAGAGCGTCGCGCAAGCGCTCGTCGAGGAGGCGGCCGGGTCCAAGGAGTCGTTGGCGGTCTACGGAGACAGCGCGTACGGCGCTGGGTCGGTCCTGGAAACGCTGGAGGATGCCGGCGCGGAGATCATGTGCAAGGTCCAGCCGCCCGGCGCGCCCGGCGGACGGTTCGCCAAGGACGCGTTCACGATCGACCTCCAGGCGGGTACGGTGAGTTGTCCCGCTGGGCACACCGCCGCGCTGCGCGCGGTCCGCGATGGGCAGATCGCTCGCTTCGGTCAAGCCTGCCAGGCGTGTCCGCTGGCCGGGCAATGCACCACCTCAACCGACGGACGCACAATCCACCTCGGTCCCCACGAACAGCAACTCACCCGCGCACGCGAACGCCAAAGCGACCCCGTGTGGAAGGCCGACTACATAGCGACCCGCCCCAAAGTGGAACGCAAGATCGCTCACCTGATGCGACGCAAACACGGAGGCCGACGCGCGCGCGTACGCGGCCACACCAAAGTCGACGCCGACTTTGCACTCCTCGCCGCCGCCGTTAACCTTGCACGCCTCGCGACGCTCGGACTCACCCGCCAAGCCGGCGAATGGGCGACAAACGCCGCCTGAGCACCCCGGAACCCCGCAACAAGTCCACAGAACCCGCCGCGGGCGCTCCGCGGCCCCACGCGACACTCCCGAACGCCGCGCTCAGCCAGCCGGCGCCCAGCCGCGACGCTCGCCCACCCGCTGGACCACGGGACGCCGATTCACACCAACCTTCTAGACTACTCCCCCCCCCCCCCCGGATAAATGATCGTGGTTAGGCGGCGATTTGGAGGCCGCCGGGGGTGCGCTTGACGCCGATTGAGATGGGTGTGGCTCGTGTGGAGGGATGATGTGCGCCCTATGCGGTGAGGATTCGCGGCTGGTGCGGGCTGTGAGCGCTGGTTTCCTGCGGGTTTGGCCGCGCGCGGGGTTGTAGGTCGCAGGAAAA
>JBKQIR010000345.1:0-19491 GCA_052148275.1 Solirubrobacteraceae bacterium
GGAGTGCGTTCCGCAAGACCGGCCCGATGCGATGGCGCCGCGGCGCCATACGCTCCTCCCGGAACACCCGCGAGCGATCCGAAGCGGGTCTCGCCCCAGGCCCTCACGATCACCCGCTTCTCGCCAATCGCAGGGGCCCCGCGACCCCGTCCAGCTGGCCGCGGCGTGACTGCAACCACGAACAAGCAGGCGCCCTGAACTGCCGTCCTGCCGCTGCCGAGGCTCCCCCAAACGGCGCGAAGCAGAAGTCAGCCAGCCGCTGCCGCTCCAGGCGTGATCCAATAGCGCTCGAGCGCGGGTCGTGCAGCCGGGCGCCGGCGCGGCCGGCTGCTTTACATGTAGCGTCTGCGGAATGGCAAACGAGAGCACGAACGACGAGAACGCCGCCGCAAAGGCGGACCACGAGCCGCCGCTCGGTGCGCAGACGCGCGCCACCTGGACGGCGGCGGACGTGTCGATCAACTACACCGCGAGCGCGAAGTGGATCGTCCTGCGCACAAGGGAGAAGCCGGCGGCGGAGATCTTCTCTGTCTCCTACGTCGCGGACCGCGATGGCGACCGTCCTGTGACCTTCGTGTTCAACGGCGGCCCGGGCGCGTCGTCGGCGTACCTGCATATGGGCGCCGTCGGGCCGCTGCGGCTGGCATTTCCGGCGAACGGAACGCTACCGCAGCTACCGCCTCGGGTCGTCTCGAACGATGAGTCGTGGCTCGCCTTCACTGATCTGGTGTTCGTTGACCCGGTGGGCACCGGCTTCAGCCGTGTCATCGAGGACGTCGGCAAGGATGGTGACGATCGAAAGAAGACGGAGGAGGGCGACGGCGGCGATACGCGGAAATACTTCGGCTACAAGCGCGATCTCGAGTCGCTTTGCGAGTTCATCGGCCGGTGGCTCTCCGGCCACGGCCGATGGGGCTCTCCGGTGTTCATCGCTGGCGAGAGCTATGGCGGATACCGCGTCGGCCGGCTTGTGCGCATGCTGCAGGAGACGGCAGGCATCGGGCTCAGCGGCGCGGTGCTGATCTCCCCGGCGCTCGAGTTCGCATCGCTCTCGCCGACCGATTACGACGTGCTCGCGTGGGTCGACCTCGTGCCGACGATGGCGATCGCCGCCATGCACCACCGGCGCTCGCGGATGTTCGCGGCCGGCACGCCGCCCGAGGACGTTCTTCAAGAGGCGGAGAGGTTTGCGACCGGCGACTACGCCATTCTGCTCGCGCGTGGCTTGTCAATGCCGGAGGTCGAACGCAACCGCATTCTCGGGCGTCTTGCCGACCTCATCGGCCTCCCCGCCGACATGGTCGCGCGCGCTGAGGGCCGCATCACGATCCGCACGTTCACGCGCGAGCTGCTCCGCGATGAGCGGAAGGTGCTCGGGCTGTACGACGCGACGATCACAGCCACCGATCCGTTCCCCGATCGCGAGGCGTTCGCTGGGCCCGACCCCACGCTCACCGGCATCAGTCCCGCTTACACGACAGCGATCAACCGGCAGCTGCGATCAGAGATCGGCGTGGACACCGATCGCGAGTACGTGGTACTGAGCCGCGAGGTGTTCGAGTTGTGGAGCAACGACGCGCCGCAGCACTTCTTCACGCCGCCCGTCGGCGCCACTGACGACTTCCGCTACGGCATGTCGCTCAACCCGCACATGAAGGCGCTCATCGCGCACGGCCGCTACGACCTCATGACGCCTTACTACGCGAGCGAGCGGCTGCGGAACCTCATGCGCCTCGACCCGCAAGCGGCCAGCCGGCTGACCGTCCGCCATTTTGACGGCGGCCACATGTTCTACGCCTGGGAGGAAAGCAGGCGCGAGTTCACCGCCGAGATCGCCGCGTTCTTCGTCGCCGACGCGGTCGCACCAGCGTAGTTCGGTCAAGCGAGTCACGACCCGAGCCCACGGGTAATCGCCGCCACTGCAGGCGCGGCGCACATCCGGTTAGGACGACCACCAGCGACTCGAACCGCCACCGACACCGGCTGCCGCAGCCCAAGCTCTAATCTCCAGCCGGCTCGTGCCACTGCGCCGATGCAGACGCGAGCTCGTGGCTCACGGTGTGACAAGGTCGAGCGGGCTTCCCCGCTGAATACGGCCGCTCCCTTCACACGACAGACCCCGAGTAGCGCACGAGCGCTCGCAAGGCGAGACGCCGAATTCCGTCTTGAGGTCGCCGCTTCTCCTCGAAGTGCTTGCCGCAGCGCTGCAAGCACAAGCGTGCTCTTGAGCGCCCTCTCTGGCGATTGGGATCGCGCCGGCTGAACGAGGCGACGATCACTGCTGTCGCTGTCTTCCGGTGCCGCGCTGGCGTGTGCAGGACCCACCGGATGATCGGATTCGTGGCCATGCGCTCGTCGGGCGTCGACGCCCGGCGGAAGACCCCTGCGTCGCCATCGCGCTCGCCGGCTATTGCCGGACCGTTCGAAGCAGTCGTTCCGACCGTCAGGCCGCCGCTTTGCGGAATGTCCCGGTTCCGTGGAAACGCGACGAGTGCTCCTCGCGCAAAGCGTTCACTGCGTGACTGTGCCGGACGACTTGCCTATGCACGTGGTCTACGTTCTCGGTCAATCCTGGTTGCGCTTGCGACGGCGACCGTAGCGAGTGGGGGTGCTCGCCACCCTCACTCGGGGGACGTGCCGGCAGTCATGATCCGGTACGCTGGCCGCTCCGCCGGGTCGGCTCGTCGCGGCGGTGGCCGATGTAGGGAGCGCCGGCGGAGTCGCGGTTCGGTGAGTGCGGGCGAGGGCCAGGCGCCGTCTTCGGGATTGATGTCGGTACCCGGGGTAGCGATCTCGTCGATTCCATCAAGGACATCGGAGGGAAGACGGGTGCGTGCGGCTGGGAGCTGACCGTCGAGCTGCTCCATCGTGCGCGGGCCGATGATGGCGGCGCTGATCGCTGGGTGCTCGAGAACGAAGCCAGATGGCAAGCTCGATGATTGACAGCCCGCTCTGTTCGGCGAGCTCGGCCAGCTGGGTCACGAGCTCGAACTTTCTCTTATTGACGGGTACGTCGAGGCTGTAGCGACTGGTTCCGCCGGGGCGGGTTGGCAGACGCCGTTCGCGTTCGCTTGTGTTCTCCCGGCCGCGCCCGAACCGGCCGGAGAGCCAGCCGCCGGCAAGCGGGCTTCAGGAGACGACGCCCACGCCGAGTTGCTCGGCGGTCGGTAGGACGTGCCCCTCGATCCCGCGCACGAGGATCGAGTACGGCGGCTGTTCTGTGCGGAAGCGCTCGCGTCCTCGCCGCTCGGCGACGGCTTGCGCCTCGACCAAGCGCTCGGCCGGGAAGGTGGATGTGCCGATCATCCGGATCTTGCCCTGATGGACGAGGTCGTTCAGTGCTGCGAGCGTCTCGTCGATGTCGGTGGCCGGGTCTGGACGATGCATCTGGTAGAGGTCGATGTAGTCGGTGCCGAGACGCCGCAGACTGTCCTCGCAGGCTCTGACGATCCACCGCCGCGAGCCGCCCTGAATGTTGGGATCGCGTCCCATCGGCGACTGGAACTTTGTCGCCAGAATGACCCGCTCGCGGTCGACGCCGGCGAGCGCCTTGCCGACGATCTGCTCGGACTCCCCGAACGAGTAGACATCGGCGGTGTCGATGAGGTTGATGCCGGCGTCGAGCGCGCGATGGATGATTGCGCTGCAGTCGTCATGGTCGGGATTGCCCCAGGCCCCGAACATCATTGCCCCGAGGCATAGCGGGCTCACCTGCACTCCCGTAGCTCCCAACGGCCGCAGCTCGGCAGTGTCGCTCACGGTCATCCCATCACGCTCCTTCATCGGTCATAAGGGGCGTCGCCCCGTTTGTGGTCGTCAAAATCCCATAAGCGGGGCAGCGCCCCCCTTTCGTATGACCGAGCCCCCGACATCTCGACGGATGCGCGCCGATGCTCGCGCTAACCGGCAGCGCATCCTCAGCGCCGCCACCGAGCTGTTCGCGACCGAGGGGCTGGCCGTCTCCCTGGATGAGATCGCCCGGTACGCCGGAGTTGGCCCAGGCACCCTCCACCGCCACTTCCCGACCAAAGACGGGCTCATCGCGGCTGTCGCCCTCGGGCGCCTCGAGGAACTTGTCGCTGCCGCGCAGCACCGGGCAGGCGGGACGCATCCCGGGGCGGCGCTGCGCGATCAGTTGTCAGAGATGATCGTGGCGGGCGACGGGAATGCACCGCTCAAGCAGGCGCTGGCCGGCGCCGCCGAGGACGTCGCCTGGTCACAGACAGACGTATCACGGCGGCTGCGCGACGCGCTCGGCGTCTTGCTGACCGAGGCCCAGCGCGCTCGCGGCGCCCGCTCAGACCTCGACGCCGAAGACCTCATGTCGCTCCTCGCAGGCTGCTACAGCGCCATCCAACGCGCCGGCGTTCCCGCTGATTCGACGGTCGGCCGGCGGCTGACCAGCGTCCTGTTGACCGGCATCGGACTACCCAGCTAAGCCGGCATCCCTGCGCCGCCTTACGCTCCAACGAGACCTCCCGCGTGAGTCCGATCGTGGGCACGTCCGAGCCCGGTGCCTGATAGCGGACCTCGCATGCGGCTGACCGGCGTGATTGCTTCACCGCCGTCCTCAAGATCGAACGATCGCACCGCGCGCTGGTTCGCGTGGCGACGCTGAATCACGGCGACGCGTCGTTAGGATCGTCTGGTGCCCGGTGAGTGGTCTGAGTGGGAGTGGGACGAGACGCTGTTCGCTGGAGCTGCCGCCTACTATGACGGCGTCTGCCGAACGTTCCGGGGCTCGCGGATGCGTTCGAGAAGGCGCTCGGGCTCGACGGTCGAGGTCGACTTCTCGACGTCGGCTGCGGGCCGGGCACGGTAGCGCTTCCACTTGCGTGCCTTTTCCAAGAGGTTGTTGGGCTCGGCGCCGACGGGGGAATGATTCAGGAGGCGCGGCGGCTTGCGTCTGAGCGAGGAGTGATCAACGCCAGGTGGGTCCAACGCCGGGCGGAAGACCTGCCCGGTGATCTTGGGACGTTTAGTGTGGTCACGTTCGCGGCGCTCTCGACCTGGATGGAACCGCTCGAGACCTCTCGCAGATGGATGTTGCCGTACGCCGTCTTCGCCGAGACGGAGGCAAGGGCCTTCGTGATCTCGAGGTCGCCGTAGGAGAGCTTCGCGTCGATCTCGCCGCCGGACTCCCCGACGAGGATGGTGCCGTACGACGCCTTGAGGATCGCGTCGCCGGTGACCGTGCCGACCCGGATCTGGCCGTGGTCGGCGGTGATCTCGACCGCGCCCTCGGCGGCACCCAGGGTCGTGTTGCCGTGCGAGGCGCGCAGCCACAGATCGCCGGTGGTGTCGACATGTACGGCACCCGATGGAGCTCTTGATGCGAGTGGCGCCGAGGCGTCCGACGGTGCGAAGGCCGCCAACTGCGATCTCGGCGGTCAACCGCGACCCGGTCGGCAGCTCGACCTTCACGTCGACTGACTCCGCCGGGCGAGGTGCGCGCGGGCGAGCTGCTCCTCTGAGGGGCCGCGGCGCTCGCCGCAGCAGTGCTTGGTCTTGCGGCCTGAGCCGCACTGGCAGGGCTGGTTGCGTCCGGGTGTGGACACTTGCTTTCTCTTCTGATCGCCTGCACTGAGGGTCGCAGCCGCGCCGGTCGAAAACGGCCGGCTGCTGACCGGTTCCGTCCGACCAAGAGAGATGCTTTACCTGCAAATGAGATGGTTCCTGATCGATCTTGGGGGTGCGTGTGCTCAGGATCCAAGCAACCGGCGCGGAGTCGTTGTGGGACGAGATCCTGCCGACCGAGGTCAAGGCGCGGCCCGACGATCTCCAAACCCTGGACCAACTGCTCTCCGACCAGGCGTTGCTGGCGCCGATCGCGGCGCGCTGGGAGCGGCTGCTGACCGAGTCTGGACGCCAGGGCAGGGGACGCCCGACCATCGCGATGGAGACCTGCGCGCGGTTGATGGTCGTCAAGCACCGCTCCGGGTGGGTGTAGGAGACGTCGATGCGGGAGGTGTCGACCTCGCGGCGACGTGGGGCTCGCTCAGCTCCTCACCGGCGCCACTCAGCAAGTACGCCCACCATTCGGCTGGAAGACCGGAGCGATCGTCAGCGCCAGCGGCACCGCGCTACGCCCTTCGCGGGAAAGGACTCGCAGCGGGGCGCGCTCCCGGACGACCGCCCGGCCACGGTGCGCATCGCACGACCAGCGCGCGCCACAACGTCGGCTGCAGGCCCGACGATTGGTGCCCGGTCACAATGTCGACGATCGCTGGCGCCAGATTACTGGTGGCTGCTTCGCCTATAGGTCATCCTAAGTAAGTAGTGACGACGGTCGTCGGGGGGAGCGCCCGGACCGCGTGGAGCCAGTCGGGCGGCGGCAATTGGTTGGCCACGAATCCAATCGCGTGCTCGCGCCGTAAGCGCCATCCTGCGCGCTGCCCTTTTCGTCCAACGAGGCAGCCGACGCGTGTCAAACTGTGCATGTGGCTGCGCCGCTCGGCCTCCCGATCCTGATGGCGGCGGACCCGTCGTCGATACTTGCGCAACAAGCCCTGTGGTCGTATTGGGAGGACATCATAAGCCGGTACTGGGGCCGGCCAGCGACAATAGACGAAGTTGATGCCGCGCTTCGGGGGTACCCTAGTGACGATCTCGTCCCACCCGATAACCTCTTGGTCGTCGCTGTGGCAGAGCAAGAACATGTGGGCTGTGGCGGAGTCCGGCTTCTTCCCTGCGGCATTGCCGAGCTGACGCGCATTCACGTTGCAGTTTCCATGCGGAGGCGTGGCCTTGGTGCTCGTATCGTGCAACGCCTTGAACGTCACGCACGCGATCATGAGAGGAGTCGCGCGCGGCTAGACGTCCGCGGCGACCTGATCGAGGCTCGCGCGCTTTACGCGACACTCGGCTACCGCGAAGTGCCCAGGTTCAACGATCATCACTTCGTCCAGCACTGGTTCGAGAAGACCCTCTGACCGCGTGACGCGCACAGGTATCACTCGGAGACATCGCCGGCTGCTGCTTACTACGCCGCAGCCCGCAAGCAGCGCACCGACCAGCGGCGCGGCGGCGATCCGGAAGCTCGCGCTGCTCGTCATCTTCCCGCTGATGAGGGTCAGCCTGGTCCAACGAGCCCCGGCTGCCCACGTCCACACTCCTGTGCCGCCTGCTGGAATGCCGGTGAGCTCGGGTTGATGTTGAGGCTGGGGTTGAAATTGTGATCGATCTCTCCGTCGATGAGCGAGGGGTCGGGGTAGTTCGGGACACCGTTGGCGCCCATGCATGCCGCGGCCTTCAGCGAAATCTGGAACTCCTGCTCCTCTTGCCCAGCCGTACTTGCCGTCCAGCGGAGCAGAACGACCCGCAGACCCGCTCAGCGGCCTGAAACGACGGCGAGCTCGGGAAGAGATTCCGCATCACGGTCGTAACCCCGTTGTGGCCCTGGACGGCTTGGAGCTGGAATTCGCCCTGGCCATTGGGGTCAGGGAAGTCGGGCGCTCCGTGCGAGCGCATGCATCGCGAATAGGCGAGCGCGATCTCCACATAGGAGTGCACATGCGTGCCGCCGCCGCTGGATCTGCTGCCGCCGCAGCCCGCAAGCATTGCGGCGGCCAGCACGGCGGCGGCGAGCGCTCCGCAGCTCAGCGCGCGCACGCGCTCGTCGCGCCGTCGGCGTCTGACGAGCACCGGCCCGGGGGGCGCCGTCGCGCTGATCCGGTTGTTGATCTTCGTGTGGTACGGAGGGTCGTCCGCCCAGCCTTCCTCCGAGGCGCCGGTTGCAACTCGACCATGCGCTCGTGGGCGTACTCGGCGCGATCTTGAAGGTAGATGCCTAAGCCGAAGACGTGGTGGCAGACCACGACCCCGGGCACCGCCGTTACGTCCGCCAGCCTATCGTCCGGTTTCTTGGACGAGATCGGCGCCGCGCTCGTGCATGTCCCAACCTCCTTCTTCGTGAGGTGGCGCGTTCATCGGGGCGTCCGATCAGGTTACTCGCGAGTCTGTGGGTTCCCCAAGGAACGGGAGCAGAAGTCGTCCGGCAGGCATCTGTCGCTGCTGCTCTCGAATCGCGAAGCGGAACCGAGAGCCGGGATCGAGCGGTGTTCATGCGGCCTGGGTGGCCGCCGGGCGAGCGGATCGAAGTGGGGGTCGAAGTCGGGCGGGTGGATGAGACCGTCGGTGGCGTATTCGCCGAAGCGTTTGATCCGCTCTCTGATGCACGGCGAGAGCGCGGTCGCGGACGCGGAGTAATCTCCCAACCCTCCGCGGCGCACGGGCGCAGGACCGCGGTCATGTCCAGGGCGGTGTCGAAGATCATGTAGTTGGCGAGCAGCGTGTTGAACTCGATGATCTTCTCCCGCTCGGCGGGGTCGTTTGCGCTCGGTCGTGTCGTGCCCGAATCGCAACCATGCGGAGAACTCGTTGTAGGACTCGACCTTGTTCGTCGCGGCGGTGAGCTCTTCGCGCAGTTCGAGCTCGGGGATGTACCGCAGCAACGTGATCGTGCGAATCACCCTGCCAGCGCGGAAGGCCTTGTAGATGTTGCTCTTCCGTGACTCGCTCCCCAACCGGCGCAGCAGCGGGGTGGAGGACAGCCGACCCGCGCGGATCGAAAGGACGACCTGCATCAAATCGACCCAGTGCGTCTCGATCAGCGCCCGGTTGATCGCGTTTTCCCCGGGTGCACCGAACAGTGATCGATCTGCACGTTCCCGCCTTCCGCAATGGCGCGGAAGAACGTGAGGTCCTTCCAGTTGCGGATCCGGGTCAGGAGCTCAAACCCGACCAGGTGCGCGAGCGCGTGGACGGGATAGCTCTGACCCTGAGTTCAGCGAGGATCGTGTCCGGCTCAGCATCAGATTGCTGGCGTTGGAGCCCTTCGATGATGTGGACGGCCTTCCACACGCCGCACGGAATGAAGTGCGAGAACAGCGCGATGTAGTTGTAGGCGATGCGGTGGTAGGCGATCCCGCCGTACCCGCCCTAGCGGATGTGCGACCCTGGTGCGGCACCCGATCATTGAGTGACGAAACTGTGTCGGGGCGCAGCGACCGCGCCTCCGCTCCCGGGGCGCGGAGCGATAATCCAACGCGATGAGACGCACGCTCCCGACCGCGCCGATCGCCGCCGCGGCACTGATCGGCGGCTACGCCGTTGTCGCCGCCAGCGGGTCGCGGCCGCTGGGTGGGCTCGTGATGGTCGCGATCGCCGCGATCTGCATCTGGATCTCGACGGGCCGCGACAACACGGCCATCACGGTGGGGCTGATCGCGATCGCGTTCGTCGCGTTCGTGGGCTCGCACCTCCTCGCGCACGTGATCGGCGCCTGGCCGGCGGTGCTGCTCGCCGCGCTGTGCACCGCAGCCGCCTGCCGGCGGCTGTCCGACGGGCGCAGGGCGATCAGCGGCCGATAGCCACCTAATCTAAGGGCCCGGGCGAGCGGGCGGTCGGGACCTTTAGCGACCGCCAGGATACGCAACTGTTCGCAGAATGTTCGCCGTTGTGACGAACACGTCTTGTTCGGTCACAGTGCCCGTGTCTAGCCTGTGGTTCCGTCCGATGCGAGCCCTACCCTGAGCCGTCCAAAGGGCATGAGATAAGGAGCCGAACGCGATGAGTGAGCAGGAGAAGGCTGGCACCAAGTCTGGCGCAGCCCCGGATTCGAAGTCCGACGCGAAGCGTCAGGCGGCGCTGCAGGGTGCCCTGACTCAGATCGAGAGGCAGTTCGGCAAGGGCACGATCATGCGCATGGGCGACCCCGGCGCGAGGGTCGCAGTCGACGCGATCCCGACCGGTGCGCTGTCGCTTGACGTCGCGCTCGGAATCGGAGGGGTACCGCGCGGGCGGATCATCGAGATCTTCGGCCCTGAGTCGTCGGGCAAGACGACGCTCGTCTACCACATCATCGCCGAGGCGCAGAAGCTCGGCGGCGTGTGTGCGTTCGTCGATGCGGAGCATGCGATGGACCCGCTCTATGCACGGCAGATCGGCGTGGACATCGACGAGATGCTCGTCTCACAGCCCGATTACGGCGAGCAGGCGCTCGAGATCGTCGACATGCTGGTCCGCTCCGGCGCGGTCGACGTGATCGCCGTCGACTCGGTCGCGGCCTTGACCCCGCGCGCGGAGCTCGAAGGGCAGATGGGCGACCAGACCGTCGGCTCTCAGGCGCGGATGATGTCGCAGGCGATGCGCAAGCTGGCCGGCAACCTGAACCGCACGCAGACGCTGTGCGTGTTCACCAACCAGATCCGCGAGAAGGTAGGGGTTATGTTCGGCTGCTTCCACTACGACGCCCGAGTGGTGCTCGCCGATGGGAGAACAGAGAAGATCGGGAAGATCGTCAACCAACGGATGCCGGTGGAGGTCCTTTCGATGAATCCCGACACAGGAGAGATCGAACCTCGCCGGATCGTCGAGTGGTTCGTCAACGGCGAAACCGATGACTGGCTCCAGTTCGAGGTTGAGGCGGGAGGTGGCTCCGGCAAACGAAAGTTCGCATGCACGCCCAATCACATCATTCTCACGCCGCAGGGCGAGCGGCACGCGTGTGAGATCGAAGAAGGCGACGAGGTGCTCGTTGCCACCAAGCAGTACGCCCTCAGCGACGACCAGATTAAGCTGATCATCGGAAGCCTGCTTGGCGACGGATCGCTCCGGTACGCATCCTCGCAGAACGTTGCGTTTCGTGTTGGGCACAGCGAGCGCCAGCGCGAGTACTGCGAGTGGAAGCAGCGCATGCTCGCACCGTTCGCACACAGCATCGGCCGTACCGGTAATGGGATCGGCTTCGACACGATCCCGATGCGCCAGCTTTCAATGCTGCATGACGCCGTATACGCCGCGGAGGGCGGGCGTACAGTCAGCGACGAACTTATCTCCCAACTCGATGCACGGGCGATCGCAGCTTGGTACTGTGACGATGGCACCTTTGGCGGGAACTACAAGCGCTGGGGTCACGGCAAGCCGGGCATCTGCGCAAACGCGCTGAGCCTCGAGGATCGCGAGCGGCTGGCGAACCGCTGTGAGACGCTTGGCATGGGCAGGCCTACCGTGACTGATCGTGAGCTGCTGTGGAGCGGCGAGCGCGCGCAGATGTTCCACGAGCAGATAGCTCCCTACGTCCATCCGTCGCTCGAGTACAAGCTCCATCCGTCTCTG
Source organism: Solirubrobacteraceae bacterium (assembly GCA_052148275.1). Lineage (GTDB taxonomy): Bacteria > Actinomycetota > Thermoleophilia > Solirubrobacterales > Solirubrobacteraceae > Palsa-465. Next base: position 11,119 of record JBKQIR010000345.1, read on the forward strand.
CGTGGTCGCTTCGCATGGAACGTTGAGCAACCTGGCGACTTTGACACAGACCTGGCGAGTCGCACCAGCTTGCGGCCGGTGGCCGCAAGGGTCTTGCGGCGCTACGCAAAGCCACCCGCGCTCCCGGAGGACGACCGGCCGAGTCGTCGACGTCGTTACGACCTCCAGATCGAGGGAAACCACACCTATCTCGTCGACCATGTGATCGTCCACAACTCGCCGGAGACCCAGCCTGGCGGCCGCGCGCTGAAGTTCTACGCCTCCCAGCGGATCGACATCCGCAGGATCGAGACGCTGAAGGACGGCACCGAGGCGGTCGGCAACCGGGTTCGTGTGAAGGTCGTCAAGAACAAGGTCGCGGCACCGTTCAAGCAGGCGGAGTTCGACATCGAGTTCGGACGCGGGATCTCGACCTCCGGCTGCCTGCTGGACTTCGGGATCGAGCACAACATCATCACCAAGTCCGGCTCATTCTTCTCCTACGGCGAGGAGCGTCTCGGTCAGGGACGCGGCAACGCCAAGGCATTCCTCGATGAGCACCAGGACACCGCGAAGGAGATCGAGGCGAAGATCTACGCCGTACTGGGCATCGGGCAGGACCTCGTCAAGCCGATCGAGGAGCGTACCGAGCCGATTCCATCGATCGGAGAGCCGGCCATCCAGGCCGCGTAGCGGCGACAGAATTATTGTGGTGATCCGGGGAGTGGCTGGGCGTGTCTGGCGCCGCGGCTCGCCGCGATGGTACCATGAGTATTTGAGGTCGAGCCGGTGGCGTCAGGCGCGTCCAGACGCCGTCGGAGCCGGCAAATAATCTGTCGTGGGCCCTTAGGGGTCCCGCCTGAGCAAGTGGCAGAATCGGGCCCTTGGGTTCCTGACTGAGCAAGTAGCAATGGCAAGGTCGGGAGCCGCAACGGGTGGGGGATATCGACACGGGAGCCCGTGACTCAAATGACACAGGACGGCGCGGGCCGGCGTGCGCTGGAGCTCGCGCTCAGCTACATCAACGTACGTGAGCGGACGGTCACCGAGGTCGCCGCCAAGCTGCAGCGCGCCCGGATCGATCCGCCATCGGCGCAGGCAGCGATCGACGAGCTCCTCGCGCTCGGCTGCCTCGACGACGCGCGCTTCGCGCGGCTGTACGCGGAGGACAAGCGCACGCTCGAGCGCTGGGGATCCGAGCGGATCGCGCACGGGCTCCTCGCCCGCGGGATCGATCGTGAGCTGGTGATCGCGACGCTCGCCGAGCAGCAGACCGAGACCGAGCTGGAACGGGCGCTGGAGGTGCTCGCGCGGCGCGTCGCACAGCCGCCCGTCGACCGTCGGGGGCGGGAGCGAGCGCTCGGAGTGCTCCTGCGCAAGGGCTACGACAGCGAGACAGCACTCGAGGCGGTGCGCATCCACAGCCGCTCGGGCTCGACGCAGGCCGCGTTAGAGTAACCAACCCGGCTGCGGGGATGCCTGAGATGACGACCAGGCCCGATCCGGGGAGACCAAGCGAGCGATGGACACTTCGAGCAAGATCTCAGAGCTGCGCCCTTCGTCGACAACGACGATGCTGAGCGGGCCCGACGCACCGACGCTGCTGCAGGAGACGCGAGCGTTCAACATCAAGCTCGAGCGTCTGCTCGAGCTGATCCCCGCGGTCAACACCGTGCCCGCTGAGCAGACCCGCCGGGCGCGGATCGAGGGACGGAGCATCATGCCGGCGCCGGTGCTGCTGCCCGAGGCCCGCACGATCGAGATCGACGGCCCCGGCGGGGCGATCCCGCTGCGCGTGGTGCATCCCGAGGGTGGTCGCGACGGGACCTTCCTGCACATCCACGGTGGCGGATGGACCCTGGGCGGCCACGACCAGCAGGACCCGCTGCTGGCGCAGACCGCACAGGAGACCGGTCTGACGGTTCTGAGCGTCGGCTACCGGCTCGCGCCGGAGCACCCGTACCCGGCAGCGCCGGACGACTGCGAGGCGGCCGCGTTGTGGCTGCTCGGCGAGCAGGCGCAAGCCTCGATCGGACAGACCGGCAGGCTGGTGATCGGAGGCGACTCGGCCGGAGCCCACCTGACGGCGCTCACGCTCCTGCGGCTGCGCGACCGCCACGGGATCACCGGCGCGTTCGGCGCGGCGGTCATGCGATACGGCCAGTTCGACCTCTCCCTGACCCCGAGCCAGCGGCTCTGGGGCGATCGCAACCTTGTGCTGTCTGAGCCGATCACGCGCTGGTTCGGCGACAACTTCCTACAGGGACGCGACAGCGAGCAGCGCCGCGACCCCGCGATCTCACCGCTGTTCGCCGAGCTCTCGGAGATGCCTCCTGCGATCTTCACCGTCGGCAGCCTCGATCCACTGCTCGACGACACGCTGTTCATGGAGGCGCGCTGGCGGGCCGCCGGGCACGCGACCGAGCTCCACGTGTGGCCCGAGGCGCCGCACGGATTCCTGTCGCTGCCGATGACGGTCACCGACGCGGCGCTCGCGGCCGAGTACGCGTTCGTCCGGCGCACGCTGGGGATCTGAGCCGCCGCCTGGGTGAGGCGACGTCCTGGCGGCACTGCGATCTGTCGTGCGCCCGCAGCGAACCGTTTGCGTAGTCACATTCTCGGTATTACGATGTCGTGAAGTGAACGATCGGCCTGCAGGTCGCGAAACACGTGCATTTACCCAGATTCTTGGATACCGGAGACAGCGTGATGGCAACCAACTCAAGGTCCTCTTCCGGACCACCCTCAACAGACAGTCGCACCGCCGCCTGACCGCTGCTGAGGGTCGGCGTCAGCCCACCCGTCCGGCTTCCGTTCGTGTCCTGCACGAGCCGTTCGGTCGCTCCCACAACGAAATAGACGCCATGGACGACCGGGGCCAGCCACCCCGGCCGCAGGAGAGGAACGACCATGTCAATCATCGCTGCCGCAGCGCTGATAGCCCTTGGCATCGTCGTCGCGACGGTAGTCGCGGCGGCGGTGTTCGCGCGCTTCGGCACGCGCACGACGAACGGGGAGCACGCGGGCCCCGCGCCTGCGCCCGCACCACCGCCGCCGGCGCGCAACGGCGACGTGCCCGACATCGCCACGGACCTGCTCGAACGAGAACGGGCGCTGCGTGCGCACGAGCTGGAGCTCACCACCGAGCGAGCCGCGCTCGAAAGCGAGCGAGGTCTCCTCACGCGCGAGCTGGAGCGGATCTCCGGGCTCTCGGTGTCACGCGCCAAGCAGATCCTGCTCAAGGAGGTCGAGGACGATGCGCGTCACGACGCCGCTCGCCGGATCCGCCAGATCGAGGAGGAGACCAGGCGCGACGCCGAGCGACGCGTGCGCAACATCCTGTCGGTCTGCATGCAGCGCCTGGCGGCCGGCCACGCCGCCAAGACCACCGTGTCGGTCGTGCAACTGTCCGCCGACGACATGAAGGGACGGATCATCGGTCGGGAGGGCCGCAACATCCGCGTGCTGGAGAACCTCACCGGCGTCGACTTCATCATCGACGACACCCCCGGTGCGGTCGTGCTGTCGGCATTCGACGGCGTACGGCGTGAGATCGCCCGGATGACGCTCGAGAAGCTGCTGCAGGACGGCCGGATCCACCCCGCGCGGATCGAGGAGATGTACTACCAGGCCAAGTCCGAGCTGGAGGAGCACATCATCGAGGTGGGCGAGCAGGGGGCGTTCGAGGCGGGCGTCCAGGGCCTGCACCCCGAGCTCATCAAGCTCCTCGGGCGGCTCAAGTTCCGCACCAGCTACGGTCAGAACGTCCTCGCTCACTCGATCGAGGTCGCGCAGCTGGCCGACATGATGGCAAGCGAGCTGGGCGCCGGTGCGAAGACTGCCCGCCGCGCCGGACTGCTGCACGACATCGGCAAGGCCGTCACGCACGAGATCGACGGTCCGCACGCGCTCGTCGCCGGCGACCTCGCGCGCAAGTACGGTGAGCGCGAAGCGGTGGCACACGCGATGGAGGCCCACCACAACGAGGTCGACCCGCAGACGATCGAGGCGGTGGTCGTCCAGGCCGCCGATGCGCTTTCGGGTGCGCGCCCGGGCGCGCGCGGGGAATCGCTCGAGCAATACGTCACGCGACTGCGCGACCTGGAGCAGATCGCCACGCGACACAAGGGGGTCGACAAGGTGTATGCGATGCAGGCCGGCCGTGAGATTCGCGTGATGGTCTCGCCGGGGGCGATCGACGACGATGCCGCGACGCTGCTCTCCTACGAGATCGCCCGCGAGATCGAGAAGGAGCTGGAGTACCCCGGGCAGATCAAGGTGACGGTGATCCGCGAGTCCCGCGCCGTCGAATACGCGCGCTGAAAACACATCGGACCGAGAGGTACGTCCTCGGGGGTCGGGCATCGGCCGGGGCGCCTCGACGCGAAACCCGCGGATAGCGCGGTTTTCGCGTCGAGCCCCCTGCAATATTTCGCGGCTGTCGAGCTGGCGTACGTCGCGTCCCTTTTCCTGCAGTTCGCGCAGGGCGCTCGCCGGCGCACGCGGCACTCGGACTCACGCCGATAATGGTCGGGATCATCGCGGCGTCGATCGTCACCCGGCCGCTGATCCAGGCGCTCGGCCGCAGGCTCGTCCACGCCGGGCTGAGGCTCACGCTGCTCGCTGCCGCCGGCTTGTGGGCGACGGTCCACGCAGGGGGCATCGGCGTGAGCGAGTGGGCGCTGGCGCCATCGTTGCTCGTGCTCGGCTTCGGCATGGGCGCCTGCTTCGGTTCGATCTAAGACACGGCGCTGGGCGACATCGACCCGCGCGAGGCGGGCAGCGCCAGCGGATCGCTGAGCGCCGCCCAGCAGCTCGCCGGGGCGATCGGCGGGGCCACCGTCACGAAGCTCTACTTCACCCAGCTCCGCCATGGCGGCGCGGCGCATGCGATGGCGTTCAGCGGCGCCGCCGTCGGCGTGATCGCCGCCATGTGCCTGATCCCGGCGCGGCTGCTGCCGCGCACCGCCGCCGCCGAGCCCTCAGCGCCCGATCAGTGATGCAGCGCTTGACGAACGTCTCATAGCTCAACCACGCGGAGGACTGCGTGATGAGGACGATCGCGAGCAGCAGCCCGAGCGCGAGCGCCCCCAGCGGCACGGCGAGCTTAAGTCGGCCTCAGCGGATCGTGAGAATGCTCTTCGGTGAGCGCGATCCGGCGGTGGCCATATGATCGAGGACGTGCCCAGTCCCACACCTCGCGACGCCGGCGAAGCGATCCTCGTGATCGAGGACGAGCCGGGGATCGTCGATTTCCTGCAGCGTGGGCTGCAGAGCTACGGCTACCTTGTGAGCGCAGCGACGGACGGGATCAGCGGAACCGAGGCGGCGCTGAGCGAGCATGTCGACCTCGTCGTGCTCGATATGATGCTGCCCGGAGCGAGCGGCCTCGAGGTGCTCGCCTCGATCAAGGGCGCGAAGCCGAGCCTGCCCGTGATCGCCCTGACGGCCAGGGGCGAGATCGACGACCGGATCGCGGGCCTCGACGCGGGCCTCGTGGACTATCTGACCAAGCCCTTCTCGCTGCGCGAGCTCGCCGCGCGGATCCGCGTGCAGCTGCGCGCGAATGCGAACGCGACGACGATGCTGACCGCGGGAGACATCGAGCTCGACCTGATCAGCCGCCAGGTGCGGCGCGCAGGGGAGGAGGTGCGGCTATCTAGCACCGAATTCGAACTGCTGCACTGCCTGATGCGCAATAGCGGACGGGTGCTCTCCCGCGAGCAGATCCTGCGCGTGGTCTGGGGGTACGAGTACGACCCCGGAACGAACGTCGTCGACGTGTACATCGGATACCTGCGGCGCAAGCTGCGACATGGTGAGCGTCCGGCCCCGATCGCCACCGTGAGGACGGTCGGCTACCGCTTCGATGCGGAAGGCCGACCCTAGGCCGACAGTCGCGAGACCGAGCGCGGCACCCCTCAGGCTGCCGCGACGGCTGTCCGCGGTGCGCGTCGGTGGCCCCGGCAGCTTGCGATGGCGGCTCACCGCATTCGTCGCAATCGTCGTGCTCGCTTCGGCGGCGCTCGCGTCCCTCGTCGTCTACATCGAGGCCGGCTCACGGCTGCAGGGCGCCGTGGACCAAGATCTGCGAGGGGACGTCACGCAGATGGCCGCCACTTTGGCGCCCTACGCGCGCCGGCCGCCGGCTTCGTTCGATGCCGATGCGCGCAGATACGTCGACGCGCAACCGTATTCCGCCACCTCGACGCTGCTGTTCGTGCTGCTCGGCGGCTCTGATCGGGTCATCGCGAACCACCCGGAGGTATTCGGCGGACCGCCCGACGACGGCGAGAGCGCGCACGAGCAGGCAGCCGAGAACCGCGCCGGCGCGGCGCTGGAGAACCCGCGCACGGGCTACTCGACGCAGGTCGTGCCGGACGTCGGGAACGTGCGGATCCTCGAGCAGCGGCTGCTCCTGCGCACCGGCGAGGTGGTGATCGGCGTCGGCGAGCCACTCGCCGGGGTGATGGCTGCGCGGCGCGGGATCACAAAGGCGCTCGTCCTCGTCGCGGCGCTGTCGCTGCTGCTGGCGCTGGTCGCTTCCTACCTCGCGGGAGAGCGGGTGACCGCGCCGCTGCGGCGGATGGCGGCCGTCGCCGCGCGTGTCGACGGTGGCGATCTCGAGCCGCGGATGCCGAGCGACCCGAGCCGCAGCTCCGAGGTCCGCGTGCTCGCCGACGCGTTCAACCACATGCTCGACCGCCTGGCGGTCGCATTCGACGGACAGCGTGCCTTCATCGCCGATGCCTCGCACGAGCTGAGAACCCCTCTCACGGTCATCTCCGGACAGCTCGAGGTGCTCGCGGCCGGCGATCGTCCGAGCGCGGAGGAGGTCGCGCGCGTGGAACGGATCGTTCAGGCTGAGATCAGCCGCATGAGCCGGTTGACCGACGACCTGCTGCTGCTCACCGCGGCCGGCCAGGCCGGCTTCGTACGCGTCGAGCAGATCGACCTACAGCCGTTCGTCGCCGATCTGTGGGGCGGCCTGGAGCTGACCGCAGAGCGCCGCTTCGAGCTCGGTGAGATCCCGGAGGGAACGCTGCGGGCAGATCCCGATCGCCTCGCGCAGGCGCTGCGCAACCTCGCCCGCAACGCGATCGAGCACACGTCCGAGGGCACCGGTCTGGTGGCGATCGAGGCGCAGCGGCGTCCGGGAAACCGGCTCGTTCTCGCCGTGCTCGATGACGGACCCGGAATCCCGCCGGCGGAGCGCGAGCGCGTGTTCGATCGCCTCTACCGTATCGACCTCGCGCGGTCACGCCGGGCGGGCGGCTCGGGCCTCGGGCTGGCGATCGTCAGGGCCATCGCGGAGGCTCACGGCGGGACCGCACAGGCCGTCGATCCAGGGCCGCGTGGGGGTGCGCGGATCGAGCTCGAGCTCCCGTGCTGGGGCGGAGGGGACGCGACGGCGCCGCAGAGCTCGTGACGGCGAGCGGCACTCGCGCCATCACTACGCTTGAGCCGTGATGATGCGATGAAGCGCTACCACCTCACGACGTTCGGCTGCCAGATGAACGAGCACGACTCCGAGCGCATCAAGGGCATGCTCGAGTCGCTCGGCTACGCCGAGGCGTCCTCGCGCGCGGATGCCGACCTCCTCCTGTTCAACACATGCTCGATCCGCGAGAAGGCCGACGAACGCTTCGTGGCGCACCTGGCGGAGGCGCGCGCGCGCAAGCGCCGGGCGCCGGAGACCGTGATCGGCGTCGGTGGCTGCTGGGCGCAGTCGGTCAAGGACGAGGTGTTCAGGCGCTTCCCGTTCGTGGACGTCGCCTTCGGCCCCGGGCAGGTGCACAAGCTCGCGGAGTTCCTGACGAGCGACTCGATCACGGCCCAGGGATTCTTCGAGTTCGAGTCCTTCACGGGCGAGCTGCCGGCCAAGCGGGCGCGGGCCTTCCAGGCGTGGGTGCAGATCAGCATCGGCTGCAACTGCGTCTGTTCCTATTGCATCGTCCCGTCGACGCGGGGGCGTGAGCGCAGCCGCGAGCCTCGCGAGCTTGTGAACGAGGTGCGGCGCCTGTCCTGTGACGGCGTGCGCGAGGTGACGCTGCTCGGGCAGAACGTCAATGCGTACGCGGGCCGGCGAGACGACGGCGGCATGGCGGATCTGTCGACGTTGATTCATTACGCCGCGGCCGTTCCGGGGATCGAGCGCATTCGCTTCACCACCTCGCACCCGCTCGAATTCAACGAGAGCCTGATCGAGGCGTACGCGAGCGTTCCGAAGCTCAACAACCTGCTGCATCTGCCGGTGCAGAGCGGCTCGGACCGGGTGCTGGCGGCCATGAAGCGGGGCCACACCGCGCTCGAGTACAAACAGAAGCTGCGCAAGCTCCGCGCGGTTCGCCCGGGCATCTCGATCACCACGGACATCATCGTGGGCTTTCCCGG
>JBKQIR010000346.1:0-4005 GCA_052148275.1 Solirubrobacteraceae bacterium
GGAGTGCGTTCCGCAAGACCGGCCCGATGCGATGGCGCCGCGGCGCCATACGCTCCTCCCGGAACACCCGCGAGCGATCCGAAGCGGGTCTCGCCCCAGGCCCTCACGATCACCCGCTTCTCGCCAACACCAGGGCGGGGCGAATCGCTAGTAGCTGCGACCTGTTCGGCTGCAAGCTCCTGCGCCGGAAGCAGTAGTCCGCCGCGGCTGGTCGGCTTGGCCCTCGGACTCGCGCTGTCGCCCACAAGGAGGCGTCAGACGCGCCGTCGCCGGACGAGTGCCTTGCCACGAACCCGATCGTGAACGTCAGTCCGTGCTGACGATCGCGTTCGCGTGGACGCGATCGTCGGCTCGTTCAAGCCGAAGCGATCCAGTCGTCGGAGAGGCGGCTCAAAGTTCGGTCGTGCTGTATGGCTCGGTTCCGGACGATTAGATTGTCGCCGAAGCGCTCGTTCGTCAACCGTCGCCGCACCGACCGATGCGATCGTGACGACAGGGTCGGGCTAGCGCTGCCGAACGTGTCCGGCGGCCATCCGTCCGAATTCGAAGTGTGCCGTTCCGGTGGTCACGACTGGGTCCTGCGCGGCGAATTCGCGAAGCGCGTGTTCATCGTCTGTCTCCACTACCGCGAGGCCGTACGAGGTCTCGTCGGTGAGGACTGGGCCGAACACAACCATGTCGCCGCGCTCGAGATGCGGGGCCCAGTGCTCGGCGTGCCGGCTCATGATCTCCCGCTCGGAGTCGGTCAGGGTTTGAGCGAAGTTATGGCGTGGCGCAACGAGGCGCAGGACGAAGGCTGGCACGCTGCGGACTCTACGCCGGCGACCCGCCCTCGACAACCTGTGCGCTCGCGTGTCGGCGGAAGCAGGGCGGACTCGAGGTGTGCAGAAACGCCCACTTGCCTAGGCACGGTTGGGGACGAGGCGAACGCTCTCACGCGTCTGCTTCGGCGACAGTCGGCTTATCCGGTTATCTCAGGCCGGACGGGCGGCGAGAGCGCACCGTCTGGACGGGCCAGGCTGCCATGGGAGGCCTTCGGACGCCAGCCCGCCGCCGCGGGCTGCGCCGCGGCCACGTCGACCGATTTCGAGCCCGGTTCTCGGCCGTCAACCTACTCAAATGGATATGCGATCAGCGGCAAAGGAGTCACCTGCCGATCTCGCGCTGCCCGCGACTCCGTCGTGAGCAGGCACCAGTCGTCGGTCCTCAGCTCAGACGTCGCGGAACGTGCCGGTCGTGCGATTGCGTCCGTCGCGACCAGTCGTCCGGCTCCGGCGATCGGCGCGATCGAGGCTCGCCAAAGGGATCGGCGACGACGTGCAGTCCGGGCGATCGGATTCCAAACTGCCGGTCGCGGGGAGGCAGGTAGGCTTCGTGCCATGTCGAGGTCGATGAGCGCGGAGAACATCGCTCGCTCTCTGATCGACGCATTCTGCGCGATCGATACGCAACGGATGCGCTTGCTCCTCGCCGATGATCTGAAGGCATACATCACCAACCGCGATGGGGGCGTCGACGAAGTCGGGGCGGATGAGTATGTCGGCCGTGTGGCCGCGATCGACCTGTCGAGCGCGCAATTCAGGGTCGACGTCACGCAAGCGATCGCGCCGAGACCGGACATGGTCATCGTCATGGTTGAGGTCAACGCAGCCGAGGCGGCAGGACGCTTCATAATCATGCTGCGCACTGTTTCTTCGTGCGCGACGGCTTGGTCGTCGAGTGGTGGATGGTGGAGGCATTGCCAGCCGACAGCGACGGATTCTGGTCTTCGTAGTCAGGGCATGTCCGCCAAACCGCCAAACCGGGGGAACTCCAGGGATCTCGGCAACTGCTGTTTGGCGTGGCGAGCTTGCAGAGCTGCGATGAGAGCAAAGCGCACGTGTTTACCGTCTCGATGGGCTATCGATGAAGAGTTCGGAGTCGGCTGCGGCCATTTCGGCTCGAACTGCTCGTTGTGCAGGACGCAGCGACCCACAGCGAGAAGTCGTGCTCAGCGGATTGGTGTCACGGCGCTTCCGGGTCGCAGCCGGCGACCTCGGCTTCGCGTTCGGGGAGGTTGGCTGCCACTTCCCCGGGCGAAGCGGTCGCATGGTGGAGGGCGAGGTTAGGGGATGTGTAAGGTGCCGGGTTGCCAGGGTCCTGGTTTCCCGAAGAACCATTGGGAGAGGATCTGTCGGGCGGCGGGGGCGGCTGTGGGTGCTCCGTACCCGCCCTGGTCGATGGTCACGATGACGACGATCGGGGTCTGTGCCGCGTCGACCGGAAGACGTAGCCGGCATACCAGGCGTCGTTCTGACGGCCGTTGCGTTGGCCGCTGCCCGCCTCCCCGTAGACCTGGTCGGGGAAGTTGCCGAACACGCGTGCGGTGGTCCCGCCAGGGAGCGCGGAGGCGCCGCGCGGCCCTGCCCGGCTCGCGTCCAGGGCGCTGGAGTTGATGTCGAGGTGGCGCAGCGGGGATGGGTCGATCGTCTTGAGCACGGTCCCGTTGGGGGATTGGATGTCAAGTCCAAGGTGAGGTTGCAAGATCGTGCCGCCGTTGGCGATCGCGGCGTATGCGACGGCGAGCTGCAGGGGCGTGATCTGTACCTCGCGTTGGCCGACGGCCAGGTTGATGTTGTCGCCAACCGTCCATGGTTCCGCAGGAAGGACGGCGATCCCGCATCCACCGGATGAGACTGGATCCTTACGCTGGCCGGCGTAAGGGCCGGTCGCGTCCTCGCACTGCTGCTCGAGCGCGTTCTGATGCACCTGCCACGCGGGGGTGGGGAGCGTGCCGGCGTCCTCGCCGGGGGAGGTCGATCCCGGTCGGCTGGCCGATCCCGAGCGCCCGCGCCCATTGTTGCAGCGCACCGCCATCGGGGTGCGTGACCGGGTCTGCGTTAAACCGCGCTCCGAGGTTGAAAAGAAGACCGCGCTGTCGGCGCGGATCGCGCTGGCGAGATCGAGCACCCCATAGACCGCGTGGCCGGCGTTACGGAGGCACTCGACGTTGATGCAGAACTGGCCGGTGTCGTCGAACGTCTCGCCTGGCAGCCAGGCGCCGCTCTGCAACGCAGCGAGCGCGGTGATCGGCTCAATCGTCGAGCCCGTCGGACCGGCGATGTCGATCGCGCGATTGGCCAGCAGTGAGTCGGCGTACGCGCCGATCAACGCGCGGTATGCGGCCTCGGAGAGTGGCCTGGTGAAGATCGCGGCGTCGAATGTCGGTGCTGATCCCATCGCGTACACCTCCCCTTCTCCGGGTTCATCGCGACGAACGCCCCGCCGGTCGCAGGCGGGTTCTGCGCGATCGCCCGTGCGAGCGCCGCGTCGCCGACCTTCTCCAGATCGAGGTTGAGCGAGGTCCTGAGGCTGTCCCCGGCGCGCAGGTAGCTGTCGTAGCTGTACTCCAGCCCGGACTGCCCGACGATCGCGCTCTGCGGAACACCCTGGTAGCGCTCAGCGTGCATCTCGACCGCGCTGATCGGTCCGACGGTCCCGAACACTTGCGCGGCCAGCGACCCGTACGGGTACGCGCGCAAGTAGGCACGCTTGACGCTCATCCCAGCAAGCTTTGTCTTCTCCCGCGAGACCGCGACAGCGACCCGGGCGCGCCACTCTTTGCGCAATAGATTCGTCGCGATCCCGAACCGCCACGGTCGCGCGTTGCCCGCTCCAGCGTGAAACTTACCGCGGCGCTCGAACGCGACCGCGAACGTCGTTGACGCGAGATCGTCAGCCTTCTCGGCCCCGACGCGCCGGCTCAGATACACGTGCGGCGCCGTAATGACGTGTAAACGTGCCGCCCTTGTCACCAGGGGATTGCTGGCCCTGTAAGCACTCCGTGTTATGTGGCGCTACCGGCTAGCGAAGCGCGCTCGGGCCGTCAAGAGCGCCGCTAGCTAGTTGATCCGGAAATACTCGGTTCTGTCCGATGCTGGTGTTAGAAATCCCTGCATATGACAAAACGCGTGATTGTGGTGACGGAGTGTTGAGGGTGACGCCGGATCGGCAGCGGTGCTTGCT
>JBKQIR010000347.1:0-12982 GCA_052148275.1 Solirubrobacteraceae bacterium
CGAGTTCGTGTCTGAGATGGGTTTTGGGAACTGCCGGTGGATCGCGTTGCGGCACGGGCTCTCGCCGGCCGGCAACGATCACGTCCACGTGGTCGTGCAGCTCGTCGACAACGACGGCAAGCCGGCCAACGTGCACAACGACCGCCCGCGGGCGCAGGAGCGCTGCCGTGCGCTCGAGGAGCGTCACGCGTTGCGTGCGGTCGAGGGCCGGGAAGCTAAGCGCGGCGCTCGGGCGACCAGCTACCGGCAGCGTTACCGGGCGGAGCGCGAATATGAGCGGGCGGTCAAGGGTGGGCAGCCGTCGCCCGTGTCGCGCGAGCCCGACCGTGAGATCCTCGAGCGGGCGGTTCGTCTGAGCGCCGCGGCGAGCGCGAGCGAGGGAGAGTTCGTGCGGCGACTGCGCGCGGAGGGGCTGATCGTCCGTCCGCGGTTCGCTGCCGGCTGCGAGGACCAGGTGGTCGGCTACTCCGTCGCGCTCACTCCGGCCGAGGGGCGCGAGGTGGTGCCGCACGCCGGCGGGACGCTGGCGAAGGACTTGACGCTGCCGCGGTTGCGGTCCGACGGCGGTTGGAGCGCCAACCAGCCCGACGCGATCGAGGAGTGGCAGCGCGCCTTCCACGCTCTACCGCCAGGCCCGCCCCCGGCACCCGTCACCGAGCCGCCGGTCGTCGAGGCGATCGCCGAGCTGCGGGCCGTGCGCGAGCACGCCGGCGACAATTACGCCGCGCTCGCCCGCGTCGGCGCAGCCACCTTCTACGGCTGGGCGCGGCTGGACCCCGAGCACGCGGGCGTGCTGGAGCGCTGCGCGATCGAGCTGACCCGCTCCGCGCAGACCCGCGCGGCGGCCAGCCACCCCGCGGGCTACCGGGCGCCGGCGCTGCCGCTGATGGCCGCGGCGCTCCTGAACCCATCGAACAAGACGCTGTGGCGGCTCGCGCTGCTGCAAGAGATGAGCGCTCTCGCGCACGCGGTCGCCGCGGCGCACACCGCGGCCGGCGAGCTGCAACGCGCCGAGCGGCTGCTCGCCGAGGTGCGCGCCCAGCTCGACCCGTTGCGCACAGGGTTTGAGGACGCGCACGCCGCTGTGGACCCCGAGTACGCGCACACCCTCCAAAGCCACCGGGCTGGACAGGAAGCTCAGCGGCTGGCCCGGATCGCGACCGGCGGGACTCCCCCGCGTCCCGCCCGCACCACCACTCCCCCTGCGGCGCAGCCGCGGCCGCCTGTGCGGCTGGCGCCGCCCTCTCAACACCCCCGTAGAAAGAGGTAGCGATGTCGTTTGATCGAGAGTCCGATGGGATCGGCGAGCTGGGCGAGGACGTCCTGCGCGCCGCGATCCTGATCGGCACGAGGCTTGCGCAACGCCACCAGCAGCAGCGCGCTCAGCGCCTGCAGCAGGCCGCCCAGCAGTCGCAGGACGTCCGCGAGCGGGAGCTGCGCATCCAGGCGATGGAGCGCCAGCGCGCGATCGCCGGGCTGGCGGGTGTGCGGTCTGAGGCATGGTGGGCACACGCCGACGCCCACGACATTCGCACGGCCTGGACGACCGCGCGCGACTGGCAGGCGGAGGACCCGCGCGCCCAGCAGGCCGTCTACCGGATCGCCGACGAGCTGCACGCTCGCTGGGGGCTCGATGTCCGGCAGACCGACCCGAGCGCGTTCGGCGAGCAGCCTGCCCTGCCGGCCCAGACCACGCTCAGCGCCGAGGAGCTCGCCGCCTACGACCAACATCTGCAGCACGAGCTCGAGAACGTCAACGAGCAGCGCGTCCGGCTCGCCGGCGAGGATCCCGAGCAGCGCCAGGCCAGCGACCAGCAGACGCTCGCACAGGTCGACGAGCGGGCCGGCCAGCTGAGCGAGCTGCGTGACCTGATCGCCGACGAGTTCGCCGACCGGCAACAGGCCGAGGGCACCCTACAGCCGTCGGGCACCGATCAGCGTCGCAGCGAGGAGCGCGAGCTGGCCAGCGCGGAGCTCCGGACCGGCTCGCCGGCGTTCGGCGGCGCGGCCGCGGTCGGGACGGCTGTCGCCGGCGAGGTGCTCTATGACAGCCAGCAGCGGCGCGAGCATCTGCGGCAGCGTCTGCAAGAGGCGGGGCTGCCGGATCAGGCGGTCCAGGCCCGCCTGCTCTCCGACGCCGGCCAGGGCCTGCCCGCTATCGAAGCGGCCGCCGCCCACGGCACCGGCCCACGCGCGCGCCCGGCGACACGGAATCCCAAGGGCCGCGCGCCGTCACCACGCCAACGACGCCGGTAAAACCACGACCACAGGGCTCCCACGACCGAAGCTGCCGCAAGCCGCGGCGCCACACGCGTGGCGACAGCGCATCAAGTCCGCCCTGGCCTGCTCGCGCGTCCCTGACCAGGTCGCGGGCGTCACGGGCCGTGACGAACAGCGGAACGAAAAGTGCCGCTAAGCGAGTGTGTGCTCAAGGTCTGCGCCTGCTGGCTGGTGCAACCCCCAGATGACCGGCAGCAGCCCGCCAACCTCAACCGGCGTTCGGGTCCGCGGAGCCGGCAGCGAGCGCGCGCTCGGCTTCTGTGGCGAGCTCGCGCCAGCGGTCCAGACGCGACCTGACTCCGAGCAGGTCGAGGAACGCCAGATCGAGCGGTGGTGGTGGTGTTCGCTCGTCCGGGCTGTGGCGCACCTCGTGAGCGAGCGCGTCCGCGATGTGCACCGCTCCGACGGCGTCGAGCGTCGCGCCGGGCACCGCGCCTGGGTCGTGGTGATGGGCGACGGCCTCAACGACGCCGTCTGGAAGCCCCCATAGCGACAGCAGGTACGCCCCCGTCGCCGCGTGCGTGATGCCCTGCAGCTCCTGCTCGATGAGATGCAACGGCAGCTCGCGGCCTCGCGCCTGCTCGACCAGTCCCTGCCACCGATGCCGGTCATCGGCGATCGAGACGAGCTCGCCGATGTCGTGCAGCAGCGCCGCGGTGATCGCATCCTGTTGCGCGACGCCGGCCGGAAGGAGTGCGGCTGCGATCCGTGCGGAGAGCGTCGCGTGGTGCTGGAACTCCTCGATCGAGAACCCTTGCATCCCTGTGGGCGCGAGCTTGCTGAACGCCTCTGTGGAGAGTGTCAGTGTCTTGATCGTGTCAGCTCCCAGGAACACGACGGCGTCTCGTACCCGGCTTACGTTGCGACCGATCCCGAAGAACGCGGAGTTCGCGAGCTGCAGTAGCTTCGCCGTCATCGCCGTATCACGCTCGATCGCCGCGGCGATGTCCTCCGGACCGCTCCCCGGTTTGACGAGCAAGCGTGTGATCTCCGTGTACAGACCCGGGCACGACGGGAGCGTCGTTGCCGCCGCCGCAACCCGGAACTGCTCGGCGTGCTCGGTCAGTTCGTGCAGCGCGCACGATCGCTCGATTATTAGAGCGAGATCGTCGATGTCGCACGGTTTCGCGAGGATCCGGTGCGCGACCGTCGCGGCGCGCGTGATGATTCCGGCATTCGCGGACCCCGACAGCACGATCCTGATCGTTGCCGGATAGCGCTTCTGCACGAGCGCGAGCAGCTCCGCGCCGTCCATCCCCGGCATCTGAATGTCTGAGACGATCACGTCCGTAGGCTCCGCCTCAAGCGCCGCGAGCGCCGCCGCTCCACCGGTCACGAACCGCATCCTCCATACCCTGCGATAGCGACGCAGCGCGTCACGCAGAGCGTCGAGCAGATCCACCTCGTCATCGACGAACAGCACACACTTAGGCGGCCGGCAGCTATCCGCCGAGGCAGGCATCTCAACCGCACTCACGTGGTCGGCTGGGGTGTATGGCGCCTTGGGCGCGCAGCTTGACAGGCTCCGGCAGCCCGATTGACATCAACGAGGGCATCCGAACCACGTCTTTTACTTGCTCGACACTAAGTCTGTGAGCATGCGGGCCGCCGTGGCCAAGGTGCGAGCGCTGGCTCGTGATTGGGCCTGGCGGTTGGGGTCAGCGTTCCACTCTTCGGCGACGGCGGCGCGGTCTGAGAGCTCGGTGCAGATCAGCGCGTGGATCCTGAGCGCTGTCGTGAGCTGGAGGTCGAGCATCGCCGCCGACTCTCTGGCGTGTGTTAGTCGCTTGGCGGTGTCTGCGGCTGCCGCGGCGGGCGCCGGGCTCGTGGCTGGTGCTTCTAGCAGCAGGAGGATCGTTTCGCTGGTCGAGCGGGCCTGATCGGCTACGAACCGCCCGGCGGCTGCCAGGTCAACGAGCGTCGTCTGGCCGGGATCCGCGGCCGCCGCGATCTGGGTTCCGCGCAGCGCTAGGCAAGCGGCGATCTCAGCCGCCCTACGAACGTCGGTGCGGATCTGACCCACAAGGGCAGGCTGAGGCGTTGCGCTTGCGGGGGCGTTCATCTCCATGTTCTGGCGCGCCCCGGGGGCGAGACGCTGAACGCGTCGAGGATCGTCGGGCTGGCTGGCGATCGCGCCCGGCTCCTGGCTCGCGGTCGAGATCTCCGGCGTCGAGGCCAGCGACTGCTCTGTTGAGACGGGCATCTGCTCGGTCGCGGCGCCGGTCTGCTGCGACACAGCGAGGACTTCGTCGGTCGCGCGCGCCGCGTGGTCAACACAGCCACCGACCCTGTCTGTGGCGGCCGGTAGGCCGTTGGACGCTTCACGCGCCTGCGGCGACGTACTGGCAGCCGATTCGGCGTGCTTTCTGATCTCGTCGGCTAGGACCGCGAACCTGCGCCCTTGCTCGCTTGCCCTCGCGGCCGCGATCGCGGCGTTGCGTGTAAGCAGGTTCGTTTGATCGGCGATGCTGGCGAGCTCCTCGAGCGCCGCCTGCGCCTGGCCGGGGATCGCGTTGAACAGGTCGATCAGCGCCTGCGTCGTGGGGTCAGCGCAGGACGTCTCGATCGGCTTTGTGGCCGGCTTGACCGCGTCGGTCAGATCGCCGGCGTTGAGGCCCGACATGAGATCCGGCAGGCAGTTCTGATGCGAGCTACCCGGACAGTCGTTGAACTGCTCAATGCCCTGATCCTCAGCACGATCCATCACGATCCTGGTTTCCTCGACATTCCCGACTCTTCTCTCGATGTCTCCTGAGTGCGCTGTTTGGGTGTTGTCAGGCTGCGGTTTTGAATTGCGCGACGAGTTGGTTGAGCTCCTCAGCGTTGGCTGAGAGTTCTTGGGCGCTGGCCGCGATCTCCTGCGCGGAGGCGGAGGTCTGCTCGGTCGAGGCGGAGACTTGCTCGGTGGACGCGGAGGACTGCTCGGCGACTGCGGCGATCTCGCCGATGCTCTCCTGCATGCTGGCGGCGCTCGCGGCGATCTGCTGCGAGGCGGCGGCGATCTGCTCGATCCGGGCGGTCACTTCATCGACTGATGACTCGATCTGCGCGAACGCCTCGCGGGTTCTCTCGACGACGGCGGCGCCGTCGTGGGTGCGTTTCGCGCCGTCCTCGACGACTTTGACGGCGTTGCTGGTGTCGCCTTGGATCGCGCTGATCAGGACCGAGATCTCGTGCGTGGCGTGCTGGGATTTCTCGGCGAGCTTGCGGACCTCGTCGGCGACGACCGCGAACCCGCGTCCTTGCTCACCGGCGCGGGCCGCCTCGATCGCTGCGTTGAGCGCCAGCAGGTTGGTCTGTTCGGCGATCGTGGTGATCGTCGCGAGGATCGTGTCGATCTGGTCGGACTTGGCGGCCAGCTCGTGGATCGTTTCGCTCACGGCCTGGCTGGAGTCCGTGACCGCGCGCATCGCCTCGTTGGCGTTGACGGCCGCGTCGACGCCTTCACGGGCGACCTTGCGTGTCTGGTGGGCCACGATCGCGGCTTGGCTGGCGCTTTGTGCAGATTCGCTCGCCGCGCGCGCGACGTCCTCGGCCGCGTTGCGGGCGGCGTCGACCATCAGCACTTGGCGCTCGGCGCCCTGGGCGACGTCGCCGACGGCGTGCGCGATCTCACCGGTGGCCCTGCCGGTCTCCTGCGAGGTCGCGGCCATCTCCTTCGATGCCGCGGACACCGTCTGCGAGGTCTGGCGGATCTGGCCGACCATGCCTGCGATCTGCTCGCGCATCTCGACGAACGCGTGGCCGAGCGCGTCCTGCTCGGACTTCGGTTTGACGTCCGCCGAGAGGTTGCCCGCGGCGATCTGACGCGCCGCGAGAACCATCGCGCGCTGGTATTCGACCGAGCGGCGGAACGCGTTGGCCATCCGTCCGATCTCATCATCGCTGCGGGCCTCGACTTCGACGTCCACGTCACCTTCGGCGATCCGCTCGGCCGCGCGCGTGATCGCCGCCAACGGGCGCGTGATCGAGCGCACCAGCCAGATCGTGATCAGCACCGCGATCACGATCGCGACCAGACCGATCACCGCCACGACCGTGATCGCTTGGCTGACGGTGTTGCCGACAGCGGTGTTGATCGCGGCGGCCTGGGCGCTCAGAGCCTGACCGATGTGGTCGAAGTCGGCCTGGGTCTTGTTCGAGATCGCCGCGTTCTCGACCGTCATCAAACGGACCGCGAGGGTGACATCGCCGGCGAGCACGGCAGCCTGCACGCGCTGGGTGAAGTTGTTGTAGGTGGCGAGATCGGACAGGGTGCCGGTCGCCGCGGCGCGAATCGCCGCGGTCGGCGCCCGCGAGCTCACGCTGCTCAGATCTTCGCGTGCTTGCTGGTAGCCCTGGGTCACCTGCTGCCAGGTGGTGGCCATCAGTTGGCGCTGGCTGGGATCGTTGAGCGCCGCCAGCGACACGTACATGTTGGACTGGTCATCGTCAGACAGCCAGCCTTCATACCCATCACGCTCGGCGCTGAAGATGCCGAACGTCCTCGCGGCCTGGTGAGACTTCGACCGAGCGCTCAGCAGCCCGCTCACCGCCACACCAACGCAGCTCACCGACAAGACCGCGAGCGCGAGCACCAGACCCACAAGCCGCCCGCGGATCCCGAGCCGGCTCAGCCGACTGCCGCGCGCGCCAGAGCGCACACGCGCCCGGGCCGGCCGCGGTCCCCCTCCCAACTGGAGCGCTTCTGCGCGAGCGCCAGTGCGATGCGTGGTCATCGTCTTTCAGTCTCTCCTACGGTGATCAATCGAGCAGGTCCCTGCCGAAACCTGGATGCCGGCGCCCGTTACCCGGCTGATCGACGGAGCAGCTCGGAACTTGAAGACTGCGTCTGGCACAGCGCCGGTTACAAGCCAGGTCGCGAGGTGCGCAGCACCGAGAAGTCGTCGTGTGCGCTGGCAGCGCTCCCTATGACAAGCCGCTTGGGCTCAATCCACCCCCCTCGATCACCCTCTGTCGTGGGCGGCGCTCAGCCGTCCCCGGTGGACATCCCGGGCTACGGCGCACGCGACTTTGGTGTGAGCTTGGCGAGATCGCCCGCGGTCCGCGCCCGATCGCTGCAGAGCGCTTCGAGCGCGATTGCTTGGTCTCACCCAGCACCGTTCGTGCCGGCGTACGGGCGGCGCTCGCGGCGCGCGTTCGTGTCCGTGCCGGCGACCGCTTGGGCGAGAACGCCCGCCGCCCAGCGAAACGCGCCGAGCTGGCAGACCTCGGGCGCGATCGGACGCTCCGGGAAGGGCGCTCACACGACCGCGCAGCACGCGTGAGGAAGCTGATCGCGCGTCGTGGTCTCAGAGCGCGGCGCGAGGCGCCCGTGAGGTCTTTAGCTCAGTGGTGCGGGCTTGCCGAGGTGAAACCCCTGGCCGTAGGTGACGCCGAGCTCGCGCAGCCGCTGCGCGACCGTCTCGTTGACGACGTATTCCGCGACCGTCGGGACCTCGATGCCGGTGGCGACGTGCACGATCGCTTCGATCACGAGACGGTCGACCCGGTTTGAGCCCAGTTCGCGGACGAACTGTCCGTCGATCTTGAGCAGGTCGATCTCCAACGCTTTGAGGTAGGAGAAGCCGCAGAACCCCGACCCGAAGTCGTCCAGGGCGATCCGTGCGCCGAGCGCGCGCAGCCGCCCGCAGACCGAGCGTGCGTGCTCGAGGTTGGCGATCACGTCGCTCTCTGACACCTCGAAGATCAGGTCGGCCGGGTCGGCTCCCGCCGCGCGCAGCGTGTCGGTAATGAACGCCATGAGCCCCGGCTCCGCGATCGTGTTCGCGGCCAGGTTGACAGCCAGACAGCGCCCGGGAGCGGCACCGGCGAGACGCGCGGCCTGCGCGATCACCCAACGGTCGATCGCTGGCATGTACCCAAACCGCGCCGCCGCATGCAGAAAACGTCCAGGTGGGACCAGCTCCCCGTCCGTGGTGGACATCCTGATCAGCAGCTCGAGCATCACCGTCTCGCCGCTTTCAAGGTCAACGATCGGCTGTGCGTGCAGCCTGAAAGCATCGTTGACGAGCGCTGCCTTGAGCCGCTGTGACCAGGACAGACCAGCGAGAATGTCCTGTCGCGTTTCCGGTGAGTAGACCGCGACGCGGTTACGCCCTTGTTGCTTGGCGTCGTGCATCGCCAGATCGGCGCTCACGAGCGCGTCCTCGGCCGAGGCGGTGTCCTGGTCCAGCAGCACCACGCCAGCTGAGGCCGACAGCGCGTAGCGGTGACCGGCATGCACAAACGGATCTCGCTCGATCGCGCTGATCAGCTCGGCAGCAACCTCACGGGCACGGGACGCATCGACCCGTGGCAGGATCACCGCGTACTCGTCACCACCGAGCCTCGCGAGGACGTCTGAGGCCCGCAGCCGCTTGGCGAGCAGTTGGCCGGCGTGCGCGATCACGCCGTCACCGACGTGATGACCGAGGGAGTCGTTGAGGTACTTGAAGTGGTCGAGATCGAGCACCAGCACGGCCGCCGTCTCCCGGTAGCGCTGCGAGCGCGACATCTGACGCAGGAGCTCTGACTCGAACCGGCGGCGGTTATAGAGCTCGGTCAGCGAGTCGTGCTCAGCCAAGTACGCAAGGCGCTCCTGGAGCTTCTTGCGCTCCGTGATGTCCTGGGTCTGGGTCACGAAATGCTGCGGTGAGCCGCGCTCATCGCAGACCACGCTGCACGCCAACTGGACCCAGATCACATGACCCTCGGCGTGCAGGTAACGCTTCTCGGTCTTATAGGTCTGTCCCGACTGCAAGCCCCGCAGGCCATCAACGCTGCGCCCCGCGTCCTCAGGATGCGTAATGTCCCGAAAGCTCATCGTCAGCATCTCGGCCTCGGAGTAACCCGTGATCGCGCACATCGCCCGGTTGACCTTCAGCCAGCCGCCGTCCAGGCCCACCAGCGCCATCCCGATCGGCGCGTGCTCAAACGCCCGCTCAAAACGCTGGGTGGCCTCAAGCAGCCGCGCCTGCTGGCGCTTCTGCTCAGAGATCTCGCGCGCCGCTCGCACCACCTCCACCAGCCGGCCGTGCTCGTCGCAGCGCGCGCGCAACAACACATGAACCCACACGTAGCTGCCATCCGGCCGCCTAACGCGGTACTCGACCTCGGCGCTCCCGCGCAAGCGAACCTCGCGACCGGCGGCGTCAAAACGCTCGAGATCCTCCGGGTGCGCGAAATCACGCAGACGCAGCCCAATCAGCTCCGCGGGCGCAAGGCCGACGACCGCCACCGAGCTCGGCGAAGCGAACAGGTAGCGCCCCTCAGGATCGGTGCGGGACAGCATGTCGCCGGACAGTTCGATGATCGCGCGCGACTGGCTCTCCGCCTCGGCGAGCGCCGCCTCCGCGGCGCGCTGGGCAGAGATGTCCCGCACCGCGCCGACCCCACCAAGGCGCCCGTGCTCGTCACGCTGCAGACGCACCAGCGACTGCACCCACACGCAACTTCCGTCCGGGCGCAGGACCCGGTGCTCGACCTGGAACCCGTCGCCTGCGCGCAGCGCTTCGCTGACAATTTCCGCGACCCGCTCGACCTCATCGGGGTGCACGAACTCCAACGGGTGGCGACCGACCAGCTCCTCGGGCCGGTATCCGATCACCCGTACCGAGGCAGGCGAGACGTACACGTAACGCCCGTCGGCGTCGTGGCGAGTCAGCATGTCGCCCGACTGCTCGATCACCGCCCGCCACGCGCGCTCAGGCTCCGTTACCGCCCTCGCCTCCACGCGCCGAGCGGTCATCTCGCACAACGCCAAAGCCCCCCCGACGATCGCGTGCTGCCCATCGCGAACGGCGGACACGACCGCCACGTACACCGTTCCATCAGCAGCCCAGTCCAGCGTCTGCTCATCGCAACGCCCAGCGAGCGCCTCGCAAAACCGCGCTTCAAGCACCCAGCCAACCTCACCAAAAAGCTCACACGGTTGACGTCCGAAGATCTCCTCGGCCCTCAGACCGAGCCGCGCAAGCGCACCCCCAGCCGACGAGGTGAACCGCATCTCAGCATCGAACGACAGCAACGCGACGCCCGATAGCTGCTCGACGGCAAGCAAGCGGAGCTCATCAGACGGCTCACGCACCGCGTCAACACTCAATGCTCACTCACCTCGACTCAGAAGCGGTGAACCGTTCCACCGGCAACCGCCCACAAACGTGACGATCGAGCAGTCTCCTGTATGACCTGGCGCGCCGCTTCATGATCCCTTCTCCCAACAGACATCGCCCACCCACCAAAAATCTTCAGTCCACTCAGAACGCGCTACGCGTCAAGGCCCGCCGAAAACCGGACAACTTGCGACGGCTGGAAAATCGGGCTCTGCTTCGGGCAGCGCGCGCAGAAACCCCGGCGATCGGAGTGCTACGGCCGCGAGCGGCGGTCGGCGGGCACCTGCTGTCGGGGACAAGCAGAACATCTCGAAGGCCTTGATCCCCTCCGCATGCCCAAACCGCGTTCGCCGCCGCTCCAGGTAACGCGGCCGACCGACGGGTCCCCGACCTCGAGCTGGCTGGCCACGTACTGCAAGACTTCGGACGGGACGTCCGTCGGATAGGGCAGAAACGTTCCCAGCCAGCGCGCCGTCGTCAGCTGCAGCGCGAACCCCAGCCGGTTCGGCGCCCCGCGCCGCTTGCCGATCAGCTCCCGGTCGGCGTCATCGAGGAAGAAGGCCCTGCTGGCCCGCCGCGCGTACGACCGCTGGGACGACGTTGATCAGGTCGAACTCCCGTGGTGCTTTGCTCAAGGTTGTTCTCCTCGGCCGGAGAGGGCGGCCAGCGCCGGAACCACAGGCGGCGGCGGCTCCGCGGCTTTGACGCCGGACAACGCGGCGATTTCGAGACTATGCACTGCGACTCACCTCCTTTCGAGAAGGGTGCTGGCATCGCCGTCAAGCTGGACCTTCCAGCAGCGATAGCCCGTGATTTCCATCACCGGCCTCGTCCGTGGTCGGCACGCAAGGTCTCAGGAACCCGCGGCGCGGCGTCGATCATCTGCACCGCGGTGCGGGCCGCTGGCGGCGGTGGCGCCTGGATGGCGGTGTCGTCCTGCTCGGCGAACAGGTCGGGCGGGGGCGGCGTGTGTGGCAGCATCTCGGGGCTGTCGTCGACATGCCCGTCGCCGCATGCCTTAAACGGCCCGTCGGCGTCCAGCAGCGCGGCGAGGTGGTGATCAGCGTGGTCGCGCCACCACACCGACAGTCCTGTGCCTGGATCCAGCCGCAGCGCCTCCCAGGCGCGCCATAGAGCCTCGAGCCGGCTGATCGCCTCTGCGTGCTGCCACCACTCCGGGCACCACTCGCGCAGCTCCCCGCGTATCGAGCGGCGATACACGGGGCGAAGCCACTGCTCAAACCACGCCAGCAGCGACGGGAAGTACGTCTCGGGCGCGCCCGCCGGTTCGTCCTGCTCGTCGTCGACCTGGTCGCTCATGCGCCCCTGGAGGCCGCCACCCACGGGTTCACCGAGACCGCTGGCGCCGGCTGGCTGCTGCCGTGGTCATAGCGCCGCTGTGACTCCGTAATCTCTTGCTCCCAGCGGGTCAGCCACCAGTATTCGGGGCGCACCAGCACCGCCGGCATCCCTGACGCGAACAGCACCCCGCGGCATGTTGGCTTCGGGTGCGCGCGCCTGGCGGTCGGGAAGTTCTGCTCGCGCGGAAGGCCGCGCAGATCAGCGACCGTCAGGATCGAGGTCGGGGTAAGCTGCCAGCTGGTTGATCGTTGGCCGCGCTGACCCGCGCCGTGTGAGACCGACGGGCTGTAGGTCGCGCGGTTGTACTCGCCGAGCAGCGACTCCAGCCGGCGCAGGAACGGCTCCTCGTCGACGCCGCCGCCGAACAGCTTGACGTTCGCGGCGCTCCAGAGCTGCTCGACGCCGTTCTCGCCCCACACCTCCCGCATCTGCGACCAGCTCTGCGCGATGACGTTCAACGGGATCCCGCGCGACCCGTAGTGCGAGAACTGCGCCGGGAGCGCCGCCATCCGGCAGATGTTGCAAGCCTCATCGAGAATGCCTACAAGCGGTGGATTGAGACGGCCGCCGGGTGCGTCCTTCGCGAGCTCCACCGCGTGCTCGCACACCGCCATCGTCATCGCCGTGACCAGCCCCGCTTCGGAGCCGCGCCCTTCCTGTGAGTGCAGGTACAGCGTGTCGCTCGAGCGCACGAACCCGGACGCGTCAAACTCGGGGCGATGGTGGCCGGTCGGCGCGATCCACGCGGCGATCTCAGGCTCCTGCAGGAACTGCAGGATCTTCTCCGCGGTGCCGTAGATCCCCGATCGTTGCTCGGGGGCCGCGTTGATCTCCCCCATCACCGACGCGAACGGAAGCTCGCGGCCGTGGCGTTCGAGGATTTTCGCCGGCGTCTCATCTCGCTGCCGCGTGGTCCACCTGTACGCGTCGGTGAGATACCGGCCATCCAGCCAGGCGGCCATGAAGAAGTTCGCGACCAGCTGCTCACCCTTGGGGTCAAAGAACGGGTCGGGCTTCGCGGCCGGGTGCCGGTACGCGTCGACGAACGCGCCGGCGAGCTCCTGCGCGCGCTTATGCGGCCGTGACCCGAGCGACAGGTAGCTCAACGGGTTCCACCACCATTCCGCGGCACCCGCGCCGGTGATACCGGCCGGATCGAGGTTCCAGATCGTGCCCTTCTGCTCCCGCGAGTAGCGCGTGTGCGTGTACACATCGCGCTTGTTGGACGTCGCCAGGCACGCGCCCGG
>JBKQIR010000348.1:0-23034 GCA_052148275.1 Solirubrobacteraceae bacterium
CACGTCGAACTCGATCCCGAAGAACTCGACGATCGAGCCCCAGAACCCCTCGATGTCGTCCACCGACCATTGCCACAGCTCGTGATAGCCGCTGCTCCGCAGGCCGCGGCTCTCGGCGAGCCAGGACCGGTAGCGCGTGATCGTCGCCCCCGCGATGCGCTCGTCCGACGGGGTCCACAGAAGCTCATGCTCACTCATCACCCAGTATCTCCGATCACTAGAAGGGCGCCGGCGCGGGGGCCGCGGGCGGAGGCGCCGGCGTTGCCGGTGGCCCGGCGCGGTCGACGACGAACCCGACGAGGTGGTCCAGGGTGGGGTAGCCGCGGAACTGGAGGTTGTCGTCGCGCTCGATTCCGTAGGCCTCGCGGACGGTGGCGAACACCTCGGCCTGCTTGACCGAGTCGATCCCCAGATCAGCCTCGAGCTCGAGGGCCATGTCGAGCAGGCCGGGCGGGTAGCCGGTCTGCTCGGCGACGATTTCCAGCACCCGCGTCGCGATCGCGCTCACGCCTACGATCGCGACGGCGTTGTTGAGAGGATCAGGCATTTCAGATCGCCTTTCGTATCTTGGGGTTGTGCATCAGGGCCGCATGCGTCCGTAGGTCGCCTCGGCCACCGCGCCCAAGTCGGCCATCAGCCCGGCCTGGGCGCGATGAATTGCTGCGAGGTCGAGGTGCTGCTCAAACTCGCCGAGCTCGCCACCGTCAGCCGCCGCGACCCAGCGGACCGCCTCGGTTGCGATCGTCAACGACACGTTGCGCGAGTTCACGCGGCTGGCGGCGGCGAGTGCGCTGGCAGGGAAGCGCTTGGATGCCTTCGGGTTCAGCTCGTTGGTGGTCGCCCGCTGCGCCCGCCGCGCAAGGCAGGCGGCCCCCTCGGCTTGCGCCATCAGTGACCCGAGGCGCATCAGGATGTGCTGGTTGCGGGTCAGCTTCTCCGCGCGGCACCGCTCGAGCAGTTCCGCAAGCGCGTGGTGGGCGAGCGCGGCGTTATCGGCGCCGAGCGCCGGGTTCTCCTCGTGGAGAGCTTCGAGCTCGCGCGCGGAGCGGTGGTAGTAGTCGCCGCCTGACTTGAGATGCTCCTGCCAGCGTCCACGCGCGATGGTGAGCTCCATGATCTCCGAGGTGCCCGCGTAGATCCTGGTGATCCGCACGTCGCGCTTGATCTTCTCGACCATGTAATCGTGCGTGTAGCCGTAGCCGCCGTGCGCCTGAATCGCCGCGTCCGCGGCGGCGTCGCCCGCCTCGGTCGCGAGGTACTTGGCGACGGTGCCCTCGATGGTCAGATCACCGCCGCCCGCGTCGAGGCGCTCGGCGGTCTCCTCGATCGATGCCCGCGCCGCCTCGAGCGCGACAGCGTGCGGAACGATCAGCTTGTGCGTGTAGCCCTGCTTCTCGCTCAGCGGGCCCGCGGCCTGGATCCGCTTGCGGGAATACGCAATTGCCCGCTCCAGCGCCGACCAGCCGGCGCCGAGCCCGCACGCCGCGACCATCAGCCGCATGTAGCCGAAGCCCTCGTGGGCCTGAGCAAGGCCCTGGCCCTCGACGCCCCCGATCAGCCGATCGGCGTCGACATACACCTTGTTGAGGAACAGCGCCGCAGTGTTGCTCAGGCGGATCCCGTGCTTGTCCTCGTTCATACCATGCGTGAAGCCATCGACCCCCGATTCGACCACGAACCAGCTAGGGCCTCCGGGCGCGATCGCCAGGACCGTGTACAGGTCCGCCACGCCACCGTTGCTGATCCACTGCTTGGCTCCGGAAAGCCGGTAGCCGCTGAGGGCCCCGTTTTCTGAGACCGGCTCTGCGGTCGTCTTCAGGGCCCCGAGATCGCTGCCGGCCTCCGGCTCCGTCGCGCCGTAGGCGAACAGGACTCCCTCGTTGGCGATCTTGCCCATGTACTGGCGCTTCTGATCCTCGGTCCCGCCGACCCTGATCGGGTCGCTGCCCAGGAACGCGGCGAGCTCGGAGGTCGCGAGCCCTAGGTCGATCGCGGCGATCCGCTCGCAGATGCGATATACGTCAAACGCGCCGGCGCCCATGCCGCCGTACTCGAACGGCACAAAGAGGAGCTGGAGGCCGAGCTCCTCGCCGGACATCCTTCGCACGATCTCCTCGGGGAACTCGTCGCGCTCGTCGAGCTCGATCAACAAGGTGTCCGGAAGCTCACGCGCGGCGAACTGGTCGATCGACTTCAGCGCGACTTTGAGCATGTCGGGGCTCAGCTCGTTGGCCATCATGTCTCCTTCTCCTCAGTGGGCGTGGGCGGCAGCGGCTCGGCGTGCTCGAGCGCGCGCTCGATGAGCGCCGTCAACTCCGCGACCTGGAACTCGGCCCCCACCGTCTTGGCAGCGTCGGAGTACATCGCCAGGTCCTTCGGACAGCTGACGAGGAAGTAGTCGAGCTTGCCGAGGGTCTGCGCTTCGCGGATCCGCTGCTCGCTCGGACGTTCCTCGCTGCACTCGTCGTCGGACATCCAGATTCGTCCCCCGCCGGCGCCGCAGCAGAACGTGTTCGTGCCGTGGCGGGGCATCTCGACGAGCTCCGCGCCGGAGGCCTCGATCAGCTTGCGCGGGGCCTCGGTGATCCGGTTGTACCGCGCCAGATAGCACGGGTCGTGATAGGTCACGCGCGTTCCCGTGAGCGGGGTCTGCACCGAGATCACGCCGCGCGAGACCAGGTCGGCGAGCAGCTCCGTGTAGTGGTAGACCGGCTTGTCCAGGCCGAACTGCGGGTACTCGTTGCGCAGGGTGTTCAGCGAGTGGGGGTCGGTCGTGAAGATCGCTTCGTAGTGCGCCTCCGCGAGGGCACTCACGTTCTGCTCGACGAGCACTTCGAAGAGACCCTCCTCACCGATCCTCCGGACATCGTTGCCGGCGTTTCGCTCACCCTCGTAGAGCAGCCCGAACGAGACGCCGGCGTCGTGCAAGATCTTCGCGAGCGTTCGCGAGGCGACCTGGGCGCGCTCGTCGAAGGACGCGAAGTCACCCACGAACCACACGTACTGAACCGGCTCCTTGCGGGCGTCGGGAGTCGTGAAGTCGAGCGTCTTCGTCCACCGAGCCCGCATCCGGGCCGACTTGCCGTACGAGTTACCCTGGGTGCCGTACCTCTGGAGCGTTTGCTGGAGCAGGGGGTCCATCCTGCCCTCATCGACCAGTTTGCGGCGCATGTCGACAATCGTCGCCACGTGCTCAATCCCGACCGGGCAGGCCTCGACGCAGGCCATGCAAGTCGTGCAGGACCACAGCACGCCGTCGGCGATCAGCGGCTCGGCACCGTTACGCTCGTGCTGCTCGGCGCGATGGTGGTACAGGCGATCTCGGAGATCAAGGACGAGTTGCCGCGGCGCCAACGGCGTCCCCGACGCCGCCGCCGGACACACCGCGGTACAGCGCCCACATTCGGTGCAGGAGAACGCGTCGAGCACTTGCTTCCAGTTGAGATCAGCGAGTGCGGCAACACCGACGAGCCCTGGGGCCGGGCCGTCGAGCGCGGCCGCAGCCGCGGCCGGCAGATGGGTGATCGCGAGCGGCCGTTCCACGTCACGCGGCGGCAGCTTGGCGAAGAACACGTTCGGGATCGCGGTGATGATGTGGAAGTGCTTGGACAGCGGCAGCAGATTCAGGAACACGAGGATCGTGACGCAGTGCATCCACCACCCGGTCTCGCTGATCGTGTGCGCGGTGGACCGGCTGACGCCGCCAAGCGCTGCGGCGAGGGCCGCCGTGACCGGCGCGAACTCTCGTTCGTTGCCGTGGATGTCGTACGCCACCAGCCGCCCGGCGTCATACAGCAGTCCGCCCACCATGATCATCAGGATGAACACCAAGATCAGGTTCGCCTCCCAATGAGGAGCGTCGTGGTAGCGCTGCTCCGCCGGAGGACGGCCGAACAGGCGCGGCGTGTGCACGATCAGACGCCGATAGAGCATGTACAGGACGCCCACGATCACGCTCGTCTCGAGAACGTCGCGGGCGATGAAGAACGGCGGCCCGAGCGGCTGGTCGGGACCGAGCCCCGGGATGTTCCAGTTCGAGTCAAACGCGCGCCCGAACAGGGTGATCACCTGGAGCATCAGGACCACGAAACCCCAGAAGATCAACGCGTGCATGATCCCGGCCGGCTGCTCGCCGGCGAGGAACTTCCTCTGGCCGACCCCGTAGACGATCGCGCGCCGCAGACGCGCCGGGATCTGATCGAGGCGCGCGGCCGGACGCGCCGCCAGCAGCAGACGCGTCCTGGCCGCGATGATCACGGCGAACACGACGAGCGCGACAGCCCACACGATCGGGAACACGACGGGGCTCACGTGCTCACTCCTCCGATCCTCCTCTGCACGTCATAACGGTCATTCTCCGATCAGCGTCGCGAGCTCATCGGCGACGTCGAACAGGTCCGCGACCACGCCGTAATGCGCAACGTTGAAGATCGCCGCGCCGGGATCCTTGTTGACGGCGACGATCAGCTCCGCGCCCTGCATCCCCTCGACATGCTCGGGCGCCCCGGACACGCCGAGCGAGAGGTACAGCTTGGGCTTGACAGTCGCGCCCGACTTGCCGATCTGACGTACCTTCGGAAGCCACCCGGAGTCAATCACGGGACGTGACGCTCCGATCTCGGCGTGCAGCGCCGCGGCCAACTCTTCGGCGACCGCAATGTTCTCCGCGCCACCGATCCCGCGACCGACGCAGACGATCCGCTCGGCCTTGGTCAGGTCCACGCCCTCGTCCGCAGGGGTGACTGCCTCGAGGAACGACGTCCTCAGGCGCTCGAGCTCCGCCGGCGGGGACAGCTGAGCCTTTTCGCGCCGCCCCGCGGCCTGGGGCTCATCGTGCAGCGCCGTCGACATGACGCTCACAACCACCGGCAGCGGCGCGCGCGTCATCGCCACCAGCTGACCGGCGTAGACGCCGCTCTTCGCCTGCGCCTCAGAACCATTGAGCGACACCTCACTGCAGTAGCCGATGAACGACAGGCCGGTTGCTGCCGCAGCAGCGGCTGCCAGGTCGAGCCCGGCGGTGGTGTTCTCGAGCACCACAAGATCGGGGCTGCGTTCCTTGATCGCAGCGGTGAGGACAGCCTGATGCGCTTCCGGCAGGTACGGCGAGAGCGCGGGATGCGAGGCCTCGAGCACTACATCCGCGGCCGGCAACCCATCGGTCCCGATCGACTCGCCGCTGGCGACGAGCGCGACCAGATCGCCGCCGCCGGCATCCGCAAGCGCCCGCGCCCAGGCCAGGAGCCGAGTCCCCCTGCCGTCCTCGATCGCTGATTGCTCCACGTAGACGAGAACTTCAGCCATCAGCTCACCAGAGCTCCCTGGTCGTGCAGCAGCGCTGCAAGTTTCGCGGCCACCTCTGAGGCGTCGCCCTCGAGCATCGTCGCGCCCGCCGTCCGCTCCGGACGACCGAGCGAGACGATCTTCGACTTCGTGCCCGCCTCGACCCCGACGTTGATCGTCTCCGTCGCGGCTTCGGTCATGGCCTGACGCAGGCGGGCCATCGAGACGTATCGCGGCGGCGCACTGGCCGACTGCACTCCGACCACCGCCGGCAGCTTCAGGCCGAGCACGGCGAGCCGGCCGCCCGCGTATTCCTGCACAACCCGGGCCGTGCCGTCGACCACGGTGGTGCCGACGACGACGTTCGCCTGCGGCCAGCCGAGCTCAGCGGCGAGATACGGCGCTGTCTGCCCGAACACGTCATACGGGGTCTGAACCCCGGTCAGCACCAGATCCGGGTTCAGCTCCCGCAGCGCCTGCGCGTAGGCCAGCGCGGCCGCGCGGGTGTCGTAGGGCTCGATCTCGCCTGCGTCCACGCTCAGAACCCGGTCAGCGCCGCGCGCGTAGGCGACGCGAAGTGCCTGCTCGGCACCTTCGGCCGCCAGCGCCACTGCGGTAACTGTGGCGCCGGTTGCCTCCCTGATCAGCACTGCCTCTTCCAGCGCCTGATCATCGAACTCGTTGATCACCATCTCGACGATCTCGCGGTCGATGTCCGTTCCGCTGTCGCCGATCTCGAGCTCGTCGCCCACGTTGGGCGTCAGCCTGAGCACGACCACGATGTTCATGGCCGGCTCCCCGCGAACTCATCCATCATCAGAGGTCCTCCCTACTCGGTGCTTGTGCGGTCATCGGACCAGTTCCTTGACGTCCTTGCGGCTGACCTTGCCGATGGCCGTCTTGGGCAGGCTGTCGACAAAGGTCACCTTCTTGGGGCACTTGTAGCCGGCGAGCGTCTGGCGGCAGTGCTCGATGATCTCCTCGGGGCCGATCCGGACCCCGACACGGAGCACGACGACGGCGTGGACGATCTCGCCCCACCGCTCGTCAGGCGCGGCGATCACCGAGCATTCGCGGACCGCAGGGTGGGTATAGACCGCGTTCTCCACCTCGTTGGGGTACACGTTCTCGCCTCCGCTGATGATCATGTCCGACTTGCGGGCCGTGAGGAACAGGTAGCCGCGTTCGTCGAGGTAACCCAGATCGCCGGTGTGGTACCAGCCGCCCCTGAGCGCTTTCGCGGTCAGCTCGGAGTTCTTCCAGTAACCCAGCATGATGTGCCTGCCGCGGGCGCAGACTTCGCCGACGACACCGGGCTCGACGGTCTCGTCGTTGTCGTCGACGATCTTGATTTCCGAGCAGATCGCCGCCTTGCCCGCACCTGCCAGCAGGCGGCTTTCCACTCCGTCGAGGTGGTGATCGGCCGCCTCGAGCATGGTGATCGGCCCGCCCGCGGTCTCGGTCGCGCCGTACCCCTGGGCGAAGATCGGTCCGAAGACGGTGATGGCCCGCTTGAGCATCTCGACGGCAAACGGGCTGCCGGCGTAGGTGAGCGATCGTAGGCTGCTGAGGTCGTAGGAGCCGACTGGCGCCAGGTCCATGAGCCATCCGTAGATCGTGGGCACCAGGTTCATGTGGGTGCACTTCTCGTCCTGGATGAGCCGAAGGATCTCGTCGAGGCCCGGCCTGCGGTTGATGACGACCTTTCCGCCGACGAGCAGCAGGCTGAGGATCGGCCACCATGCGACGTGGAAGATCGGCAGCACGAAGCAGGTCGAGTCGTCCTTGGTGAGTTCGACCGTGATGGCGGTGGCGATCGCCGCGGTCATCACGTTGCGGTGGCTGAGCATCACCCCCTTGGGGGCGCCCGTGGTGCCGCCGGTGTACATCAGTACGGCCAGCTCATCCTCGGACGGCCCGCGCCCTCGATCGGGCTCGTGCTCGGGCGCCTGCGCCAGCGCCTCCTCGTAGCCGGTGAAACCCTGGAGATCGTTGTCGAGGGACACGCCGACCCGGACTGCCGGCACAGACGCCAACAGCCTCGCGGCCCGCGCCTCGTAGCCATCGCCGGCGACGATCGCGACGGCCTCGCTGTCGGTGACGATGTAGCCGAGCTCCGAGTCGCTGAGGCGGGTGTTGAGCGGGGTCACGCTCGCGCCCAACTTGGCGGCGGCGAGGTAGGTCTCGAGATACCGGGCGCTGTTGTCGGACAGGACCGCGAGGCGCTCACCGGGTTGCAGGCCGAGGTCGACCAGTGCGTGCGCGGCCTGGTTGACACGGCGGTTCAGCTGGTGGTAGGTCACTCTTGTGTCCTCGAAGACCACCGCGGTGCGGGTGCCGTGCAGGGCGGCGCCGTTTCGTGGCAGGTCGGCAAGTGTGTACATCGGTTCCTCCGCGCGGTCGGTCAGGCCCAGGACTTCGGCAGCCCCTGGAACTGCATGAGCATGTTGCGGCTCATCTCGTTGGAGATGGGCGAGAACTGGATCTGATAGGCGTCGCGCGCGAACATCGAGACCGGATACTCGTCGCAGATGCCGTAGCCGCCGAAGATCTCGACGCCATAGGTGCCGGCGTGCCGCGCGCCTTCGGCGGCCACGAGCTTCGCCATCGTCGCTTCCAGGTGGAAGGGCTGCCCGGTGTCGCACAGCCAGGCTGCCTTGTAGGTGAGGTTCCGTGCGTTCTCGAGGTTGATATGCATGTCCGCGAGGTAGTGCTGCAGCGCCTGGAAGCGTCCGATCGGGCCGCCGAACGCGTGCCGCTCCTGGACGTAGCGCAGGCAGCGCTCGTAGATCGCGGCGATCACGCCGACACCGAGCATCGCCACCCCGATGCGCTCCGGATTGAGCACGGTCATGATCTCGCGGTATGCCTGACCGCGAGCTCCGATGAGGTTCTCCTTGGGGACCACAACGTTGGCGAAGTTGATCTCGACGCTGTCGCAGTGATGGCAGCTGATCTTCCCGACCGGGCGCATGGTCATGCCCTCGCTGGGCCGGGGGACGATGAGCGTCGACCACGACTGGCTGCGCGGGACGTCGCGCTCGGTTCTGCATACCGTGAAGATCACATCGGCCGCGTGCGCGCCCGTGATGAAGACCTTGTTGCCGTTGATGACCCACGAGTCGCCGGCGTCCTCGGCGAACGTGGAGAGCGCGCCGAGGATGTCAGTGCCTCCGCCCGGCTCAGTGAGGGCCATCGCGGTACGTAGCCGGCCTTCCGCCAAGCGGGGCAGGCAGTGCGCCTTCTGCTCCTCGGTGCCGAGCTCGGTGAGCCACCGCGCGCCGAAGCCGAACGTGGCTCCCGCGGCCAGCGCGACCGACATGGAGCGCTTGCAGATCTGCTCGTAGGCGACCATGTTGTCGACGAGGCCCAAGCCGAGCCCGCCGTACTCGACCGGGACCGTTGCCGCGAACAGCCCGAGGGAGGCGAGCTTGTCCCACAGCTCCTGGGGCGGGAAGTCGACGTTCGCGTCCATCCAGCGGACGTATTCGTCGCTGAGCTCCTTCTCGCAGAAGGTGGCGAAATTCCTGGCCATTGCGCGCTGCGCGGGGGTGAACGAGAAGTCCATGGTCATGCCTCCTGGGCGGCGTTGGCGGCGCGCTGTTTCTGCACCAGCGCGCTCGGGTCCTGCCGTAGCGCGGCGAGTGCGGCTTGAGTGTCGGGAGCGTGGTTGAGCCACTGAATGGCATTGCGCTCGAGGGCCAGGGCGGCGTCGAGGCTGGGTGTCTCGAGCGACCGGGTCAGGACCTCCTTGCCCATGCGCAGAGCGATCGCCTTCTTGGCGGCGATGTTCGCGACCGTCTCGGCGAATCGTTCCTCGAACTCGTCGGCGTCGAAGACCCGGGTGAGGAGACCCATCTCGTAGAAATCGCGCGCGCTGTAGTCCCTGCGTCCGCTATAGATCACCTCGCGCGCCCGGTGCACGGGCATGGCGCGAGCGATTCGCACCGTCCCTCCCCAGCCGGGTAGGATGCCCATGTTGATCTCGGTGGCGCCGAACTTGGCCGCGTCCGAGGCGTAGACGAGGTCGCACATCAAGGCGAGCTCGAGGCCGCCGGCGAGGCAGTGACCGTGGACTTTCGCGATCGCGACCTTCTCGCACAGCTCGATGGCCTTGCCGATCTCGTAGCCGTCGTGGGCCAGCCAGTCCAGCGCCGCCGTGTGGCTGGCCGCTAGCGAGGGGAAGATGCTGAGGTCGCCGCCCGTGCAGAACGCGCGCCCGGCGCCGGCGAGAACGACCACGCTCACGCATTCCTCGTCGCGGACGCGCCGAAAGCCGGCGAGCAGCTCGGCGGCCATCGTCCGATCGATCGCGTTGTACTTCTCCGGGCGATTCAGGGTGATGCTCGCCACCGGGCCCTCGACCCGGTAGACGATCGTGGAGTACTCACTCATCTCGGGTTCTCCTCCCTTCCTAGACGCTGACTCGCTCCGAGTTGCTGTCGTGGGCTTGCATCGCGCCCTCTTTCGTGTGTATCCGGAGTCGAGTCGCAGCCTTACAGGCGTCGCTGCCACGCCGCTGCCATGTGAGGAGCGGCCGCTGCCACCGGTCCCGGTTCCAGCGGCGCAAGGCGCAGACGCGCCGGAAGCTCGTTGACGCGGCGCTCGCGATGCTGGCCGACGGCCGGGCGCAGACAGCCACCATTCAGGACATCACCGAGGCACCTGGACCGGCTGACCAGCGATGTCAGCAATCCCGCGCTCCCTTCGCCGGCTCGGTTCGGCTCTTGGTCCGCCTCACCCCAGCCCGGCGAGACATCGCACAGATCCTCGTAGACCACGGCATGGCCCACATCGACTCCGACCGTAGCCTGGCCCCCCGCGTCCTCCGCAACGGGATCGGCCACAGGGCATTTCCCCGTCGCCGACCTCGACTCGCTCGGCCAGCACGCCAATCCCACGCTAGTAGTGCCGGTCAGCTACGATGCGCGCAATCTCGGAGCTCAACTAAGGGGCCGTGATGAACATCATCGTGCTCAGCAAGTTCGTTCCCAATCCGTCGGGCGAGGCGGCGGAGATCGGTCACGACTTCCGCCTGCGGCGCGACAGCGACGACGCGAACCTGGACTCGGCCGACGAGCCTGGACTCGCCATAGCCCATCGACTGGTGCAGGAGCAGGGAGGCGACGTGACCGCGGTCTCGATGGGACCGGAGCCGGCAACGACAGCCATGTTTCAGGCTCTGGGCGAGGCCGCCGACAAGGCCATACTGGTCACCGACGATGCCCTGAAAGGGGCGGATGCGCTGGCCACGGCACGGGTCCTGGCGGCCACAATCAGGCGCGATCCGTTCGACCTCGTGATCGCCGGCGTGGAGTCGAGCGACGGTTCCACGGGCACCATGCCGATGACGTTGGCCGAGCTGCTCGGCATCCCGTGCGCCACGTTCGCCCGGCGACTGCGCGTCACCGACGAGCGCATCGTGATCGAACGCCAGACTCATGCCGGTTACGACGTCATCGAGTGTCCGTTGCCGGCGGTCGTGACCGTGACGGCCAGCGTGGCCGAGGCCCGGATCCCGTCGATGCGAGACGTCATGCAAGCGCAGACCAAACCGATCGAACGCCTGTCCCTGGCCGACCTGGGCCTGGATCACGATCAGGTCCGCCCGACACAGGCGGTCGCGGCGATGGAGCCCGCGCCGCCGACGCGGCGAGCTGGGGAGATCGTCGAGGAGCCGGAGGAGGCTCCCGCCCGCTTCGTGAGCTTCCTGCGCCAGGCGAAGGTGATCTGACGATGCCCGGAGTCTGGGTCTACGCCCACATCGAGCCGGGAGGCGCCCTGGATGCTTCGAGCCTGGAGCTGCTGACCAGAGCCCGCTCGCTCGCCGCCGACGTGTCGGCGGTCGCGCTCGGGCCCGGAGCCACACAAGCGGTCGATGCGCTCGGTCAGCACGGCGCGCGCACGGTGTTCGTGGGGGACGACCCCGTCTACGACGACTACATCGCTCAACCAGCGGCCTACGCGCTGGCGCAGCTCGCCACCGAGCACCGGCCCGAGCTGATCCTGTTCAGCCCGACCTTCGACGCCCGCGACGTGGCAGGACGGCTCCAGGCCATGCTCGCGTGCACGCTGATGACCAACGTCGACGATTTGCCCGCTCCCGACCGGGCGCGGACGCGGGCGCCGCTGAAGATCTCGCCCCAGCAAGGACGATCGGCGGGCGCAGAGGGCGGGACCGCGATCGTCGACGTGATGCTCACGGGTCCCACCCCGAGGCTGGTCATCCCGCGGCCGAAGGTCTTCGAGGCATCGCCGTCGGGCGGAGAGGCCGAGGTGATCGCGATCCAGCTGTCGATCCCTGACGGACTCAAGCGAGCCCGCAGGGTCGAGCGCCATGAGGACGAGCGGTCAGGACCGGCGCTCGAGAGCGCCCGGGTCGTCGTGTCCGGCGGGCGCGGCCTCGAGAACGCCTCCAACTTCGCCCTGCTGCACGAGCTGGCCGGGCTGATCGGGAACGCTGCCGTCGGAGCGTCGCGTCCGGTGGTCGACGCCGGCTGGGTCCCCTACAGCATTCAGATCGGCCAGACCGGCAGGACGGTGGCGCCCGAGGTCTACATTGCGGTAGGGATCAGTGGCGCCAGCCAGCACATCGTCGGAATGGAGCACGCCAAGCACGTCATCGCGGTCAACCGGGACAGGCACGCCGCGATCTTCCAGATCGCCGACCTCGGCATCGTAGGTGACGCCCTGGAGCTCATCCCCGCCGTGATCGACGAGCTGAAACGGAGCGGCGTGGATTCATGAGGACCGCGCCCGCGCGGATCCTGCTCCGGAACTTTGTCCGCACGTCTGGCCCGGGCTTCTGGTGGTGGTGACCCTGGGCGCTATTGGCAGTTGGGAATGCCTGTTGGCATGTTGCGGCGTGCGATCTCGGCGGCGTCTTCGGGTGCCAGACCGAGGAGTCTCAGCACGAGCTCGGCGTGGTGGCGGTCGGCGTTCTTGGGCGCTTGTCCGTCGAGCACGGCGCGCATGACGCCCAGTAGCGCGCCGCCGGCTGCGAACAGCGCCACGCGCTCGTTGGGGACGTTGAAGCGGCCGGCTTTGACGCCGCGGTCGATGTCTCGTTGGGCGAACGGTCCGAGAGCCGAGAGGGTGACGTTGTGGGAGACGTCCATGCGGATCAATAGCCAGGCCCAGGCGGGGTCTGTTCGGGCGAGCTCGACGAAGTAGCGGTGGGCGACGGCGACGGTTTCGGCGGGGTCCTCGAGGTTCGCGGTCACGGCTTGGACGGCGGCACCTTGCGCGTTGATTGTGTCCTCGAGGACGGCCTGGACGATCGCTTCTTTGCTGTCGAAGTGGTTGTAGAAGGAGCCGAAGCCGACGTCGGCTTGTTCGGTGATGTCGTTGATGCGTGTGTTGTCGACGCCCTGGCGTGCGAATAGCGCTTTGGCGGCCTCGATCAGCTGGGTGCGTGTTCGCTCGCGTCTGCGAGCGTGCCTGTCGGGCGGGGGTTGGCTCGTATCGCTGGTGGCTGCATCAGTCTTGGGGAGCCCAGTCATTTTTGATGACGGTATCGCAGCGGGTGCGTGGCGGCTTCGGAGCCGCGCGTCGGTTATCCCGCGCCGGCGGCTTGCCGGTGCTGTCGCGGGGCGGCACGGGCGGCGAGGATATCGCTGGAGCCGGTTCTTTGATGTGGCTTTCCGTTGCTGTGCTGGAGTCGCATGCTGGGGTGGCGCAAGGGCTCGCTGGCGCCTGGGGTGAGCTCGAGCCGATGACGCGGAAGGGTGAGTTCCCGGTCATCGCCAGCGCCGGTGGCGATCGCGACGTGTTCGGCTTTGCCGCCGCGAGCGGCGCGCCCGAGCCGGGAGATCAGCCGCCGGTGGGGGTCGCTCTCGCGCTCGGCGAGCAGGAACGTGATGCCGTCCTCGACGCCGCGCTTGACCTGGTTGCGGAGCGCGCGGAGCACGTCGATGTTGTCGTGCTGTCCGGCCAGGGGCGTGGTGTCGATTGGCGGGGCGAAGTGGAAGTAGAACCGCTCGGGGCGGGGTACGAGTGTGGGTCCGAGTCCGCGGGCGATCGGGATGAAGGCTTCGGGGCGGCCTGTGATGCGGTCACTGATAGCCCGGATCGGTTTTGCGAGTGGGTGCGCGGCGTCGAGCAGCACGGTGTACGTGTCGTCGGCGCCGACGGCGGCGAACGGGATGATGGGGCAGCCGTGCGCAACGGCGAGGCGCGCGAAGCCGACGCGCTCGCGCCACATCAGCTGGTAGTGCTGACCGCGGCCTTTGAACACCTCGTGCGCGCCCCCGGGAAACACCATCACGCCTTGCTCGGCCTGCAGTAGCGCGTCGCAGTTCGCGCGGGTGCCGCGGACCATCCCGAGTTCGCAGAGCAGGTTGCGCCAGATCGGGATCGCGAAGTGGAGGTGGTCGCCGAGGGGGCGGACGAACACGCCGCGGGCGCGTTCGATCTCGTAGACGAGCGACGGGACGTCTTGTAGGCCGTAGAGGGTGTGGTTGCCGACGAGCAGGAACGGCCCGCGGTTAGGGATCCGCTGGATGCCGTAGAGCCGTGGCTGCAGGAACCGATGCGCGGCACCGAGGGCGCGCGCGGCCACGGCGGTCGTGCGGGGGCCTGGTTGCGGGATATCGATGGGTGGCATGTCTCTCCTCTCCTGCTGACGAGGCGTAGCCTAACTCCGGAATGACCGCTTAGTCAAGTCTGATACGACGATCAGACTTGTCCCTCGCTTGGCGCGCTTTGCGGTGTGACCACGCTGGCGGCGGGCGGCTCGCGCGCGAGAGGCGGGCGGGATGCCGGGCTCGGGTCTGGTCGAGGGATGACCTCCGTGATGCCGCGGAGCGAGGATGACCGCGAGCCGAGGTCTCGGTTCCTTTGCGGGCTTTGGTCAGGAGGCGCGGTAGGCGGCGACGAGCGCGGCTGGGAGCGGTTCGAGCACGTCGGCGAGCGTGGCTGTGGGGTCGGCTTGAGAGGCGACGAACGCGCCGTCGATAGCGGCGAGCGCGAATCGCGCGAGCCGGATGATCGTGGGGCTGTCTGGGTCGTCCTCGAACGCGGTCGCAAGCTGTTCTTGCAAGCGCTCGAGGCCGAGGCGGCGCACGCGGGTCACGACGGCCTGGATCTCGCCGCCCGCGACCGCCGGTGGCTGCGCGGCGAAGACGATCAGCAGGCGCAGGAAGTTGGGGTGGCGCTCGAGCGCCTGGGCGACCGGCGAGATGATTGCCGCGAGATGCTCGGCGGGGTCGCCGATCCGCCGGTCCCACTGGGGTAGGTCGGCGAAGAACCGCTCGGCGCCGCGTTCCATGACTGCGAGCAGGATCCCGTCCTTTGAGCCGTAGTAGTGGTAGACGGAGCTGAGCGGGATCCCCGCCTCTTCCACCACGCGGGCGATGGTCGCTGCTTCGAAGCCGTGCTCAGCCATGATGCGCTCTGCCGCGTCGAGGACCAGCTCGCGCGATTTCACGCCGCGGCGGTTGGGGGTGACGTCGGCG
Source organism: Solirubrobacteraceae bacterium (assembly GCA_052148275.1). Lineage (GTDB taxonomy): Bacteria > Actinomycetota > Thermoleophilia > Solirubrobacterales > Solirubrobacteraceae > Palsa-465. The sequence goes on from JBKQIR010000348.1 coordinate 14,739, forward strand.
CGGACGGCCATGGTCGGAGCCTAGCAAGATATTGGAGTTGACACTCCAATAGCATTCTTGTAGCGTGTGCTCCAATTCGGTTCGTGAGAGGAGAAAGCAGATGTCGTTGGCTTCGCGTGTGGACGAGAGTGTTTCGGTGCTGATCGTGGGTGGGGGTGGCGCCGGCTTGACGGCGTCGATGCTGCTTGCGCGAGAAGGGGTGGATCACCTCCTCGTCAGCGCGCTGCCGACCACGTCGATCCTCCCGAAGGCCCACGTGCTCAACCAGCGCACGATGGAGATCCTCGAGGACGCGGGCGTCGCGGGCGCGATTGCGCAGCGGAGCACGCCCGCGGCGAACATGGCAGCGACCGCCTTCTACGCCGGCCTCACCGGACCGACCGAGGAGTATGGGCGACGCATCGCGCGCCTGGAGTGCTGGGGCGCCGGCGGCTCCGACGAGAGCTGGAGCGCCGCCAGCCCGTGGCATCAGCTGAACCTCCCGCAGATTCGGCTCGAGCCGTTGATGAAGGCCCACGCGGAGACGCTGTCGCCGGGCCGGATTCGTTTCGGCCACGAGCTGACCGCGCTCGAGCCGGACGGTGACGGCGTCCGCGCGCTGATCCGCGAGAACGCCTCCGGTCGCGAGTACGTGGTGCGCTGCGACTACCTGATCGGCGCCGACGGCGGGCGTACCGTGCCTGGGCTGATCGGGGTCACGCACGGAGGCCTGGGCCACGTGACCGAGACCGCGACGATGCACGTCTCGGCCGACTTCTCGCGGTTCGCGCAGGACGACGACGTCCTGATCCGTTGGCTGTTCTGCCCGCAGACCGGCGTCATGGTCGTGATGGTCCCGATGGGGCCGGACCGCTGGGGGCCGGCGTCGGAGGAGTGGGTGATCCACATCAACTACCCGGTCGATGATCCGCGCGCGCAGTCAGACGAACAGGTGCAAGCCGACGTGCGCGCGTCGCTCGGGATCCCCGACCTGCCGATGGAGATCCGCAAGATCACGCGCTGGTCGGTCGAGGCGGTGATGGCCGATCGCTACTCGCAGGGTCGCGTGTTCCTCGTCGGCGATGCCGCCCACCGCCACCCGCCGACCGGCGGCCTGGGGCTGACCAGCGCCGTCCAGGACGTGCACAACCTCACTTGGAAGCTCGCCGCCGTCCTGCACGGCCATGCCGCTCCGGCGCTGCTTGAGAGCTACGAGCCCGAGCGCCGCTCCTCGCTGGAGCGCAACGCCCAGCGGTCGCTCGAGAACGCGATCAACCACTTCATGATGATCCAGCCGGTCGTCGGCGTCTCGCACGAACACACCGAGGAGCAGAACCTCGCCAACCTGCGCCGCCTGTGGAGCGGCACGCCGCAGGACGCCGAGCATCGCGCAGCGGCGCTGCGCGCGATCCGCGCCCAGTCGATGGAGTTCAACGAGCACAACGTCGAGTACGGCTACCTCTACGAGTCGGCGGCGATCGTTCCCGACGGCACGCCCGCACCGATTTCGCCCGACGAGATCCGTATCTACGAGCCCTCGACGCGCCCCGGTGCCCCGCTCCCGCACGCGTGGATCGACGATGAGGACGGAAACCGCCGGCCGATCAAAGACCTCGTGAGGCCGGGGCGCTTTCTGCTGATCGCCGGCGAGGACGGCCGGGCGTGGTGCGAGGCAGCCGCGCAGCTCGCTAGCGAGGCGAACGTCCCGATCGACGCGCTGCGGATCGGTCACCTCGACGGCGATCTGTACGACCCGCGGTGCATGTGGCTTCGCCACCGCCAGATCTCGAGCGAGGGCGCGATCCTCGTAAGGCCAGACCGATTCATCGCCTGGCGGCACCCCACCGCGGCCGAGAACCCACGGGCCGTGCTCGCCGGCGTGCTGTCCCAGGTGCTGGCTCGGCCGGTCGACGCTCGCGTCCCCGCGGTGGCGTGATGAGCGCCCAGGATGCGACCCGCGCTGCTCGGGACGACGTCGACGTCGCGATCGTCGGCTACGGCCCGGTCGGCCAGGCGTTGGCTGCGCTGCTTGGCCGCGCCGGGCACCGGGTGGCGGTGTTCGAGCGCTACCAGGAGATCTACCGCCTTCCTCGCGCGGTCCATCTCGATCACGAGATCATGCGCCTGCTCCAGATGCTTGGCTTGGCGGACTCGCTCGCCGGGGAGATGGTTGCGGTCCACGACTACCAGTGGTTCGGAGCCGACGGCGAGTTGCTGCTGCGCTTCGAAAGCCAGAGCCCTGCGCGTTCGGCTTGGGAGTCGGACTACATGTTCTTTCAGCCCGAGCTGGAGGCGGCGCTCGATCGCCTCGGTTGCGCCCAGCCGCGCGTGACGGTGCAGCGCGGCTGGACCGCCGAAGCGCTGGTCCGCTCCGATACTGGCGCGGAGCTGACGGTGCGGCGGGTCGTCGAACAGGACGCGGGGGGACTTGCCCTGACCGATGAGACCCGCACGGTGCGCGCCGCTTGGGTGGTTGGGGCCGACGGCGCGAATTCGTTCGCGCGTGAGGCGGTTGCGATCACCCGTCGCGACCTCGGCTTCCGGCAGCGATGGCTGGTCGTCGACGCCGAACCGGTCGACATGTCGGCGCTTGCTCACCTCCCGATCGCCTGCCAGTGGTGTGACCCGCGTCGCCCGACGACGCACGTGCAGAGCGGTCCTCGCCACCGGCGTTGGGAGTTCATGCTGCTGGCGGGCGAGGAGCCGGCTGATTTCGAAGACCCTAGTCGCGTCTGGCCGCTGCTGGAGCCGTGGTACCGCCCGCAGGACGGCCCGCTGACGCGCAGCACCGTGTACGAGTTTCGCTCGATGCTCGCCAACCGGATGCGCGAGGGGCGTGTGCTGCTCGTCGGCGACGCCGCGCACCTCACCCCGCCGTTCCTCGGCCAGGGGTTGTGCTCGGGCCTGCGCGACGCTGCGAACATCGCGTGGAAGCTCGATCTCGTGTTGCGCGGGCTGGCCTCCGAGCGGTTGCTGGACACGGTCGATGCCGAGCGGCAGCCGCAGAACGAGGCGATCATCGGTTTGGCCGTCGAGCTCGGGAAGATCCTGTGTCAGCTGGACCCGAAGGCCGCCGCGGAGCGCGACGCGATGCTGCGCCAGGCCCCGCCGCTGCCGCCGCTCGAGCTCGCGCCGCTGACCGACGGCGCGATCCGCCGCAACTCGGGCGAGAGCACCGACCCCTTCGCGGGCACGCTGAGCGTCCAGGGTCGTGTCGCGCGCGCAGATCGGGAGGGGCGCTTCGATGATGTCGTGGGGGGCGGATTCCAGCTGATCGTCGCGGGCGGAGATCCGCTGCAGCGCCTCTCGGCCGATCACCGCGCCCTCATCGACGAGCTCGCGATGAGCGTCGCCACGCTTGACCCCGACACGCCCGACGGCGTGCGTGACCTCGACGGCCGCCTCACCGCCTGGCTGGCAGAGCCCGGCGCGCATGGCGTGATCGTTCGCCCTGACTTCTACACGTTCGGAAGCGCCCGATCCAGCGACGAGCTGCCGGCGCTGCTGGACGACCTCCGAACCCAGCTGCACCTCACCACCACACCCGCGACCGCAGGAGCCCTCAGATGACGGACACGACCGTGATCCACCCCAAGTTCCATCACTTCAACCTCAAGACCACCCGTCTGCAGGAGATGATCGACTACTACTGCACGCTGGTCGGTGCGCGGGTCATCCACCAGGACCAGATCGGCGCGTGGCTGTCCAACGACGAGGCGAACCACCGGATCGCTTTCCTCGCGTTCCCGAACTTCGTCGATGACCCCGAGAAGGACACTCGCACCGGGATGCACCACTCGGCGTTCGAGTACGCGACGTTCGATGAGCTGATGTCGACGTACGCGCGGCTGCGCGGCGAGGGCATCACGCCGGCGATCTGTCTCGATCACGGGATGACCTTCTCCTACTACTACGCGGATCCGGACGGCAACAACGTCGAACTGCAGGTCGACAACTTCGGCGACTGGCAGGCCTCGACTGAGTGGATGCGCACCTCGGAGGTGTTCAAGGCCAACCCGATCGGCCAGTTCCTCGACCCCGAGCTCGTGATCGCCGACCACACCGCCGGCCTCAGCCACGCCGAGATCCACGCCAAGGCGATGGCCGGCGGCTACGCCCCCGAGCAGCCCCCGGTCGAGATCCCGGAGATGTCCTCGTGAAGCTCTGCCGCTTTGACGCCGGCGACGGCGCTTCGCTCGGGATCGTCGACGAGGACACCGTAGCCGACCTGTCCGCGGCCGATCCGGGGATCTCGACCCAGCCCGCGCTCGCGCTCGCAGCCGGGCTCGCGCGCCTCCAAACGCTGGCCAGCCGGGCGCCGAAGCGCCCGCTGGCCGAGGTCCGCCTGCTCGCCCCCGCGCGGCCGCGGAAGTTCCTGGGGATCGGGCTCAACTACGCCGATCACATCGCCGAGTCGGGGATGAAAGCGCCGGAGTATCCGGTGTTCTTCAACAAGCAGGTCACCTGCGTCGTCGGACCCGGCGACGACGTGCACATGCCGCGCGTCTCGAGCCTGCTGGACTACGAGGGCGAGCTCGCAATCGTGATCGGCAGCCGCTGCCGCCACGTGCCCGAGGATCAGGCCCACGAGGTGATCGCGGGCTACACGATCGCCAACGACGTCACGGTGCGCGACTGGCAGCTGCGCACGCCAACGATGACGATCGGGAAGTCGTTTGACACGCACGGGCCGCTCGGGCCATGGCTGGTCACCGCTGACGAGCTCGGCGACCCGCACAGCCTGGCGCTCAACACCTACGTCAACGACGAGCTGCGCCAGGACGGCAACACGAGCAAGATGATCTTCAACTGCTTTGAGCAGGTCGCGCATCTGTCGCAGGCGTTCACACTCGAGCCGGGTGATGTGATCGCCACCGGCACGCCTGCCGGCATCGGGGCAGTACGCCAGCCTTTCCCCGACGGGCTGCTCAAGGTCGGTGACGTCGTGCGGGTGGTGATCGAGGGGATCGGCGAGCTGCGCAACGCCGTCGTGGAGGAGCCCGAGGGGTATCTCGCCACCGGCGCCGAGACGGAGGCGGCGGCATGGGCGCGCTGACGGTCGAGCTGCGCAGGCCGGCGGCCCGCAGGCCGCCGGCATTGCCATACGAGCGAGCAGCCCGATGAACGACGAGCTCCTATGGCCAACGTTCAGCGGCCCCGGCGACCTCGCCGAGATCGAGCGCATCCCGCTCGGGGAGCGCGGGCTGCCGGCAAGCACTTATGAGCTCGTGACGCGGGCGGCAAGCCTGTGGCCCGAGCGCCTCGCCGTGTCGGTGCTCGCGGACGCCGAGCGCTTCCACACCCCGTTCGTTCGAACGTTCGCACAGCTCGCCGGTGACGTGCACCGCGCAGCAATCGTGCTGGGCGATCTGGGGGTGCGGCGCGGTGAGGCGGTCGCCGTCGTGTCCGTCAACTGCGCCGAGATGCTGCTGCTGGCGCTCGCGGCCGAGGCGGTCGGGATCTACGCCCCGATCAACCCGGGCCTCGCGATCGAGCACGCCAGCGAGCTCGTGCGCCTCTCGGGCGCCCCGGTGATCGCCGCCTCCGGACCCGAGCTTGACCCGAGCGTCTGGGCGCACGCGCGCGCGATCGCCGTCAGCACCGGCGCGCGAGCGCTGCTGGCGCTGCGCCCCACAGCAGCGGCCGACCAGCCGCCTGCGCTCGAGCCACTCGCGGGCGTCGAGGTCGCCTACCTGCAGGAGCGAATGGAGGAGGCCGGCGACAGCGGCCTGTCCGCGGGGCCCCCGGTCGCGGGCGAGGTCGCCAGCTACCTGCACACCGGCGGCACGACCGGAACCCCGAAGCTCGCCGCACGCACGCACGCAAACGAGGTCTCCAACGCCTGGATGATCGAAGCACGCGACCTCCTGGAGCAGAGCAGCGTCCTGTTCGCCGCGCTGCCGCTATTCCACACCAACGCGCTCGTGGTGACGGTGCTGGCATCGCTGCTCAAAGGCCAGCACGTCGTCTGGGGCGGTCCACTCGGCTACCGCGACCTCCCCCTCTACGGGAACTTCTGGAAGATCGTCGAGCACTACCGGATCGCCGTGATGTCCGCCGTGCCGACGGTGTACTCGGTGCTGGCGCAGGTCCCGGTCGACGCCGACATCTCCAGCCTGACGCTCCCGATCGTCGGCGCCGCGCCGCTGCCGCCCGCGGTCGCCAGCGGCTTCGAAGCTCGCACAGGCATCGCACTGTGCGAGGGCTACGGGCTCACTGAGGGCACGTGCGCGAGCACTTTCAGCTGGTCGTCGCACGTGCCCCGACCAGGGACGGTCGGGCAGCGGTTTCCCTACCAGCAGGCGCGCACGGTCGCGATCGACGAAGCGACCGGCGAGTGGACGTTCCTGCCCGCAAACGAGGCTGGCACGCTCGTCCTGCGCGGCCCGAACATCTTCGCCGGCTACCTCGTCCACAGCGGCTCCGGGCGGGAGCTGAGCGCCGGCGCGAAGATCAAGGACGGCTGGCTGGACACCGGCGACCTCGCCTCAGTCGACGCGGACGGGTTCATCCGGCTTGTCGGCCGCGCCAAGGACCTGATCATCCGCGGCGGGCACAACATCGACCCCGCGACGATCGAGGACGCGCTCCTCTCACACCCAGACGTCACAGCCGCCGCCGCCGTCGGCCGGCCCGACCCCCATGCCGGCGAGGTCCCCGTCGCGTTCGTGACCCTCACCGCCGGCAGCGCCCTGACTCCCGACGAACTCGAGGCATGGGCGGCCGAGCGCGTACCCGAGCGCGCCGCCGCGCCCAGGCACGTCGAGATCATCGACGAGATCCCGCTGACCACGGTCGGCAAGCAATACAAGCCCGAGCTGCGCCGCCGCGCCGCCGAGCAGGCGGCGCGCGACGCGATCGCCGAACCCCTGCGCGACGAGGTGCAAGCCGTCCTGATCGCCGGCGAGGTCGAAATCCACGTCCCCCACTCGATCCACGACGACGAGATCCGCGCCGCGCTCTCACAGTACGCCTGGACATGGAAGCTCACGAGCTGAGCGCGCGCCGAGCCCGCCCGCAACGCGACCCACCTCGCCGCTTGGACCTTCACAGAACATCCACAAGGAGCCATCAATGAGCACAAGCACCCCCAAACCGAGCGGCCGGCCCGCCATCGAGACGACACGCTGGCGGATCGATCCGGCACGCTCGAGCGTCGAATTCCACTCCCCGACCTTCTGGGGGTTGATGACCGTCAAAGGTCACTTCGAGCGCTACGAAGGCACACTCGACCTGCAAAGCACCCCGGCGATCGAATTGACGATCGAGGCGGCCAGCCTCAACACGAACAACAAGATGCGCGACAAGCACCTGCGCTCAGACGACTTCTTCGACGTCACGGACCACCCACAGGTTCGCTTCGTGTCCGACAACGCCACGCTGGACGGCGAAAGCTTGAAAGTCAGCGGTCAGCTCTACGCCGCCGGACAGAGCATCCCGCTCACCCTGGACGCCGAATTGCGCCGCGTCGGGGACGAACTGGACATCGACGCCAAGACCGACGCAGACCAGCGCAAGCTCGGCATGACCCACGGCATGCTGGGCATGATCCGCACGCCCAGCGAGCTCACCGTCCGCGGCCGACTGGTCCAAGCCGCCGAGTGACGAGAACAACCGGCCGGGCACGCTCAGCGGCCAACCGCCGTCACTCCGTCCCGGCCGTCAACGCCCCTCCGGCTTCGAACGCCTCGAGCGCGGCGGTGGTGAGCTCCGGCCCGCGCTCAACCGTCCGCGCCGCGAGTGGGGGAGGACCGGCTCCCGTCGAGGCGGGTGGTGGCAGTGGACCACGCTGTGGGGATGGGTGTGAAGGCTGGGTGTGCACCTGTCTTTCCGTCATTCCCATCAGATCGTCATCCCCTGCCGCTGCGGCGACGGTCTCCCATTAACGTTCGTCGATCTTGCTCGCGGCGCACCAGGCTGCTCTGATGGACTGGAGGGTTTGGAGCTCTCGCGAACGATCTCCGTGACCGATGAGCACCGGGATCGGGCTCTGGTGCAGCAGGTGGTGACTAGCGCTTCCGAGCAGCGCCGAGCGGACGCCGCCGCGGCCGCGCGAGCCCGTCACCACGAGGTCGTAGCGGCCGTCGCTGGTCGGTTCGATCGCGGGAACCCGTGGGCTGCGCCGGGCTCTGCGTCAGCGGTACTGCGCGCTTGACCTTGTATTGCCAATCCATATAGTTTGTCAATATGATTTGGGTGTGGCTCGTGTGGAGGGATGATGTGCGCCCTATGCGGTGAGGATTCGCGGCTGGTGCGGGCTGTGAGCGCTGGTTTCCTGCGGGTTTGGCCGCGCGCGGGGTTGTAGGTCGCAGGAAAA
>JBKQIR010000349.1:0-6944 GCA_052148275.1 Solirubrobacteraceae bacterium
ACCAGCCCCGCCAGCTCCTCACAGCTCGGCCGTAGCGCATCTTGGCTTGCATCCGCCACAAACGCAAGATTCCGTGCGTCACGCAGGAACCCTCCTCGACTCTTGCGACACCCCGTGAACCTCTACCGTCGGGCGGCGTGATCGAGCCCGACCAGGTCGCATGGCTCACATCCGAGCTGGCGGCGGCGCCGTCCGGCGTGCCCCTGATCGTCGCGCTTCACCACCCGCCATACAGCGCGGACGCGATGCACGGCGGCTCGGCGCTGATGGGAGAGGTGCTCGACACCGCGTTTCAGAGCTCGGGGCGGGTGCCTGACCTGGTGCTCTCCGGCCACGTCCACGACTACCAGCGGTTCACGCGCACGATGCCCAACGGCTCGACCGAGCTGCCATACGTCGTGATCGGCAACGGCGGCTACCACAACCTCCACAAGCTCGCACCGGGCGCGACTCCCGGCGAGCAGCTCGGCGACGGCGTCGTGTTCGAGGCCGGCGACGACTCCAACTGGGGATTCCTGACGCTCACCTCGGACGGCACCAAGATCGCCGCCGAATACATCAGCGTCGCGAAGGACGGCACCGTCACCCCGAACGTCGACTCGTTCACCGCGGGCCCATGAGTTGGCGTGCGCCGAGCCAATCTACCCCGAGGCGGCAAGGAACAACTGTGCGCGCACGCTGGGTTGGAGCAGTCGAGATGCTTTGGCGAGGGATAACTGCCGGGTGTCCTCGCGGTCAATCGATAGATGGTGGATTAGGCGTAGCGCCTGGGCCGCTGGGGGCGAGGGTCGCGGCGAGTTGTGCGCGTGATCGTACGCCGACTTCGCGGTAGATCTTGGTGAGATGCGCTTCGACGGTGCGTTGGCTCATGTAGAGAGCGCTTGCGATCTCGCGGTTGCTCAGCCCGGCGGCGACGAGCTCCGCGACGCGCTCCTGCGCCGGGGTCAGCCCGTCGGTGACCGCGGGGCGTCGCAGGCCGATGCGGCGCAGTTCGTCGCGTGCCCGGGATACCCACATGCCGGCTTCGAAGGGGCGTCCCGGGGTTGGGGACGCGCTCGCGGCACCGAACGTCGAGGGGCCAAAGCGGGGCACTGGGCGGTCGCGGGACTCCGTTTCACCAGATGAGAGGGATGAGCCGTTTGTGGTGTTCGGCGTAGGAGCGGTAGGGGTCGCCGGTGGTGCGGAGCAGGGCGGTTTCCTCGATTTGGATGCGCCAGAGGATGATCGCCAGACATGACAGGGCGAATCCAGCAAGGCCGATCCAGTTGCTGTAGATCACGCCGAGCCCGATCATGGCGAGCAGCCCGCCGGCGTAGCCGGGGTGGCGCAGCAGGCGATGCGGGCCAGCGGTCACGATCGGTTGATCGACGCTCACGTCGACGGTGAAGGTGAAGTATTGCCCGAGCGCCCAAAACGACCACCAGCGCAGCCCGGCGCCCGCGACTAGGAGCACCATCCCGACGGCGAACACGAGGGCACCGTGTCCCATCGCCGCCCCGGGGAAGTAGTGCCCGGCGCGATGGAGGATCACGGTCGCGACGATTACCCAGACAACGACACCGGCCCAAAAGCTGGGCGTCGCGATGCGGGTTGCGTCCTTGCGCCATTCTCTCTGCCGGAAGAACTGGATGATCTCCATGCCGAAGAAGCAGATCACGACGATCAGGAACAGCCACCCGGCGGAATGGTCTTGAAAGTAGGGCTTCATGTTCTCCTCCTCGCGCTCGCGCGGAAATCGACCGAGGTCAGCACCCGAGCTCAGTTCCAGCAAGCGACCCCGCCGTCGCGCGCGACGTGCTGTGTAGCCGGCCGGTCCGCTGTGGAGGACGAGGTCTTGCCGTCGTGACGGTCCGACGGCTGGTGGTAGTGGGGATCAGACCGCGGGTTGAAGATCAGCAACACCGTGAGCAGGCCGACCAGCCACAGGGCGCAACCCGCGATCAGGTCAGCCGGGGCGTAGTTGGCGGCGTGCTGACCGACCCCGGCGAGCAGGCTGATAGAGGTGAGGCCAAGCAACCCCATAGCAAGACCCCGCGCCCAGCCATACCCGCGGCCGTTGACCCACGCCAGCCCGAGCCACACAGCCGCAGCGATCGGCGCACCGATCTCGATCGGCAGGATATGGGCGTGAGCCTCCGCCTGCCATTGCGCCGCGGTGAAATGCGGGAAGCGGCCGATGATCGCCGCCCTGAGGCCGGCCTGGGTACCAACCACGGTGGCCAAGGCAACCAGCTCAAGGGCGGCTGCGAGTACCATCAGCCGCAGCGCCCAAACCACCGTCGGCGCCGGTCGCTGCGCCCACGGACGTACCCGCATCCAGGACGCGTTGCGGATTAGGTCAGCGGAATCTGCCAGCCCAGGCCGTCGCTGACCGTTTCCGGCGCCAGCCATCAGTACCACTAGCATTTCGTCCTCGTGCTCGCGGCGGAACGCCTTCGGGTACCAGGCCAGCAGCCGCCGGTAGCGGCGCTCCAGATGCGTCACGTCGGTCATGTCGTGACGACCCTTCCGCTTAAGTCCAGTCGCGTCATCGCGACGGAGGCGTTGGATTGCAACCGGGCTGCTTCCTCGGCGAGCCGCTCCGAACCCACGGGCGTGAGCCGGTAGTAACGCCGAAGTCGACTGTCGACGACCTCCTCGCGCTCGACCTCGATCAACCCGTCCGTGCGCAGGCGGTCCAGAGCCGTGTACAAAGTTCCAGCGCGTAGCCGCACCGTGCCATTCGAGATCCCGATGACATCGGTGATGATCCCATAGCCGTGCTTGCTACCGGCCGCCAGCGCCGTGAGGATCAGGAATGTCGCTTCCTGCATCGTACGCCTGCCCATATGGCCATTATATATCGCTCAACTAGCTATTGTCAACCCAAGCATGTGGTGGTCGAAGTTCCGTGCCTCAAGGGCGTCTGCCACTACCGCGATCCTGCAAGACACCCGTCGGAGAAGCGGCTGATTCACGTTTGATCGAAGACCGCCGCAACGCGATCAGTCAGTGTCGGTCGCACCTCGATCGGACGCGGAGCAGCCAGGTCGCTTAGAACCGCGCAGCCGTGCCCACCGGCTGCGCAGACCCGCTCTAATCACGAGCCTCCACCCTCTCACGAGGAGTGCCCTCCGACTGCGGCAAGCGAGGCCCGCCCGGATCGGTGCCGCGCGCCGGAGGAAGCTCTGTTGCCGCCGCACAGCCGGCCTCGCGTGTCGCCGACTGCAGGGCCGCTTGACGGGGTGCAGATTCGCGACGATGCATAGGCAGCCGTCCACCGCGAGCGACCCGGTTCGTCGCCCCATCAGCGGCTGCGGCTGCGCTTAGATCTGGACGAGTCCAGGTGTCCGACGCCGACCACACCAGCTGACGGCGGCGCGAACCATGCGGACGCCGACCACACGCTGCGAAACCGAAGGCGCGCCACCCGGGCTCGTGACCCGCAGGATGTTGACGAAACCGCGCAGCCGAGGCCTCGACGGTCGCGCGATCCGGAACACGGAAGCTGACCGCAGGTCGAACGTGCGATGCTGACCGTATGACCGCAGACGGCAGCAAGACCACAGCAGGCTTGTTCGAGACTTCATCAAACTCGAATGGCAGGACATCTTTCGCAGCCAAGTTCACGTGCGTCTCGACAACGGGTCGCGCTACGTGCCCAATGGCGGCTCGCAGGGCGTCCCGCTTCTCCGCAAGAACGTCAACGCTTTCGATGCGGCGATCCGCCTCTGGATGGCGGATCAGCTAATTCGGACCGGAATCGCCACGACTCCTTCAGCGGCGAAGCAGTGGCGTCCTGCGCCTGCCGCGGTGGCCGCAAGTGGGTTGCTCACGATGGCGAGGTCCTGGTGCTGGCTTGTCGCCGCGGAGACCTGGTCTTTCCAGTCGGGCGCAGGAGGCGGGCGACCAATTTGGTCGTCGCGTCGCTGAGCGAATGGTTCGCGGCGATGGAGTCGTCGTAGGCGATCTGTGCGACGCGAGGGTCGTCGTGACCGAGTGTTTGAGCACGCAGGGCGAGTAAGCTGACCGCCCCGATCCGTTGTGCGAGGCGACCGCCGCGTTGGTGTTCGCTGGCGAGATGCTGGTATGCCTTCACGACATCGGGTCGCCCACTGTCAGTCATGGCCTGCATCTGTTGAAGACCGTCGCGAATCCGGCCGAGAATCACATCGCAACTGGCAGCCGCGATTCGTGCCGTGGCAGCGAGCCGTTGAAGATCCGCGTCGTCCTTTGCGGCGATGCGGTCAAGAACGGCGTCGGTGACCATGATCGCCTGTTCAAGCCGCCGGCGCCGGAGCTGGCACGCGGCGGGGAACGCTCTTCTCGCAAGGACCGACCCCGGTTCGATCAGCGATCTGGCCGCAGGCACTCCGGCGAGCGAGAGTGGTTGATGCCGTTGGAAGGTCGCGACTGCGTCCTTGAGGAGTTTAGTGCTGGCGTTTGTCAGTGCGAACAGAACCACTCCTGCGCCGCCCCCGAGGCTGGGAGCGCCGATATTCGCAAGTATCTTGATGTGGGCGACCACGATCTCGGTCACGGGAACGAGCGTCGCCTCGGGCTCGGCGCTGAAACGCCCGACCAGATCACGGCTGACCGACAGCGCCTGATCAACCCGGTGCGCTTGTAGAAGGGCCGCGGATTGATGGGAGAGCGCCAACGCCACATGCTCCCGAAGCTCCGGATCGTGAGCATCGCCGAAACGCCGAGCGATCTCACCGTCAACTGCGGCGGCGCGCAGCTCGTTTCCAGCCGCGGCCACAAGAGCGGCCCGCTTTGCCTCCAGCGATCGAAGTAACACGCGACCCAACTCACCGGTGGCCTCCATCTGTTCGCACCGAGCGGCGGCGGACTCGGCGAGCGCAATCGCGTCCGTGAACCGGCTGACACAGCGCAGTGCATCCGACTTGTTGTTCATCGCCTCGAGCGCGATCAATGGCCGTGCCGTCGGAGGGTCCGCAGAGAACCGATCAATGACCTCGTCCCACACATCCATGCTCTCTCGATATCGCTCCAGCCCCAGAAGCGCCAACCCCTTCCGATAGAACGCCAGAGCCACACGTCGACGAGCTACCGGATCCCGAGAATCGCCCTCCTCAAGGAGAAGCGCATCGGAAGCGTCGACTACTGAAAGCAGCCGGGAACGAGCGGCATCCATTCGCGGATCTTCTCACGAGCGGCCCAACAACGGTGCGCGCACCCGCAGTTACGCGCTCGCGACTCGGCTTCACCGCCGAGCGTCCCGGCTGGTTGACCCCTCTCACATCGTCAGCCGGTAACGCAATGTGTTCGCAGGCGACCGCGCCGGCGCGATGGGCCGAGTTGACGTGCGAAACGTGCGACTGCCGCCATCGCCCATTCCGGCAGTCTCGGAGGGCCAATGCCAAACTCGTTCGGCCTTCTGTCTATCTAGCTTTGGTGATCGCGGGGAGGATGTATTCGCCGTTGAGGATCTCCGCGCGCGGCTGGTACATGCGCATTAGCGGACGGAACCTGCCGTCGGGCGTCGGCAGCCAGTTCGACTGCTTGCCAGTGTCGGGCGCGTCCCTTTGGATGTAGATGATCACCGACCCGTCGCCGTCGGTTAGGAGTCCTGCGGTCCGGTCCCCGATTGAGTAGCGGTCGATCGCGTTGGCGACGAGGTAGAAACTTGGAGGCGTCGTACATTGTCAGCGACCAGAACGCATCGACTTGCGGCGGCGGTGAGAGTCGCAGTTCGTAGCGGTTATGGCCACCATCAAGCGGATCGCCGTCGGCGTCCGTCCACGCCATCGCGTAGGTGGCCTCGTAGCCGTGGTTGCCCCACAGTCCTCCGCGTGCAGCGGCGGCGCGTGTCGCGTACGCCTCCGCGCGGTCTTGGAGCTTCCAATCTCGGCGATCGAGTGTTCCCAGGTCGAGGTGATCGAGGTTGTAGTCAAATCCGTGCATCGCGCTGTTCCAGCCGTTGATTGCGTCTTGGCCGGCTCCCTGCATGAGCTCCTCGATCTTCTCCTGTCCCGCGGTCGCGCCCAAGACCAGCACCTCGGCGAGGGCTGGATCCGGGTTCACGTACTGCGACTCGGCCGCGGTTGCGCCGAATCTCGCCGCGTACTCGACAAACCGGGCGTCTGCTGGGGGTGGCGGGAACGAGACCAGCGCCGCTCGGAGCCGTTCCCACCACTGCAAGTTCTCCCGCACGCGCGGATCCGGCCTGGGAGCGCCGGGCGTGACAGGAACTGGTCGGCCGTCGCGAACATTCAGGGGCGTGATCGTGAACTGGTCCTGAAGGGCGTGCACTGCCGGAAGGTCGGCCCCCCCGTCGACTTCAACCCGACCGACGATCATGAAGATCCCGGTCGGAGCCGAAACGAGCCGCATGCCCGCGGGGACCTCACCGCTCCAACCGGCGGCTGCAAGGAGAAACTCGCCTTCGCTGGTCCCCGTCGCGCGGCGCCCGATGTAGGCGAAGTTGTTTGTCCAAGCGTCGACGAACTGAAGCACGTAGTAGCGACCGCCCGTGTCGGGCACGTGCAACACGAGCGGTCCCTGGCGGACGTCACACGCGGCCAAGACGTACAGCGTGTCGTTGTTGGGCGAGACGAACTCAGTATCAGGCCCGAGCAACTCGCACGCATAGCCGAACTGCTTATAAGGAGCGCTGAACGGGAGCGACGCGATGTTGTTCGCAAACCCATCGATCTCGTGCAGGTTGTAGACGAGCGGATAGCCATAGATGTAGACCTGCGCCGCGAGCTGCACACGCTCGACACCATCGCCCGACTCTGTCGTGCTGGAGACTCGCTCGGGGACGATATATGGCCAGTCGATCCCGGCAAGCGTCAGCACTTTAGATTTAGATCAGAAGGGGGTCTCTATCTAAATCAGGTGCGCGAGGGCGTCGCCTCGCGCCACGGCCGCGCGGCGATCGCGGGCGCGGGGGACCGCAGTGGGAGAGGAGGTCGGCGCCCACCCGGTCGCGGGCTGAC
>JBKQIR010000350.1:0-11544 GCA_052148275.1 Solirubrobacteraceae bacterium
ACGCGCTTGGCGATCAGCCCCTGGAGCCCACCCGGCGGTGGGCGGCTCGCGGCTTTGGCGACTGGCGTCGGATCGGGAGTCGCCCGCGTCCGATTGCCATTCTGTGAAGCGGTGCTCTGCTTTATGGGCGTCGTAGCCACAGTACCGATCACCTTTCTGAGATTTGATATCGGTGTCAATTAGAGTCGCAGCTTCGCCGGGGAGCGCTGCTCAGCACCGAGAGGCACGAGGGTCCGTGTTTCGGGTTGGGCGGCTGGCGGGGAGGGGCTGAGGGCGTGGTGCTGGTCTGACGGCGCGCCAGTTGCGCTGCGCGGGTGGGGGAGGGGCCGCTTGCCCCAGGCGGCGGCGAGGGCGAAGTCGAGCAGGCGTGGGAAGTAGTCCTCGACTCGCAGCACCCGGACGCCTGCGGGCTCCAACCGCGATCGTGTGACGGGGTCCTTGAAGTGCACGCCGATGTTGAGATACGAGATGAACACCTGCGTGTGTTCCAGTGCCAAGCGCTGGCGGCCGTGGACGGTCAGGCGCAGGAGCGGATACAGCGCGCGGTAGATGACCGGGGAAACGATCGTGGGCATGGGCCGGTGGAAGTGCTCGGTGGTCATCTTCGCGAGGCGTCCCACTGTGGTGGCGCGATCGCCGGCCACGAGATGGAAGGTCCCGTCCGGCCCGTTGCTACACAGCTCAAACAGCGCGTCCGCTACGTAGTCGATCGGCACCACGTCGACCGGAGCCTCCAGGTTGAGTGGGGCCACGCGATAAGCGCCGGTCGACAAGGCGCGGATCGGTCCGTACAGGACGTTGAAGGCGACGGTCCAGCCGCTTGCCTGCTCGCCGACGATGATGCTGGGACGCACGATCTGAACCGGAAGGCGGCTGGAAGCCGCCCGAACGGTGCCTTCGGACTCCCACTTTGAGCGCTCGTAGGCGTTGCGGAACCCCTGCCCCACGTCGTAGTCCTGCTCCGAGAACTCGCCGCAGTACGTGCCGGCAACATAAGCAGTGGAGACGTAGGTGAAGCGCTCCAGGCCGCCGAGCTGCTGGGCGCGATCGGCAAAGCCGAGCATGTGCTGAGTGCCGCCAAGGTTGATCCCGCGCGACTCGGTGATCCCCATCTCGAATGACACCGAGGCCGCCGCGTGCAGCACGCGATCGACCTGCCCGGCAAGCTCGTCCAAGCGCCCCGGGTCAAGGCCGAGGCCGGACAGTTCGATGTCCCCTGCCACCGCGGTCACGCGGCCGGGATGAGCATCTGGGTCGCCAAAGGTGGTGGCCAGGACCGCGCGCAGGCGTTCGTGGGCCTCGGCGTCGTTCCGGGCCCGGATCAGGGCGAAGATGTGCCGCCGGCTGCCCTGCAAGAAGCGAGCCAGGACCTCCATGCCCACGAACCCCGTTGTGCCGGTGATCAGGATCGGCTGGTCCTCGGACCGCGAATCGACTTGCCCAAAAGAACCGTCCTCGGGCGGCAACACGTCCTGCGCCGGACTCTCCACCTGACGCTGGTTCGCTGGACTATTCATGGACTCGGCTCCTGACGCATGGTTGCAATGACCATTCAGGCCACGAACGCGCCGGCCAAGCGCTAAAGCCGGAAAAATTGCCCGCCGAGGGTAGAGGCGAAGCACTTCGTATGATACGACACTAGTCAAACTCGACGTGAAGCGCTCTCGTCCGCGTGTGGTCGGCATGCAAACGCCTGGATCGTTGCCGCCAGGGAAGTCGCCGCTCGCCACGGGCTCGGTGTTCGCCGAATGTCGGAGCGGCATGCCTGCGGCGGCGTAGGCGTCGCTCCCGTCGAGCGTCTCGCGTGTCAGCAGCTCGATGTCGGACTCCGCTCCGGTCGTGATCGTCCCATGTACGATCTCCTCCGCGACGCGGCCGCCGAGCGCCACCATGATCTTGCCGATCAGGTCCTCGCGTCTATAGGAGACGTGGTCCTCGTCGGGTGAGGAGACATGGTCCTCGTCGGGTGAGGAGACATCCTCCTCGGCTGAGGACAGGGCGACGCCGAGCGCGATGAATCAGCCGCAATCGCGGCGCTTGCGCCAATCGTTACAAGCGAGTAGTCTGAATAGCAAGCGGTCGCTGACCAAACCGACCAGACGTTGCTGCAGCTGACCGTGCCGTCGCTGCGACTAGCCGACGTGATTGACCTCCGCTTTCGCGGATCCGGTATGTGGGGGGTCCGTGGCCCGCCGCGGGCGTTGCCCAGGGGGACGAAGGCCAACCAAAGGGGTGGCGACTCATGCTTGCTCTAATCGCGCTGTTGCTTATCATCGCTGGGGCCCAGTCATGAGTCCCGTGGCCCTAGAGGCGTCGCTTGCCTACCGACGTCGGCGGCGCAACGGACTCAAGGTGTGCGATTTCGGCGATCGCGCGATCGCGTCGGCGGATGCGATTACACATACCGGCTTGCTGTTCGAGCATCCCGCCTCGCGCAACTATGATCCGCGCGAGCACATCGCTGAGCACCCCGACACGCCCGAGCGGCTCGCGGCGATCGATGCCGCGCTCGCGGCGGTAGGCTGGCTGGGGTGGGAGCGCCGCCGGGCGCCCATGGTCACGCGCGCCGAACTGGAGGGCGTCCATGACCCGCGACTAATCGACATGCTCGAGCGGGTCGTTGCTTGCGGCGGCGGGCCGATCGACGCGGACACCCACGTTGACGGGGCCACGTATCGCGCGGCGCGGCACGCCAGCGGCGCGGCGTGCGCGATGGTGCGAGCGCTCATGGCTGGGGAGGCACCGATCGCGTTCGCGGCGGTGCGTCCCGCAGGGCATCATGCTGAGCGATCCCGCGCGATGGGGTTCTGCCTGGTCAACAACATCGCCGTCGCGGCGCAGCTCGCGATCGACCAGCTAGGCGTTCGGCGCGTGTTCATCCTGGACTGGGACGTACACCACGGTAAC
The DNA here is from genome assembly GCA_052148275.1 of Solirubrobacteraceae bacterium. Classification (GTDB taxonomy): domain Bacteria; phylum Actinomycetota; class Thermoleophilia; order Solirubrobacterales; family Solirubrobacteraceae; genus Palsa-465. The sequence continues at coordinate 2,908 of JBKQIR010000350.1, forward strand.
GGGACCGCTGAGATCTTCCGCCGTCGCGACGACGTGCTATTCGCGAGCATCCACCAGGGCAACGTCTTCCCCAACAGCGGCCTGCTGCGTGACGCCGGCTCCGACGCCGGGTTGGGCTACAACATCAATCTGCCGGTCCCCGCCGGCGCCGACGGCGATGTTTGGCTCTCGCTGCTGGAGCACGTTGTAATCCCAGCGGCAGCCGCTTTCTGTCCCGAGCTCGTGCTCATCTCCGCCGGCTTTGACGCCCACCGCGCCGACCCGATCGGCGGCTGTCTGCTTGAGAGTTCCGACTTCGCGCGAATGGCCCGCCATGTCCGCGATCTCGCACATCAAGCCGGCGCCCCGATCGGCGCCGTGCTCGAGGGCGGCTATGACCCGCCCGCGCTCGCCGAATCCGTGATCGCGACGATGCGGGCGCTCGGCGGACACGACGCCGCCGAATCGATCGCACCGGACCACATCTACACCCGACAAGCCGCATCCTACGTCGGACACCACTGGGACCTGTAGCCGACGCCAGGCCGGGCCTCCGCCACGCCCTCGGTGGCGCGCGTCACCAGGTCTTCACGCGCTCGACCGGCCGCTGTGGCTCGATGCGCACCCGTATGTCGAGCACGCTGCAGCGGTCGTTGTGCACCGGACCGGGTTGAGGTCAGCCTCGGCCACCTCGGCGAGCAACAGCACGAAGCGCAGGATCAACTCGTGCAGGCGCCGCGCGATCGAGCGCGGGGGCGCCCCGGAACCCGTCCAGCTGAGCTGCGACGATTGGGCAGGAGTCGATCAGCTCGCCCGCCTCGAAGTCCGTCGCCGGCGGCAGCCGAAACGCAACCGATTCGCCGAGGGCGGCTGGGAGTTGTTCGCAGACGTGCCGCACTGCGGCTCTGATTAGCGAGCCGCACTGTGCGTTCGTCATAGCGCTGACCGCTGGGGTCGACACGCCGCTTGGCCGACTGCCAAAGCCGGAGCAGATTGCCCGCCGAGGATTGCGGCGAACCTCACAACGTCACTCCTCCCGGGCAACCAGCCGTGGCGGTCGTGTAACGCACCTAGTTTAGACTATGCCTGTGGCACGAGGCACCGACGAACGCGAGACCGAGCATCTCCGTGTGCTGATCGCCAACGAGCGCAAGGATCGTCTTGCCCTCGTCGCTCCGATCGTCGTCGCGCTCGGACACGAGGTGATCGCGCGGGAGATCGAGGTCGGAGACGTCGGTCCGGTCACCGCCCGGGAGCGGCCGGATGTAGCGCTCGTGGGGCTCGGGGAAAGCTCCGAGCACGCGCTTGAGCTGATCGACAAGATCGTGCGCGAGGCCGCGTGCCCGGTGATCGTGCTGCTACACGCGCCCGATCCCCGCTTCGTCAAGGAAGCGTCCAAGCGAGGGGTCTTTGCCCATATCAGCGACAGCGACGTTGAGGACTGGCAGAGCTCGATCGACATCGTGCTGCGCCGCTTCGCCGAATACCAGGACCTCGAAGGAGCCTTCGGGCGCCGCGCTTTGATCGAACGCGCCAAGGGCATCCTGATGGAGCGCCACTCCGTCAACGAGGACAGAGCGTTCGAGATGCTGCGCGAAAACTCACGCAGCGCCAACCGCAAGCTCGTCGACCTCGCCGCCGCGGTCGTCGACGGGCATCGCCTGCTCCCGAAGCACCCGCAGGCTTCTGCGGATTCCTGACACGGGCGCTTTGAGCTTCTCCAGCATCGCGCCGGTCGTGGTGATCGGGTTCGCGTTCCGGCTCGGCGTGTCGGATCCGCCGAACGCGAGTGCCGTGTTGATCGCCTCGAGCGCGGCTTCGTATCGCAGCCCGATGGCGATCTCGTTCGTGGCTAGCGCGGCTGGCGGTCTGCTCGCCTGCTGGACGGGTTGGCGGCGGAGAGCGCCTCGGCGGCGGTGATTCTCGGAGCGGCTTCGCTTGGCGCGCGGTCGCACCCCGACGGTCGTCGCGTCCGGAATGATCGGGGTTGGCGCCGCCCAGCAGGCGGCGCCATGTGCACCTGCCTACGGTACGGACCGTGGCATCCGCACGGGGTCATCGCGGCGCCCGCCTGCGCCCTGCTCGGCGCCTGTCTGGTTCAGCTCGGCCGGCTCCCGGAGCGCTGCAGAGCGAATCGCCCCGAACGCGGAGACGATCCACGTGATCGGCCGTTACGCGGTGATCGTCGACGATGAGCGCAGCCTGAACCTTCCCGAGGACGCCCCCGGCAGAGTTCGGAACGCCGCCATCCGGCGCGGACCTCGACATCATGACCGAGCCGCGCCAAGTGGCAGGCGGCAGACGGGCCACTCGGTTCGCTGCCGACCCGGCGTCGCTCTGAGCGCTGGACCCGCCGAGGTTGCGGATCACATCAGCCGACCTACGCAGCGAGCAACATGACGCTGTCAACGGTCGAAAGCGCAAACATTCCCTCGAGTCGACCGGCGAGACGGTTTGACGGCGCTCCGCCTGCGCCAGCGCCGAGCTCAGGTGGCTTTGGTCGCGGTTGCAGGTGGCGCGCGACGCCCGTTGTCTGCGCCGCCCGCGCGACTGCAAGCGCTACGACCTTGACCACGTCACGGTTGAACACGCTCGGGATGATCTAGTCGGCGTGGAGTTCGTCGTCCGAGACCACTCAGGCGATGGCTTGCGCGGCGGCGAGCTTCACTCCATATCAATTCCACGCGGAATCGTCATGGCCCCTTTAGCGGTGAAGCGGGTGCGTGAGGCGACCGGTCGTGGATAGCGCCTTCAGCAAGGAGCCGCCAGCTTGCCATCCGCCGCCACGCGCTCGTTGACCACGGAGCTCTCCTCGATTTCCGCTTCGACCGGCCGGACCGCAGGAGCGGAAGCGGCGCCGACATGTCCGCTCCGGCGACCACGCGGAAGTCGCCTTCACATCGCGGTGGTTCGTGCCCGACGGGCGTCAGCTTGCGCGCTCGCCAAGATGGTCCACAGATGGGTTTGCGACTCCGTCCGTTACGGCTCGATCACGAGCCCGGCGCTTGTGCGACCAGCGCCGAGCGGCTCCTGCGGAGAAGAGGTCGAAGGGAGACGCAGCGCCGACAGCTTATTCGATCGAACTCATCAAGCCACGCGGCGCCGGGGATAGCGGGGCGACGCCAACGGCCGTTCCCACATGGCGAGCGAGGGTTGCTCGCCGATCAGCCGGCCAGGCAGACCTTCCATAAGAGGGCACTGTTCGGCGCAGGTCTGCTCGGGGAGTTGCTCAGCGTATAGCGATCTCGTTGCCCAGGGCGTACGGCGGAATGAGGTCCAGCCGGTCGCCGCTCCAGAAACGCCCAGGGTCATACCAGCTCGGGGGTCGGCGGCTCGGAAGCAGGCCCATGTGCTGGTAGGTGGTGGCGACGAGCTCCGCGCAGTAGATCGTCTCCAGCGACGACGCGTGACGCAGGCGGCCACGGGCCCACTGTGTCAGGAGTCCGGGTGTCGTGGGAAAGGCCCGACCATCGAACCGGGCGATGATCTCGATAAGCCTGTCCTCATGGTGTCGTTCGATTGTGCCCTTGAGCTGACGGACCCACGCCCGCTGGTTGTAGCGCTCGTTCCATGTCGTGACGGCCTCGGCTAGGTGGTGGAGCTGAACACCTCGCTGCCGCTGTCCGGTCCAGACGTCAGGAAGCGAGCGACCGAGTTCGGCGTGCCACAGCAGCGGCGGTAGATCATCAATCGCGACGACCATGCCGACGTGATTGACGGGACTGTTGGTCAGCGTTCGAATTGCCAGGTCCGCGGCCGAGCTGCCGCGAAACAGCCAGATGTCGCCGGTCGAGGCGATCTCGGCCGCGTCGGCGAGCGTCAGGGTAAAGTGATCCACTTGTCGGGTAACCTACGCCATCGTGCGCGCGCGATGGAAGATCATCGGCCTCGCCGGTGTTGCGGGTGTCGCCGCCACCGGCGTCGTCATTGCGCGTACCCGACGTGCACAGAAACATTACGACCCCGCCGCGTTGCGTGAACGGCTGCACAGCCGGCTGGCAGACGTTCCCGCGAGTGACGGCTCCGCTTCCGTGACCGTCCCGGTGAGAGCGCGGCGCTGGCGACGAACGCTCCGGTTTCAAAGCCCGTGATCAGGATCCCGCGCGGCTGATTCCCGAGCCGCTCCGGCTCGGGCTGGGCCATTGGCAGACGGACGTTTCGCCTATCGGGCGATTTCTCTCCACCAGGCGATGACTCAAGACGACCGCGGCTTCTCGCATCTGGAAGCCGGACCGATGCACTTCCTGGCCTAGTCTTAGTCCTAGTCCGGTGCCGGGCCGAATGCCAGCAGAGCTCGCATCGCGATCCGTATCGGAGTCGCAGGCGGACGCCGAGGCTCGCGCACGCTGCGCAATTCCGAGTGGCTGGGTCGGAGTCTGCTAGCTTCGTTGGTGCGCTCAGAGAGCCCTCTGCTCTTCTTGCTTCCCGAGCGGCATCTTCAGCCAGAAGGGCAGAAAGGCGGTCGGCAATGGCCACCGTAAAGCAGAAGGAATCCACTAGCCGGCGGCGCGCTATCCGTGTCCACGCTGCCTGTGAGCCACCAACGATCACGTTCTTCGTCCCCGAGGACGATCCATGGTCGATCATCAAAGGCCGTGGCGAGCGCCTCGCGCAGTCTGCAGCCGACGCGACGTGCGCAAACACCGGTGTGCAGCGCGACCCGGCTGGCCTATCACGATGCGAGCACCAACGAGCGGTAGAACGAACGGTTTATCTGCGCGCTCGTCGCGAATCGACACGGGCGCACGGCGATCTCAACGCCGGGCGTTGGCTGGATGAAGGCGATGGCGTCAACAGTGGCGGCGAGGCAATGGCGCGCGAAATGACGATCGCGCTCACCGAGCCTCCCGTCCGCTTCGACGTGACGAGTTTCACTGCAAGTGTGGGCACGTGCTCAGCGTCGTCGGCGGTCGGGCGCCACCGCGTGTACCTCGAGCCCACCGACGCGCGGCTGGACGACTCGGTAATGAAGCGCCTGCACACCGTGCGGACGCGCGGGCTGCCCGGAAAGAACGCGCCATGACCCCACGAAACTCGAACAGTGCCACAAGAAAGGATCAGTCATGACGCACGTTTCTTGCCCTGATTGCCGGCTGCGCTTTACGCCTGCTGCAGCGGCATGCCTCGCGGCCTGCCCCGCCTGCGGCGAGACGCTGCAAACGTTGCCCGGACCGGGCGGCGCCGTCGGCTTTCGCCTGTTCCGGCTAGATGACGTCCCGCAGTCGCTACCGGAGGCGATTGCAGTCGCGATGCCGACTCCCGGCCCACACGCGGGGCGATCGTGACCGACACCCACCTACGCATCCTCCGACTCATCGCACAGCACCGGGTACGCGAACTCTCAGACTACGACGCAAACCTCAGCGACCACACGACAACCGATCCCCGACGACAGCGCCTCCAAGGAGCTGTAACGAGGAGCCGCGCACAGGTCGCACAAGCCGAAAAGCGACGCCGCCACCCGCCAGCGCGAGAGCCCAGCGCGCACCCCGGACCGCGTGCTCCAAGAAAACCCGGCGCCAACTCGAGATGCCTGATCTCGGTGGTAGGCGAGCCGTCGGACTCGACGAGCTCCTGCTCGGTCGGGCCGAGCATCAGCATCAGCTGAGTCCTGAACCGGTGCGGACCGTTCGCGAGGAACTCCGTCTCGGCCACGGTGAACTCACCCAGCGCTACTGCATGGGCGAACTCTCGCCTCACGCGCACCGAATGCTCGTAAACGCGCGCTGACGCTGTTGAGAGGGGATCGTCACAGGAAGTGTGTGGGCATGAACGAAAGAGACGCTCATGCCTACTCCCGCGAACCCGTCACCCAGGACCGACGCGGCATGCTCATACCCGCGACCCTCGGCGATCAAGTACACGGTCGCTTGGTCGCCGACGGTCACCACAACCATCCCTTGCGTCCAGCGACTCGCCAGCCGGTCGCATCGGGCGCAACGACCGCGCTGGCGCGGACAGCGAGCACGAGCTTCCCGTAGCTCGCCTGTGACGATCCCACATCGATCGGCAGACCGCTTCGCCTGACATGCGATGATGGCGGGCGCTGACTTGGGTACCCGATGGCGGAGACCGGAGGTCTTTAATGCGTGCGTGGCGTGCGGCAGGGCGGTTCTGGCGTCTACTGGCTTTCTCCGCGATCGGGCTGCTGGCGCCGCTCGCGAGCGCAGCGGCCGCGCCGGTGCCGCTGCCCGGCCTCGCCGCATACCCGCCGATCGGGGTGCCGGTGAACACGCTCGTGCAGCTGAACTCAACCGGGCTGCGTGCGATTGTGATCGGTTCGTCCTACTACGACACCGACTACGTGGTCGATGAGGTGGTGCTCAGGCGGTCCGATCTGGCCGAGGTAGCGAACTACCTGTGGGATGGTCCCCACGCGGCAGCTGGTGCGCTTAACGACATCGCGCATCGGTCCGACGCCGACTTCGTCGTGATCGCGGCAGGGCCCTCGCCTGTCGCCGCCGGCGACTGGTCGCAGGTGTTCAAGGCACTTGGCGCGACCCCGGTTGGCAATGTCAGCGATGGGGACTGGTCGGTAATCGGTGTTCCGGGGGCATCGAGCGGAGGATGGTCCAATTCGCAGGGGGCGATCGAAGGCTATTTCCAGCACGATCGGACCGGGCCGTATGTGTTCGAGCCCAAGGAGCGGATCGGGGTCGATCTCGACGCACCCGGTGCGTCGGCCGGGCAGAACATCATGCGCGTGGGCTCGAGCACGTATCCGTCCGGGCCGTTGGTCGGAACGGGAAAAGTGACCCGCGGGTGTGCCACGGCGGGCTTTCAGGTGGTGGTGCTCGATGCCGTGACGCTCAAGTTGAAGCGCCCCGGATCCAAGACGTTTGCCACCAACGGATGCGGGTTCTTCTCAGACAGCGCAGGAGTGGACGACCTGGCCATCTACCTGGCACAGCTGGCCCGGTCGAGCTCGAGGCTGCTGGTGCTGGTCCAGTCGATCGGTCATCCGCTCATGGATCCGACCACACTTCCTGGGCTTTGGGGGCTGGTGGACCAGGAGATGGCCGCCGTCGGAGGCACTCCGACCGTACTGGAGACCGACACCGGCAGCTATTCGCTGATCGGCAGTGTGGGGATCCCGTCCTTCCCGCTGGCGGAATCCAGCCAGAGCGCCCTGGCGGCGGTGAGCAACAACCCGAACCGCCGGCCGCGCACGAGACCGCGGTGCTCAAACGCAACACCTCCTATGCTTTTGGGCCGCAGCTGTCATCTCCGGACGGCAAGTTCCACTTCGGCTTCGTCACGACCGTCTACCAGCCGTCGCAGTCCTTCGGCGACACCGCGGGGGAGCAGCGGGCGCTCGCTTACATCTCCATGCACGTTCTTCACTTGCCCTGGCCGGTCACGGTCAAGCGAGACTTCTGCTATGACCCGCCGATGCCTGACGTCAGATATGCCTACTGCTACGGGCTTGCTCTTCGGCACAGCTGGCCCGGCTTTGCGCGGCTGTTGCGGGCCACGCCGTATCCTGCGAGCTCCAGCCCGGATTTCAGCGTGCAGGACTGGAGCCGGGTGGTAACACAGCTGGCCGGCACCGGTAACGGCACGTACGGCGAGTTCTACGCGGTGGCCGTCGTCAAGTCGATCTTCCAGGAGATCATGAGCGGCAAGAAGTCCAATGTGCCGGCCACGCTGGCCGTCGCCGAGAAGGAGGCAACGCAGATCCAGAGCGCGCTTGCCGGTGACGCGCAACAGGATGCCTCAGGCTTTTGGATCGATCTCGTCGGCAACATGCTCAACGAGTCAGGCGCCGCGTTCGCCGACACTGACGCCGCAGGTACGATCAACCTGCTGGCCGGCGTGCTCTACCTGGCTGAGGACGCTGCTGCCGCCGGCGGTAGCGGCGGACCGCTTGGCAGCTTCTCGGTGCAGGCCGGAAACTTCGAGGAAGCGCTCGCCACCGCGTATAGCAACGCGACCGACAACCTCATGCACCTCAGCGATATTGTGATGACCGATCCGGGCAAACTCCGTGCGTTCTACGATAACCAGCAGAGCTTCGACTACGTCGAGACGCCGTCCGTCGATGCCGCGGCACGCTTGGGTGCGGCCCAGTTCACTTACCAGTCGCTGCTGCCCGCAGCGTACGAACTCGTCCGCCTTGAACGGTCCAACAACTTTGGCCTTACGGACGCCCGCCAGTACCAGTGCGGTTATCTGATCGATGACCTGCCCGGGAACCATTATCCATTCGAGGACGAGCCGCTGAGCGGCCAGCTGCTGAACTCTGCGCTGTACGCCCTGGTCGAGCGCGGCACCGCACTCCCCAACGGCGATGGCGAGATCTACCCGCCCACACCTCCGTCATCGCTGACAGATCCGCTGTTCGAGCCGTACCCGTACGCAAGCACCAACAAGGTCATCGACCAGGTCGGTCTCTTCAAGCCATGGTTCTATCGCGAGGCATACAACCCGGGTGCAAGCGGACAGCTGGCTGTCACCGCATGCTGATCGTCTCACGGCCCCGGGGTCTCTCGGCGCACGGTCGAACCCTTAGGACTCGGGAATGAATTAGTATGGGTGTGGCTCGTGTGGAGGGATGATGTGCGCCCTATGCGGTGAGGATTCGCGGCTGGTGCGGGCTGTGAGCGCTGGTTTCCTGCGGGTTTGGCCGCGCGCGGGGTTTTGTAGGTCGCAGGAAAA
>JBKQIR010000351.1:0-7141 GCA_052148275.1 Solirubrobacteraceae bacterium
AACGCCATCGACCTCGACTGGGTAGCCACCGAACTCAACGATCGACCCCGCAAACGACTCGCTTTCGCGAAGCCAATCGAGGAGATCGGACCCCTCCTGTTGCGATAACCGCCAGAATCCGCCGATCCCCTTGCGGCACGGCCTCGAGCCAAGGGACAAGCAGTGTGCCCGCCAGCGACGCGTGCTTTCCGCGCTGCTCGATTGCACCTACAGCGACCACATGACCGGCCGTCTCGTCGCCGCACTCGGCGAGATGGAAGAGCCCCAGGGCGGTCGGGCGCCGTGACCCCGTTAGCGGCAATGCAAAAGCCGACGATTGCGGTTCTGGCTCGATCTCGAAAGAGTTCGGTACAGATTGAATCGCGGAGATCGAACACCTTCGTTAATGTGTTCGGTACAGTTGATCGATCCCCGAGCCGAACAAATCTGCTGCAGTCCGCAAAGGTCGCCCGCCGCGCGGCGGTCTACGAGCGCCTGCAGGTCCAGATTGCGGAGCTGCGCGAGCGGCTCGGCGGGCTCCCATCGTATTCGCCGGCAGGCTTGGCAAACCCACCGACGACTCTCCGGATGGCCCGCCGCGGGCTGGCTCTGGGACGCTCGGGAGGCACACGCGCAAGCGCAGTCCTCGGTAGGAAGTGGGCAACGCAGCTGTGGATAGCTACGGATGACTAGCTACTCGATGGTGGAAACCTGTCAGTCAATCTCCGAGACAGGGTTTGAGAATTATGTCAACAGCCCCGATAGACCAGAGCGCCGTCCCGCGCAATGGCGAGCGGCCGTGGGCCACCCGGGATCCGACATCATCTGCACCGATCGGGCGAGGCCAATCCCACGGCTGGCTTGAGGGCCTGATCGCCAGGCGTACCGCGGCCGCTACCGAAGGTCCATTGGACGGTCCCAACCAGACGTTTATGAACGTTCAGAAGCCCGTCTGGAAAGTGATCTGCGACCAGTATTTCCGGCTTGAGACATCCGGCTGGGAGCGCTTGCCTGAGGAGGCCTCACTGCTGATCGGCAATCATTCCGGAGGGTCGCTGACGATGGACGCTTGGACGTTTGTCGCGGACTGGTGGCTTCGATTCGGAAGCGAGCGGATCCTGCACGGGACCGCTCACGACGTCTTGATGGCCACGCCCGGCCTGGGCGAGTACTTCCGTCAGGCGGGCGTCATCCCCGCCTCCCAGCAAGGCGTCGGCGCCGCGCTCAGCGCAGGGTGCGACGTGATCATCTGGCCCGGCGGCGAGGAAGACTCGAAGCGTAGCTGGCGCAAACGCGACCAGGCTGTGCTCGCTGGACACATGGGCTTTGTGCGTCAGGCGATCCGCTCAGGCGTACCGATCGTCCCGGTCGCCAGCGTCGGTGGCCATGACACCGCGTTCGTCGTATCCGAGGGCGACTGGCTCGCGAACGGCCTTGACCGTTTCACCGGAATCAAGCAGAAACTGCGGGGTGCGAGGTTGCCGATCATGCTCGGCTTTCCGTTCGTCCTCACAATCGAGATCATCCCGACGCACATCCCCCTTCCGGCAAAGATCCGCACCGAACTGCTCGACCCGATTCGCGTCGACAACGACCCCGAACGGGTCAACGACCGCGCGTACGTCAAATCGATCTACCTCGAAGTCCAAACCGCGATCCAAGACGCCATGGACCGCCTCGCCAAACAGCGACGCTTTCCAATCTTCGGCTAGTCGCGGTAGCTGACGGGCCAGCGCGGGCTGATGAAACTGACGCCGTGCCACCGTCTTGCGGCGCATCTTTTGAGGACAGACGATCACGGCTATTTTCCCGTCTGGAACGCAGTACCCGACGCTCGCTGTCCACCGGTGGCCCGGGAATCATCGGGATCGCCTGTGCTTGCTAGTACGCGCGATCGTCCACGCCGGGATGGAGAAGGGGGTATCGCCCACTGCACGGGACTCGGGGCTGCAATGGGCAATCTCGCGAGCTTTAGCCTACCCACGCAGCAATTCATCGCGTACGCGCGTCAGCCGGCGCGCTTCTGCCACGCCAGATATCGGCGAATGGCGACAAAGACCAAGCGTTGGTTTCGCGGCGGATGATGGCGCGACCTCGAGCCGCGAGCGCGAGCTGCGCTGACAGCGCTCCGTCCGACATCGTGGCAGCAACCGACAAGTAGCTTGGAATCGCACTCAGATGGTCGTGCGAGCGGCCGCATGCGACCCTCCAGCACCAGTCACGGGTATTCGAGTGCCGGTACCGTCGTGAAGGTCGACCATTCCGTCTCGCTGTGGTCACGCTGCCGGCCCCGCGGCTCCGCGGCCGATCCCGACGGCGTTCGTTGCACCCGATGCGCGGATCGTGGTGACGCCAGTGTGCAGTCCCCAGACGCTTGCGGAGGGGTCCCCTCACATGGGGATCGCCTGCTCGCAGCAGGATCTGACCAAGGTCTGCCCGCTGTGCGACGACCCAGCGCGCTGCGTCGCCGATTTCCTTGCAGCGCGACCGAGCACGCACGCGCGTTCGCGGTGCGAATGGCGCACCACGAGGCGTCGGTCGCGCGGTTCCTGGAACTGAACACCGCCTGAGCGCTCGGCCAAGAGTTCGGACTTTGGGCCGGCGGCCGACACGGCTCTACGTTCGGACCGGACGGCTGTCCGGCTCGCGCGACGGGCGGCTCTGCTCTCCCGGCCCCGTGTCACCGGACTCGGGTTCGCCACCCCGTCCAGATGGCGCGCCTCACTGAACTGAGGGGGTCGTCGCACCGTCGATCATGGGGGCTCGGTCAACATGACGCCAAGGGGTGTAACAGCGCTTCCGAGGGGCCTCTCAGCGGCCTGAAGTGGCGGACGCGGCTGCCCGATAGGTCCTCCAAACGCCTCCGAGGAGCAAATCTGGGCGCCGATCGACCGTCAGATTCAGCGCCGAGGGGGCATCTCCTGATCTCCCGCGTCCTTGCCGCGGCTGTTGCACGATAAGCGAAGCAACCCGTCGCCGCTCAGCTGCCCCGCGGCTGTGGCTGAGCGGTCACTTCACTCTCCACGCGCTCGTCGTTCTGGTATTTGCCAAACGATCGCTCAGCGATGAGCGATCAACCACACCTTTGCGACACGATCGTTTGCGCGGGCCTGCTTGAACTCCGTCAGCGCGGCTGACACAATCTGCAGCTCACCGTGCATGACGCTGTCGGGAACCTCCGTCTGCACGCTGCTGTACAAGCTGTCAAGCGCACAGAGCAGCCGATCCTTCCCTTGCTCGACGAGGACATCACGCTGGTGGGCACTGCCGCAGCCAGCGGGCGGATGCTCGGCGGATGACTGCTGGCCGACTACATCGTCGGCCTTCGTGTATGCGACTGGGTTTCGTTCCATGAGATCCCTGGTTAGTGGATTGATCAACGCGGACGCGTACCGCACCGACGACACGGGGACGCTATCTCCGTGAAACACTCCGCATCGCGCTGCCCGTGCTCGCCAGCACCCACCTCAAAACTGCGTTACTCCAGTCAAGGACTTCCAGCACGGAAACCTGAGCGCAGAAACAAGAGTAGCACCACTTCGGACACTCTGGAAGCAGGTTCTGTTAATCCTGCGTTGCCGGCTATGCAAAGTGGCAATTGTCGCGGCGGTTCGGCTACTAATTCGACTGCGGGAGGGGGCTCGCAACGGCGGAACTCGGCGTCTAGCGCCTCGAAGTATTTGTTGACAAACACCGCGCGCGCCGTCTCCTCGTTGCATGGAGCGCTTCTCGGCGCGCGTCCGCGGCGCCGTGGAGAGCCGGCCTTCGCCTCCAACAGAAGGCTGACTTGTTTCATAAGGCGCTTCGTAAGTCGCTTGTCGCTGCGGATGCTGCCGGGCAGCTCGCTGGTGCCGATGACCTTGTCGAAGAACTCGAGCGCCTCCGAGGGACCCGTCACGACCTCTTGCCCGGTCTTTGCAACCAACGCCGTAGTCGTGATCGTATCAACCATTCCACCGCCGAAGCTAGCAGGCGCCGACCCCCTCGATAAGTGTCCCCTCTGGGTGGACTTAACGCGCGTGGCCAGCGGAGATCGCCAGCGCCGAGGCCATGATCCCGCCGTCCGGAGTCGCGCACGCACGCGCCACCGAGCACGGTGACATCGGTGACGCCGACCACAAACCAGAATCATCACGACACCGGCGGACGGAAAGACAGCCACCAGTGATGCCGGTGACACCATCCAAGCTGTCTCAAAACCCGTAAGACCCCGTACCAAACCTACGGTCCGACCGCGTGAAGCCGTCCGGGGGATGAAGCCGTCCGAGGGATGAAGCCGTCCGAGGGTTTTGGAACGACCGCGCGTGTGATGACTTCTGATGAATCGCTGAGCGAGCACAACCAGGGTTGCGCGGTTCTACCCGACTGGCTTTGGTTTCCTCCCGCTCTTCATCCATCTCTGCATGCGGGCTTCCCGCACCCCCAGACACAAGCTTCGCGCGGGTGATGTGGTCGCTTGAGCTGCGCTCGGCGGCTGTCGGGGGCGCGCGCTGTGCTCGGTCGCCGGTGGTGCGGTGTGGGTCGGCGCGCGTGTGGTGTGTTTACTCGAAGGTGATCATCCAGCGGTCTTGGCGCCATCCCTCGCCCCACACGGGCCCTGGTAGTGGGGTGCCGGGGGTGCCGAGCAGCCCGCCAGCGAGCGCTTTGAGGTCGCCGGCGTGGAGCATGTCCTCTGGCGGGCAGAACGCGACCACCTCGGCGGCGATCGCGAGCGCGCGCTCCCCGTCTCTCCAAAGTGCTTGCTGAAATGCAGCAAGCACGACCGTGCTTTTGAGCCGCTCCTCCGACGACTGGGACCGCCTCGGTTCGAGCGAGCCGACGATCGCCTTCACGCGATTCCTGTAGTCGAGGCTGTCGTGCGCCCGCTATTCCTTCATCGCGACGCGATTCCTGTAGTCGAGGCTGTCGTGCGCCCGCGATTCCTTCATCGCGACGCGCTTGCAGAGAGCGCCGTCGCTAGCAAGCGGTGTCGTCGCTTTTCGTCACACCGCGGCGCGGAGTATCGCCCGATCCCGCGTCGTGGCTTGGCGCCAGGAGCACCGACCTCGGCTTCGGGCTTGAGGTCGTCGCTTTCCCGCTTCGTGCTTGAGATTGAGCACACTCGCTGTTCGCGTGGAGCGGCCGACGTCTGAGCGCTGCTTCGCGGGACGAGGGGCGCCCCGAGATAGGTCGAGCGCGGCAGCCTGGGGGCTGGGATCCGCTTCAACGCGTCGAGCGCCGGCCTGATCAGCTCGAACAGCGATGCGAGCGGGATCTGCGCCTCGACTCGATTCCGCCCGCTCGCGGCAGCTGCATCCCCTCCGCTCGTGAGGCGGCGTCGTCGAGCAGCGCGGTCTTACCGATCCCGGGCTCGCCCGACGAGCAGGAGCGCCGCGCCGGTGCCCGACCGCGCCCCGCCGAGAGCGATCTCGATCTCGCGCTGCTCATGCCCGAGACCGGGCAGCATGCGCTGATCCTAGGTGGCCTTGGGCACCAAAGACTAGGCGCCCTCCGGAAGCGACAGTCTCGGCGCGGACCTAGCCTGGCCCCAATGTCAGCCCTAGCACCGGACCAGGTGAGCACCATCGAGAAGACCGTCGAAGTCGACGGTGAGACGCTGATGCAGTTCCTCTTCCGGGCTGTCGACGAGGTGGGTGCGACGCTTCAACTCGGCGCTCGTCGTGATCGGCGACAAGCTCGGGCTGGACCGCGCACTGGCCGGAACGGATGGTCTGTCGCCGGCCGAGCTGGCGGAGCGGACCGGGACCGCTGAGTGGTACGTGCGGGAATGGCTGAACGCGCAGGCGGCGGGTGGCTTCGTGAGCGACGGGCCTGACAGCGGCCGTTACGCGCTGGCGCCCGAGCGGGCCGTCGCGCTCACCGACCCGACCTGCCCGGTGTACCTTCCGGGGTTCTTCCAGACCGCGCTCGGCTCGGTGATCGACTCGCCGAAGATCATGGAAGCCGCGCGCAGCGGCGACGGCTTCGGCTGGCACGAGCACGTCCATGCTGTCCACGAGGGGTGCGAGCGGTTCTTCCGGCCGTTCTACAACGCGCACCTGTTGGCGGAATGGTTGCCGATTGCGCAGCTCGCGCCTGTTCAGCTCACGCTCGGCGTCGGGATCGGTGGCGAGAACCGCCACGAAATCGAGGTTTGCGGCGGGGACCCGAAGACGCGTGGGCGCCGGATCGACGAGTGCCTTCAGATCCTGCGCGGCTTGGCGGACGGCACGGCGGTTACGTTCGACGGCGATTTCTTCTCGCTGAAGGACGCGCTGATCGTGCCCGCCTCGTCGCCGTCCGTACAGCTGATCGTCGGCGGAGGATCAGCTGCGGCCATGAGAAGGACAGCCCTGGTTTCTTTCCCCCCAGGACCGGGACCATCGCGGGTGCGACTGGGGTCTCTATCGCACTTTCTGGGGCTGGCGCTCTCTTCGGGTTGCGCGAACCGCGCCGGTTCCTCGGCCCTACAGAGCATCAACTAATTCGCCTGGGGGTCGGCGGCAACGACGCCGTGATTCCCGGGACCCCCAAGTTCACCAACACCACGGCGCCTTTAGGGTGTCAGAAAGGAACACGACATGAATCGCAAGATCTTGACCGCGCTCGCTGTGCTGAGCCTGAGCGCAGCGGTAGGAGGCACGCTTGCCGCGCCCTCGTACGCCCAGCCCGCGCCAAGTCAAACCACGCCCATCGCCTTTCAGGGCCCCCCGAACGCCAACTGCCCCTTATCTCTCTGGACCTGGAAAGGCCTCCCCAGCGAGAGCAGCAGCGACGCATCGCCCGGCTTCTCTCCATCCTGCTTCGGCGTGGCAAGCGGTACCAGCCCGTCCGAGGTAGCCCTCGCCAACGGCGAGACAGCCATCGCGTTCCAAGGCACCAACGGCGACCTGGTGACATGGATCGGCTATCCCGGAAGGACAGGCACCGCCGTTGACCAGGATCTGGGGATGGCGCAGGGGACCAGTCCGTCGATCACCGTAATGGCAAACGGCGAGGACGCCGTGGCGTTCCAGGCCAACAACGGCGTCCTGTGGACCTGGACCGGGAATCCCGGAAAAGGGGGTCTCTATCTAAATCAGGTGCGCGAGGGCGTCGCCTCGCGCCACGGCCGCGCGGCGATCGCGGGCGCGGGGGACCGCAGTGGGAGAGGAGGTCGGCGCCCACCCGGTCGCGGGCTGAC
>JBKQIR010000352.1:0-9142 GCA_052148275.1 Solirubrobacteraceae bacterium
CGGCGACTTCGAGCAGTACTGGCAATACCACCTCGCCCAAGAACAACAACGCGTCCACCAATCACGCTACGCCAACGGTGCCATCCCCCGAGCAGCATAAGTCCCTCCAGGAGATCTGCACCCAATCGAAACACCGGACACGTTCGGGACAGGCCCCAGGCGCGGCGCGATCCCAGCACAAAAAGGGCCCGGCGAGAAGCGGAAGCTGGCCGACGGGTTCCTAGCCGTCTCTCGCGTAAGCGGCTCCGGTGGGTCACGGGAGTGCGGGGAACGGCTCGACCGGGGGGTCCTTGATGCACCCGTATCTGGCGAATAGGAGGTGGGTTGCGCGGCCTCGGGAGGGGGACCCGCCCTTGCCTTGGCGCGGTACTCGGCCCGGTTGGCGTGAGCTCAGCGCTCGCGAGGTGCCGGCTATCGGTTCACAGCGGGGGCCGTGGCCGGGCGACCAGCGATCGAAGGTTCATTTCAAGCAGGCCTGGTCGTAGGCCGGCGTTCCGCGTTGGAGGGCCTGTCCGGAGTTAGGGTCGACCATCAGACAGGACTCGTCGACAGCCTTAAACGCGCTGGCCGGGATCTGCTTGAGCTGGTCAACCATCGTGTAGGTCCAGCGCCGGTCGGCCGTTCCCTGGAAGTACCAGTTGCTGCCGTTGTCGGCGAGGATCAGGCCATAGGTCTTCATCGCCTGGATTAGGACCTGACACGGCGTCGCACACTCCGATGCCGGTAGGGTGAAGCCGGCCGATAGGCGGAACCGGGCTCCCATCGGCGGGTAGTCGGCGTTGGTGACCGAGCCTGCCTCGTGGCGGGCCGGCCATATGTAGCTGGTGTTGGTAGTCTGTGCGGTGAAGCGGATTGCGTGGTCGATGTGACCCGACATCACCTCGTCGTAGTTGACCAGGCCAGGCAGGATCGGCAGCCCCGCGGCGTCTGCAGAGGTCCAGCCGCCTGGCCGCAGCTGATTAGAGGCGAGATTCCAGATCGCTCCAGAGCCCGCGGTCGACCGGTTGAACGGGTGGTAGTAGGCGTCGTACAGCTCGTAAAGCTTGCACGTCGTCGGATCGACCATCAACGCATGGCGATCGCCGGTGGCGTTGCGCCCGCCCTCGATCGGCGTGTTCGCCGCAAACGGGTAGGGGCCTGGATCGCTCTGGTCGGCGTACTGGAACTGCACCTTCACGAAGCGTGGCTGGGCAGGCGTGATCTGCCACGGAATGCCGTATGGACTGGAGCCTCCACCTGGACCGTAATCGGGATGCAGGAACGTCGAGCCGGCGGCCATGTTCGCCAGCCACTCGGCCGAATGCGGATCGACGGGAAGCCCTGTCACCGGCGTGTTCCAGACGTTGTCGCCCGGGAAGGCCGGGCAGCTTGTGCCCGGGAACAGCCGAGCACCGGCCGCGGCAGCCGGCTTCTCAGGTCCACGCGATCTCGCGGCCGCCGGGATCGCGCCATGGGCAACAAGGGCGATGACCGCCACCGAGACCGCGACCACGATCCCGACAACCCGAACAACAGAGCCCAAAGAAGGCATCAGTCCTCCCGCTTGAAACGATAGTGCGACTGCGTTTGGGGCCGCCCGCCACTGATGGTAGTGCCCGGCTCGCGCTTGAGCTGAGCTCGCTGCCGATCAGTGCCGGTCCGGGCCGACTCCGGACTCCACGCCCCGCCGGCGGTGACCAAGTCGCTGAACGGCTTCTGGAATGTCGCTCAAGCGGACGCCAGCACGAGGCTTCCGCGATCGGCGGGAAGCGGTCGTCACGGACCGGCCAGCGACACGCCTCGTTTTGACATCTGCATCGGCAACTCGGCGATTCCGCATGCCGTCACACGAGCTCCGGTTTCGGCGGCCGGCGGCTCTTCGACGATTGACTGTCGGTGGTCGGGAGGACGCCGAAGCGTCGGCGGATCCTTCATGCACTGTGTCACGGGTCAGCCGCTACGTCTGATTGAACGGGCGCTGTTCTTCCCGGAGCTCGCTGGTGAGCTCGACCTGACCGGCATGCAAGGTGATCGCTTCTCGCTGGCCGGACCTGTTTGACGGAATCGGGCGCGGTCAAGACACCAACGAATCCCGCCTGCCCGCTCAAACGCTGGGCGACGCTTACCCCCGCCAGCCGTCGCACCCTGGCGGCGACCCGGGGGAACCGCGGGCCGGCTGCTGTTAGGTGGCGCGAGTCAGGGCGACGAGCGGGATCGGCCGCGTGGTCTTCTTCTGGTAGGCGTCGTAGCGGTTGCCGTT
Source organism: Solirubrobacteraceae bacterium (assembly GCA_052148275.1). Classification (GTDB taxonomy): domain Bacteria; phylum Actinomycetota; class Thermoleophilia; order Solirubrobacterales; family Solirubrobacteraceae; genus Palsa-465. The sequence continues at coordinate 2,240 of JBKQIR010000352.1, forward strand.
CTTGTCGTTGACGAGCTTCCACAGACGGGCGTAATCGGGGTCGCTGCGCCCGATCTCAGTGGCAGTCGCCGGGAATCGCGCGCGCCCGATCTGGACCTCCACTTCCGGCTTGGCGCGGAGGTTGAGCAGCCAAGCCGGGGCCTTGGGGTCACCGCCCTTGGAGGCGACGACGAGGTAGCGGTCGGCGTCCTTAGCGTAGACGAGTGAATTGGTGCGGGTCTGACCGGTCTTGCGACCGGTGGTGCGGAGCATCAAGCACGGGACGACGAGCAGGCGATGGCCGATCAGCCCGTCAGCGTGCTCGTAGACGAAGGCGTGGACCTGCAGGACAATGCCGAAGACGCTTTCGTAGATCGACATGAGTGCAGACACTACGCCTGCGCGACATCGCCTGCGCCCGTGTCGCGGAAGTGGGTGGCGCGTGCTTCTGGCGAAGCGATGGGCGGTCGGGCGCTGCTCGCGGTGACGGGCGGCGTTTGACTGCTATCTGACGTGCTGGATCGACCTCCGCGCGAAAAAGGGGGTGCGGCGGGTGCGGCGTTTGCTCGCTGGTTCTCCCGCCCGGGTGCGGGGCGGGAGGAGCGCGAGATAGTGGTGGGTGCTATGCGGCCTCGCTGTCGTGTTCGTCCTCGAGCAGCCGGCGCTAGGCCTCCTGCCCGCCGCGGTGGATCGCCTCCAGCAGTTCGCGCAGCGCGGGGTCGGCGTCCAAGGCGAGTGGCTGCGCCGGGCGCACCTCGGGCATCCACGCCTGCATGTCGCGGCGTGTGACCCGGACGAGATGCGGCCGTAGTTGACGCGCAGCCGGTGCGGGTTGATCTCGTCCATCAGATCGCCGGCCTCGCGTGTATTCAGCCGCTCGCTGAGCATCGCCTGATCCCCGACCGCCAGGCCGACGAGCACGTCGAGCTGCTCAGTGCTCTTCCCCGCGGCGTCGCGGTCAAGAGCACCAGTCCGCCACGGCACCTACCGGCACCTGCGCTCGGGTCGAGCTCGACGTTGATCTCACGCGCGCGAGTCAGGCGGGCGATCGCCCGTTGGTATCGTTGTTCGAGATGCGTCGAACGTCCGTACGATGAGGGCCATAGCTCACCCCGGCAAGGAGCAGTCGAGCCTCCCGGACGTGCTGCACGCGCTAAGCGATCCGATTCGGCTGGAGATCGTTCGAACCCTCCGGGACGGAGCTGAGCTCTCGTGCGGAAGGCTCAATGTGCCCGTCTCGAAGTCGACGCTCAGCCACCATCTGAAGGTGCTCCGCGACGCAGGGCTGACGCACACGCGAGCTGAGGGCGCGCAGCGGTTCGTGTCGCTGCGCACCGGCGACATCGAAGCGCTCTACCCGGGACTGCTCGGCTGCGTGCTCGAGCATGCGCAACGCCGGCCGCAAACCGCGGCGGATCGCCGCGCGTAGCGCCCGCCAGGGCTCCAGCGTCCTTGCGCCGGACTGGCGTCGGTCGAGGACTTGTTCGGAGGCCCCCCGTCCCGTATAATTCGATCATCATCGAACATACGAACGTATTGGATTTGAACTGAAGACATCTAACGCAAGCCGCCGTGCCCGCGGCGAGCACTCGAAGACCGCAGCGACGCGACGGCGTACCCGGGCACAGAACAACCGGCCCCAGACCGCCGGCAACGTGCGCGATACGGCGGCGCTACAGCCGAATGACGGCTCGGTCGAATCGCTTGACCTGTTCTTTCGCGACGCGCGCCGTCACGCGCTGCTGACCGCGGCCGAGGAGATCGAACTTGCGCAACGCATCGAGCGCGGCGACCTCGATGCAAAGGACCGCATGATCAACGCGAATCTGCGGCTCGTGGTCTCACAGGCGCGGCGCTACCAGGGTCACGGACTGCCGCTTGAGGACCTCGTGCAGGAAGGTATGCTCGGGCTGATCAGGGCGGTGGAGAAGTTCGACTGGCGTCGCGGATTCAAGTTCTCGACCTACGGGACGCTGTGGATCCGCCAAGCGATCCAGCGCGGATTGCAGAACTCCGGCCGCACGATCCGGCTCCCTGTCCACGTCGCCCAGCGGCAAGTGAAGGTCCGCAAAGTCGAGAGCGAGCTGAGCGTGACGCTTGGGCGCGAGCCGACCGACGAGGAGATCGCCACGGTCGCCGAGTTGCCGGTCGAGCAGGTGGCCGAGATCCGCGAGCTTGCCGGCAACCTCGCGAGCCTCGATCAGCCCGTCAGCGACGACGGCGAGCTCGTGCTCGGCGACCTGTTGCCGAGCGGCCGACCCGACGCCTTCGACGAGCTCGCCGACAGCTTGCGCGACCAACAGCTCGCCGAGGTCCTTGCACGCTTGCCCGAACGCGAACGCAACGTCATCGAGCTGCGGTTCGGACTCTCCGGAGACAAGCCACGCACCGCCCGCCAGACCGCCACCACGCTCGGCATCAGCGCCGCGCAGGCGAGCGAGCTGGAGGAGCAGGCTCTCCGCCGACTCGCGCAGAGCACGGAGCTCGAAGCACTCCGGATCGCCGCATAGGCATTCTGGCTACGGGCGGCCGCAACGACGGCGGCCGCCCGCGGGCCGCGTGCACCCCGACCCAAGAACGCCATCTCCGAGCGGCAGCTGTGCCCTACAGCCCGGCGCCGCCCGGACCTCTCCCCCACGCATCGCAGTAGCGCGCGCTGCACTTCCAGCCGCTCGGGTCGGCAAACCCCCATGGTCTGCACTTCCAGCCGCTCGGGTCGGCAAACCCCATGGTCGGTCGTGGTCCGAAGCGGTCGTAGAGCGCGTTGATCTGACTGGCGTCGCCGCGGTGACGGCGCGGGCGCCGCGCTCGCCGAGCAGATCCGCCACGCGCAGGCACAGGCGCAGCCCGCCAGCCGCGCGGACGCTGAACGTCACGGCGAGGATCTGCCATGGCTGCGCCCGGCCGCTCGCGAGCAGGTACGCCGCACGGTGGGTGAGCGTCCGGGTCTTGCCCGCGCCGGGACGGCGAGCAACAACAACGGCCGCTGCCGTAGGTGACGGCCTGGGCCTGCTCCGCCCTCACCCCGGCGAGCAGACGCTCGGTCCCGGGGCGCGCGTGGTCGCTCGCGCCCGGGTCGGAGTGAGTCATGAATCACCTCCATCGGTGATCAACTGTAAAGGTGAGCGAGAACCCTGGGCGCCAAGACGCTCAGGTCGCCCTACGCCGCGGCGCGATGCGCCCGGCAACCGCGAAGACGATTGGCTAGGCGGCCGAGGTCCTGATCGGCGGCGCGCACGACGGCACGATCCTCGACCGCACAGGGAAGCCGTACAAGCCGTCGACGGCGCGCGGCTACGAGCAGCTGCTCCACGCGTACGTCATCCCAGCCCTCGGCGGGTGGAAGCTGTCCGAGCTGCAGCGCCGAGATGTTCAGGACTTCGTCGACGGCCTCCGCAGTCAAGGCCTCTCCCCCTCCACCATCGCGAACATCCTCGATCCCCTGCGCGTCATCTTCCGCCGGTCGATCCGCAGAGACGAGGTCGCGATCGACCCGATCGAGAACCTCGACCTCCCAGCGATCCGTGGCCGCCGGGATCGAATCGAGCCACCCGAGAAAGCCCACGAGCTGCTCGCCGCCTCCCCGACTCCGAACGCGCCTTCTGGGCAACAGCCCTCTTCTGCGGCCTCCGGCGGGGCGAGTTGCGTGGCCTCGAGTGGGATCAACATCGACTTCGACAACGGTCTGATCCGCGTCGAGCGCTCGTGGGATCCGGTCAAGGGACCGGTCGACGTCAAGACCGACTGGAAACAGATCTCAACCTGGGCCGGCCACGGCGATGTTCGCCAGACCTGGAACCGCTACGGGCACCTCGTCCCGGGCGGCGAGGAGCAGGCCCGCGAGCGACGCGACGCCTACCTCACGCTACCCACACCGATCACGAATGAGGCGCACGACCCCCCAGAACGCAGAAACCCCCGAATCGACGGGGTTTCTGGAGTACCGCTACCGGGATTCGAAGCCGCCCGGTCCGGGAGCGATTTGACGCGTTATGGCTGGAAATGAGCGGGTTCTGATGTTTGGGAAAACCGCCATCACGGGGCAGATAACCGCCCGATTTCGGCGTCCACTGTGGCACGACTGTGGCGCACAGGAAGCTTCTCGTTGTCGCGGCCGCTCGTGTCCGCAAGCAGCAACAGGGTGAGCCCGTCGCGTGCGTCGGAGCGTTGCTCCTTTCCGCGCGTTGCAGGTCGCTCGCGCTGCGGGGCGAGTTGCTCGAGTTGCCTACGGAGCAGCGGCGGATCACCACAACTCTGCACGCGGCTCGGGATCTGCTGTCGTGGTGCGGACGTAGTTTCGATCGATGGCGGTGTGATCGATTCCGGTAAGGAGGGCGCGGGTGAGCGGCTCGGGGTGGGTGAGCGGCATCATGTGGCTGGCGCCGTCGATCAGCGTGTGCTGCGCGTGCGGCACGTGTCGCCGGATGACCTCGCAGATCGCGTGGTCAACGACGGAGGTGTGCGTTCCCTCGATGACGTGGACCGGCGCGGTCACGCTGGTGAGCGCGTCAAGTGTGAGCAGGCCGTCGTCGAAGAGGACGTCCCATAGGTCTCCGCGGGTCTGTTGGACGGCAAGGAACGCCTCACGGCGTGGGGGCGGCCAGCGAGCGAACGAGCCGGGTCCGTTGTAGAAGTCGATGAACTCCTCGAACGCCTCGTACCACCGCCCGGCCCGCACGTGGGCTCGCCAGCGATCGCGCAGGCCACAGATCTGGGTATAGGCGTCGGCGTCCTGAGTGCGCAGCAACGCGTTGTTGAGCGAAGCCGAGGTTCGGCATGGTGGCGCGGTTGAATGTCGGTATCGGAGGGTCGGGTACGAAAGAAGAAGTAACTCAGAGCGTGCGGCTGCGGGTGCTGGCGAGAAACGGCTTGCTAGGAAGGGGGGGATCGGGGCGAGGCGGGGTGGTTGCGCGTCGCGCGTTTGTAACCGGCTTCGCCTTTCGCTGGGGATCGGCTCGCCCAGGGGTTTGTGATCGAGGTTCGCGAGACGGCTGGGGGGTGCGGAGCGCGGCTGGGCGAGTCGATGCGATCCACTCGCGCGTGGTTGCGGCTGGTCAGGTGTTCGCGGCGGTCCAGAGCTGTGCGGGGCGACCGCCGGTCGTCTGCCGGGTAGCTGCCGCTCGGCCGGCGGTCTGGAGTGCTTGGAGGGCGTTGTCGATCTTGCCGGCGGGCTGGTTGTGCCGGAGTGCTTTGCTGATCTGGCTGCGGGTCAGCCCGGCGGGGTGCTCGCGCAGGGCGGTGTGGATCTGTTCGGCGAGCGGGTCGCCGGTCGCGCCGGTCAGCGCCCATGCGGCGGATCGGGCGGCGTAGGCCTGGAGCGCGAGCGCGGCGGTCAGTTGCGGTGAGCGGATCTGTTGTTGGCCGTCGGTGAGGGCGTAGAGGAGCGCGAGCCGGATGATGTGCGCCTCGGCGCGGGCGGTGATCTGCGCGATGATCCCGTCCTGCGGTTCGGTCGCGAGCTTGCGGTAGGCGTGATGCCAGAGCTCACGCGCGTTGGGGTCGAGCCGGACCTGTCCGGCTGTGCGTGCCTGTCGTAGCGCGGCGGCGAGCAGGCGGTCAAGGCCGGTCCCGCGCAGCGGGTCGGGATCGCCGCCGTCGGGGAGCAGTCGCTGCCGGCGGCAGGCGATCAGCAGCACCCGGTTGATGTAGCCGTTTGAGAGCTCGAGGCTGGTGGTGTGACGGCGCAGCTCGTGCTGGGTGATGTGCCCGATCACCGTGATGTGCGCGGTGCTTGCGCGCGCCGGCGCGGTGCGGGTCAGGATCTGAAGCGGCCGGCCGTCCCAGCCGGAGCGCAACGTCGGCGATAGCGTCGAGATCTCCCGGCTTGAGGCTCGCAGGACCAATGTTCGCGCGCGAAATATGTTGCGCTGATCAAAACGGCGTCGCTCTGAGCGGGATCAAAGCGTTCGCGGGCTAGGCCCGGGCGCAACATATTTTCGGCTGGTTCGGTGGGGTTGCGGGGATGTCAACCCCGTTGCAAGGAGAGACCATGTCCGAGTCGGCGCCTGACCGCGTGCAGGTGAGAGGGCCGTTGGCGACGTTCGCTGATGGCTTTCGCGAGCATCTGGGGGAGCAGGGCTATACGCCGCGCACCAAGCGCGAGTTGCTGCAGTTCCTGGCGCACCTGAGTAGGTGGGTGGAGGCCGAAGGGCTTCATGCCAGCTCGTTGACGCCGGCGGTCGCGGGGCAGTTCATCCTCGAGCGGCGACGGCAGGGTTATCGCAGCAGCGTCTCGGCGAAGAGTCCGCGCCGTGTGCTGGGGTATCTGGAGAGCCTCGGCGCGCTGCCGCCCGATGAGCCAGTGTCCTCGCCGCTGGACGAGCTGCTTGGCGCGTTTGCCCGGTATCTGCGGGACGAGCGCGTGGTCAGCGAGCGCACTGTTGCCGCGTATGTCGGTGTCGCGCGTCAGTTCCTGTCTGAGCGCGGTGGTTCGATCGAGGATCACCTCGCCGACCTGTCTGGCGGCGAGGTCAATGCGTTCGTTTTGCGTGAGTTCCGTCGCCACTCGCAGCGATCGGCCGAGCGGGTGGTTTACGCGTTGCGGTCGCTGCTGCGATACCTGCACGTGCAGGGGTTGATCGATCAGCCGCTGGCAGGGGCCGTTCTGTCGGTCGCGCGTCGGCGCGAGGATCTCCCGCGGGGGTTGGCAGGCGAGCAGGTGCGGCTCCTGTTGGAGAGTTGCGATCGCTCCACGCGGATCGGTCGCCGCGACTACGCGATCCTGTTGCTGCTGGCGCGGCTCGGGTTGCGATGCAGCGAGATCGCCGCGCTGACGCTCGACGACGTCGACTGGCGAGCGGGAGTGTCGGAGGAACCGTGTAAGCGTGATCGAAAGGACTGGTCATGCATTCATCTTCTGCTTCTACTTTCCATAACAATGCGTCTGTCGCTGGTCATGCGGACGATGTCGAGCGGGTTTATGTT
>JBKQIR010000353.1:0-15447 GCA_052148275.1 Solirubrobacteraceae bacterium
TTGCAATCGTGAGCTACGGGCGGGCGAGAACGCGAATGCGATCGCGAGGCTCCGCTGCCCAACGTTGGAAGCCGGACCATTGCTGCGGAGTCTGGGTCAGCCCACATGGACTCGCCGGGCGCTTCGCTTTCCGGGTCTCGCGCTTGCTGAGCGAGCCGGCCCAGCAAGCAGTGGCGCGATGGCGATCATCCCGCCGCGGTCCGGCCTGACGTCGCCCCCGCCGTCAAAAGCTCAAAAGCGTCGACCTCCTCGGAGATAGCGAGACTCTCGGTTCGCGCCAATTGCAAAGACGTCGACTTCCGTCTCGAGGTCGTCGCTTCTCTCGGCAGTGCTTGCTGAAGCGCAGCAAGCACGAGCGTCCTCTTGAGCCACTCCTACGACGACTGGGACCGCCTCGGCTCGAACGAGCCGACGATCGCCTTCACGCGAACCCAGCAGTCCGATCCCCTACCAAAGCAGCAGCGCGGCGTGTGATATCAGACTCGCGCGGCTCGGCTCGCGCATCATCCGGGGCAAGCATCCGTCCGTCGCGCGCGTCGAGACTGCTGACTCCGTGGCGAACCAGGCGTCCGGTGTCGGCGATCGGCGTGATCGAGGCGCCGCCGAAGCTCTCGTCCGGTTGGAGAACACCCGATCGTGAGCACTCGCCAGCTTCTCGACGGGAGGTGGGTCTGACCCGCCCGCGGCTCGGTGCTGAGGGGCGCGGGCACGCTTCGATCCGGCGCGGCGATTAGAGGTCGCGGCGGTCGCTGACGTCGAGCTTCTGCTTCGCCCGGTACATGTGCGACTCGACGGTGCGGACCGAAAGCACGAGCCGCTCGGCGATCTGCGGGTTCGTTAGTCCTTGCCGCGCGAGCTCGACCAGCTGCGCCTCGCGCGCGGTGAGCTCGGTCGCAGGAGCGTCGAGGCCGTCGATCGGGGCGGCGTCCGGCCTTGACCGGGACGACCAGGTCACGAGAGCGCGCGGCGGCACGGCGTGCAGAATCGTGCCGGCCGCTCTGCAGGAACGCGGTCGCGGCCTGGGCTGCCGCCTCCGTGGGGTAGCGGAGCGCGCCGATCCGCGCAAACTCCTCGGCGGCCTCGAGCAGCGCTGGCCCCGACCGGGCGGCGAGGGCCGCTGCGTGGTCGGCGTAGGCGGTCACGAGCCGGGCGTCACACCGTGAGCGCATCGCGGCCATCGCCGCGGCGATGGCCGCGGGGACGCCCCGATGCGAATCGCCTCGTAAAGCATCAGTGCGCCCGCCAGTGGTTCGACGCGATCCTGAACGCGTCCGGCAATGGCGATGACCGGTGCCTGCGGTCAACCCGGCTGGCCGCCCGCCGCGCGCGCACGGAGGCCCCTGACGCCGTTGAGCGCGCCTTGGCCGAGCCCTGCCCGACGTCCCAATGCTCCACGCTTGCGGGGTGTGCTGGCGGGCGTGGATCAGATCAGCGAACGTGCGCTCGCGCTTCTCGCGGCTGTTTACGACGGCGCTCGTGCGCCGCCCTCATGGGTCACTTTCTCCCGCGCTGCGCTGGGCGGTGAATTCCACCGGCTCGCTGCCTCGCTGAGCGGCTGCGCCCGGTCAGCACCGGGGCTGGCGCCACGAGACGCCCGGAATTGGCGGCACGAGAAGGAGCTCGCGATCGCCGCCGCCGCGACCACAAGCGTGCTGGCAGTGCTGGATCAGCTCGAGCAGACATGGCCTCCAGCCCCGGAGTTACTATCCCCTGCGCCTCGCAGTAGACCGCGTCGCGCAACTTAAGTACCCCGGTACTGACGACGCCCCGCGGTGCCGGCGAGACAGTATGCGCCATCACCAATCTCGCACACCATCGCGCGTGAGACGACCGACCGCAAGGACCTCACATGAACACCTCCAAGGAACACCTCCCCAAGCGTCGGCGGGACCGGCACGGCCGGTTGCGCCGGGGTTCGATGAGCGCCGGTCTCGCGCTGGCGCTGTGCGCGGCAGCAGGCGCGGCCGACGGCCTCGGGCTGGTCGGCTCCGGCGCGACCGCGATCGCGGCGCCAAAGCCGCCGGTGAAGTCGACCCAGCCGGCGCCGAAGCGGCCCGTGAAGGCGGCGAAGCCATCGCACCGGCGCGTGTGGGGCGGATGGCGAGCGCCGCAAGCTCAGGTCGGACATGTGACGCATCTGAGCGCCGGCAACCTGCCGCAGGCTGCCCCGGGCGTCCGCGTCGGCTACCGCTGGACGATCGTGCGCGAGCCCCGTGGCTCGCACGCTCGTCTGGTCGGCGCATCCGGCGCGCGCCCGAGCCTGCGTCCGGATCGCCCCGGGCGCTACGTGCTGCAGGTCACGATCGGAACGCTCCCCGTCGGCGCCACGCGCGGCCGGCTGTCGCTGTGCTCGCAGGGCTGCACGACGCACCGGATCACGGTGACCGCGACGATCGCGGCCGGCCCGCTCGGCGTGCCGGTCGAGACGATCACTGGCCAGAACGAGCAGTGGGGCGTGCAGGTCGGCGATCCGAGCACGGACGGCGCGCAGTTCTACCCCGCACCGACACAGACGGACGCGCTACAGCTGGTCGTGCTCGACCGCTCCACGCTGGCGCTCGACGACAACGAATCGTTCGCCAACGACCCGCTAGGCGGGCTGGATCTGGCCAATGCCGTCAAGGGTCTCTCCAGCAGTGACCTGGTGATCATCACCCGGCCGGACTTCGACAACAACTCGCCGCTAAACTCAGATCAGGGCACCGCTATAACGTCGGCGGGCTTCATCAACGACGCATTGCACGAGATCGGCGCCCCTGCGGTGCCGCAGCTGGCGGCATCCGGCCAGGCGCCGCTGGCCTGGAACACCACCAGCGGGATGTGCAGCGAGTTCTCCGCGATCGGCGTTCCCGGTCTGCCCGCTGGGCAGGGCCACACGAGTGGCTGCCAGGTGAACACCGCCCACTCCGGCACCGACCTCCAGGGGTACTTCCGTGAGGATCTCAGCAACGAGTCCAACTACACGTTCGTCGATGACACCCGCGTCCCGTTCGACACCGGAGACCCGACCGCCGACCCCGCAGTCGTCACCGTCGGCAGCGACGAGGCGGGCAGCGCCCTCGCGAAGGCGACCTATACCTCGGACAACCTCAACGGCGGAGCCGGGTTCTTCGTCGTCGTGCTCGATTCCGGCAGTCTCGCCATGCGCGACCAGGGGACGTTCACCGACGACGCCACCGGGCTTTCGAACATGCAGTTCTTCCTCACCGCATGGGTCGATGACCCGCAGGTGACGGTCATCGTGCGCTCGATCGGCAAAGTCGGAGCGCCGGCGAGCAGCGACACCTCCGCCGTTGCGGCGTGGGATGGGATCGCCTCCGAGATGCAGCAGCTCGGCGGCAGCCAGTTCTACTTCGAGGCGCTCAACGGCGAGACCAGCGCCCAGTTCGCGCAGGTCGGCGTCGGCGTCGCGTCCGGCTATCCCAGCCCGACGACGCAGGTCGCAACCCAGCAGATCGCTGCCAGCGGACGGCTGACCGGGCTGCTGGCGTACGACAGCGCCAACGAGTTCTATCCCTCCGAGTCCTACAACCCGGCGACGCTCAACGACCCCAACCAGCCGCTGGCCGCAACCCTGTCCGGGATTCTCTCGCTACCGAGCAGCGCCTGGCCGGCCCGCAGCACGCAGGCCGATCAGAACGTCCTCGCCTGCGTGGCCCGCAACCTCCCCGGGCCAAAGCTCTCGATGCCGATCGAGTCCAACTACCAGGACCTCAACCTGGTCAACAACTGGTCGGGCTGGGCCAGCGACATCGGCACGCAGAGCTTCTACCAGGCCATGACGCAAGACTCCGGGTGTGGCGCGTTCACGCAGGCGGATGCAAACACCGTCATCAAGCAGCTGCAGACCGAGTTCAACGACGTCGCGACCGTCGACGCGTTGATCGCCAACCTGCAGAAGCCGCTGGTCGACTCTCAGGGAAACGCCACCCAAATCCAGGCGATCACCGAGGCAGTCGACAACGCTCTGGCCACCAGCACCACGCAGACGACGGTCGACAGCAAGGCGGTCGCCAGCGACATGCTCTGGCTGGTGAGCAGCCTTCCCGGCGTCGACGCGATCTCCGGCCCGCTGAACGTCATGGCGGCCGGCCTGGGGCTCGCGGACGACTACAACAACAGCAATTCCGGGGTCAACCTCCCCGACGACCAGATCGCCACGACCGGTGCCGAGCTCGGCGACCAGCTCGAGGAGCAGTACACCACCACCATCCACGGGCTGGGGAACATCGGGAGCATCCTGGTCAGCGATTGGGGCAAGCTCCAGGACGCGGCCGACAACGCCGCGAACTCCCCCGGCGCCGCCGCTGATTGGTCCTTCACCAGCGATCAGTTGAGCAAGAGCGCCAACGTGTTGCTGCTCTCGACCCGCCGCACCGCGTACGAGACGCTGTTCCCACTCGCATACCACCTCTACCGGGTCTCGGCCGGCGACGCGCCCGGGAGCGCGCAGGACCTGGCGTCGTACCAGTGCGGCTACTTCCAAATTCACGTCAGCTCAGGCTCGTCCTACTACTACACGGTCTCGACCTGGCTCCCATTCGCCCAGGTCGCCAGCGGTGGCAGTATGCCGGTCACCGTCTCCGCCGACGGGACGACTGAGCAGTGGGCCTACGCAACCGCAGACGACGACTTCGTGCACAGCCACGGGTCAAGCGGTCAGTTCCCAAGCGCCGGCCTGCTCGGTCAACTGTTCAGCACCCCCCAGAACGATCCGATTCAGACCGGGCCGCTGTTTGACCCGCTGCAGTTCGCCGTGGAGACATACAACGACGCAACCACCAACACCGAGGCCGTGACCCACGTCAGCCAGACGGTAAAGGATAGCGGCGGCGACGGTGTCTCGACCAACCTCGTCTGCCAGACCAGCTGAACGCTGACAGGCCTCATAGTCCGTCCCCGGGCTGCCGTGGCCGGGCCGCGCAGACGCCCCTGTCCCGTAGGCCTCCCGCATCCGCGGGAGGCCAGCGGTTGTCCGCGACAACAAGGACGGGCTCTCAGCGCTGCTGGCCTCGCGCGCGGCGTCGAACAGCTCGAGCACCGCGTCCCGCGCCTGGCTCACTGCGGCTGGTGACTCTCTGCTCGCCAAGGCGGTCGCAAACGGGACGGGGGGCCCAGGCCAAAGCGATCCCGGCCACCAGCGACCTCGGCGGTTCTAAGCACCCGGTTCTTGGGGTGCCGAAAACATCCGGGCGCGGCACCATCGAGACGTGGACAAGCCGCCGAACTATGTCGACTTCCTCGTCCCTTCGACGAGCACCGTCCAGGCGGCGAATCTGGCCTATGTCATCTCCGGACATGAGCTGTTCCGCATCGCGCACGCCGCACGGCCGACACGGGGCCGCTGGACCAGGTGGTCGTTCAGTGGGTGGGCAAGCCCGTCGACGATGGCCACATCGTGCACTGCCCGCAGGGCGCTGGCGATCGCCAGCCCCTTCCGCCGGGGCGCATGTGGACCCAGCACGAACTCTGCCGCGTCAGCGGCTACGGCATCACCTACACCGGCCGAACTGAGGCCGACCGCGTCCGGCCGCGAGGTCGTCACTGACGAGGTCATGGGCCTCGCTTTCCGCGACTGCGCGGGCATCGAGCTCCCTGAGGCTCAGCGACGAGCCATCGAGATGCCACTCGTTGGTCTCCGAGCGGCGCTCGACGGCGAGCGATACGAGACCGCCGTCGGCGCAGCCAAAGAGCTGATCGAGGCGGCAACCAAGCTGGTGCTGGCGAGAGCGGGCGTGGAACCAGCTGCCCGAGCGTCGGTGGCGAGCCTTGCGAAGCTCGCTCTGGCTACCCGGAGGTCAGCACGACGTTTAGCGGGGGCCCGACGTTTCGCCGCCCGGGTTCTTTGGTGCTGCCGCCCCGTTCGGCGACGGCGAGTGCGAGGACCGGGGCTGCGACTGCGCCGATGGCTGCCAGCAGGGGTGCCGTGGCCAGTTGGGGTGATATGCCGATCAGGCACAGGCTCGCTGTGATGCGCGGGACCGACCACTCACCGTCACAACGGGCGACGGCTGCGGTTGTGCCAGTGAGGAACCTCGCGACGCAGCTCCCGAGGGTCCAGCCGGCGAGCGTACCCAGGTGGGGGGCGCCGAGATGGCCCAAGGCGTGTTCGATGCCGAGGGCCGACAAGATGATGCCAGCGATGATCCGGAAGTGGAGGTAGATGAACGTCCTGTCCGAGTTTGGCGCGGTCCTTCCGTTGGCTGTCTTGATCGCCTTCTCGAGTCGTTCGAGGACGCGGATCGAAGTAGGTTGGCACAGATCCCGGATTCAGCGGGGTCCGGGGTCGCGGGAGAGTGCGTGGTGTCAACCACATCGCTTCTCAGGAGACCGCTATGAACTCTCAGTCCAAGAACTCGCCCGACCGTCTCGCCCGCCTCGTCCTCTGCTGCGTCACGCTCGCATTCGCCGCCGCACAGCTCACGATGGGCCTCGGCGAGATGGGCTTGATCGACTTCCATCCCGACTACGGCACCGCCACGCTGATCCGGCTCGGCCTGCTCTGCTGCGTAATCCTCTCGGTCGCCACCGGCCGCAAGGGCCGGGCCCGGGCCCGAGCCCGCGGGAGCCGCTAACTCGGCGCGCAGGCGAGCGCCCACCGCAACCCTCAGTCGTGGGAGTGCGCCTGTTGCAGTTCCTCGGAGGTGAGGTGGAGACCGCGCCGATCTCTGCGAGCGCCGTCCAGGTCTGGTCCTTCAGGGACTCGAGCGTGTCGATCACAGCCTCGTCGCGCCAGCTCTGGCGCAGGAACGTCATCGCGTCGGTCATCGACGTCGGTGAACCCAGTTCGACGCATTCGCAAAGGTCGAGATGAACTCGGCGCGTCCATTGCTGATGATCGCCGGCACCGACGCCGACACCCGCTACATCAGCGAAGAAGCGATCGCCAAAGCCGCAGAGCCTAAGGAGCTGTTCCTAATCGAGGGCGCGACCTACATCGGCCTCTACGACCGCGACGAGCAGGTCACGCCCGCCGTCGCCAAGCTCACCGAATTCTTCCACGAGCACCTCGCCGCCTGACCACCGACCAGAACGCCCCACGCGACCAGCGCCGCGTGGGGCTTTGCCGCAAGGGGCTTTACCGGCAAGCACAGTCACCGAGCTCACGACCGCTCTGTACGAGCTCGAGCCGGCGAGTGCATGCCACGCACTCAGCAGTCTCGACGCGCGCGGCGGACGGCTGCTTGCCCCGGATGATGCGCGAGCCGAGGCGCGCGAGGCTGATGTCACACGCCGCGCTGCTGCTTTGGTAGGGGATCGGACTGCTGGTCTCGCGTGCAAGCCATAGCGACTCGGCCGCTGGCCGCGAGGTGCGCCGGCAATCGCCGGCCCGCTATGCCTCTCACGCGATTCCCATAGTCGAGGCGGTCGGGCGCCCGCGATTCCTTTCATCGCGACGCGCTTGCTGAGAGCGCCGTCGCCAGCAAGCGGTGTCGTCGCTTTCCTTCACACCGCGGCGCGGTGTATCGCCCGATCCCGCGTCGTAGCTTGGCGCCAGAAGCGACGACGTCGATTTCCGCCTTGAGGTCGTTGCTTTCCTCGCGATGCTCGCAGAAGTGTCGCAAGCACGAGCGCGTCTTCGTCCGGCTCTCGGGCCGACGAGAGCTCCACGCGGCCAACGAAGGCGTGATCGCCTTAACGCGATAGCTGTCGTCTGCTGCGGCTCGGGCTGACGAGCGCATCCATAAATGAGCGATAGCGGGGCGCCGCCGGCTCGGGTGATTCTGATGTCGCCATTGCGATGACGAGGCCAGGCACCCGTCCGCTGACGAAAGGAGTCGTGCGCCGGCACCAGGGCCGCGCTGCTGGATAACGCCTGATACGGCACGCCGGCGTCGTTTCCGCTTCATGATCCAAGCGGGCGCGGGAGGCTTTACGCGGGTGTTACCCATGGTCCGCTAGAACGTGAGGCGATGGCCAACCGGAGGGTCTACAACCTGCTGATCACGTTAGTCGTGATCACGTCTTCGGTAGCGATCGACGCCTGCGGGTCCTCGGGCGGACCGAGCAGCGGGGCTGCCACCGGAAGTGGTGACACACCGGCGCTCAAGCTTGCGGACTGCATGCGCTCGCGCGGCGTGCCCAACTTCCCCGATCCGAGCGCCGGAGGCGGCGGAGTGAACCTGACCTCGGGGGTCAACGCGCAGTCCCCGGCGTTCAAGGCCGCCCGGCGGGCGTGTGCCAAGCTTGTGCCTGGCGGCAAACCTGGGGGCAGTCGGCCACCGAGAGCCAGTTTCTCGCTGCGCTGAGTTTCGCCAAGTGCATGCGCACGCACGGTTTTCCGGACTTCCCAGACCCGACGCACTTTGATTCTCCCCCGGGCCCGATCCTCATCGTCGGGCGCGGGCTGTACTTTCGGGTGAGCGCCCAGTTCGATCCGAATACCCCCGCGGCCAACCGGGCGATGGCGATATGCGGGGAGGCGCACTGACCTCGCACCGCCGTTGGAATGGGGTCTCAACCAGCGGTCCTCCGGGGCGTTGGGTGCTCGGTCAGGGCTGTAGCGATAGCCGACCCTCAATGGCGGGCTTTGGCGACCGGTAGCGATCCCCGATCTGTGCGTGGAGATCGGGCGATAAGCCCGGCCGGACCGTCTACGACTGCTGCTTGATGATCAAATCACCACTCTGGGGCATCGCGGTCAGACCGGTCGGTTCAGATGACAGCCCCAGTGCGAAAGGGGAGCCGGAGGCGGGCTGTGGCACCTCTACGGCAGTCGGAGACGGACCGAGGTCCAGCGACCATCATCTATGGCGAATCGCGTCTCGCTACCGTCGGCGAGTCCCAGGTGGTACCGCCCGGTGGCTAGGTGGCATCTCAGGCGACCCTGTGAGTCCGTGACGAGTGTTCGCTCGTCGCCGCCTTCGACCGGCGCGACCGTCAATCGCACACATCGGACCCGGCGATCGTCTCGACCAGCGCCCGTTAGCGCCAGCTTCAGACCTCCACTCAACGCCATTCGAGCAGCCTACCGTCGCGGCGAAGTTCACGAGCTGGATCTAGGCCGAAGGCTCTCGACCGAGTGCTGCGAGTTGCTCGACGATGCTGGCGAGAGGCACGGTGGCGTCCAGTTCGTGGGTACAGGTTCTACGGAGAAGCGGCTCGACCTCGGCCAAGTCGCGCAGAACGGTTTCTCGCTGGCGCGGAGTCTTGCCGTAGGTGTTGGTCGTACGGTTCTCGATGCGGGCGAGCAGCACTTCGGCGGGCGCAGCCAACAGCACGACCGCGTCGAAGCGGTCATAGAAGCGGCCTTGGTTGGAGACGGTCCCGGAGACGTAGAGGGACGGCCCGCCCTCGCGCGCGAGGAGCTGCGTCATCTGGTCCTCCCGCCAGACGTATCCGCCGTCACTGTCAGACCATTCGCTCCAGCTTCCCAGGTCTGTATCGACCACTCGAAAGCCGAGCTTTTCAAGTTCCGCGAGCGCGCTTGACTTCCCGGCTGCCGACATCCCCGTCACGAGGATCCTGCGCATGTAGCCAGGTTAGGCGACGGCACAAAGAGGCTCGGCGTCGGGGCGAACAGAGTCGACGGCGAGACTGTCGGATCGGGCCACAAGCAGCAGCGATACCGGAGTCTGATGTCTGGCATTGAGACTGCCGCTTGCGGACAACGTCAGTCACGCGGTCGTCCCAGGGCAGCGTCACCCCTCCCAACTCGACGGAGTCGCACGGACTCGGAAACGCACCGCGACGTGGATCGACGGCGTGCGTGTCGGGCCGTCGCGTCCGACGGGATCGCTTTGATCTCTGGCGGCCACGCACGCCGCGCCATCGCAATGGCGACATCAGGAACACGCGCGTCTGCGGCGGCGGACGCACGCTCATCGATGAAGGCGATCACCGGAGCACCACGCGCTCGGGCTTGCGCCTGCGCGCGAGGGGGATAGCAGGTCGACCGGGGCCGGCGCACCTGGCGGCTGGGCCTCCGAGCCGCTATGGCTTGCACGCGACACGCATCGCCTGCGTCTGCGCCTCAGGGCCGATCGCTATCGAGAACGACCAGGGAATTCGGGCGTCCAACGTCACTCCATTGGAGCCGCACCCCTTCGGTGTCGGCTGCCTGCTCGCCGAGCGAGCTGCAAGCGCGGCCCATTTGCAGCTAAAGCCGATCGCGGCTAAACGCAGAGGACTCATGAGTCAACGGTCCCAGAACTAGCGACCGCGCCGCCGGCTATGCGTTGTCGATCGCTTTGGTACCGGATCGGACTCCTCGAGGGGTAAGAGCACGGGCAGCAAGCCGTTCTCGAACTTGGACGCGAGCAGTTGTTGGAGTGCGAGCTGCGCAGCGGCCGGGATGCGGCGACGACCCATGATCGGGCGAAACACTCGCTCTAGCTCTGGGAGCTCGAGAAGCTCCGCCCGGGTGACCGGTTCTGGGAGGACATGGAAGCGACCCTCGGCATACCAGCCCCATTCCGGGTCCTCTTCAGGCCGCTCTCCGACGTCGAAGAGGGCCACGATCCCCTGCTCTACCTGGGAGCGGTAGATCGCAGCGCGGGTCCCGGGACCGTCGGTGCGAAGGCACGATGATCCCCCGACCGAGCCGTCCCGTTTGGGATCGGTGTACGGATCGGCATACTCGGGGGCCCACACATAGACGCTCACAGGGGCAGGGCGGCGAGTCTCGGCCTGGGCCAAGAGGTCATGAACGCCCGGGGTCCAGTGCGGGTGGGCATCGCGATGGCGCAGTAGTGCGTTGTAGATGCGCTCCGCGTTGCCGTCACGATCTCTCCAGATCGTAGGCTCTCGACCCGTCCGCTTAGGTTCGTCCCAAGGGGGTCGAGCGAAGCCGACTCGGTCAGCGTGGCGTTTGAGCGGTGTTGTCAGCATCCCAGGGAGAGCGCGGCCGCTGATCGCTCCGAGCTGGTCCGCCAGTGTGTTCGCGTCGATCCGGTGGGGCGGTTTCCTCAGCGCGTCGAAGAAGACGATCGCGTGCTCGGTCACGTCCCGGCTGAGGTTCTGGACGAACACGTCGGCGGCTTCGTCGTTGTAGTCGGCCTCGCCTTGAAGCAGGCGAGGCCGCCGGGGTTCCACACCGTTTTCGCCCTCATCCTCCTCGAGCACCTCTCGCAGATACGGCGCGAGCAGTCGCGCCAACTCGCGCAGCGTTCGTTTGTCCGGGGTGTCCACGACAGCATCATATCTCGCGACCAAAACACACGCATAAGCAACCATCCGCAAGTGTTGCCGTGTGATATGCTCAGACTGGTGGTGCCGGATAGGAGAGGCTTTGGATGAGATGGCGTAGGTGGTGTCAGCCGCCAAGCGATCCAAGCGGCTTCGAGAGCTACTTGGTGGACCGCGAGATCCGGAGATTGATCGGAAAGCTCAACTGCGAAGGAGGCCGGCCTGCGAGGGCGCCCTCCGCCCTTAGGACGAAAACCTCCCCCGAACTAAGAAAGAAGAAGGAGGATCTGTGACGACTCTTCAGCTCCGCAGCTGGAATCCAGAACTTGACCAGTCGTGGCTGCACGTGTGGCTAGCTGGCTCGGACGGCGACTCCGAGGTCGGTGAGGTCTGGAAGTTTTGGACCGAGCCGCCGTACCTGACCGACGAGGAGGATGAGATTCGACGCCGGTCCGACGGTCAGCCCTATACGCCGGAATGGCGGGCACCGGACCGTGTGGTCATCTACGACCCCGAGGTCGAGCGGTGCATCGGTCTAGTAGAGCTCACAACGGGTCCCAACTGGAATGAAGACGATGCGTGCTTTTGGCAAAAGGCGCGCGTTCTCGCTTGGCCAGGTGTCAATGGCCATCGTCACCCGCGGCCGGCGCCGAACCGCGTTGTGGACGTCAAGAGGGCGTCATCCCCTCTTTGTCGAACACTCGCATGACGCCGAAGCGTTCCCACCGCTCGTGCCGCCGTTAGCCAGCAGCGGGCAGCCTCAACAGCGTTACGCGAGCACCCCTGCCGCTACCTACCAAGCGGGGACCTGTGGCGTCCTGCAAACGCCCCGGTTGATCGGAGTGGCTGTTCCCTTCGCCCACGTCCAGGCGTGCGGGGCCTGTGCGCGCCACGATTGCTTCGGCTCTCGCGGCTGCTCCGGCCTCGCTATGCCTTTGCCACGCATGCGATCGTCAGCCTGAGCAGAAGCGGACGATCGCGTTCGCGTGGAAGCACAAGCGAGCGATCCGAGGCAGCCGCGCGCGTAAAGCACAAGCGCCGGGGGCGAACAGCGGGCAGGTCTCGCCCGTCCCGACCGGCATGATCGCTACGAGGCGAAGGCGCACGCGGCGACCCCGGATGGGGCCGGGACGGGAGCTGGCCAGCGGTCGGCAGCACATCCCCGGGAGTTCCACCGTCGTCAGTGCTCTTGTAGGCTGAGATTCCCCAAGAGAGAGGAGACGCGAGTGTCCGAGAGCCTCCCTGAAGACCTAGTCGCACTACTGCGCCAAGCGAGTCCGTGCTTCATCTCTACGACGATGCCCGACGGCTCACCGCAGCTCACCCAAACCTGGGTCGATACAGACGGTGCGCGCATCCTCATTAACACCGTCGAAGGCTTTCAGAAGGTCAAGAACATCAGACGAGACCCTCGCGTCGCCGTGGCCGTGACAGACCCGAGCAACCCCTCCCGGTATTACTCGGTTCGCGGCGAGGTCTTGAGCGTCACCAGTGAAGGCGCCACCGATCACATCGAACATCTCGCCCAGCGCTACCTCGGAACCCCGTATCCGTGGTATGGCGGGCGTGACCAGATACGTCTGATCCTCACGATCGAGCCGCACAGGATCCACTCCATGGGCTGACGCGGGGCTGCCCTGGTGCGGGCCCGGCGGCGGATCGTCGCCCGGGCGATCACGAGCGACGGGCGGACGAAAGCGCGAATGCGATAGCGGGCTCCGGAACCCCAGCGTTGGAGCCGGACTATTGCTGCGGAGTCTGAGGCACCCCACACGGACGCGTCTGGGGCTTCGCTCTTTCTTCGGGTCTCGTGTTTGCCGAGCGAGTCCGCGCCAGCAAGCAGCGGCGAGATGACCGCCACGCCGGCGTCCGCCCCGGCATCGGTCGTCGTCGCCAATAGGGTCGACCTGAGCAGAGATAGCGGGACCGTTGGTTCGCGCCATTTGCAACGACGTCGACTTCCGTCTCGAGGTCGTCGCATCTCTCCCAAGTGCTTGCTGGAGCGCAGCAAGCATGAGTGTGCTCTCAAGCCACTCCTCCGACGACTGCGCCGCCCCGGCTCGAACGAGTCGACGATCGCCTTCACGCCAAGGCGATCGTCAGCCCGGTCTGCCGGCTGACCGGTGCGTCCATCGGGAAGCGATCCGTCAACCGCCGCCGGCGCACACGATCCGGACGTCGCCGAAGCGCTTGTCCGGCTTGAAGCTCTTGGATCACGAAAACGCTCGTCCGTGCGCTCGCGCATTCCGCGCAGGGCGGGCAAACCGATTGGGTGTGCGTGCGGCGGCCACGCAGGGAAGCAGGCTGTCTCCGCGAGCGGCTAGTTCGCCGGCGCGAGATCGTGGTGGTAGAAGAGTTGTCGCTGACTATGGCCCGGGTCGTGGTTGGAGTAGCCGTTGCGCTCATAGAATCCGCGAGCGTCGGGGGTCCTCGCCATCGACGTTGATCTCGCGTAGCTTGCCGCCGCGTTGGCGGCACAGCACCTCGGCTGCCTTCGGCAGAACTGTGCCGATCCCGTGCCCGCGCTCCGCGGGCAGGGCGTATAGCTCGTCGAGCATGCCGACGGGCCCTGGCTCCAGACATTCGGGCGCAGTGTCAGCAGCGCTACTCCCACAGCCGGCTCGCCGGCAAGGAGCGCCACGACCTCACCGCCGGAGAGCGACGCTCAAGACGCGAGGTGAGGACCGCGGGTCCGGGCGATCTCCGCGCGCTTCGGTAGTCGTCCCATGCCACACGTTGAGCAGTCGACCGCGCGATCCGACGCGCAGCCGTGCGCGGATCCTGAGGCTTCGGGTGATGATCTGCAGCGAGCGGGGCAGCCTGCGTGCGCCGCCAACGTTTGCACGAAACAGCAAGAGCCGAAATCAGTGACGTTGATAGTCGACAGTTTCACCTGCGCGCACTGATGTTCGCGGCGACTACGACGCGCCGAAAGGCGGCACCTCGGGACTGCTTGGAGCGGACGAGGCTAACGACGCGTCGACGAGGGCTTGGGTCCCGGGGCCGCGACGAGCGGCGTCAGCAGGTCGATCCCGAGTTGCGCGCGCGCTGCGGGCACGGCTCAGGACGCTCAGGGCCGCGCCCTTGCGACCCCGCTCGTGAGTAGGATCGAGGCCACGCGCAAGTAGCGGTGGTCGTCGCTCGGGGCGAGGTCGATCGTTCGCTCGACCGTCCGCCGCGCCTCGTCGATCAGGCTCAGCCGTGCCGCCGGCCGGGATCGCCGGCGGCACCGCACGCCTCCGTCGCGGCCCGAACGGTCATTTGACGCCTAGGAGGCCACCGAACTCAGGTTGCGTCTCGTCCCAGGCGATCGCGTCATAGGGGATCGTGAAGTCGCTGATGTAGGCCCCCAGGTGGCCGAACGTCCACTGGAGCTGGAAATACAGCTCCGGCTGGATGCCTGGGTTGAGCACCTGGTCGCTGCCAACTTCGTTGCCGTAGCCCGGGCCGCACTGGTAATCATTGCCGTCAATCGGGTCGCAATGAGACACCTCGTAGATCTTGAGCTTGATCGACGTGTCGTCGAGCGCCGACCTCGTGTCCTCGTGCTGCGCGTACTCGCCGAGCGTGTGTGCGAAATCCCAAAGTGCTCCTGAGGCATTGAGCTTGAACGGCCCGGCAACTGAGCCGAAGCTAGCGAGGTCGTACTCGAATGTGTCGCTCAGACCACCTTCAACCTGCGCTTCGAACGGAGGGTCGCCAATGCCGATCGGGCTGACGTTGAGCGCGTTGAGCAGCATTGCGATGTATCCAAGGCGATCTTCGTCCTCGGCCGCGAGGTGCAGGAACTCCCCGACGGCAACGATTGGTTCAGCGGCCTCGGCGGCCGCCAAGGCCTTGACCGCGGTCTCAGCCGCGACCTCCGCTCCCTCCAAAACCCCGAGAGCGAAAAGCACGGATCCCTTTGTCGCGCTCACAACGGGGGTAAAGAGACCCTTGTCCGCGCCCCAGTTCGCCAGTTCCTCGACCTCTTTCTGCGGCAGCCTGGCGGTGCGCTCGTAGATGACGTACGGGTTGACCTTCAATTTCACCGCGTTCTTGCCGGACAGCTCACCGGACGGGCATGGGTTCGCGCACTGCGGCTTGGCGGTGGCCTTGACCCTCAGGTTCACGTTGGTCGGGTCGCTCACGCCTGGAGCCCAGTACCTCACAAGCATCTGTCCCGAGCTGAGCTGGGGGTACCCCGCCGGCACCGTAGAGGTTCACGGGGTGTCGCAAGAGTCGAGGAGGGTTCCTGCGTGACGCACGGAATCTTGCGTTTGTGGCGGATGCAAGCCCAGATGCGCTACGGCCGAGCTGTGAGGAGCTGGCGGGGCTGGT
>JBKQIR010000354.1:0-12199 GCA_052148275.1 Solirubrobacteraceae bacterium
ACCAGCCCCGCCAGCTCCTCACAGCTCGGCCGTAGCGCATCTGGGCTTGCATCCGCCACAAACGCAAGATTCCGTGCGTCACGCAGGAACCCTCCTCGACTCTTGCGACACCCCGTGAACCTCTACGCGACGACGCGGTGGACTAAGGGTCCGCGAGGAAATTAATGAGGTGATCCGGCGAGTGACCCCGACGCAAGAGTGACCTTGCTCGCGCGCTTGACACACCAGGTGCTTATTCACCACAACACGTCGTCAGAAGGATGGCAACATCACGGACGTGGACTTGACTGCGGGCCCGCGTTCATTGAGCGCGAACGCGGTCACGGACTTCCCGCGGACCGCGCCGGCGATAGGTCGGGAGCGCGACGAGCGCTTTCACGCCCGCTGCCCGGCGAGCGCGACTATGCCTATGGCGACGTGGCAGTCCCCCCGGTCGGACCCGGTCCGCGCGGAGGTTAACGATCGCCACTTGCTGGCGCGGCTGCGGTCGACTCGAAGGACGCATCGGCCTCGCTCTGGCGCTCGCTCGTGTGCGAAACCGGGCTTAATCGCCTTGGATCGCCTGCCGGGTCGCGACCAGCAGCGTGACCGTCCCGTTGACCGGACCAGTCGTGTAGGGGTGGAGGACCTGCGGCACGCGTATCTTTCTCGGCGCCGCGTAGCTCGTAACCCGTCAGCGTGCCCATCCGTCGACGGTCCTAGGACCAATTGCCACTGGGAACCGGGCGCGTTGCGATGGATCATTGCTGCGATGAGCATCACGACTTCCAAGGAGCGGTAATGACGGAGACCCAACCACTGACAGCGAGTGAGCAGATCACCGAAGAGGTCACGTCGTGGCCGGGGGTGGAGGCGGGCTTCGGGCGACGGGGCGAGTGGGCTTTCCGCGTCACCGGGCGCGAGATCGGCCATTTGCACGGTGATCGCGCCGCGCACTTTGCGTTTCCGAAACCAGTTTGGGCGCAGTTGTTCGAACAAGGCCGCATCAGCCATCACCCGGTCTTCCCAGGTCGCGAAGGTCCGGCTGCGCGGGGGATCGAGGATCAGGCCGACGTCCGCGACGTAATCGAGCTGATGCGGATCAACTACCTTCGCGTGAGCAGGACGTGAGTACATTCACCCCTCTAGCGCTCTCACACTGACTGGCTCTGGAGCGCACGAGTGACCGGCGATCCGCCGCCTCGGGCGCATCGCCACCGTCAGGAGGAGGGCGGCACGCTGTGCGTCGTTCCTCGAGATGGGCGCTGAACCCAGCGCGCGAGTGAAAGCCAGCGCGCGACGCGGTCGATGTCAGTGGCCGCAAGCTGGAGCCGAGTCAGAAGCTTCGCCACGTCGCTCGGACCGGCGGCACGGCGATCGTGATCGACTACCTCGCCTCGACGGCTGGAGAGCAGCTCAGCGCTTGCTGGAATCGAGCAAGCGCTCGCTGCACCATCTATCTGAGGAGAAGCTGCGAACGTGAGCGTTGTGAGCGCGGCCAGTAGCCGGACCGCCGTCGCCGTGGGCATACCGCGGCCGAGGCGCCCCGCCGGGCGGGAATCATGCCGTCCGCGGGCGTGTCTCGGGCCGCGAGTCTGTCACCGCGAAGCTCGTCAGCCGGGGTAGCGCCCGCACGACCGAGCCCCAGCATCCCAGCGGCACGCTCCACAGGTGAACGCAATAGCGTGCTACAGCGCCGCGTGGCGGGTCATCACCGCGAGCACGACCAGGTAGCCGACCAAGCCACTCCGCGCGGGCAGGGCGCCAGCAGCCACGCTGATCGCGTCAGGGTTCGCGCGAACAATCCCATCACCCCGCCCTCGCCCGCATTGGCCGCCGGACGACCGCGACCCCAAGACGCCGTCGCTTGTGATCGCGCTTCGCTCAGCGCCGCACGGGCCGCGGCGAGCCCGTCAGGGGTAAGGCGGTACGGTGCCGGCGAGGCCGGCCTGCCGGCCGCTCGTCCTCCCAGCACGCCTCGAGCAGTCCACGATCAACCGAGCGAACCAGCACCGGATACAGAGTCCCGGACCGCAACCCGTCAACGAATCAGATCGTTGGGGGGGCGGGCGCTGGCGTCTGGACGGGCCAACCTTCTGGTCGTGGCGGAGAGCGACGCTCGGACACGACGAAGCCGCTGATGGTGCCCATGATTGTGCCGAGCAGCGGGCCGAGGAGAAGCACGGCGAGATACACCCCGGTGCTGTGGGGGTTGAACTGGAGATGGTCCACGACCATGGTGCCGAGGACCGAGATGGTGATCAGCAGTGAGGCGGTGGCGCCCGTCAGCATTCCGGCGGTAACGCTCTGCCGGAAGCATTCGCGCCTCAGCGCCTGCGGGTCGTCTCGTTCGGGGATGCGCCGTGCCGCCGCGGCGCCCGCTGCGGCCGGCGTCGCGAATGCCATCACGAAAACGACAGGCACGAGCCACGGGTTCGACTCCAGAAAATGTCGTTCCGTCGACGCGGCCAGGTACCAGATGAGGGCGACAGCCACGCCGCCCCCGGCGCCGAATGCCAGCGTCGCCGGGGCGAGCCTCGACCCGCGCGCCGTGACGAGCAGGAATCCGGCCGCGTAGGCGGTGATCAGCCACCAGGCCGGATCGACCAAGAGCAGCCCAAAGCCGACAAAAATGGCAACTGCCGCGATCACGGTCCGCTCCTCCTCCCCGAGGCGCGTCGCCCCTCGAGGACACCAGCGCAGTGCCGTGACGGCACAGGTCGCCGCCAGGTACGCGGTAATCACGCCCATTCGAATCGCCCCTTCCGGCGAGGAGGGTCGCGTGCCAAGGTTCTCGCCGAGGGTCTGCGCGAGGCGGGCAAGGACGAGCACCAGGACGCAGATCGCCGCGCAGCCGCCCACCCGCACCATACGCGCCGTCGCGTTGTCGCTGACGGGGCCGAAGACACCGCGTCGACGGGCCACCCACGGCAGCGCCGCCAACAGGAGCACCGTTGCGATCGCCAGCGACCTGTACTCCCCGGTGGTGCGCGGATCGACGTACACCCCGGCGGCGCCGGTGCTGATTGCGCGCAACGACACCGACCGGAAGCCTGGAGCAACCGGCGCGCCCCGCCACACGAGCGATATCACGACGGCCGCCGCGACCGCCAACGCGGCCACGCCCAGCCAGTACCCGATCCTCCGGACCATGCCTGCCTCCTTGGCCACGAGCCACAACCCGCCTGCCACCCAGAAAAGCCGCGCGCGGGCCGGCACCTCGCCTGCCTCGGCCCAGACGGCCTGCGCCCATTCACGGCGCTCGGCCGGCACGACCCGAACCGAGCATCGCGCCAACCACGCGATGGCGCGGTTGCGCCTGTCCATCACGCCCCCGAGCGGGCGATTCCGGCGACCGCTCGCCGCTGCCGTTCAGCCATGCCTACCGCGGCCGGCGCCTCAGCGAGCGCCGCCGTGCCCCGGGCGAGTCCGTCGCTCGTCAGCCGGTACAGATGTCGGCGCGGGCGGCCGACTGGCTGCTCCTCCTCCCAGCAGGCTTCGAGCGAGCCACGGTCAGCCAGGCGCATCAGGATCGGATACAGCGTGCCCGATTTCAGCCCGGTCTCGCGTGCGATGTCGTAGCCGTGACGCCACCCCTGGGGTCGGGCGCACAGCGTCGCGAGGACCAACAGCGTCTGTTTGGAGAACTCACGATCACGAACCACCAGCTAAGTCTATCTAGATAGACTCGACGTCGTCAAGACGGCCCCCTCGTGACGCTTGCGGCAACAGCCGGCCGATCTCTTCGCCGGTCGCTCAACAAGAGGCAGGTGCCGCCTTGGCGAGCGCTGGCCTTAGCGTACGGTTGGAGCACCCTTTTCAGAGATCTGTTGAGGTCGCCCCGCTGGTCTCCAGTAAGACAAGACGACAGCGATGGTCGTTGCCGTGATCGTGCTCAGTGTTCCGGTGTAATAGCCGGCCTAGCCGGAGTGGGCGCATTCGTCTACTGGCTGGTCACCGGTAGAGGACCGTATCGACGGTACGGGTGGATCTCCAGAGTGATCGTGAACCCATTCCCGAACCGGTTCCCGAGAAAGACTCCCGCCGACATCCGGATGCCTGTTGCTCAGTTGAGGAAAGCCCACACGGGCGAGCGCGGGTTGGTCGAGCGCGTCCTGCCGCCTTGCGGTGATGCGTGATTGCGGCAGCAAGCGTTCGCTGCGAATGGCGCTGTCGAGCGTTGGCGGGCCGCCGATTGACCCGTCTGGCGCTTGCTTGTGCTCGCAAGCAGCGATGGTGAGCAGCCGCGTCGCCGTTCGTATGGTGGCTGCTCGTCGAGAAGCCGGCGGCATCTCGTGGGCGCTCGATGTCGAGGGTCAGTCGGAGAACTATCTGACCGAGGAGGATGTGGCGGCGATGCCGCTACTCCACCGGGCTGTGGCTTGGCGCGCGCTCGTTCAGTGGGGCGAGAACGCGTATCTGCCCGGGCCGGTGTACACGCCGTGTGTGGTGGCGAGGCTCGTGTCGGTCGGTGCTCAGATGCCTTAGCGCGTGATGCTTGTGGCGGCGGCTGGGAACGGAGTCATGTGGACGTGCATGACGCAGGCGAGGATGTGCTTGCATGGCCCGCGGGAGGTTCCATATTTGGCGATCCAGGGGCAGGTGCAGCGACTCTCGCTAGCTCCGAGGGTGATGCGATACTCATTGTCTTTGCTGAGCACGCGGTAGCTGTGGTCAGCGACTGGGTGGATCGCGCCGGTTGAGAGGAGTTGGCGCGCGTCGCGCAGTCGGGGTGGGTCTTTGGCGAGCGCGTCGGAGGGATATGGAAGCCGGCGCCAGAAGAAGGTCCCGTCGCTGACGTCGTGGCCGAGCTGGCCGTGCATGCCGAGCCAGGTGAGTGCGGCGCGAGCGGCGGGCTGTGAGAGTCCAGTAGCGGTGCAGGTTTCGAGGGTGAATGGGATGTGGTCCGCGAGCTGTCGGCGAAGGCTGGCCGCATTGGGTGCTGCTTGTGGGGAGGCGAGATCAACCAGAAGACCGCCTTCTCCTGAGAAGCCACGGTCGATGGCGGGACTGAGGGTCAGGGTGACGCGGGCTTCGTCGAGATCGATGACCCAGGCTGTTGCGGTTGGCTGGTCGGTGGTCGTAGCGTATGCCCGCAGCGACCGCGTGAGCGGCGCCAGCGGACGGAGGGCTTGGAGACGCGCGGGACCGGTCAAGGCAATCGCGCCAGGCACTCGGTGGGTGGCGAGCCGCGCCCCCTGGGGGGATGGCAGAACCCAGGCGGTGATCCGGCCTGCTGTGCCGCGCGGCAGGTCGCTGAGGAACCGGGTCGCGGCGATGCCGTCGAGCCGTAATGTCGGTTCGCCGTGAGGCGTCGCGACTTGTACCTCGCCGAATCCCTTCAGCCACCGCTCTGGGAGCGGCACGCGCCGTTCGAGGACGTCGTGGTTCGGCGTGCTCAGTTGGACGGCGTTGGTGCCGACCGTCAGTCGCAACGGGTCGCGGCGGGTGATGCCGGCGAGTGCGTGGCAGGCGCTCTCGCCGAAGTCGACGTTGGTGGTGCCGGGCGAGAGCGCCCGGACGTCGAGCCCCCCGTCGAGCAGATCGAGCCGGGCGTGGACGCCGCAGCAGCGCGAGAACGATTCGAACCTCAGCCGCCCCGGTTCGGCGGTGAGGACGGGGTCAGCGACAGCGTGCAGCGCTCCGGAGCTCATCTGCGGGTGAAACCGTGCCCGCGCGATCTCGGCGATCGCGAGCATTCCGCGCGCCGCGACGGCCGGATGCTCGGTGAAGCCGTCGAAGAAGAGACCGGGATCGGTGGTCGCGAACACCGCTTCCGCATCGCTGAAGCGGGACGGCTCGGGATAGCGCAGTAAGAATTCCTCGATGATGCGCCGATAGTAGATGCTGTGCGTGGCGCTGACCGGGACGCGATCGAGCAGGCTGTGATCGAGGGTGAAAGCGCCCGCGTGCTTGATCTCTGCCGCGCGCTGGATGACGCCGCGCGATCGAGCGTGTCGCGTGCGGCGGACGCGCTGGCCAGGCGGGTTGCTCTGACGCGCGAGGAGCGCGATTACGGCACGGCAACCGATCGACGCCGTGCGCAGGTTCAGGCGTGTGGGGTGCTTCGGCTGTGCGTCGGACCCTCCGACATCGACCCGACGCCAGTGCCGCAGGAGTGGGTCGAGGGGGCGTTGCTGCAGCGGTCATACACGTGGCGAGAGGCGTGGCTGGCGCGGTACCCGGAGCGGGTGACCTGGCCTGTGCTGCGCAGCATGATCAACGCGGGTGCCTGCGTGTCTCCAGCGGATCTCGACTACCCAGCGAGGATGGCGCGAGCCGTCGGCTACCTCGTCTCGCCGTATCCCAAGGATCGCGACGTGTATCGCGGCCTGATCGAGGACCCAGTACTCCTGCGCGATGACGTCTGCCGTATATTCGAGGTCGACGGCCTCGGCTTCCGCGACTGCGGCCTTCCGAGCGAATGGGATGTGTGGGAACCCACGCTGCTGAGGCTCGAACGCGAAGGGCTGCTCGTCCGTGACCGGCTGCTCGA
This sequence comes from Solirubrobacteraceae bacterium, assembly GCA_052148275.1. Classification (GTDB taxonomy): domain Bacteria; phylum Actinomycetota; class Thermoleophilia; order Solirubrobacterales; family Solirubrobacteraceae; genus Palsa-465. The sequence goes on from JBKQIR010000354.1 coordinate 6,476, forward strand.
CGCGGTGCTCGCTGGTTTGCGCCCCGTGATACAGGTGCGGACCGCTCGCGAGTTCGGAACCTTCCATGGGCGGCTGAAGCCGACCGTCGATGAGCTCGCGCAGCGAGAGGACGTCTACCTGCGGCTGCTCGAGCACCCCGCCAAGCCCGCGGTCGCTCTCGCCGTGCGCTGCCTCAAGCGCCTGCAGCGCGCGGGGAGGCTCGACGGGCGTGCGTTTCTCGAGCACTTCCCCGCCGATCTGGTCAGCCTACCGGCGCCCACCGCGCACGCAGCGGTCGACTTGGCCGGCGAGGTCGTTGCCGCGAGCCCCGCGCTTGCCAGCGACGGCATCGCAGCCGCGCTCAATGCGCTCGGCCACCGCTCCGAAACCGTTCAGGACGCAGCCCTCGCCATCACCGAGTCCCACCCCGGGGCGCTCGGCGATGCCGACCGCACGCGGCTGTCCACGATTGTCGACCTGGTCGACCCGGCTGTCCGTGGCCGCGCCCGAGCCCTGGGCAGAACAGCTCCCGCCCAATCGCCGGTCGTGGTCGTTCCGGTCCCGGTCGCGATCGGTGTCGACGCCACCGCAATCCCTCGTCTGCGCGACAGCGAGCGCGTGACGCCGGTCGGAGACCTCTCCGAGCTGCTCGAGTTGACCGCGATCGTGCTCGAGCGCCAGGATGACCCCGTCGAGCTCGAACGCTGGTGCGACGGTGTCGCTCGTTTCTGCGACCGGCCCATCAGCGAAGGTCTGCTGCGGCCGCTGCAGCGCCGCGCGCGCAAGGTCGCCGAGAGCGGACCCCGCGGCACGGCCCGAGCCGCGCTGTCGATCCTCGCCTACCACTGGCTTGCCGGAGAGCGGCTGTGGCGGCGCGGCCGCGTCAACGAGGCCTGGAAACCCCTGTGGACCGGCCCGGGACCGCACGGCGCGATCACGCAACGGCTTGGCGCTCTGGCGATCCGCGCCGAAAGGAGACACGCAGGGCCGCTGCTCTCAGCGCCAACTCACCGCGGTGGCTGGATCGACCCACTCGCGCTCACCGAACGGCTCTCCAACAACGCGAGCATCGATGACCAAGACCTCGCGCAGGCGATTCTGCGCCTCGGCGCCGAGGGAGCTGACGATGCGCTTGTGGAGCTGCGCCGGTTGCCGGGGGAAGCTGCGCTCGTCGTCTGTGCCGCCCTCGGAGAGCCACTCACACCGAACGCCGGCCACGCCTCGCTTCCCGCCGCGTGGGACGCGGTGCGGGTTCTGCGATCCCCGAGAGCCCCTCAAGTTGATGCTCCCGGTTGGCCCTCCAGCAACCCTCTCAACCCGATCGGCGCGGACAGCCCGAAACATCTCAGCCCGATCACCTGTCTGACATCGAGCGCGCCCGCGGACACCTACCCCGGAGACTCCGCGATACGACGCTGGCTGCAACTCGTGTGGCCGGCCAACCGCGAGCCCTACTACGCAAGCGCACTCATCCTGCACCGCCTGCATGTCCACCCCTGGATAACCCAAGCGCAGCTGGAGGACCTCAGAGTCGCGCTTGAGCCGCTGCTGCTCGCCGACGAGCCGTTCGGCCCACACGCAACAGAGCTCCTGGCGACGGCCCTCGGATCAACGCCCGCTAACCGCCTCGCAGCGGCCGACGTGCTGATCGAGGCAATCACAACCCGCCGGATCGACATGCAAACCCTAGCCAGTGTGGTCGCGCTCGAGATGCAGCACCCCGACGCTCGGCCCGACCGCTGGGCCGAGCCACTGGACGCCGTCGCAGCTACCGGCCCGCTACACGCCTACGAGACCCAGCAGCTCATCGAGACCATCCTCGCACAGCTCGGATCACAGCCGCTCCCACTCGCACAACTCGTCGACCTCCTCCGCCGCCTGGCGCAGGATGCCGACGCCACCATCACCAACGCCTCAGCGCGAGCATGGCTTGAGAACACCCCCGCGCACACAAAGCTCGGCACCTGCGCACGACGCGCACTCGCCTGCACCGGAACCGGCGCCGCCCGCGCGGCAGCCGCAGCCGAACAGGCCCAGCCCGGCGAGCAACAACAACGACAACGATGGACTAAGGCACACCCTCACGCCAGGTCTGGAACCCGCACGCAACCACCACAAGTAATCAGCGGCGTCGCTGTTCCTAGCGGACGAGCGGCCAGACCGCCAGCCTGACTGCTCAACGGCGTCAAGCAGCAAAGCCCAACAGCCCACCCACACGGGAACCCGCGGCCGTCCCGGCCGCGGAGCGATGGCTGGCGGCCTCCGCTCCGTCGCCTCACCCGAGGAGAGCTCGGCGCATTTCGACCAGCCTGCATTGCATGTGCACTTGCACGGCTCGCCATGAGCGCGTCGATCGAAAGCAACAGTGTCGCGACGCTCGCGCGCGCCGGTGCTTCTGGCGCGGACCAACGACGGCCACCGTCCTCGGGCGGCGATCGCGCCATCGATAGTCTGTCGTAGCCGGCCTCCTTCAACAGCTCGAGCGCCGCCTCGTGGATGGCCACTTCAAGCTGTCACGGTGGGGCCAAGCGAAGCCTTCATTCTGTCGGAAAGAGTTTTGGGTTCTGCAGGGAAGTTTGCATTTATGTCGGATGCAAGCCGGGATGCAGAGCGGCCGAGCTATGAGCAGCGGAGGCGTTGGTTGCGAGCGCGCGACACGGTTGATCGGAGATCTCGCCGGGGTGGAGGTCTCGACCGGCACCCTGAAAGGATGGGTCGATCAGACCGCCACGGGGCTCACCGAGTTCGACGAGCAGCTACGCGCGCTGCTGGCCGGCGCGCCGGTCTGCCATTTCGATGAAGACCGGCGCGCGGATCGCCGGGCGGCTGGGGTGGATCCACTCCGCCTCGACCACGATGCTGACGCGCTACACCGCACACCAGCGGCGCGGGACCGACGCGATGGACGACGCCGGCGTGCTGCCCGACTTTCGCGGGACTGCGGTGCATGATGGCTGGAAGCCCTACTGCGCCTACGATCTGGCGATGCACGCGCTCTGCGGCGCGCACCATCTCCGTGAGCTCCGAACGGTGCACGAACATGGCCACCAGTGGGCTGCTGAGATGAGTGCGCTGTTCAGCGACACTCCGCAGAGCGTCGAGCAGGCCAAGGCGCGCGGCGCGAGCGCGCTCAAGGACAAGACGCTTGCCGCGATCCACCGCCGCTACCGCGCCGTGATCGCCTCAGGCTTCGAGCAGCACCCGGACCTGGCCGCCACCGCCCGCCAGAACCAAACGCACCAAAGCCGAGAACCTTCTCTTGCGCCTGGACGCCGTCGAGCATGACGCGCTGCGCTTCGCGCACGACTTCGAGGTGCCGTTCACCAACAATCTGGCCGAGCAGGACATCCGCATGGCCAAGCTGCAGCTCAAGATCTCCGGCTGCTGGCGCACCGACACCGGCGCGCAACGCTATCTCACGATCCGCAGCTACCTCCAAACTGCACGCAAGCACGGCATATCCCCGCTCGCGATCCTGCAGCAGCTCACCGCCGGCCAACCCTGGATGCCTCCACCAGCGCCGGCCTGATCGGTTCGGTCCGCACCAACAGCGATCCTTCTATGGCGATGAGCAAACGCTCCCGCCCAAACGCGCGTCGCACGCCGCCCGTCCTGCCGCCAACACCGACGCCAGTCAGCCCGCCGCTCGCGCCGGAGCGGCTGCTGCTTGACCAGATCGCCGCCGGCGTGCTCGACGCGCACCTGGTCGCGATCGGAGCGGCAGTCCGCGCACGCTATGAGCTGCTGCACACCGTCAACTCCCACAAAGCGCTGGCGATGCTCAGCGTCGGCGACCGCGTGCAGATCAACCACCACGCCCGCCCCCAATACCTGCACGGCGTCCGCGGCGTGATCCTCGCGCTCGAGCACGACAGCGCCCTCGTGTGCGTGCATCGCCCGATCGGACGCTTCACGAGCGGCGAGATCCGCTGCCCACCGCTTGCACTTGACCGCCTCAACCCAGCCGCCTAGCACCCACGACACAGGAGAACCATGACCCCAACCCGCCGAGCCGACCCAGACCTCGATGCCCTGATCGACGAGATTACAGTCGACTGCTATGACGAGGACGAGCAGCTCACCGCCTTTGAGGCAGCGTTCGACGAAGACGCCACCTTTCCATGCCGCGCAACGATCCTCGGCGAGGAGGTCCAGGTGCTCCATGTCGACCAAGGCAACGGCCGCCGCGAACTGATCGCTACCTGTCAACGAGCCGGCTGCCGATACGAGATCGCACTCCTCGACATCGACGTCCACGCCGACCCAGCCACTACACGCCTGATCGCCGCCTACCGGCGCTGGCTCGGCGCCTAGGCAACCCAAGGAACACAAGCAACGATGCACACCGACTGGACGCCCGCCGACGTGACCGCGCTCATCGCAAACGCGTTCTACGCGATCAACATCGATCCTGTCTTAGCGACGCCCCACGAACTACTACTCAGCGAAGAGCGATGGATCGCCGCGAACACGAAACTGATCCAAGACCTTGGACCTGAAACATACCTCCGCAACCTGCTCTCAGTCCTCAAAGGCAACTATCCCAAAGCACCGTGAGGCCAACTCCGGCCCAAACGCGCGATCCGGACGACCACCCACGGCGCACATCAGACCTGAATAGTTACTTTGCCGTTTACCGCCGGGCACCACCAAGTGGGATAGACCAAGCATCGCCTGGCCACCGGTTGCGGTGGCAACAAGCGCATGAGCTCCAAGATCGGCGGCGAGCCCGCTGGCGCCTACTACGACGAATGGCACTTGCATAGCGACGAGCATGTCAGCGAACCCGACTTTCCGTCGGATGCGGCGCCGGACTCCTTCGCAAGGACCTTGGTCAGATCTGACATTGTGCGGTGATAAGCGCGACTATCGCCCGCCGTCCCCCACCGCTCGAGTTGCTCTCGGTGCTCGCTGGTGAATCGCCGGAAGCCATCTATCTTGAGGTTCCCGAGCCGACGGACGAAATCATCCGCCAGCTCTCGGTCGGCCATCGCGCCTACAAGCAGACGACCGAACCGGGAGTGTGCCTCTGATGGTTGCACCTCGTATCCGTAGCTGCAGTTGCAGTTCAGCGCCACGGTCCGCTCCCAAGCCCGCTCCACCTCCGTCTCTAGCTGGTTCACTTCGACAAGATCCTCAGGATCGTTGATCTCTTCGCGTGCCCGCGCGAAACCGTAGATCGGCGCGCCGGATTTGGTCCGATCGAGCGAGCTCGAGAATCGTCTTATAGACGGCCAGTCCGGCGGCTCCGAGCCCAGCCGGACCGGGGTAGCAGTAGCTGAGTCCGGCACGAAGATGCACTTGCCCTGGCCAAGGTCCGCACGCCGCAGAGCATCGTCGAGGCGAGTTGGCGGAGTATTCATGAGCGGCGTCGCGAGACGCTCGCGCAACTCTGCATACTGGATCGAGTCGAATACCATGCCGTGGATGCGGCCGCCCTGCCGAAACAAGCCGACTAGGGAGTCATCGAAGCTCGGGGCCGTGCCGTAGAAGGCGAGCGGCTTGGTCCCTTGGCCGTCGTGATGCTCTCGAGGAGGCTCGAAGGGCCTGCCTCGCGAAGGCAAGTGCCATCCGTTGTCACGCTGCGGCGCCCGGCGCGATAGGTGCGATTTAGCGCAAATGGGATCTCTATCTAAATCAGGTTGGTTGCAGGCAGCCTCGTCTCTGGTCGCACATGGCTGGGCCGCTGATGGTGGGGCGTCCGTCTCTGGGCTCTCACGCAGCGTGATGTGCCACCAGCCGGC